>NZ_JBGOSH010000013.1:0-164698 GCF_041537925.1 Ruegeria hyattellae | reverse complement strand
AAGACGACTGAGTGTGTCGTCCCGGACCTGCAACGCTGGCGTACCGTGCCAAAATGGCAAGAACCATAGTCTGAAACCGGCAGTCTAAAGATCGGCAAATTCCTGCGTGAAACCGAGCAGGACCGTTCCATAATCCGCCTATTGGGCGTGTTGCATGGATCGGCTGGTCGCGGTGTTTTCGGCGTTTTTTCTGACGCGAACGATGGTAGATGTCCTACAAGTTCAATGTTGCCCGCAGGGACAAATTCGAATGAGCAAAGCAGCAGGCGACAAGCGCATCTGAGTACAACGAAAGGTATTGCCAAGCTTTTTTTGCGAAATGCGAAGTGTGCGTCAGGGTGGATCAGGCGCCCATTTGGGCTGTGAAATCGGCCGAGAGTTTGAATGCCTCGCCGCGGGTCTGGCGATATGAAGTTGCGGTGAGTTGATAGCGTCGAGGCCGAATTATGAGGTTGATCTGGTCATGCGCGGATAGAAACCACTGAGCCTGCCGGTGGGATTTCAACCGGCCCATTATTTTCTGTTTTGCGGGTCGGTCGGAGCGACACTTCGATCGCATTGATTAGACCTTTGTGGGCACGATGGTCAGCGTTCGGTGCCCGTGTTTTGATCAGTTTGATATGGCTGTGCAATTTGTCGGCAATGACCACTCCTGGCTCGCCGAACTATGAATCCAGTCTTTGGGAAAAGCGATTTGCTGCTTCGACATTGCGGCGTGTTTGCACGAGAAGTACGAGAAGGTCTCCATCCACGTCGATCGCGCGCGAGAGCGATAGGATGGTCGACCAAGTTATTCTGAAATCCGAAGCAGATCGGTGCTTGGGCAAACGGAGGCAGTTGTCCACTCCTGAAACAAATTGGCTGCGTTTTTGTTGGTTCGGTCCACCAGACGCTGCGCCCGGCGTGCGTTTACAAAAGGCCGCGCGCAGGTCGGATTGGAACAAAGGTCAGGTGCCTCTAATTCTGGAAAGAGTGTGATCAATTCACGGCGGGCTCCCGCACTCACTGTTTTGAGCGCTTCGGGGCCGGGGTAAAAGGTCTCGGCCAGGGCGCCCTCTGCGAAGACAATCTCATGTTGGTCGAATGCAAAATGCCAGTACGTCACACCAGTGGCGTTCTCCATGACATCTATGCCGTCAATTCCCAAAAGGTGTTTGGCGGCGATTAGAACCTCCGAATTGTCAAACATCCGCAATGCGATTTTGGATTTGACCAAGATCCGGTGCTGAGGTGACACAATCAAATCTGCTTTGGGTTTTCCGTTCCCTAGAGCTCCGGCCCGGATCCGAATGGGCCGCAGACTTGGCGCGCGCCTGAGATCTGACGCCGACAGTTCGCGCGAACCGATCCAGGCAATTGGTTTGCTAACATTGTCGGCTGTGAGGACCACGTCGCCGACTTTCAAATTCTGGACTTCGACCTCACCCTCGCCCGTCATGATGTGGGTGCCGGAGCTAAAGCAGACAACCTGAAAGTTGATTTCTTCGAAGTTGGAAAAGGTGATGTCTCCGACACGACCGGATTCATCTCCTGACGTAATCTGGAATGTGCCCGTTGGAGAAGTAATGCCACCACCCAGGTCAAAGGTTCCCGACAGCACTTCTGACAGGGTAGGCTCGCCACTGCCGCCAAAGGCAACGGAAGCTCCGCCCCAATCCGGAGTGAAAGTGCCGACGGCGGAATCATCGAGACCCTCCAACTCTGTCGCCAGGTCCCAGTATTTAATCGCATCAGTCAGCGTGATCGAGTCGGTTTGACCCGCGGCTTCTCCGGCTGTGTAGGTTTCTACGCTGGTGACCGTATCGGTATTGCCGTCCACAGATTTAGCGACTGTCGCATCGCCAAGATTATTGACGGTGACGTTGATCGAGCCTTCAGCGAGGTTGGGCGAGATTGACGCATCATATGAATCTGCGCCACTTCCACCGCTGATGTTGTCTGTCCCGAGACCCGCGATGATAGTGTCGTCTCCTGTTCCGGCGTCGATTTCATCATTTCCAACGGTGTAAAGGCCAGTGGCCGGATCATCAAAATAAATGTCCGACGCAGAAAGAGACCCGCCAGTGCTGGTCATTTCGAGTTCTATCCGGGCAACCGGGCCTGCAATCTCGACCAGCATTGAATTGTCGAGGTTCGTGTCACCAAGCTCTGGTCCGGCTCCGGAAAAGGTATCGTCGCCGGGGACGGCGTCGGTGTCGCTCGATGCCATGTTGGCGCCAATGGTCGACGTGAACGGGATCAGGTTCCCGTCGATGTCGTAGGCCCGGATAACTATGCTTTCGGCATTGTTTTCGAAGTCGCTGATCCGGAATGATACATTTGTCACGGCCTCGGAGAAGTTGAGGTCAACCGTGACGTCATTGTCAAACGAGATCGAACTGTTGGGGTTAACAGTTCCGGAACCTGCATCGACACCTGCTGTTGCTGTTGCCGTTGCGTCGAAAGTGGCGTTATTTTTTGATACATTATAGTCGATCTGGACGCCGCTGGCGGTCTGAGACCCGCCGGTTAGATCGTCTCCGCTATCAATCTGGCCGCCATCGTCGGGATCGGGGAGGTCGCTCCATTTGAACGCAATGCGTTCAAGGGGAATATCCGGCTCACCGTCGCCACCATACAGGGCATCGTTGCCGCCACCGCCAATGATGTCGTCGTTGCCCGTGCCACCGTCGATTGTGTCGCTATCCGCTCCGCCATCAATGGTGTCGTCGCCCGCACCACTGTCGATTGCATCATCACCGTCGCCACCGGTAATGATGTCAACGCCAGGTACAAGCGGGTTCAAAACATCCGTAAACTCAATTTCCGCCCAACCACCGTGATCTCCACCGGCGCCTAGAAACTGAATATGAGTGGCGTCAATCGGTACATCGAATGCGACGGTGGCATCTGACGGCCCTTCATAGACCAGAACGGATTGCCCGTTTGTGACGGCATTTTCATACCCGACACCTCCGCCGCTGCCCGAGTTGGAGTCACCGGCCGGATCGGTCGAGCCCATGCTGACGTAAATTCTTACAACTTCATCATCAACACCATTGGGCCCTTCTGTCAGGGTGATACTGGTGCCGGCCACAACTTCCTGACCAAAGGCGTATTCAAAGAAGTCATTTTCGTGAAAGCGGACTTCCGTATCTATGTCTCTGTCGATGATGTTTAGCGGATCGTTTGCTGTTCCCTGGCCCTGTTCGCCAAAATGTGCTGCTTCATCTCCATCGATCGTTTGCGCGTAGCTGTATTCGATCGTGTCGACCAACCCTTCGGCTTGCCCCTCGCGGTCGCCCTTGATGATGTCGTCGCCGGAACCACCGTCGATGATATCACTGCCATCGCCGCCATAGATCGTACCGGCGCCCGCCCCGCCCATGATGTCATCATCGCCGACGCCACCTTCGACGGAATCGTTGTCGTCTCCGGCATCAATCGTGTCATCGCCATATCCGCCGTCGATGATGTCTTCTCCGGCGCCGCCGTTGATTATGTCGTCAAAGAAATACGGAGAATCTGCGGTAACATAAGCTTCGATCTGGGCAACGTCAGGCGTCAGGGTTATCGTGTGCAGTTCGCTGTCAGAGCCATAGTATGTGATTGTGTGTGTGTCATCGAGATTGTCTTCGATCGTAAAGACATTCGTCAGAACGATTTTGTCCGTCGTATCGACGTTTTTCAGTTCCAGTGCGAAATCATCGTTGAATCCGGAAAGATCCAGCCGATAGACATCCGGATCGTCGCTGTCGCCGCCCTTTTCGATGAGCAAATCGGTCAGGGCTTCGGTGCCGCCGTCGTTGATTGTTAGATCGTTTTGATTGTCCGGATCGGCAAAATCATCGACTGTAATGGTTGCCGAACCATCACCATCGTCAATCATTGAATTGGTTAATGTAACGGTATCAATCTCGGCCCCTGCCGCTGGCCCGTCAGGCGTGCCAAAATAGGCGTTGGGTGGTAAATCCGATGTGGGTTTTCCTGCGGCACCGATGTCGAAGTCTCCAAAGATGGTATCATCACCAGCACCGCCAGTGATGGTGTCGCTGCCCCCGTTGCCAAAGATCGTATCGTTAACACCATCGGCGCCGTCGATTTCGTCGTCTTGGAAATCGGTGTAACCAACATCCATGACCTCGGCGCCTTCGGCACCGTCCACAATGCCGTCAGGGGCGTAGAAGGTCTCGATCGAGGCATTATCTGGCTCAATGGTGACAGTATGCAGTATTGCGTCGCTGCCATAGTAGGTTGCCGTTGACGTACCGTCTCCATTGTCGGTGTAGGAATGAACACCAATCAGAAAAAGTTGGTCATCGTCACTCACATCCCCCAGTGTAATAGTGAAATCGTCATCGAATGTACTCAGGTCAAAACGGACGACATCGGCACCATCTGAATCACCACCAAGCTTGCTGATTTCAACAAGAGTAAGGGGAAGCGTACCGGTATCGTTAAAGATGATGTCCTCTGACCCGTCGACGTCAACCGCATAATCTTCGATATTGAATTTTGCCGCGCCACTTCCATCAATGAGAATGTCATCAATGTCTATGGATATGACTTCTGCACCGGGAAGCGGGTTGGGCGAAGTATTTGACATCGTCAACCTCTGAACATGATTGGACGTTGTCTCGCCCTCTGAAATATCGATCATCCACCTTTATGGCAATTCAGTGAACAATCCTTGACAACAATGGACAGATCGCACTTTTAAATATGACTGAATCCTGCCGGGACCTTTGCAGCTAAGGCTGAGCCTCGGTGAGCTGTTTGGCTCCGGCTCAGTGTTTGCGACACAGTGTTTCCCTTAAACCCCGCCGTGGTCGTAAATTCTTCCATGCAAGTGTCGGTTTTTAGAGTGCTTTCACAGTGTCTGACGTTAATGCCCTTTATTGCAGTTTAAAGTCGGCCAGCGAGTTACACTGACCTTAGGATTGGGCTGCTGAGACCTGTGCATTAAGTTTACCGTGCCGTCATGGGCATTGTTTACAGCCAACTGACATTCACGGAAGGGCGCAAAGCTCCGGGTGGCAGTGCGGCGGTGTCCGGCAGGGCAATTTTAACCGACGATGCTTGCGAACTAAAACACCCACTCGCTGATCACCTTGACGCCATCCTTCGCCGAATCTCGAATCTCTGTTAACCTAAGGTCAATACCTTGGTCCGACCCGAATAAGGAGAATACCATGGGCGTTGATATACCCGACGACTATGAGATTGACCTCACCCTCAGCGGCGGAACGACAATTGATGGCGATCTGTCTCTGGACACAGACCTTCGAATTAGTGAGTTGCCCACCATCGAATTGAAGGTTCTGGAACTGCCGGAGATCAAAATCGGCGTCACAGAACTGCCCAAAGTGCAGTTGGGCGTCGATCCGATTGACCTCTCGCTCAGGCTCAAGGAAATCCCCGCGATCCGGGCGCATTTGCCTGCGAATTTCAAGGTGGGACTTTCGCTACTCGGGAATGAGCTGCTCTGCATCAATCTGTGTGGCGAGGCTCAGGTCATCACCGAGGACTACAAACCCAACCCCTGCGAAATCTGCGGGCCGGTCGGCAGCACCAACAGTGCTCGGGACATTGCGGGCAGCGTAAACCGCATCGAACTCGTTGAAGACGATGGCTGATCTCGTTGACACGATCAGCCTGCGCAAGGGGAAAGGCAATGCCCCGTTTCTGGTGCAGCGCGCGCAATCGGCCGTCCTGAAACTTGACGGCGATCTGAAGGCCGAGCTTGGGGCAGAGGTCAAGGCAAGGCTTCTGCCGCGCAAGGGTCAGACTCGGATCAGCGCCCGGATCGGTACCGGCGCGCCACCCGGAACGCACAAAGCGGTGCTGGTCAGCGACGCGGGCGAATACCCGGTTGTCGTGGATGTGCCCGAAAAGAAAAAGCTTCGGCTGTCCCCCTCTTCGATAGAGATCACGGGTCGTCCGGGTGACAGCGTGAAGGCGTCTTTTCTGGTGAAGAACACGGGCAATGTCGCACTAGCGGTGCCCGCCGGTGGTGTCGCGGGGCTCTTTGCCTCTGACGGGTTGGCCGGGGCGTTTGCCGCCGCCTATGGCTCGAATGCCGAGGCGCCGCTGGAGGTTTTCGGCGAGTTCATTTTGGGCCTGCGCCGGTCATATCTGGGGCTGATGCACGTTCGGCTGAACGCCAAGAGCAAGAATCCGCTGCCCCCCGGCGAGGCGCGCGACATCACAGGAGAGTTCACGCTGCCCGAGCCTCTGAATCTCGGCACACCGGTTGGCACTGGCCGCCGGTTCCACGCCACCTTGGTCATGCAGCACCTGCGACTTGTGGTCCGTGTGACGCTGAGCGCTCCGAAAAAGAAAAGGGATAGCAGATGAAGAAAAAGCACAAGGACACCGCGCAGGAAATGTGCGATACGATGGACACCATGTCCGACATGATGCTGCGTCAGTTGGACCTGACCGGAGAGATCGTCGACAGCCTCGCCGGGACTGCGCAACGCTTCCTGTCTTCGCTGACGCAGGGCCAGTCACGCAATTGCTGCGAGAGACCGGAACCGTGCTGGATGCCAAAGGATCTTGGCGAATACCATTGCGATCTTTGCCCCGGCAGCACCGGCATCATCGAGATCCGGGTGACCAATACCGATTTCCGCCCGCGCAATTTTACCGCCGTCGCAGCAGGACCCGATGCCGGGCGCGTCAAACTTTCGCCCAACAGCTTTACCCTCGGTCCCAAGGAACGCCGCACGATACGTGCTGAATTCGACACGAAGCTGGACGACACGGTCCATTGCGCGGAATTCGAGGCGCTGATCTGGATCGTCGGCTGCCACAGCCATTACCTGCGCTGGACAGTGGATGTGGGCAAGACAGCACGCGCATGCTGCCATCATGTCGAAGTTTTCGATCAACCTGATTACGAACACCACTGGTACGACCACTTCTATTGTGTCCGCCCCTGCTACGGTCGGTCCACCCGTTCGACGACGCCCGGCAAGGATACGGTCGGGTAGCCATGTCAAACTCGCAATTCAAGGACCTCTTTGGTCAGGCCATGCGCCTGAACATGAAGTATTACAGCGGGCTGTTCGATGTGACCCGCGACTATCTGGGCGCATTGCGCGAACTCGCTGAAAAGGGGGTGGAGAATAGCCCGCCACCTGCGCAGAGACCCGCCCCAGCAGCCCCGGCGGTACAGCCGCTGATCCTGGCTGCGCAGGCCAACAAGGTCGCCTCGGCCAGCTTTGCCGTAACCAATAAAACCGGCAAGGAGGTTGCTGCGGACCCTGCCGTTTCAGACGGCCTCGCAGCCGTGGGCGTGAAGGTCGAGCCCGCAGGGCGCATGGTGGCACATGGCGAAGAGGCGGTGTTCACGCTTAAGGGAAAACCAAGTGGCAAGATGAAATTGGATCAGGACATCCACGGCTCGGTCAGCATTCACCCCTTCGGCAATCGTGAGATCCCGGTTGTCTTGCGCCGCCTACCAGCGCCGGCAAGCGCGAAAGCGAAGAAGTCATGAGCGCACCGGGAGGCATCGTGGCCGAAGGCGTTTTGGTGCAGGCGATGCACCTCTACTCCGCCCTGGTGATGAAACCCTATGAGCAGGGGCGAAACGCTGGGCTGATCGAACGGACGAGCATGGGCACACTGCCCGAGCCTCTGAACCGCGATGGCCTGGGCCAGCATTTCTGCAAGACCTATGACCGCCCGGTCCTTTTGGGTCGCCCTACCGCAAACGATCCGTTGGTTTCCGAATTCGACCGCATGGGTGAAATTTACGACGCCTATGTGCGGCCGTTCTCAACCCCGATCATGAACGCTGCCGTTGCGGAGCTTTCGGCCTATATCAAACCGGATTACCGTCTGCTCGATGCCGGTTGCGGCGCCGGGCGCGAACTATGCCGCCTGTCGCGTCTGGTGCCCGACGGCGAAGCGGTGGGCATTGATCTGGCCGCCGGCATGGTGAATGCCGCCCACAAGTCCGCCCGCGCCAAGGCCTTCGACAATACCGCCTTTTTCCAGTCCGACGTAGGAGATCTGCCTGAGGGTTTCACCGGCCAGTTCGATCTAGTCTATTCCTGCCTCGCGCATCATCACTACCCTGATCCGCCTGCCGCCACCGGTGAGATCTTCCGGGCCCTACGACCCGGCGGATATTACACGGTGATCGACGCCGGGCCCGAGTGGTTCGTAAAGCGTTCTTCGGGTCTGGCGCTCTGGGCCGATCCCGGCTGGATCGGGTTTCACACGCCCGAACAATTCATGGCTCTTTTTGAGGCGGCAGGGTTCGAAAACACGGGCTGGATTGACCTTGTTCCCGGTTTCGGAATCGCTTGCGCGCAGAAGCCGATTTGAATGATCCGGGCTACGATCGGGCCCTCATCGAGCAGGTCCTCAAAGCCGCGCGGGCTCGGACCGAAAAGGCAATGACCCGCTTTTTCGACGCGCGCCGTGAAACGGGGATGGATGTGCTTTACGACCAGATCAGTGATTATCCTTTTCGCGTGGGCAAGGGCTTGCGCCCGGCGCTGGTCTATGCCGCTTGTCAGGCCATGGGCGGGACACAAGCGCAGGCCGAGAACACCGCCACTGCCATAGAGCTCTTCCACAATGGCGCGCTCGTGCATGACGATATCGAGGATGTATCGGACTTTCGCCGCGGGGATGAGACGCTGTTTCGTCGCCACGGCGTTCCCATCGCGATCAACACAGGCGACGCGACCTTCGTGTTCTGTCTCTCGCTGTTGCTGGACAATGTCGAACAGCTCGGCGTGCGCAAAGCGCTTCGAATTCTGAAGGAATTCGAGCGTCTCAGCCGCGAATCCGTCGAAGGGCAAGCCATCGAGCTGGACTGGATTCGCAACGCGCGCTTCGATCTGGAGACCGAAGATTACCTGCGCATGGCCTACAAGAAGACCTGCTGGTACACGATGATAGCGCCGCTGCGGCTTGGGATAGTGGCTGGGTCCGGCCCGTCAATTGTGGCCGATCTGGAAGAGGCACTGATCGATATCATGGAGCTTGGCTATCTGGCCGGGATCGGCTTTCAGGTGCAGGACGATCTGCTGAACCTCACCGCCGACGAGGTGCTCTATGGTAAAGAAATCAGTGGCGACCTCTACGAGGGAAAGCGCACCGTCATGTTGCTGCATTTCCTACGCACAGCCCCCAAGCGTCAGCGCGCACGCGCCATCCGGTTGCTGACCTTGCCGCGCGTAGAAAAAGAGCCCGACGAGGTGCGCTGGCTGTTGCAGGCCATGCATGACGCAGGCTCGATCGATCACGGGCGCGAATTAGCGCAGGATTTCATCACGCGGGCGCTTAAATTCGAGGCGGAGGGCCTGAGTTTCATGCCCGAAACTCGCCACCGCCAGTTCCTGCGCGAAGTGCTCAGATATGTAATTGCAAGATTGAAGTGAGGACGACAGATGCCACATGACCACGATCACGGAAGCGTCCCATCCAGCCCGTTTGAAGAGCTGATGAAGCTGCAAAGCGCGTTTCAACAAAGCCTCAGCGAGGCCACGATGCAGTATCTGCGGCAGTTGCAAGGGATCGTGGGGCCGGTCACGCCGGGCACGGTTGTGCAGCAGGTTGAGGGCAGTACGATCGAGCTGAAAATGCGACCTGGAGGTCAGGCCAAGGCGACGGTGAATGTCGAGAACCGCCAACGCGTGCACAGCATGGTCACGCCGATGATAACTCCATTGGTGTCAGAGACCGGCGCGACCTGGTTCGCGCAGACCGCATTCTCACCGCCCACGGCACTTCTGGCGACCGATGAGGTTCTAGAGTTCGCCCTTGTGCTGGATGCCCCCGCAGACATGCCTGTGGGTGTCTATCGCGGGGCCGTGATGATCTATGGCTGCAGCGATGGGGTTGTGCCTTTGGAGGTCACGGTCGCCAAAACCACGCGCACCGCCGCCGCGAAACGCAAAACGACCGCGGACAAGAAGACCCCAGCCAAAAAGCGCGCGCGCAAGACCGCCAAATCCACCAAAGCCTCTTGAGGAGCTGATTCATGCCCAACAGTGCGAATATTCGCCTCATTGACCCACCGGAAGATGCGGGGCGCACCACGGCAAGCCTCTTCGCTTCGCTTGCCAGCCGTCTGATCACGCTGCATTACACCTCCGGCGTCAGTGTTATCGGATCAACCCTCGCCGGTCTCGCCGAAGCCGGTCGCGAGATCTCCAAGACCGCCGAGGGCGCGCGCATCCGACGCGCGCTTGAGGCCAGCGCAGTCAAAGACAATGGCGAATTGCTGTGGAGTGCCCTGCGCGTGACCGGTTGGACCGAGGGGATGCCGGCGGCTCCGGTGCTCGATCATGTCCGCAACGATCTGGCGCTATTGCTGGCCGATGACCTTGCCGAAACCATCGAAAACGTTCCGGCCCCGCTGGAAAACAAGGTGCATCACAGCAAAACGGTGCCGGCGGCGATCACCTTCATCGATACGCTGATGGGGCTCTGGATTCATTCGCGCGAGATCGTGCAATCAATTGAAGCCCTTGCGCGCAGCGCGCCGGACGGGAACACGGTCGAGCCCGGCGATGCTGTTCATAGCGGCCCGATTCTGCGGTGACTCGTTTCGATACGCTCCGCCCGCCTGTCATAGGCGATCCCACTGCGGCGGCCTACAAGGATTGGTTTCATCTCAACATCTTTCTGCCAGAGAGTGGGCGTGTCGTTCTGATAAACCTGTCATTGCACGGCGCGCCCTGGGACAGCCGCGCCCGGGTGGTTGGCGTGGCTCTGGCAAGCGCGGCCGATGGTGACTGGATCGGCGGCGTCGAGGTAGCTGCCTTCGCCAATAGCACCGTCGAAACGCAAGCCATCTTTCTCAGCACACTCTCCATTGCCGTCACACGCGATGGCTCAGCACTTCACGCCCGCGTCGACCGACCCGAGGACGGGTTTGAGGCCGATCTGGTCGCCCACCCGCTGCTTCCCGCCGCAGGCCTCGATCTGACCGCAGAATTCGGCAGCGGCTGGATCGGGTGGAGCGCGGTACCTGTCCTTTCCATCTCCGGCTCTCTGAAGATCGACGGTGAGGAAATCGCACTCAACGATGCGCGCGGCTATCATGATCACAACTGGGGCCGCTGGTTCTGGGGCGAGGATGTTGCTTGGGAATGGGGCGCATGGGTGCTTGGCGACGATATAACAATCGTTGCCGCCAGAGGCACCGACAAAGCCCACTTCAACCGACAACCGCCGCATGTCTTTCTCGTCCAGGACCGCCGCGTCTACGGCTTCACGCCAAACCAGATTGCGTTATCCTATCAGGGGGCACCGACGCGAACAGTTCGCCGCCTGCCTGGTTCTCTGGCCGCCATTTACCCGGACCGCCGATCGCCCGATCTGCCGCAAACTGTAACTTTGCGCGCCGACAGCCCGATCGCCCGTTTTGAGCTGGAGTTCGAGACGGGCACGGCGGCGCAACTTTTGCTGTCCGACCCGATGCGTCCAGGCGCGGGGTTCATTAACGAACTGGCGGGTCGTTGCAAACTGGTTGCCACACTGGATCAAGGCTTGTTACGCGCCGAAGGTGTGGGGGTGTTTGAATATGTCGAATAGCCCCCGCCATCTGCGCGATTGGATCATCGCGCTCTATACCGCGTTGGAAGAGGTCGAGCCGCACCGCGCCCGGGCCATCCGCAAACTCGCCAACGGCCAGATTTCACGAATGGTTCTTGATGGCGATCGCGTCGCCTTGCGCTTTCACAAGGACGTGCTGCGGGTCACCCGATTGCGCGCATCAGCCAACCTGAAAAACCCCAACGGCTCGACCGACAGACAGACCGTGACTGCGCTTCTTCTGGGATACATGGAAGTTTCAGAGGCAATCTCGCAGGATTACATTCGTCTGCGAGGCACTGCGGATGAAGTTATGGCAATCTGCGCCATCATCGAAATCCTGGTCGACGCGAGCACCCGCATCCCTGCCCTTCAAAAGCTTGCCAATGCGTTCCTGGCAACAACCGGCAGCGAGGCACCGCGCACGGACCGGCGCAAGCGGACTGCAAAGGCACGCGCAATCGCCCGTCGTGAAAGAGCGCTTTTGGATCGCGAGCGATTGGTCAACCCGATCGACTGAAATGGCTCCCATTGTTGGATCTGTCGCAGAGTTTTGAACGAGATCATGTTGGGGTTATCGTAACGAAGCTGCTGTATGTTTCATAAGCAAGTTATTGATTTCAGGCAATATTATTGAAGTATCTTTTTCCAGGGCGTTGTTTTTCATGGATAAAACGTCTCTCCGTCCTCAAGCGAGATCAGGCGCATAATTTCTTCATTCTGGAGGGGAATCAGGAATCTAGAAGAAGCGCGCATTGATGGGGCCGCGTTTTCAAGCCCGCTATCTGATCTCGAGATTGATGTCTTTGTTATCCTGTCGCCAGATGAAATCGGCGTGATTTGTGACCGGAGCAGAGACCTGAACCGTCTGGGCCTGGCAATTCCTCTTTGCGCAGTGAAAAGGACCGGGCGCGCCGAATTGTTGGCGCGCCCGGTCCCTCAACAAGTGCTCATCAGCCTTCAGCATTGTCAGAACGCCGCGAGATCTCGCAGGAACAATGCGATGCCCGGGAAAAAGATCAGCAACGCCGTCATCAGGGCCAGAATTGCGAAGAACGGTAAAGTTCCCCGGATTACTTCAAGGTAAGGCCTGTTGAAGATCGCGATGGCTGTGAATATATCGCAGCCGAACGGTGGTGTCGCCGAACCGATGGCCATCTGCAGCGTGACCATCACACCGACCAGAACTGGATCAAGCCCCGAGGCATCGACGATGGGTACGAAGATCGGGGTCAGGATGACAAGCACGACCAGCGAGTCGACGAACATGCAGCCCACGAAGAAACAAAGGGCGATGATGAAGAGAATGTACTCGTTGGACGCGCCTTCGAGATTGAGCGGCTCCAACAGGCCTAGGGGGATCTGTTCGAACGAAATGTACCAGGAAAACGCCTGACCGATCCCGACAAGGATAAACACGACTGCCGTAATCAGTCCGGTGCTGAGCGCCGAGTCCAGAACGTCGTTGAGTTTCAGTTCGCGGTATATGACGCATTCGACGATCAGCGCGTAGAGAACCGAAAACGATGCCGCTTCAGTTGGGGTCACTGCACCGGAATAGATACCGCCAACGATCAGAAGCGGGAAACCCAGCGGCAGGATGGCCTTGCGGAATGCTGCGCGCCGCTCAGCACCGGTTTTCTTTGGCACCAGAGCGATCTGGTCACCTTGCATGGCACTGTAGAAGTAACAGTAGACCGAAAAAAGAACCGCCAGAACAACCCCCGGACCGATCCCCGCGATGAACAATTCCCCGACGCTCGTATTGGCCAGCGTGCCGTAGAGGATCATTCCGATGCTTGGCGGAATGAGGAAGGCGATGTCGCTGGCATTGATGATCAGCGCCATGACAAAGCTGTCTTTGTAGCCCGCTTTCAACAGCTTTGGCCGCATGATCTGGCCAATCGAGACCACCGTCGCCTGGGTTGATCCGGAGACCGAGCCGAAAAGCGTGCAACTGATACAAGCCGTGATCGGTAGGCCGGCCCGACGGTGACCTACATAGGCTTCGATCAGGCCAAGCAGATTGTTGGCCGTATGTCCGCGCGCCATGATATCTGCCGCCAAGATGAACATCGGCACAGCGATGAGCGCATTGGGCGAGATGCCGGTGACCATTTGCTGGATGATCACGCCGGTATCGCTCTGCGAAAAATGGACGAGACCGATCAGTGTCGCCACGGCCAATGGAACAAACATGGGATAGCTGAGAAACAGCAGCACCACCATGGTCACCACAAGGGTAAAGGTGATGACGTAGATATCCAGGTCACCTGCTGCGACATCGCCTAGAAATTCGAAGACTCCCGACATGTCAGACCCCTATTTCCACTGCGTCGCTGTCCTCGACCTCGTAAGAGTGCCAGGCGCCGGCGTGGGTGACGTTCATGATGAAGGCGATCAGGTATTGCAGGCTGGCCATGAAAAGCCCGACCGGGATCACCGAATAGATGATGTAGACCGGAAATTGCAGCGCCGGACTCAGGCGGTTCAGTTCCTTGATCTCGAGCACGTAGAACACCGACTTATACGCCAGAAACGCCAGCAGCAGACTGGTGGTGATTGAGATCAATGTCAGGACGCGTTTTTTCGACCGGCGGCTTAGGGTATCGTAGAGCGCCGTCATACGAATGTTCCGGCCTTTCCGGACCGCATAGGCAAAACCGAAAAAAGTCACGCTGACGATCAGAAACTGGTTCAATTCTTCGGAAAAGAACAGGCTTTTGCCAAAGGCATAGCGACCTATGGCGTTGGCGGTCGAGTTCATCATCATCAGCAAAATGGCCGAAATGACAACGACTTTCTCGATGAATTCAGTGCCCTTGCTCAAGGCCACCAATACGGTCTTCATGGTTTTCTCTCCCTTGGCGCGCCGGTGGGCGCGCCACAAAAAACTGAAGGACGCGACGTCTGAACAGAACGCAGCATCCCCCAGCGATGTCAGCTTGTTTTACGAAGCGTTTTCGACCTCCTGAAGCAGGCTCTCGAGGATATTTTTGGCACCATCGCGCGCCGCAGGTTTCTCGGCGTCGTCATAGGCATTTTCGACCACGTCATAGAAAGTTTCGTGCAGCGTTCCGCTTTGGGCTTCAAAGACAGCTCGCTCTTCCTCGGTCAGGACGATGACCTGCAGATCAGGGCGCTCGGCCTTGATCTTGTCCATGTTTTCCAAATTGATCTTGATCTGATAGTCATGCGCGGCCTGTTCGGCTTCTGCGATGGCTTTCGTTACCATTTCCTGCTGATCGGCAGGCAGGCCGTTGAACCATTCGCTGTTGGTCGAAACGGTGCCGACATAAGGCAGCTGACCCGGGAGAATCAGGAAATCCTGAACTTCGTGCCACTTGGCGTTGTAGATGAAGTAGATCGGGTTCACCATGCCGTCGACGGTCTTCAGCTGCAGCGCGCCATAGACCTCGCCCCAGGACAGCGGTGTCGGGTTGGCGCCGAAGGCCTTGAAGGTTTCGACCGGAATGGTCGAAGTGAAGGTGCGGATTTTCTGACCTTCGAAATCTGCCGGGCTGCGGATCGCTTTGTTGGCGCCCCAGGCCATATCTCCTTCCGAGATCATAGTCAGCAGTTTGAGGTTCACTTTCTCAAACTTCGTGCTCAGGTCCTGATAGATGGTCGGGCTGGTTGTCAGAACCTTGCGGATCACGTCAACATCGCCGCCCAGCACGTAAGGCAGATCGAGAACCTGCGCCTCGGGCACATAGGAACCAAGGTGACCGGTGCCGACCGACACGAATTGGACGGTGCCTTTTGACGTCAATTCGACAATGTCGTTCTCGGTGCCCAACTGACCATAGTAGTAAATGCGCACTTTGATATCGCCGTCGGACTGTTCCTTGATGCTATGGGCAAACGCCTGAGCGAAGATGTCCTGCACGTCACCCTTGTCCTCTTCCGAGGCGAATTTCCAGGTGTCGGCAAAGGCTGCAGTCGACAGACCGGCGGCAAGCAGCGCCGAAGTAAAAAGCTTGCTGAAAGTAGATGTCATTCTGTTGGTCCTTTCTTGCCCGCTCAAGCGAGTCCTTCTGAGATAATGACAAGAGGGCGCGTTTCCTTGGCGTTCCCTTGTTCGGTGGTTTGCTTGCACAGGGCTGCGTAACCGGCTGCGCCTGACGGTGTGGTGGCGATACCAAGTGCAGTGACAGCTTCTGCGGCGGCCTTGCCTTCTTCTTCAGCAAGCGTTTCGTAGCGCACGTCACAACGCTCGAGCACATCCCAGGCCACGATCGAAGGTTCCTTACAGTCGAGGCGACCCATGTTGGACTCCGGTCCCTCGCCGCGGGTTGGTTTTCCGGCCAGGTGGCTTGTCTTCAGACAAGCGGCGGCATTAGGTTCGACGACGATCAGTTCGGGTTG
Source organism: Ruegeria hyattellae (assembly GCF_041537925.1). Taxonomy (NCBI): domain Bacteria; kingdom Pseudomonadati; phylum Pseudomonadota; class Alphaproteobacteria; order Rhodobacterales; family Roseobacteraceae; genus Ruegeria; species Ruegeria hyattellae. The sequence goes on along the minus strand of NZ_JBGOSH010000013.1, from coordinate 148,789 downwards.
TTCGGCCCAGTTCAGCCGGATCATGTGGGCCATCGCTGCGGCAAGTCCGCCGACACCAGCCTGTAGGTAGACATGTGTGGGCCAGCGGCCCGAGGCTTGGAACTGCTGGCGCATCTCTTCGGCGATGACGCAGTACCCTTCCATCACCAATTTCGGGATGTCGGTATAGCCGGGCCATGTTCCGTCCGCCAAAAGCGTGGCACCTGTGGTTTCGGCGTCGGCGATCGCGGCTGCAACGCTTTCGTCATAGACGTCACCCGAACGCACCACTTCCGCACCAAGCGCCCTGAGCCGATCGCCAAATCCCTCGGGTACAGACTTGGCAAGATGAATGCGCGCCTTGGCCCCCATCGCTTGCGCCCCAGCAGCAACACCCATGCCGTGATTGCCGGCGCTGGCGCAGACAAAAGTTTGGGTCGCTGCAAAATCCCGAATGTCGGCATCCCCCATACGCGCCGCGGACAGTATTTCGCCGGTTTTTTCCTGCCACACCGCCTCAAGAACGCGGGCAACGGCGTAAGGGGCGCCCAGTGCTTTGAAGGCGCCAAGCCCCATACGCTGCGTTTCATTCTTGGCGTAAACGTTCAGGCCACCGGGGCCTTTGAGTTCGATCAGCGGTGAAACGGCATAGTTCTCCTGTGCCTGAAAGAACTCCAGGGCACGGTCGAAATCCGGTGCAAAGCTGAGGTTATCGGTACGTGTCATGTTTTTTTATCCGCTTTAGATTTGAGCAGAGATTTTGCATGACTCGACTGTTCCTATTTCCCGTTTTTGTCCCTATTCTCGATAATCAATTTCGCACCGGCCTCTTTCACCGCGGGAATTTTTCATGGACGCTGAACTTGATGATGCAGACACGACAATCCTGAGAACGCTTCAGAAGGATTGTCGAATCGGGCTTGAAAAGCTCGCTCAGGAATGCAGCCTTTCGGTCCCTTCAGTGCAGCGACGGCTGAAGCGGTTGCGTGATTCCGGCCTGATCCTGAAAGAGGTCGCGGTACTCGATCCGTCGCGTTTCGATTACAAGATGACATTTATCGTTCTTGTTGAGCTCGACCGGGAATCGCTTCAGCAACTCGACGTTTTCCGCAAGCGTGCCAGAAACGAACCGCAGGTTCAGCAATGCTACTACGTGACTGGTGACGCCGACTTCATTCTCGTCTGTGTTGCCCGGGACATGCATGATTTCGAGGATCTGACCCATCGGTTGTTCTTCGATAACTCGAACGTTCGTCGGTTTCGTACATCTGTAGCGATGGATCGCACGAAGATCGGCCTGGAACTGCCGATCTAACTATTTTGGGACCGCATTTGCATTGATCGCAGAACGCCGAGTCGGCTGTCTTCAGGCGGTTGCTTGTTCCTAGGATGCAAACCCATCTGGATTTGCCGCTTTGGTGCAAATTTTTCTGTCTGGGGAACCGAAACTTGATGCAACTCGCGCAATGCCATTGTGTACAACCAAGGTAATTCACACGCGGATGGCAAAATGAGCGATTTAGAGACCCGTTTGATCGAGCTACGGCAGGATCTACACCGGAATCCCGAGCTTGGCTTTCAGGAAACGCGAACCAAGGCGGTTATCGCCGAACGCCTAGGCGCACTGGGGATCGAGGTGCACGAAGGTGCTGGCGTTGTTGGCGTGCTCCGATCCGGTGGTGGCAACAAGGCAATTGGATTGCGCGCCGACTTGGATGCCCTGCCGATCACCGAAACATCCGTTCACGACTATGTCTCAACGTCGCTAGGTGTGATGCATGCCTGCGGGCATGACGGGCATACAGCGATGTTGCTTGGCGCGGCAGAACGGCTGGCGCAAAATCCAGCCTTCGACGGAACCGTGGTCTTTCTGTTCCAGCCGAACGAAGAACACGGGCTTGGCGCGCGCGCCATGATCGAAGAAGGGGTGCTTGAGGAATTTCCGATCGACGAGATCTATGCGATCCATAACCTGCCCGGAGCACCGACGGGCCAGATCTCGACGCGGACCGGTATCATTTGCAACAGCGAAACGCTTTTCGAAATTGCCGTGAAAGGCCGGGGCGGCCATGCCTCGATGCCACAGACCGGCGTTGATGCCATTACGGTTGGTGCCGAGCTTGTACTTGCGCTGCAAACAGTGGTGGCGCGAAAACTCGCGCCCGCCTCTGGCGCGGTCATTTCCGTCACCGAATTCCAGACTGACGGTCAGCGAAACGTTCTGCCGGGAAACGCCACGCTCAAGGGTGATTTCCGCGCCAGATCGCCCGAGGATCGCATTGCGATCGAAGGATTCATATACCAGATTACCAAAGGGGTGGCGGCGGCGCACGGTGTCGAAGCCTCGGTGATCTTCGACACCCAGTTCGTCGAGACCATCAACACCAAAGCACCGGTCGAGGCGGTCTATCGCGCTGCCGAAACCGCCGGTTGCGACCTGCTCCAGGATCGCGCGCCGATGAGTTTTTCCGAGGATTTTGCACAGTTCTGTTCCGCTGTACCGGGCTGTTTCCTGTTACTGGGCAACGGCGAGACCGGCCCGCAAGCCCAACCGCTCCATGCATCTGACTATGATTTCAACGATGCCCTGTTGCCGATCGGTGCAAATTTCTGGGTCAGGCTGGTCCAGGATCGGTTACCTCTTCGAAAGGAGCAACATTCATGAACGTCCCACCGCGTGGTTTCCACAAAGAAGAATTTGCCGCCCGCTCGGCGGCAGCGCAGGCAAAGATGGCCCAGACCGGCATGGCGGGCCTGCTGCTGACCACTGAACCGGAGGTGCGATATTTCAGTGGGTTTCACACGCTCTTCTGGCAAAGCCCAACCCGTCCGTGGTTCTTGTTCGTCCCCGCAACAGGTAAGCCCATCGCAATCATCCCCGAGATCGGCGCCGACCTGATGCGCCGCACCTGGATCACCGATATCCGGACTTGGAGCGCGCCTGCACCTGCTGATGACGGAATCGGGCTGTTGACCGATCTTTTGACGCCCTATGCCGAGCGCGGCGAGACGATCGGGCTGATGAAGGGTCATGAGACCCATTTAAGGATGCCGCTTGGTGATTATGAGCGGCTGATGACTGGCCTGAAAGGGCTCGCGATTGCCGATGCTACCCAGATCGTGCGCGGCTTGAGGATGGTGAAATCCGAGGCCGAAATCGAAAAACTCGCGCATATCTGTGCCATCGGGTCGCGCACATTCTCGCGGGTGCCTGAAATCGCCCACGAAGGCCAGCCGCTCGAAGACTTATTCCGGGCTTGCCGCCGCGAAGGGCTGGCGCAGGGCGCCGACGACGTTCCTTATCTTGTTGGCGGAGCTGACAACGGTGGCTATCACGACGTCATTTCTCCACCCTCGCGCCGCCCGCTGGCGCGCGGTGATATCCTGATGCTCGACACTGGCGCTAACTGGGATGGGTATTTCTGCGACTTTGACCGAAACTGGGCCATTGGCAGCGCGGATGACGCGTCGCGCCGCGCCTATGACGTGCTCTGGCGCGCAACCGAAGCAGGTATCGCCGCAGCCCGCCCCGGTGCCACCTGCCGCGATCTCTTTCACGCGATGCAGAATGTGATCGCTGAACTGGACGATGAGGGCGGAGATGTCGGCAGGCTGGGCCACGGTCTTGGCATGCAACTGACCGAATGGCCATCACACACCAGCTGGGACAAAACCGAGATCACCGAGAACATGGTGCTGACCCTTGAGCCTTCGCTTGGCTACGGCGAGGGTCGGATCATGGTGCATGAGGAAAACATCGTCGTGCGCGCGGGCGGCGCGGACCTCCTGTCCGAGCGCGCCGCACCCGAGCTTCCAATCATCTGAGGTAACTCTATGAAACTCGATTTTCAAACAGACGGTGGCATCGGTACGCGGGCAAATCTTGGTGTGATCGTCCTTGAAACGGACGAAACACTTGAGCATGAGTTTGCCCGTATCATGGACCGCGCTGGGGTTGCGCTCTATCACAGCAGGATCCCAATGGTGCCCGAGATCCGCCCCGATACTCTGGCGCGTATGGAACAAGACCTGCCGGCGTCGGCGCGCCTTTTGCCGCCGTCGCTCCGCTTTGACGCTATCGGCTTCGGCTGCACCTCGGCCTCGACCGTAATCGGGTCAAAGAATGTGGCCCGCGCCGTCAAGACCGAATGCCCCGACGCGTACGTCACCGATCCGCTGGCCGCAATCATCGCCGCGGGACGGCATCTAGGTGCAAAGCGGCTGGGTTTCGTCACCCCCTACATTCCCGAAGTGTCTGCCGGGATGCGTGCAAAGCTCGAGGAAGCCGGGTTCGAGATCGCGGGTTTCGGCTCGTTCGAGGAAGGCAATGACCGCATCGTCGCCCGGATCACAGAGGCATCGATCCTTGCGGCCATCGAGCATGTCACCGCGCAAGCGCCCTGTGATGCAGTGGTTGTCTCCTGTACAAATCTACGATGCCTCGATGTAATCGCTCGGGCGGAAGAAAAAACGGGAGTATCAGTTCTTTCGAGCAATCAGGCACTGGCTTGGCACATGCTCCGGTTGGCCGGGATAGGTGACACCAGCACCCAATTCGGGCGTCTTTTCGAATAAAGTGAACGTGTTGGGCCTTGTTGCATAGATCAGTTGCAGTTCGGAATGCGCCCTACCCCAGACGGATTTCAGGCGGTGCGTTAAATAATGGGCCGGTCAAGTTCCGTCATCCAGTTCAATGCGCGGACGCAAATCTTGGCTTCTGTTTTCTGGTTTTTTGAGGGTGAGCGCCTTTAGCTTGGACCCGATGTCGGTCTTCCAGCGACCCATTTGTGTCTCAACGCGGCTTCGCAGATTGCAGTCGGCGGTCTTCTGCCAGGCAATCCGCCCGCGTGTCGGTTTTTCTATAATATGGTGATCACGATCGGTCGAATGCCGCGCCGGCTTGGGCTGCTCAAACCTCAGTTGGTCACTCGATGCCTTTGTTTCGGGATTTTGTGACGACGACTGGCGCCGAATTTGGGTGGCACCTTCAGCATCCTCAAAGGAAAGATCGCATCCGATATCAGTGGAATGGTGATCCCTGCAACAATGCCCTCCAACATGATCGAGAAAAAGGTAAGCTCATGTTTTGTCGCTCACTGCGGCGACTCTCTTTTTCTCCAGTTTTCGTTCTGTGTTTTCGATCAGTTCCAGCTTTGAGGGATAGCGCAGTGCGATTCCAACAAATAGAATATCCATGATTGCAAGCTGAGAGATCCGGGATGAAACAGATTCCGATGAGGTTTGCCGACCTCTAAGTGCTGAGATAAGCACAGTGCCAGCCGCTTCTGCGGCCGCTGACGACGCGAAGCTGGTCATGGCAATTGTGCGCAACTTACGTTTTCGCGCCGTTTTGAGGCAGTCAACCAAATCGCGAGTTTCACCGGTGTAAGAAATGCCGAAAATCAAAGACCCCCCACAGGCATTGTTGCATATTGTTAAGGCGACAAGGGGATCGGAACATACGCTCGACGGTAGACCGAATTGCAAGAGCCGCTGATAAATGTCCACTGCTATCGGTGACGAACTGCCAAATCCAATAAGATGGATGTGCGTAGCGGACATAAATTGCTCAATGACATGTTCCAAGACGTCATAGTCAAGCAACCCAAACGTATCGGAAAGTGCATCGGCATTCAGACGCAAGACTTGTCTCGCAATCACGTCAAATTGCTTTGATTGTGCTTCCGGCCCTGAAGGCGCCAAACCAAGCAAATCTGCACCACGGCGCTGTCCACGACTTTCAACCATTGCAGCGCGAAACTCACGATAGCCAGAGTAGCCGATGTCTTTGCACAGTCGGACAATTGTCGTTTGGCTCACCTTAGCAGCGTGAGCAACGGTGGCGATCGACATCGAAGGTATTTCATTTTGATGCGACAGTACAAACTCCGCCAACCGCTGAACTGCTTTCGTACTGAAACGGTTGCTGGACTGCAGTGCCTTTACTGGATTCGATTTATCCACTGTCTTTTCCTTACGAAGTGTTCAGCCTTGCTTCAAAGCGTTAACGTACTGCCGATTTAGCGGCCACGAAAGGTTGCGAATAGATACCTGTTTTATCGAAAGAGTGTTTTGTTCCTTCGCCCCGATTCCAGTACGAAATATTCGTATTGACCTGTATCATCCCAGTACGCAACTTTGTAAAGCGCAGGTAGTACCTGCTGCTGTGATCTACATTGCACCGATATGGAGGAGAACCACATGAAACGAGTCACGTTGACGGGGTTGGTTGGCTCTGCAGCCGTTGTTTGCATGTCCGGTTCTGCGCTAGCTCAGGATAAGACCGTAGTTACCGTGTGGGACCAGTTTTTTTCGGATGCACCCAATGCGCTGATGGATAGCTTCGTAGCCGAATTCGAAGCGGCGCATCCGGGCGTCAACATTGAAAGGAACGTCCTCGATACCGATGCAATCCGCGCTACGCTGCCCACCGCTCTCGCCTCCGGCTCTGGCCCTGATCTTTTCTACTACGATGCTGGGCCGGCGTTTTTGGGGCCACTCGTAGATGCCGGGCTCGTCGCAGACCTGAGTGATGAATACGAGACTCTGGGTTGGGACGAATTACTTGTTGATTGGGCTGTCGAACGCGTGACGTTTAACGATCGCATCTGGGGAGTTCCCAATGAAATTGAATACACCAATGTGTACTTTAACAAAAACCTGCTTGATGATCTTGGCCTGGGAAATCTGATCGTTTCTGCCGCCGGGAACGAAAATCTGCTGACGCTCAATTCTATGGATGATTTCGCCACAATTCTGACTGCGGCCAAGGATTCAGGTTTGGTTCCTGTGTCATTCGGAAACCGAGACCCGGGCCGTGGCGGGCACTTGTTTTCCTACTTCCTGACCCTCACGGCTGGTAAAGATTTTGTTGACAATATCCTGTTTGGCGACGGTACTTGGGACGCGCCCGAGGTTGTTGCTGCATGGGAACTTTATAAGCAATACAATGATGAAGGGTTTTATACCCCGTCAGCGAACGCGATTTCCTACGATGAGGGAAATGCGCTATTCTTCAATAACCGCGCTGGGACCAACATAACGGGAACCTGGTTGGTCGCGGATGTGATGGACCAGGTCGCAGATCCGGAAAGTATCGACTTTTTGCTTCTGCCGTCTGTGAATGACGACCTCCCACTGAGCGCAGCTGCTGGCATCGGTTCTACATTCGCGATTTCGGAAAGCTCGGACAACAAAGACATCGCTCTTGAGTTCCTTGATTTCATCATGAGCAAGGAAGCTGGCCAGCGCTGGCTTGAAGACGCGAGCATCGTCCCGCCAATAGCGGATCTTAACTCACAGGATTTCGATCTCAGTCCTATGATGCAACGTGTCGTGATGGGTGCAAGTCTGCCGTTGTCTTACAATCTAGACGTGGTCATGCCCTCCGAATGGAACGACGCAATGAAGTCCGGCACGCAATCGCTGTTAGACGGTTCGTCAACCGCACAAGATGTGGCGAAAGCCCAGCAGACTGCTTGGGAAACAGCCAAATCCGAAGGTCGAATTTGGAAGGCAAAGTAATCGCTTAACTGACTGAAAAATCATGCAGTCAAAGACCTATTCTAGCAGTAAGGCTTTCGATGAGGGCAGGCGCAAAAAGGCTCTTGCCCTCATCGGTCGATATGCTTTGTTTCTTGGGCCTGCTCTGCTGGTATATTTGCCTTTCTTACTTTACCCGCTAGTTCAGACATTTGTCCTTTCGTTTCACGAGTGGAACGGTGTTTCCGAGGCTAAACTCTTTGTAGGTTTGGACAATTTCCGACGCGCCTTTGACGACGACATATTCCGAATTTCGATCACCAACAATGGAATCTGGGTCGTTGCCTCAATCGCTCTGCCGATGTTCTTCGGACTAATCCTCGCCGTAATGCTTTCGAAAGTTCAAACCGGGCAGCGTGTTTACACGGGAGTTTTTTTTGCACCCGTCGTAATCAACCTGATCGTTGTCGGGCTGGTCTGGGGGTTAATCTATAATCCGCTCGTCGGACCTCTTGGCCAATTCTTCCGCGCGATCGGTTACCCCCAGCTCGCACAAGGCTGGCTTGGCAACACCAGCACTGCGACACCTGCGATCGTATTGGCAGGCAATTGGACATTTTTTGGCTTTTGCACAGTTATCTTTTTGCAAGGATTGCGCACGGTCAATCCCGAACAGATCGAAGCCGCGATGATGGATGGCGCCGGTGCAGTGCAACGTTTCAGGTATGTGACCGTACCTGCCCTGTCCAATCAGGTGACATTACTGGTGGTGATTAGCGTGATCGGATCCTTCAAAGTCTTCGATATCGTTTACGTCATGACAAAAGGAGGGCCCAGCCACGCCAGCGAAGTCATTGCCACCTACATGTATTGGCAGTCTTTCGAAAATGGCCGCCAAGGCTATGGAGCGGCGCTTGCCGTGCTTCTGACACTGTTGGTGGCCGGGGCTTCTATTGCTCTTGTTTCCCTTCGGGAGCGTCAAAATTGATTGAACGAAAGCAGCTCAACATCTTGCTCTTGCATGTATTGCTGACCTTCTTCGCTCTCGCCACGTTATTCCCTATTCTGATTATTGGTCTGATGGCCTTCAAAACGAACAATGAGATTTTTGCTGCGCCTCTTCGCCCACCTGATGTCTGGCGATTTAGTCAAATTGCTGACGCTTGGGTCCAAGGCAATTTCAAGACCTACTATCTCAACTCAATTATGGTTTCTGTGCCCACTGTTCTTATTGTGGTTTCTTGCTCAACGCTTGCTGCCTACGGTTTGGTTTTTGCGCGGTTAAAAGGAAGCAGAATAATGCTGGGCCTATTTTTGTTGGGTCTTATCATGCCGCTTCAGGCCGTGGTCATTCCATTGTTTCACCTGCAAGTTGCACTGGGCCTGCTGAACACACATTTCGGTCTCGTGTTGGCGCAAGCCGCGGTTGGAATGCCGTTTGGGGTCTTTCTGATGCGCTCGTTTATGTCGGGACTTCCTAGAGAAATCATTGAAGCCGCCAGAATTGATGGCGCGACAGATGTCGAAATTCTTCGCCGAGTCGTGTTGCCCATAAGCACAGCGCCGGCAATGACTTTGGCTACGCTTCAGTTCATGTATTCTTGGAATGATTTCTTGCTCCCACTGATGTTGCTGCAAGACCCGGAAATGCGCACAGTCACATTGGGTCTGTTTTACCTTCAGGGCGGCACCTACACGCTCAACTACACCATGATCAGCGCAGGAGTATTGATCACTTCTGCACCTATTATGGTCGTATTCTTTGCACTCCAGCGACAGTTTATCGCTGGCGCGACCATTGGAGCGGTCAAATGATCAGCTTTGCCGCACTCACAACACCGAATTTGTGCCTCGAAAAGGAACTTCGAAATGTCAGATTCTTCGATTAGACAAGTTATCATTGAGCACTGTCTTTTGATGAATAAGAACGGCCTAAATCAAGGCGTTTCCGGCAATATCAGCGTACGCTTCGAAAACAGCATGCTGATCACGCCCACATCCGTCCCGTACGACCAAATGAGCGCGGAAGACATAGTTGAAATGCCAATGGATGGAGAATACGGTACCTGGTTTGGTCCCAAAGCACCCTCCAGCGAATGGCGCTTCCATCTTGACATCATGCTGTCACGAAAGGACGTAGAAGCCATTGTTCATGTGCACCCGATGTATTGCACCAGTTTGGCAATCTCGCGCCGGGAAATCCCCGCGTGTCACTACATGATCGCCGCATTTGGCGGCATCAACGTTAGGTGCGCGGACTATGCGACATATGGCACGGAAGAACTCTCGACAAATGCGCTGGCTGCGTTAGAAGATCGCTCCGCCTGCCTATTGTCCAACCACGGATCAATAGCAACAGGGCACTCACTGCCGAATGCGATGTGGCGTGCTGTCGAACTGGAAACTATCGCCCACCAGTATTTTAATTCGTTGATGATCGGCAATCCTGTAGTTCTGTCTGATGACTTGATCGAGGAAACGCGCATCAAAGGTTTTTCCCACAATTACACTGGGCAAATCTGTTGAATCAATCAAATTGAGGGAAATTCGTCGTGGCGGGTGTCAGGCTTGAGAATGTTTCCAAACACTTTGGGAAATTAGAAGTTTTGCACGACATAAACTTGTCAATTGAAGATGGTGAGTTCGTGGTTTTCGTCGGGCCATCCGGGTCGGGTAAATCCACGCTGCTAAGAGCAATTGCAGGTCTTGAAAACATTAGCTCGGGCCGATTGTTGATCGATGACGTAGACGTCTCAAACGTTGATCCATCGCAGCGCGGTGTGGCAATGGTGTTTCAATCCTATGCGCTGTATCCGCATATGAGCGTGCAAGACAACATGGGGTTTTCATTGCTGATCTCGCGTGCACCCAAGGCAGAGCGTGATGACCGCACTAAAGCTGCTGCGCAAATTCTGAAAATCGATCACCTCCTTGCTCGCACGCCTGGTAAGTTATCGGGAGGTCAGCGCCAACGCGTCGCGATTGGTCGCGCAATCGTTCGGGAGCCCAAAGTCTTTTTACTCGATGAGCCCCTTTCAAATCTCGATGCAGCGTTACGTGTCGGCATGCGTGCGGAGCTTGCCAAACTGCACCGCCGCCTCGGCGCAACCATGATCTATGTCACTCACGACCAGACCGAGGCCATGACGTTGGCTGACAAGATCGTAGTCATTGACAAGGGAGCGATTCAGCAGATTGGCGCTCCTATTGAGTTGTATTCCAACCCGGTAAACCTGTTCGTTGCGCAGTTTCTTGGCTCACCCTGCATGAACATTCTGAATGTGACGCTCATAAAAAAAACCAATTCGACTCTTGTCGTGACGGCGCCAAATGTAGGCGAATTTACAATTGCGGCAAACGGTGTCGGCATTGGATATGGTACGGCTTTGAAGCTCGGCTTTCGTCCCGCGAGCGTCAGCATATCAGAGAATAGTGAAGGAGCCTGTGCGATAGTGCAGGTGGTTGAGCGCTTAGGAGACCAAACAATATGTGTGTGCACACTAGCATGCGGAAGTGACGTCACAGCTACGATGTCCGGGGATTGGCCAATCAAGCCCGGGGCAGACGTGTGTCTGGCGATCAATCAAGATCGTCTTCATTTATTTCATGCTGAATCGTGTGAGACGATCAACTGAGACAATTAGTAAGGGACCGTGTTGCATTGATCAGAATTGAGGCGGACTGGTCACCTACCCAATCAATTCAGACGACATGTTTTGCGCGCTTTCCTGGTGCCGTGCTTTTCTTCGTGCCAGCCGTTGTCGCCATGCACCTTCAGACCCGTACTGTCCACAATGAGGGTGATTGGCTTATTCGACCCACGCCTAACTTGAGAAACTGTTAGGCCCCTGCCGCTTCGGGAGAGCGTCGAGTAATCCAATACCACAATGGCACATCAAGGCCAGCAGAGGCGCCTACACCTTCAGAACTCATGGCATTCTTCGACCCTCGTTCGTTTCTGCCGCGCTTCATTTTAGTCGCGTGACCGCGCGACGTCGTTGCTGCCTTCGGGCTCGGGACCGTGGCCATAACTCATTCGCTTCATCTGATCGATCACCCGGAGCATTTCCTCATCCGACAACACCGGTGGGTCGCCAAGCGGCAGCGCTTGAACGTAAAGGCGAGACAGTGTCTCAACCTCGGTCGCCAGCCAGAGTGTTTCGTCGAGCGTCTTGCCAATCGAGATCTGGCCATGTTGGCCCAGCAGACATGCACGTCGCCCGTCAAGCGCGGCAAGTGCCGCGTCGGAAAGCTCCTGCGTTCCGAAGGTCGCGTATTCGGAACACTGAATAGATGTCCCCCCTGCAATGCCAACCATATAGTGGAAGGCCGGAATGTGCCGGTGATGGCACGCCAGCGTGGTTGCATAGACCGAGTGGCAATGCAGAACGATGTCGATATCTGCGCGGTGCTTAAGGATGTCCCGGTGGAACCGCCATTCCGATGAAGGTCTGCCCCCGACATAAGTGCCAGAGAAATCCATCTCTACCAGATCGACCGGCTGCATCTTGTCATAAGGCAGCGACGACGGAGTGATCAGAAAGCCGTCACCGCAGCGGGCCGAAAGGTTGCCGGATGTGCCTTGGTTTATACCGGTGGCGTTCATCTGTCGGCAGGTGTCGATCATGCGTTCGCGAAGTTCCTTTTCAGTCATTATGATCTGCCTCTCTTGTTTTCGGCAGCCATGCGCCACCGACTGGCATAGTCTTCAAGCCCTGGAATCGCGATGGCCTGCACGGTTTCAAGCGAGAGCGACGGCGGCGTCACCGAGACCCTTTGGTTTGCAAGGCGCACCGCACCCGCGACCACGCCCTGCGTTTCATGCGATGCTTCAGTAGGCCTGCCCGGGCAAAGCGCGGCGACCAACGGCGCGTAGAGCGGCTCTTTCAGGAACGTCCCATCTAGGATCAGCCGCGTGCCACCCTTCAGCACGTCGACGCAGGTTACCGTCAACATCGCGGCGTGCAATACGGCAAGCGCAGTGCGCTCGGCCTGTGTCTCGGGCGGTGGGCCCGAGATTTTGCCCTGTCGCGCAGACCCTGGAAACTGCCCTTCGTTTTGACCGAAACTAGGATGAGCCATGGTGCCCCGTGCAACCAGCTTGGCCAAAACATCTGCCGCAGCGATTTGGCCGTTCCATTCTGCTCCTGCGATGCCCGAGAACTCGCGCCCTCCCATCGTCAAAGCGCCGCCAACCGGATTACCCTCCATATCGGCGTTGATCGTTGTCCCGCGTTTCTGATCGAGTGTCGCCGTATCGGCTTCCCTCGACAACGCAACGACCCAGGTTCCGGTCGATACGAGCGTAAAGTCGGTCATTCCGGCGGCAAGATACCGAAAGAAATTCGCTGTCGAGTCATGCGCGCCTGTCAGAACGATCATGTCTTCGGGCAAGCCAAATCGCCGCGCAAGGTCCTTGCGAACTGGTCCGAGTGGCGCCCAGGCTGGCCGGAAATCCGGCATCAACTTTTGCCAGCCCCGGTCTTGGACAATCGGTGCCCAGCGTCGTTGCGGCACGTTCCACAAATGCGATTGCGCGCCCATTGCAGAGTATTCTGAGGCTGCTATGCCAGTCAGCCACCAGCCCCAGAATTGCGCGATGTTCAGGTAATGCCGTGCTCTGCCAAATGCAGTTGGATCCGCGCGCTCCATCCAAAGAATCTGACGCGCCGCATGCGTGGACGCCATCATGACCGGACTACCGCGATCCTCGAAAGTTCCGGCCATAGCCCGGTATTCGTCGTCAATCTCAACCGGGCATGATTGCTCGTAATCAATCATCGGCAAAGCACAGCCCACGCCCGCTCCCTCGGGATTTTGAACGACGAGCACGCCGCCTGATCCGTGCCCAACCGGGACAAGGGTTTGAATCGGATACTGCTTGCAAAGCTCGGAAAGCGCATTCCCCAGCCAGATCGCAAGCTTGTTCAGGTCATGGTGACGCCATGGCGGACCGTTCAGAACACCGTTTCCAACGGATCGATTTTCAAGCAATGTGCCGTCCTGCCGGGCGACCCAAAGGTCGACGTTGGTTTTGCCGACGTCGAGAACCGCGATATCGCCGACCACAGTCAACGGCTTATCACGGGGCGTGCCACAAAGAGACGATTTGCCCGATTTGGATGCTTCGCTGGGTTCATATCAGACGGTACTGCACTGCCTTGTTCCGCAAGAACGGTAGCCCCTTGTCCATGACGTCCTCGAAGGATGGGGCGACCGGGCGCCAAACGGCAAGGCCATAGCCGATCTGAGGTGGCATGTTAATGAAGCTCTCCATGGCAAGCCCGCCCTTGAACCCGATGGCAGCAAGTGTGGCATAGACTTCGTTCCAATCGCAGGTGCCTTCGCCCGGCGTACCGCGATCGCTTTCGGACAGGTGGATGTAGCGAAGATGCTCTCGGGCATCGAGGATACCGTTGCCGGCGCCCTTTTCCTCGATATTCATGTGATAGGTGTCGAGATGGATGAAGATGTTATCCGCACCCACTTTTTCGATCATCTCAACTGCTTGCCTGCTGGTGTTTATTAGGTGGTTCTCGTACCGATTGACCGGTTCGATCCCAAAAGCGATACCAAGACTCTTGGCATGTTTAGCCGCCGCCTCTAAAGCGCGGGCAATGTTGTCGTATTCTGCTTCGGTCGGAGGCGCGCCGGTGCGCTCTCCAATGCCGCCATAGGTGACCCCCGACAGGGCTTCTGCACCCATCTCTTTCGTCTTGTTCATCGCGTCGATCAGGTGCGAGATGGCCCCGTCCGGATTCACGGACGCCCAGTTTGCCTCAGGCAGGCCCAATGAGCAGACGGCGCGCAACCCGTGCTTGACCAGCAGATCGCGCGTGTGCCCGGCGTCGACAATGCTTGTATCTAAGAGTGCGATTTCGATGAAATCCATCTTGTATGCCGCGGCCGCCGGTATCGTCCGCTCGGCTCCTTCGCGATCCCAATGCATGGTCCACATGCTCGTATGTACGCCGAAACCTTCCATTATCATGTTCCTCTTCGTCTTTTGTGTCGCCACCATACCTCAGCCCATCGAAGCGCCATGACACCGATCAGGAACAGGCCCCAAACTGCAGTTGACAGGTGTTGGTTCGCCCCGATCAGGTTCAAACCGGATGACAAGGCCTGCAGGATCATCAGCGCCAAGACCACGGACAGGACGCGCCCGAACCCGCCGAACGGATCGATCCCACCCAGAAAGCACGCAAGAACAGTGACCAGAAGCAGGGCCTCGCCATGGCCGACACGAACCGAGTTAAAACGCGCGGCCATCAGAATACCCGCGACAGCGCAAATCATACCGGAGATAGCATAGATCATCACCAGGGTACGGCGCGTGTGAAGTCCCGAATACTCCGCAGCTTCGATATTCGAGCCAATCATGTAGACCGAAAACCCGTGTCTCGATCGCTTCAACATGATGTGCCAGACAAGCGCGGCAAGAAGAAACACGATCATCGGAACGGGGATGCCGCCCAAGCTGCCATGACCAAGAACATTCATGTATTCAGGGAAGCCGGAGATATCGCCACCCCGTGTTAGGAATTCGCCCAGCCCGCGTAAAAAGATCATCATGGCAAGCGAGACGAGAATAGGATGTGCACCCACGTAAGCCACAACCGCGCCCATCAGGGCGCCCGAGGCCGCTCCGGTCATTAGAGCAAGCGCACCGCCCAGAACAAACGCGCCGAACCCGGCATCCGGCCCTCCGAATTGGATCAGAACCCACGCCAGCGCAAGGCCCGAGATGTTGGCCTGGAATATGATGGCAAGATTCAATCCGCCCGAAAGGATCGGTACGAGCATGGCGAGCGTCAGAAGGCCCAAAACCGGCATTTGAAAGGCCATGGATCGCAGATTCGCGCCCGTCAAAAAGAGCGGCGTTGCTAGCGAGAATGCGACAAAGACTACGCCGAGAAATGCCAACAGCGGCAATGTCTCTGCGCCTAGAGCCGCATTTATCCTCGCGCGCAGGGTCATGTCGTCTCTGCCTTCGCGGGTGCCGCAGCCTCGCGCGCGCGCCAACGGAAGCTCAGGTTCGAGGAAGAGATTGCCAGAAGAATTGCCGCGCCGATGATCATTTGGAAGGCAAAAGGTGAAATTCCAATCAGGTTCAGGCCGTTCTGCGTGATCGCGACGAACATCACGCCGAGGATGCAGCCAAGCACTGTGCCGCGCCCGCCACCAAGCCGCGCGCCGCCCAAAACAACTGCGGCCAGCACATCCAACTCGCGGCCATATAGAGCGTTCGGCACCACCTCTTGAGCAATGTTGACCTGCATCAGCCCACCGATGCCGGCCATCATCCCACACCATCCAAAGGCGACGATCTGCATTTGCCAGATGTTGACGCCGGCCCGGCGCGCGCCCTCGGGATTATCACCGAAGGCATAAAGCTGTCGGCCAAGGGTTGTCAGGCGAATCAAAGCCCACGTCACGACGACGCAGGCGATCATGACCGCAACCGAGAGGTTCAATTCTGCCCAAGTGCCGTCCGCTGCCTGACGTTCGAAGACAAAGATGCGGTCTGTCCACCAGTCGGGCAGATTGTAGATGTTCCGGCCGCGCGTGAAGAACATCAACAGCCCGAAGAACGCATTGAATGTGGCGATGGTGATGACGATGGAAATTACCCTAAACCCATGGATGAGAAGTGCATTAATCAGCCCCAGACCAATCCCGAGCACGCCCGCAACAACAAATCCGATGGCCCAGTTGCCACCTCCGATCCCCATGAAAATCTGCGCAGCTACATATTGAACGACCGAGGCCGCCACCGCGAAAGAGATGTCGATCCCTCCCGCAATCAGGACAACCAGAAGGCCAACGGCCCAGATCAGGTTCACGGCATTATTATTCAGAAGCGACGTGATGTTGCCCATCGTCAGGAACGTGTCGGTGCCAAGCGAAAGACCAATGATCAGCAAAAGCAGCACAACGGAAAGCCGTGTTTCTACGGGGTGAGCGCGAAAAACGTCAGGCATAAATCCGCGCCTCCAGATCGGGGACACTTGTGGCATGCGGGTCGTATTCGCCCACGATCCGGCCATCGGCCATGTGCAACACGCGATCCGCGTTAAACATCACCTCGGTCACCTCGTCCGAAATCAAAAGGATCGCCAACCCTTTATCGGCCAACCGCCGCACGATGCGAAAGATGCCGACGCGCGCACCGACATCGACACCCACTGTCGGGCTATCGAGGATCAAGAGGCGCGGTTCGGTTGCCAGCCATTTCGCCAAAACGACCCGTTGCTGATTGCCACCCGAAAGCGTCGAGACAGCGTCCTCGGGTCGACCGATCTTGACCGCAAGTTCGTCGATCCAATGGCGCACAAGCTCCGACTGGCGCCTGGAGGACAGCAACCCGAGCCCATCGAGAATGCGGTCGAGCACGGAGATGACCGTGTTGTCCGAAATGGATTGTGGCTGGATTAGTCCAAGTGAAAGCCGGTCTTCCGACACATAGGCAACGCCGCGCGCGATCGAGTCGCGGATCGATGAGAAACGGACCGGGGCCCCTTCCAGTCGTGTTTCACCAGCATCCGGCTGGCACATCCCGATCAAGGCATGGGCCAGTTCGGTCCGGCCCGCGCCGATCAGACCGGTCAGGCCCAGCACCTCTCCCCGCCGGATGGTCAGAGACACCTCCTGAAATTCCCCGTGCCGGGATAGACCGTGAACTTCCAGAACCGGTTCGGCTGCTGAACGGTCCTGCGCACTGACGCTCTGCTCCAGCAATGCACCTGTCATGAGTTCCCCCAGGCGGGATTGCGTCATCCCTTCTGTCGGAAAAACGCCGACTAACTTGCCGTCCCGCAGCACCGTGACACGTTTCGAGATATCAATCACTTCTGCCAGTCGGTGACTGACAAATACGACAGCAATCCCTTGCAACGAAAGCGCTCGCACAACGTCCAGAAGCGCATCCGTTTCGCTTTGTGTGAGAGAAGACGTCGGCTCATCCATGAAGACAAGCCGGGCGTCACCCAACAGTGCCCGCGCGATGGCCACGATCTGGCGCTGCGCAATCGGCAGGTCACCCAGGCGCGTGTCCAGGTCGAGTGGCACGTTCAAACGATCGAGAACCGCCTGGACACGGCCCTTGTATCGGTTTCCCAAACTGAGACGCGGCATCACGCCCACCATCTCGTCAAATGCGATGTTCTCGGCAACGGTCATATGTGGAAAAAGCGCCAGGTCCTGCCAGATGACCGCGATCCCCAGAGCCCGCGCCTTCGTTGGCGAGATTGAGGCAAGCGACCGCCCGAACATCTCGATCTCGGTACCGAGATCAGGCGTGTAGACGCCTGTCACAATCTTTATGAGGGTCGACTTTCCGCAGCCATTTTCGCCTGCAAGGCAATGCACTTCGCCTGCGCGTACTTCGAAATCGACGGACTGCAATGCCTGTACACCGCCAAAGGTTTTCGAAACGTTTCGCAGCTTCAGCGCCGGGACCGTGTCTGGATCGGATGTCATTATATTTCTGAGCCTTGATGGAGACCCGCGCGCTGTCGGATCTCCACAATTGGTGAAAAAGGTGTCAGAGTCCCTTCGCCGCCAGCTCGTCAACAGTGCTCTTGTTAATCTCGAGCAGGTTGTCGGTAATGATGTTGCGAGTCGCCGCATCGGGACTGACAGCACCCAGGCCCTCGATCTCGGTGCCCTCGCTGATTTCCTCACCGTTGACCAGCATGTCGCCGAGGGTCACGAAGACGCGGCCCGCCTCAGCCGGGTTCCACATGAAACCGCCCGAAATGACGTCGTCTTTCAAGAGCTTCTGTCCCTGGCCCGGCGAGAACGGCCCAAGCACGTGAACCTTGCCGCCAAGGCGACGCTCCTCAATAGCGCGGCCTGCACCGATGGGGCCCTGACTGCCGAACGCGAGGAAGCCGCGCAGATCAGGATTGGCCGCGATCAGGTCAAGCGCGGTCGAGCGGCTGTCATCGACGCTCTCGGCCACGCCGTAGCGGTCGCCTACCGGCTGCAGCTTGTCGGCACAATTCTCTGCCAACCATGCGATTCCGGCATCGGCCCAGGCGTTGTGCAGTGGCACCGTCAGCGAGCCGACATACACCGCATACGTGCCCGGCTCTTGCGTTTTTTCACACAGCAGCTTGGCATGCGCTTCACCAAAACCGTCAGCAGAGGCCAATTCGAAGTTCCAGTCGACATTGTTCAGACCGGGTCCCTCATGAGCGATGACTGTGATCCCGGCATCCATGGCTTTCTTCAATACCGGCTCCAGCGCCGCCTCGTCATTCGGCACGACGCCAATCACGTTCACGCCTTTTGCAATCAAGTCCTCGATCGCGCGCACTTGTAGAGCAGGGTCAGCCGAGGTCGGGCCGATCATTTCGGCGCTGACGCCAAGCTCGGCCGCGCGCTCCTTAATGCCCTCTTCCATGGCGTTGAACCACGGGATGCCGCCAATCTTGACCACGATTCCCATTGTAGTCTCTGCGAAAGCAGTTGTTCCTGTAAGGGCAAGAGCGCAGACGGACGCTGCGAGTATCGTCTTTATTTTCATGTCTTCCTCCCAGAACGACCAACGTTTGAAAAACGCAGTCAAGCAGATTGCACCATCGATTGTCCTTGTTGCGCAATCGATGGTGCTTAGGCTATATGGAAAGTGGTGATCCTGTCAAAGGGGAACATTGAGTGCCAACAACCGCGTCCAAAAAACAAATTACGATTTATGATATCGCGGATCGAGCGGGGACCTCGGCCAGTACCGTCGGAGCGGTTCTGAATGGTTCGTGGCGCAATCGCCGCATTAGCGAAAAACGCGCTGAAACTATTCGACAGATTGCCGAAGAGATGGGGTATGCGCCAAACATGCAGGCCCGTGCCTTGCGAAGCGTTCGATCGCGCATGATCGGTATGATTCTTCCCATGTATGAAAACCGATATTTCGGGGCCATCGCCGAGCGTTTCGAAATGGAGGCAAGGGCCCGAGGGCTTTTGCCAATGACATCATGCACACGCCGCGAGCCCGATTTGGAGCTGGCCACGGTTCGGCAGATGCTGTCCTACAATGTCGATCGTATCGTTTGTACCGGCGCAACCGACCCGGACGGCATCGCCCGTATTTGTGACGCCCAAGGGGTGCCAACGATCAATCTGGACCTACCCGGCACAGCGGCGCCGTCGATCATATCTGACAACTATACCGGCGCATACAAGTTGACGGCCGCGCTCATAGATCGGGCCAACGCCGTCGGGAGCAACTGGCAAAACGATTTCCTATTCGTAGGAGGCCGACCCACTGATCACAACACTAGTGAGCGTATCCGTGGGTTCCGTGAAGCCATCACAGATGCGGGGGCATTGCCAACCGAAGAGAACATAATGGCTTGCGGCTACGCCGCGGCCAAATCGAAAGCTGCATTGTCAGCGAAAGTCGAAAGTACAGGCCGCATGCCGACGGCAATGTTCGTGAATTCGACGGTTTCGCTGGAAGGTGTCTTTGACTGGTTGGGGCAACACCACAGAAAGGCGCTTGATACAATCCTTTTTGGAAGTTTCGACTGGGATCCGTTTGCCCAATATACAGCTCAGAACCTGTTTTCGGTTCGTCAGGATGTCCCTTCCATGCTTGACGCGATGTTTCGTATCATCGACAGCGAGCCGCCTCACGAGGCCGAAGTAATTCAGGTGGAACCCATCGTCATATCGTATAGAACGCGAGAACACGCTCCGGCACGAGCAACCGAACGGTGATTGCGGTGACAACACCGAATAAGACAAACTATAACAAACTTGAGACGCGTGACATCTAATGAACAGCGACCGTGTTGCATGGATCTAGATCGGAACGAGAGGTCCCCTTTCCCCATGTAGCTATGACACGCACGCGTAGACTGCACGACCGGTTTGGGTCATGCGGTTCAGGGCCTTTACAGCGATTTGCATTTCGACGTGTTGCGTCTCCAGAACTCTGTCGTGAAGTCTTGGCCCGATGACCTGCTTGTAACGACCGATTTGCGCCTCGGCGCGTGACCTCGGATTGAAAACTGTGGCCTTTTGCCAGGCCAATCGACCTATGGTTCAGATCGTCTCCAGATGAATTGCCGTAATGCGGCTTTGAAGGTGTAGACGCCGCATGATCTGGGTTTTGCTCAACTTTAGCGGCGGGTGAAGTTAGTGTTTTTCCCGTGAGACAAATTCATGAACGTTGCCATCCGGGTCCGAAAAGAACCCGATGTATTCACCTCAAGGCATCTTGGTTGGTTCCGATACCAAGCGAGCACCCCTTTCCACGATCGCTGCGTAGGCTTCGTCCACTTGGGCGTCGGTGTCAAAGTAGAATCCCAACCCGACACCAGAACCTGTCCGAGTCCCGTCAAAACCGCTGTCTCCGAGAGCTTCCAACATGCTGGATCGGCTGACCAAACCAAGGTTTGTTGGGGTCGAGACGAAATTGGCGAACTCACCTTGCTCAAATGCGACTTCAAGCTTTAGCACATCCCGGTAAAAATCGTGCATTTCCGGGTAGTTATCAGTATGAAGCGTGACCAGCTCAATCGCCATGTTAGGCAATTTTGTTTCGGCCTGGAGGCCGCCTGCAAAAGTCGTGGTCATAGCGATCCCCAAACACAGATATCGAAGGTTTTCATGGTTTTCCTTTTTTGGAAGTTTAGATTTCACCGGCAAAATGACATGCAATCTGCCTGGAAAAGCCATTTACCGACACGGGTCGAAGTGCAGGCATTTCACCTTTGCAGATGTCCTTGGCGTGCGGGCAACGACCGGTAAAACGGCATCCTGGCGCCGGATTGATCGGGCTCGGGGGGTCTCCGGCAAGCTTTTGAGCGTCAAACAGACTGCGGTTGACCGGATCAATTTTGGGAATCGCCGACAAAAGGACGCGGGTATAGGGATGCAGGGGCTCCTTTAGAATCTCTTTCGAGTTTCCCTGTTCAACGAAGACACCCAGGTACATCACCGCAACCTCGTGGCAAAGGTAACTGACTACCCCCATGTCATGTGAGATGAACAAATAGGTCAGCTGCAGCTCGTCCTGCAGATCTTTCATCAGGTTTAGAATCTGGGCTTGAATGGCTACATCCAGCGCAGAAACCGGCTCGTCGCAGACGATAAGATCCGGCGACGTCGCCAAAGCTCGCGCGATACCGATGCGCTGGCGCTGCCCGCCAGAAAACTGGTGTGGGAACAAGTTCCGTGACTCCGGACGCAACCCCACAAGCTCCAGTAGTTCGTCAACTTTCTTATCCCGCTCATCCGGAGTGCCGACATCCAGAAGATCCATCGGCGTTCGGATCAGAGATCCCACCCGCTGGCGCGGGTTTAGTGAAGAATACGGGTCCTGGAAAATGATCTGAAACTTCTTGCGGTGCTGGCGCAGCTCTTCTTTGGACAGGTCGGAAAGCTCGACACCCGATAGCTGCATCTTGCCTTTCACATTGCCCAACAGCTGCATCGCCGCCAATGCCGTTGTGGACTTTCCGCAGCCGGACTCTCCGATGATGCCGAGGGTGGTACCTTTCGGGATATCGAAGCTGACACCATCAACGGCATGTACGACCCGTGGATTGCCATCGGAATCCTCGGTCCCAAGTTTGAAATGGACCTTCAGGTCCCGCGCACTGAAAACGTTTGGAACCTGATCCATCATATGTCGCTCCCTACTATTTTGCGGCAGCTTGCGAGGTGTGCTCCTGCAACTTGGATCGGGCTTGTCTTCCAGCTTTTGCAAGCCTCATCCGCCTGATTGCAACGCGGAGCAAAGGCGCAACCCTGACCAATAGTCTTAAGGTTCGGAACAATGCCTTCGATAGTCGGCAGGCGATCGCTTAAGGCCATGTCCTTGGTGTGGTCGATGTCCGGAATGCAGGAGATCAGCCCTTTGGTGTACGGATGAGCGCTGTCCTGCACCACCGACACGCAATCGCCTTCCTCGATCATACGCCCGGCATACATCACCAGAACACGGTCCGAGACTTGTGAGATCACCCCCATATCGTGGGAGATGAGAATGACGGCTGTGTTTTCCTCTTCCTGCAGCTTCATGATCAGTTCAAGGATCTGCGCCTGTACCGTTACGTCCAGCGCGGTTGTCGGCTCATCCGCAATAATGATGCGTGGTTTGCACACCAACGCCATGGCGATCATAACCCGTTGGCGCATGCCGCCCGACATTTGATGCGGGAAGTCGTTAACGCGTTTGAGCGGATCCGGAATGCCGACGCGTGTCAAAACGTCGATGACCCGATCGTGGATCTCTTTCTTGGAGATATCTTCGTGCAGCCTTACCGCTTCGCCGATCTGCTTGCCGACACTGAACACAGGATTCAGGGACGTCATCGGCTCCTGGAATATCATGGAAATGTCGCCACCACGGATCTGGCGTAAGCGCTTTTCCGGCACCTGAACAAGATCTTCCCCCTGGTAGAGAATACTTCCGGATACGATCTTGCCATTTGGTTTGGGAACAAGACCCATAACCGCCAGCGAAGTCATGCTTTTGCCGCAACCGGATTCTCCAACAATGCCGAGAGTTTCCCCGGCAGACAGGTTGAAGGAAACATCGTTGAGAACCCGCACCGGGCCGGATTTCGTTTTGAAATCGATGCACAGATGGTCGACTTGAAGGATTGGATCATTCATCGAATTACCTTTCCCGGAAACGAGGGTTCATGGCGTCATTCAACCCATCCCCCACCAGGCTCACACCCAGCACGGTCAGGAAAATGGCGATACCGGGGAAGAAGACCGCCCAAGGACAGTCGAAGATGTAATCCCGATTGGCGCCGATCATTTCTCCCCAACTGCGGATATTGGGATCGCCCAACCCAAGAAAGCTAAGCCCCGCCTCAAACAGAATAGAAACCCCAATGACCAGCGCGGCGGCAGCGATCAGCGGCGGCAGCGCATTGGGTAAGATCACCTGCCAAATGATCCGGCGATCACGCGCTCCCATTGCCTTTTCCGCTCGCACGTAATCCATGGTTTTTAGTTTCATGAATTCAGCCCGGGCCAGACGCGCCGTCGGAGGCCACATCACCAGGCCGATGCCGATGATGGTAGTATGTATCGAAGGGGCAAATAGGGTCATCAGTACCATCACAAACAACAGCGCAGGCAACACCTGAAAGAACTCAGTGAACCGCATTAAAAGCGTGTCAGTCAGCCCGCCATAATAGCCGGAAATCGAGCCTATGGTGATCCCTATGACAACGGCCACAAGCGCCGCAGTAGCGCCAATCATGATCGTTGCCGATCCACCGTTCAGAATACCGGCCAGCACGTCGCGCCCGATATAGTCGGTGCCTAATGGGCTCGAAGGGTCCGCCATTGGTGGCAAGAAAGGTGCATTAACCGTCTCTTTGGGACTCACACCGTAGAGGTACGGGCCCAAAATACTGCCGAGAAAGACAACAAGCAGAATGATCAACCCGATGGTCGCTGCCCAGTTGCCAAAAAACACAGCCAGGGCTTCACGAAGCGGGGATTGCGGTTTGGGGACAGTTTCAATCGGCTTCATATCAGTGCCCTCCGCCGGAACGCAGGCGCGGATCGGCCCATCTGTAGACAACGTCTGTCAGGATATTGATAACAGCGACAACTACGGCAGAGGCAAAGAGGATGCCCATGATCGAGGGATAATCGCGACGAAATATTGAATCGACTGCCAGACGACCCAATCCGGGCCAGTCGAAGACGGTTTCGACCAGAACGGCGCCTGACAGTATCTGGCCCAGCTGCAGGCCGGCCAGGGTGATCACTGGAAGGATTGCATTACGCAGGCCGTGGACGAATAATACTGAGCTTTCCCTGGCACCTTTGGCCCGAGCGGTGCGGATGAAGTCGCTGCCCAAGACCTCCAGCATACTGGCGCGGGCCACACGGCTGTATTGCGCCATGAAAGCAAGCCCGAGGGAAATCGCCGGCAGCACCAGATGCATCGCAACGTCAGCGACTTGTGGTAGGAACCCTTCCACTCGGAACCCCTGCATGCCCCCAATCGGAAAGATCGGCCAGTACCAGGCAAACGCGAGCAACAACATCTGCCCAAGCCAGAAGGTTGGCAGCGAATAGCCACCGAGCGAGAAGAACGTCACGAAATAGCTCAACAATCCGCGGGGCTGGTGGGCAGCGAGCACACCCATGAACGTGCCTATACCCATCGAGATCAACAGCGAGGATACCACCAGCAGGACTGTCGGGAAGACTCGTTCGAGAATGAGATCACGAACTGGCAGATTGTAGAAATAGGATGTCCCGAGATCCCCGGTTAGCATCTTGCCGACATAGACAAAGAACTGGTTCCAGATGGGTTTATCAAGCCCGTAGATCTTGCGGATATGCGCCAGGGTTTCTTCGTCAGCGCCGCCGGCCTGACCAGCCAGGGTTATTGCCGGATCTCCGGGCGCCATTCTGATCAGAAAGAAGTTCAGGATGACAACGCAGACCACCAAGCCAGCGGAGAAGAGCAGTTTTTGTTTCATGCATCCCTCACGGATCTACCGAGAAGTTGAGAGAGTGGCGCGCGCCGAAGAGAATAGCGCGCGCCAGTACTGCCAGGATCACTGAGCCCAATAGGCCCGGTCGAACGGCGCCATGGCGCCCCAGATCCCGACGGGGAGGTCACGTAACTCATCCCTTTGGACGGTGTGGAACGGAACTTCATGCAGATAGTGCATCGGCAGGTCGTCGGTGATGGTTTTCTGGAACTCATGATAGAGTTCGGTCCGCTTGGTCGGATCGGTTTCCGCTCCGGCCTGCTCCAGCAGCGCATCAATCTCGGGGTTTGAGTAGTGCGTTGTGTTGGAGAACGGAACGCCCGGGCGAATGTTTGACGTGATGTAGGACCGATGCACACCGATGATCGGATCACCCCAGTTGAACAGGCTCTCGATGCTCAGATCATAGTCACTGGTCGCCGAGACTTGACCGATCCAGGACCCGAAATCCGGCAGGCTGCGTACTGTTGCTTCGATACCAACCTTGCGCAGTTGCGCGGCCAGTGCTTCGCCGAGGTTTTTTCCGAATTCCACCGTACCGGGGATCCAGTCGATTGTAATCTTCATCCGCACGCCGTTGTCGTCGGGCGTGAACTCCGCTTCATCGAGCAGCTGCATAGAGCGTTCGATATCCAGGCCGTATTGCTCAACTTCTGCCGTGTAGAATGGGCTGCTGTCGGCGATAGGACCCGTGGCGCGCTTGGAACGACCGAGTTGCATCGTATTAATGATGAAGTCCTTGTCGATTGCGTAGGCAATGGCCTGACGCACGCGCAGGTCACTTAAAGGTTCACGGTCAAGATTGAAGGCCAGCCAGTTAATGGCGCCAATGCCGCCATAGCCGTCGGTCGTCGCGGACAGGCCTTCTATGCGAGCCAACCGGTCCACATCCCGTAGGGTCAGACTGGTGAATGGATTGTATTGCACTTCGCCGCGCTGAAGAAGAAGGGACATATTGCTACGGTCGCGCACGGTCTGAATTACGATACGATCGAGATAGGGCCGACCTTCAATAAAAAAATCATCATAGCGTTCCAGAACGATCCGCTGATCGGCAACATATTCCCCGAATTTGAAGGGGCCGGAGCCAACGACGTCCTGCAGGTTGCGCGGGTGTGTGCGCAGTTCCTGCCCATCTCCATAGATATGTTCCGGCATTATCGGCAGCAGCAATGGAGATAGTGCAACCATCAAGGCCGGATGGGGCTGAGACAATTTGATGACGACTGTATGATCGTCCGCCGCTTCGGCATTTTCGACCGCCTGCAACATTGTTTTGAACGGGTGGTTTGCCTTCACCGCGTTGATCGAGAAGACAACATCCGAGGCGGTGATAGGCTTCCCGTCATGGAAGGTCGCGTTCTTGACCAGGTTCAGCGTGAGGGTTTTACCGTCATCGCTGAAGGCCCAATCGGTGGCCAGATACGGCTGCGGGCTCCAGTCTTCGTCATAGCGCACCAATCCGGCAAAAAGCTGAGCTCCCGGAACACCGGCCCCGAAGCCTGATTGCACTGCAGGGTTAAGGGATGAAGCCGAGTACCCGGCCCCGATTACCAACTCACCTCCCCGCACCGGTTCCTCGGCCTGAACGAACGTGGTTGTGGCGCTGAGCGTACCAAACATACCGGCAACTGCCAGAATTCCCGGCGCAATCTGTTTCATTAATGGTCGTAAATTCATCTCTTTCCTCCCTGAGAGATTGGCTGGTTCGCAGGCCAGTTATTTTTGCTGCAGATAGGTCTCCAGATGCGCTTCAAGCTCTGTCAGATGAGCTGTGCGCTGTTCCTCCCCGATCCAGGAACCCCTGAAAGCATTGCGCATGAACTGGGTCATCTCGTCGGCGCTGAAATCGCCGTCCTGTTGCACGCTCTGCATCATGTTAGTCAGGTAGCGGCTGGCGAATTCTTCAGGGTCATCGGTATTGAGGCAAACCGGTAGTCCCAGATCCAACATTTTGCGTAGCGCCATCAGACGGCGCGGTTCAGGATCAGATGGGCGCCAGGTCGGGCACATCGTCAGCGGGATCTCGCGGCTCCGTACGACCTCGATCAATTCCGGATCATCCAGAACATGCAGGCCGTGGTCGATCCGGTCGACCTTGAGATTGTGCACACATTGATGGGCATGTTTGACCGCATCCTTCTGATCGCAGTCGCAATGCGCGGTCAGCCGGTACCCCTCCTCCCGGGCGCGGTAATAGAACTCCTGGAATTTTACTGGCGGATTTCCCTCTTCATAAGAATCCAGACCCACCCCAATGATGTCGCCACGATGCTTGCCCGCCAGGTCGAGCATCTCGATTGCGCTATCCAGCGAGCGGTCGCGGTTCATACACATAATCAGACCGGTGGACACATCCGACGCCTTACAGGCTGTCGTCATCGCATCCATCAGTTCATCAAAAGAAACTCCGCGCTCGATATGCTGTTGCGGGTCAAAGAACATCTCTACGTGTCGGATGTTTTCAACCAGGCATTTATTAAGGAAATTCCGCGTGATTTCAAAAACGTCACGCCCTTCACGCAGAACGCTGGAACACATGTAGTGATAGTCCAGAAAGTTCTCCAGCGCCGGGAAGCCATAATCCTGTGCCGCGAGAATTTCCGCTTCCGAGGTGTAGGGGATCTCCACCCCATTACGCTCCGCCAGCTCCAGCACTTTTGCCGCTGAAACCGTGCCTTCGATATGCATGTGCAACTCTGCCTTGGGCATCGCGGCGATGAAATCGTTCATGTTCATGGATACTCGAATCCTTTTTTTCACCATTTGGTGTTTTTTCACCATCTGGTGTGAAAAAGTATTTGTCAACGAATTTTGAGTGCCGCATACTGGAATCGAGTTGCCCAGGATGGTTTCGCTTGGCGTGTCGTTCGGATTAACCCGCTGACAAATTTCTGTTTTTTGAAAATTTGAAGGCGAAATTGGATTATGAAGAGATGTACAGTCAAAAAGTTCGCCGGTTAGGTATGCATCGTTGAAGGAGGCGGCCTTAGGTATGTTTAAGGAGAAAAAAGTGCCAGAATCAGAGGTGCCGGCACCGCGTCAACGGGCGAACCGCGTGCGAGAAAAGCGGGTTCAGAGCATCATGGATGCCGCAGAATTCGAATTCGCAATCAATGGCCTTAGCGGCACTTCAGTTCAGTCCATTGCGGATAGGGCAGGCCTACAGAAGCGGCAGGTCCTCTATTTCTTTCAAAGCAAGGAAAGCCTTTACAAAGACGTCATAGAGCGGATTTTTCAGGAATGGCGCAGTCTGAACCCCGTCAATTGGGACGCACCTCCACGCCGAGTTATTTCCGAGTACATTGACCATCTGTTCCTGCAAGCCAAGCTAAAACCGCATCAGAATAAACTGATTATTTCGGACATGATTTCCGGCGGAGCTGCCAGCCTTGAAATCATGGAGGACCGTGGATCCCGGACGATTGTCGGAAACACTGTCGCACTACTTGAGAAATACATGGATGATGGTGTCATGCGCCGAACCGACCCGCTGGCATTTCTCTTCCAGATCTGGAGCGCGCAGCATTTTTACGTCGCGTTTCGTCCTGAAGTCAGCTTCTTTCTCGAGCAAGATGACCTGAGCGACAGTGACTGGCAAAGGTTTCACGACCAAACCAAAGGCTTTGCTCTATCCTATTTCCTTGAGGAACCGGCCGATCCTGAGGTCGAGATAAAAGGAACCAATGAATCCAAATCGAGGCGTTGCGTTTGAGAGATTGGCAGAAGATCTGCAGATCCGCCGACACAGAATTTTATGCTCTGACCGACGTTGTTGCGTAACTAACGCCTGAGGACTGACCGCCCCTTTCCCCGCTGACGTCATGCGACTCGAACGATTTCGGCGTTGCCGAGAGCATTGAGGCAGCGCATCTTCGCCTCGACCCGGCTCTGAGCGTGATATCCTGTCCGGCTCTTCCAGAACGTCCGACTGTAGTGCCGGGTAGCGCGCAGTGTTTCGTTCCTGACCCGAGCGGCCGGGCAGTCTTCCTTCCATGGTCGACCGTTCTTGGGGATCGGAATGATCAGGGCGGCGTCACACTCAATGATGGCAGTGTAGCGACGGCGCGGATATCGGAGGTAGCCAAATCCCTAGCCAGTTGCATCTTGCGCTACTGACAACGACCCCGAACGCCATGCTTGCGGATTTGCCACTCGCCATCGCCATTGCCGAGAAACTTGATCCCGGTGCCGTCCACCAGAAGGTTGAGCGGACCGTCGGCACGGCGATACGGGATCTGAACGGCTAAGGTCTTCTGCCGACGGCTAAAGGTGGAGCAATCGGGAATAGACCAGTCCAGCCAGATAAGAAGTGATCCGCGCTTCCTGAGCGCAGCATTGTAGTCGGACCAGTTCTTGGTGCGGTAGCGGTCGGGTGACGAGATTCCTCATTCACCCCGTTTAACGGGCGTGTTGCATGGAACGATCTGTCGCGGTAGTTCCAGCGTTTTCTCTGACGCGAGCGACGGTAGATGCCCTACAAATTCAATGATGCCCGCAGGGACAAATTCGACAAGGCACAGTACAGCGTTACAAATTGGTCCGAGTACAACGAAAGCCTTCGACAACGTGGCGATGTGACGATCTGGGTGTCTGATGATTTGGCACAGAATTGGTCATCGCCACGCCGCAAGACACGCGGTGGTCAGCCGCGGTTATCCGACTTGGCAATCGAGATTTGCCTCACTCTGCGGGTCGTGTTTCGGCTTCCGCTTAGGCAAACTCAGGGCTTCATGCGGTCGGTTGCGAAGCTGATGGGTTTGGATCTGCTGGTGCCGGATTTCTCGACCCTGTCGCGACGTAGTAAGGGGCTGAAGATCAACCAAAACTGGCGAGCTACAAGTAAGCCGATCACACTCATTATGGATAGTACGGGTTTAAAATGCATGGCGGCAACGACTGGCATGAAGAGAAGCACGGCACCAGGAAGGCCCGCAAAACATAGCGCAAGCTCTACATCGGACTCGACCCGGAAATTGGCGACATCACCGCAGCGGAGTTGACCACCGAACATGTGGGTGATGAAACGGCGCTGCCAGACTTGCTCTCTGATATTGATGCCGATGTGAGCCGGTTCCTGGCGGATGGTGCATATGACGGCCAGGGGGTGGCAGACTGTCTGGTGGATAAGTTCGGGCCCGGGGTTGAGATCATTATTCCTCTGCCGAAAAACGCGGTTCACGGTGAGAATGCACAACGCAACCACCACATCGATGCCATCGCTCAAAATTGCAGAATGAGCTGGCAAACGAAGACGGGATACAACCAGAGATCACGGGTCGAAACCCAGATCGGCAGATGGAACCAAGCCATCGGTGAGCGTCTGCTAGCGCGTGATTTCGACAATCAAAGAACTGAAGTGCACATTGCCCTAAGAGCGCTCAACCGCATGACATCTCTCGGTCGTGCGGCGTATGAGCGCGTCTTCTAAAGTGATGGGCAATAGGGCAAATTCGTCTCAAACCTGATCCACGCAACATGGGCCCCTCCAGACAGGAAATAGCTGTCACACTTTCAGGGATTTGGCTAAGGTGCGCCTGAATTTGGCAGATTTGGAATCAGATATGTGCAGGTTGTTTATCGGGGCTGACCCCGAATTGTGGACCAGTCAGACACGGTCGATCCGAATGGACGGAATGGTTACCAGTGTCAGGCTCGAGTCCATGTTCTGGACGGTACTCGAAGAGATTGCTGCCAAGGACGACATGAACGTTCCGCAGCTATTGCACCAGCTATACAACGAGTCCATTGATGAGGGGCATGATCTTGGGAACTTTACATCGTTCCTCAGAGTATGTTGTCTGCGCTTCATTGATCTTCAGCTCAAGGGGCTTTTGCCAAGCGGGCAATCCGCCGGGTTCGAAACTCTTCCAGCCGAAGAGATCCTGAAAGTCGAGGCGGGCAGAAACAAGGAACGGACTTTGTTCAAGGCGGTTCCTAAAGATCAACACTGAACTCAATTCGATTACCCTCTGATTGAGACAGCCCCGCCAGATGGCGGGACCGTTTCTGTTTTAAAAGTCTGTCTACAAGTTGCCGTTCGCCAGCTCGCCTGCGATGTGATCGGCCTGGCGGATGGCCAGCGCCACGATAGTGAGCGTCGGATTTTCCGCAGCACCGGTCGTGAATTGCGACCCGTCCGAGATGTAAAGGTTCTCGATATCGTGAGTGCGACCCCATTTGTTGACAACTCCGTCCTGCGGGTCTGCAGACATCCGGTTGGTGCCCAGATTGTGGGTCGACGGATAGGGGGGTGTCGGAAAGGTCCGGGTGGCACCGACGGCATCGTAAACCGCCTGCCCCTGCCGATAGGCGTGTTCACGCATCGCAATGTCGTTAGGGTGATCCGAGAAATTCACATTCGCCACCGGCAGCCCCCACTGGTCTTTGACATCGCCGTTCAGGGTCACACGGTTGGTTTCCTGGGGCATGTCTTCTCCAACCAGCCACATACCGGCCATGTTTTCATAGCCGTCAAGCGCGGTTGTAAAGCCGCGACCCCAGGCTCCCGGATTCAGAAATGCCGCCATAAAGGGCAGACCCAGCGCCAGTGTCTCCATCTCATAGCCTCCGACAAAACCCCGGCTGGGGTCATGGCGCGACTCATCCTGAATGATCCCCGCCATGGTCGTGCCACGCCACATCTTCACCGGCTCTTCAAAGACCGCATAGACCGATCCGGTCATGTGCCGCATGTAGTTCTTGCCAACCATACCCGAGGAATTTGCCAGCCCATCGGGATACATTGACGAACCCGAATTCAGCAACAGACGGGGGCTTTCGAACGAGTTACCCGCAACGCAGACGACTCGTGCTCTCTGCAATTGCAGATTGCCGTCCTTGTCGAAGTATTCGACCCCGGTCACCTTGCCGCTGTCGTCATGCACGATGCGGGCAACATGTGCGTGTTCGCGTACTTCCAGATTACCGGTTGCTTCACCGCGCGGAATGTCGGTATAGGCCGCGGACCATTTGGCACCCCATTTACAGCCCTGAAAACAAAAGCCCGTTTGCTGGCAGGTCACCCGGTCATCATTGTCTTCGCTGTTGATGGCCATGCGTCCGGTATGGACCTCGGTGTACCCAAGCGCTTTGGCGCCCTTTTCGAAAACAAGGTAATTGTTGTTGCCTGGCAATCCTTCGCGTCCGCCGGTTCGCGTAACACCCAGCTTGTTCTCAGCCTTGGTGTAATAGTCGTCCATCTCGCGCGGATCAATTGGCCAGTCGAGCAGGTTGGCACCGTCAACCTCGCCATAGTTAGTTTTGGCCTTCCACTCATGGTCCTGAAACCTGAGCGACGCGCCCGCCCAGTGGGTGGTTGTACCGCCAACGGCTTTGACGATCCACGCGGGTAGGCCTGAGAAATCCTTAGCCACGCGCCAATCGCCTGACGTGGTCCGCGGATCAAGCCATGCAAGCTGTCCGAAACTGTCCCACTCGTCGTTGACGTAGTCTTCGGGCAGATACCGCCCGCCCGCTTCCAGCGCGACAACTTTCACGCCCTTTTGCGCCAGTTCATTCGACAGAACACCGCCACCGGCACCGGTTCCGATGACAATGACGACACTGTCGTCACTCTTTTCAAATTTTGTCATGATCGTCCTCTCAGAGCCAGTTGATGTCGTTGAAGCCACGATCGATGTAGCCGCCCTGACTGAAGGACTCGCCCTCATAGCCAAAGATCGGCCAGACGGCTTTCTGGTTATATAGGCCAGTCACAAGCCCGCCGCGCACTGTCTGAAAGAACGCGTCATCTTCGATCTGCTTCAGAAGCGCGACGCGGTTGTCCTCCCATTTGGTCTCAAGATAGTCGGGCGCACCTGCTGCTCGCGCAAGTTCGTCTAGTTTGGCGACACCCTGTGCGACAAACTCTTTCTGCTCTGCGGTGTCATAGCCTTTGACTGCTATGGCGTAGAATTTATCACCGACCTGATCATGCGGGAAAATATCACGCGCCATCTGCATCAGCGTCGCCATCTCGTGCTCGGTGATTTGGCTGACCTCAAGCGCCCAGGCCGCATTCGGAGAGGCGATAAAGCCTGCCCCTACAACAGCAATGGCACCGGCTGCAGCGGAGCTTTTCAGCAATTGCCGCCTAGTAAGTCCCCGTGTTGAAACTGTCGTAGTCATCTATTCCTCCCTTTTTTTGGTATTGCTACTGGTAGCGCCCGAGTCGCTGCATCACTTCAATCTCATACCCATCCGGGTCCTGAACGAAGAAAAACCGCGCGAGCGTCTTACCTTCGTGCGCAAAGTCGATGAGTTTACGGGGAGCGAAGCCGGCCTCCTCAAACCGTTTGTGTTCGGTGCCGACGTCTTCAACCACAAAGGCGATATGGCCATAACCATTGCCCAAATCGTAAGGCTCGCTCTGGTCTTTGTTGATCGTCAGCTCAAGCTCTATCGTGTTTTCCGAGTTCGACAGGTAGACGAGTGTGAAACCCTCAAAGTCCAGCCGCTCCGCGACGTTCATCCCGAAAGCCTTGTCATAAAACGCGAGTGAACGCGCTTCGTCATAAACCCTGATCATCGTGTGTACGTATTTCGCCAATCTCATCTCCCGCCGACTTGTTGTCAGGCGACGTTAGTGGATGACCGGGAATAAGGGGTATTATCCAGATACTACAGGTTTGAAAGGCGACACACAGACCGCTTGCTCAACCCCCAATAGACGGTCGTGTCGCAAAGATTCTACCAGCCTAAGAATGCTCTTCTGCTGGACACACTTATCCAGCGACCGCCGCAAATTGCGCGAAGCTAGACTGCTCTGGCTGGTCAAACTGACCTTTCCGGATCATGTGCGCGACTTCAATTCCGGCAAGAGTAACCGAAGCGGAATTCAGCGATTTGAAGGGCTGCATAGGTCGGGTAAGTTTCTTAATGAAATGGTTGTCCTGCTCAATGATGATGGTGAGATATTTCGTAGGCTGGACAGTGATCAACCAACACCAGCCGCACATCACGAGTAGGCAATTCATGCTGAACAGGCCAGCTGTGTTCGATCCACTTTTGTCAATTACGGCCTTGTCCGGCCAGCCATTATTGCCGATGGCTTTCACGAAAAACGCAGCTGCTGCGGCTTCGTCGCGGTGCTCTGACGGCGTGAAATCAAGGGTTTTGCCTTCCTTGTCGATCGCGCGGTACAGATAGGTCCAACGGCCTTTGACCTTCACATAAGTTTCACCTATCCGCCACAAACAACCCGTTGGTGCCTTTCAACGATGCGCTTCAGCAACGATAGTGCCCGCATATTTCTCGACCCAGCGGTTGAGCGTTGCATGATCCAAATCGACGCCGCGTTCCGCCATGATCTCTTCGAGGTCGCGATACGAAACGGGAAAGCGAACGTAGAAACACACGGCGTATAGGATCACGGATTTCAGGTACTGCGCGCCTTTGAACCCGATCAACTCCTCAATCCTGATATTAGCTTCCGAAAGCGCGTCATTTGGACCACGCTGATGACAGACGCAACGACAATCAAATGTTTGCGACACTACCCCAAAGAGATGTGGCGAGCGATCAACTAGGCCCGATCCAGCGGAAAAACGGAAGGTTCGCCCGCTTGCGGGTGAAAGCCGCTTTTCTCCTTAAAGGTGTAAAATAAATAATGTGAGCCGCGCTTGGACGGATCTCTCCTGCGCCGCTCGGGGCCGGAAGATGCCTCAGAACAGCTCGTCGCGCCCCCGACCGCCGGGGAAAAGCAGCGCAGCAGACCGCCAACGTTGGGCTGCGATCAGAAAAGGAAGGAACACCTGGGCCGGGTTAAGCTAGGCTAGGGTAAGGGGCAAATCCACCTGAATCCTGATCCATGCAAAACGGTCGTATTCATGCCGCCCTTGGTTCGACTGATCAGGCGGCCACGGCCCCCTTTTTTGCGGCCATACTGGTCGCGGAACAGTTTGCCTTGAGATAGGTCGCGTCGATCAGGACCGTCTTCTATTCGCCGTGCTCGGCGGCCAGGCCGACCATAATCCGTGCGAAGATGTCTTTCACGCACCAACGCTTCCACCGGCTGAAGAGCGTATTGTGCGGCCCGTAGGCTTCCGGGGCGTCTCGCCAGCGCAACCCAATGCGATTGATGAAGATAATCCCGCTCAATACCCGTCTTTCATCAACCCGAGGCTTACCCTGCGACTTCGGGAAAAAAGGCGCGAGCTTTGCCATCTGCTCGTCGGTCAGCCAATAAAGGACACTCATGTCACCGCTCCGTTTTCCGAGCCGTGAATCACGCAGCGCAGCGAAAATCGATGCATCCTGACCCTAATAGCTGAGAACTACCAGGAACGGAGCTTCGCCCGCTGGTCGTCCCTCCGTCCTGTTTACATGGATGCTCTAAAGAACCGCAACGGGCACCATCGCTCCTTCTCATCGCAATCAGAATAGCACATGGTCAAGCTTCGATAATAACGATCTTAGTCGAGCTTTTGGCGTGACCTTACCAAGGTTCTTGGCGACCCGATCAATCGGGTTATGCTGCCGTGTATCCGCCATCGACGACGAGTTCCGCGCCGGTAATGAAAGAGGCATCGTCGCTGGCCAGAAAAAGTACCGGGCGGGCAATTTCAATTGGTTTCCCGAGCCTGGCCATGGGGACGTTTCCGACCGTTTTGGCGGCAAAGGCCTCACCTGCTTCGCCCAATCCGGCAACCAATCCCTGCACCAACGCCGTATCTGTCCACCCGGGATGAATGGAATTGATGCGAATTGGATACCCTTGGCGCGCGCAATCGATTGCCACGGCCTTGGTCATTAGACGCACTGCGCCCTTGGTGGCACAGTAGGCGGCCAAAAGTGGTTCGCCGATTATGCCTGCGATGGAAGAGTTGTTGACGATGACACCGCCTCTTTCCTTCATGACCCGAATACAGGACTGCATCCCATAAAAGACGCTGTCGACATTGAGTGCGTTCACGAACCGCCACTGTTCTTCCGTTGTATTCTCGCAAAGCTCGAAGTCGGCGCTTCCCGCGTTGCTGAACATGACGTCGAGATGGCCGTGATTGGCGACAATGTCGTCGACCGTCCGGTCCCAGGCCGCCTTATCCGTCACGTCATGGTGACGTGTGTCTATTTTCAATCCCCGGCCTTTTGCGTCCGAAAACGCCTCTTCGAGGCCCTCGAGATTGATATCTGTCGCGATGACCTGAGCACCTTCCAGCGCAAATTGCTCTGACGTCACCTTTCCGATACCGCTCGCCGCACCAGTTACAAGCACCGTCTTGTTTTCAAACCGTTTCATCAAGAATACCCTCTCCGTTGTTGATTATTTTTCTGGGAATGAAGCACCAACAGACGCCGGGCTTCCCGATCCGATTGTCAAACCTCCGCGAAAACCAAAGGTCAGAAAAATGCCATGGTGCGCAGCTCGATGCTCTGGCGCTTCAGGGCGTTTGGCGGCGAACTTGGATCCTCAAACGCCGAGTGCCCCATAAAGCGAGCGCGCCCGTCTGTTTTGCTGTCATAGGTTTTTAACAACAGGGCCTGAGACGGCGTCATCCGCGGGAAATACCACCATTTGTGATCTGGCGAGTGGCGCATGACATAGATTTCGCCGGTTCTTTCCCTGTATCTCAGATTCATCAGCAACATGTCTGCTTCAGTCGAGGTCTGGGCGTCGCAACACGCGAGCGGCAATTCCTCAACTGTCTCGAAGAGCGGCTTCCAGACATTGTAGAAAGCGACACGTCCTCCCAGAAGGTTTTCGGCTTCGTCCGGCAGGATATCCCGAACACGTGCCGGACCGGAATCCACAGTATAATCGCTATGGACCAGCAGGACTGCCGGACGCTTCTCTTCAGTCTGCTGGCTGAGATCGGCAGGAAGCCGTCGGCGGATGGTTCTGTCAAAAACCTCGACCCGGCGCGCACCGGTATGCTGTTTCACAAAGTCGACAACCTGAGGGTAAAAAACTGTTTCAATAGCCTCCTCATCGCCATAATCCATAAAGCCGCCCGCAAATGGCTTGATTTCGAAACCCTCACGGTCGAGAGAAAACGTCTCGGCAAGCGGCCATCCGTCCCGAATCTGCATAACATGTGATTCGGTTCCTGGCGGGTTCAGCGCTTGGTCTGGATCCGGCTCATAGAAGTAATATTCGATCTGGCGTCCGTTATCGACGGAGTAATTCAATTCGGCATGCACATTGGACACGGCGATTAAGACCCTTTCTGGGTAACTGATGGCGGTTTATTCCGCGGCGACGAGTGAAAACCCTTCACCGACATGCGTCTGCTTCCACCAAGTGGAAGGCTCGATCCGTTCGGTCATCCAGCGTTCGATATTGGCATACCGCCCCAGCGGCAGTTTTTGCCAGCCATACAGATGCATTGGCGCCGCAACAGCCACGTCGGCCAATGTCGGCGCATCGCCACAGATATACGGAGAGTCCCTGAGCCGCGCATTCAAAACGCCGGCAAGCATGTGGAAATTTTCGTCTTCACCCGCAAGTATTTCAATGTCAGGTGCGCCGCCAAGGAGCGGCTTCACACAATTTTCCACCATGAAAATGTAACAGCTGGGAAACCAAGAGCCACATTCCCAAAACAGCCAGCGGTTCACATCGGCTCGCGCTTTGAGGTCAGTGGGATAGGCGCCATTCTTGCCGTGCTTGTCAGCCGCGTATTGTAGTATTGAGTTGGATTCCCATATGACGAGGCCCTCATCCCGCATGGCTGGCAGCTTGGCGTTCGGGTTTATAGCGAGATAGGAATCACTTTTTTGTTCACCTTCAAAAAAGTCGATTTTTTTGAGCGAGTACTCAATGTTCATCAAGTTCAATCCCGCCAGGACTTTTCGGCAATTTATCGTGATTGGGTCAGCAAACAGTTCCAATTATCCCTCCTTGTCGCCATTTCGGGTGACGTATGGGTACGGGTCTCCTGGACCCGATTAGCTTTGCAGGCTGACCTTAGGTAAACTGACTATATCGAGCAAACAGATTAGGCAGGTGTGGATTACAATGGTCTCCGATATTGCACGGTTGGATGCTCGCCTTCTGCTTGGTTTTGAGGCCCTGTTCGTCGAACGCAGTGTGACCCGTGCGGCGCAGCGCATTGGTTTGACGCAACAGGGGATGAGCGGGCAGCTTGCACGTATGCGCGACCTGTTTGGCGATCCGTTGTTTGTCCGGGAGGCCGGAGGCATCACGCCAACGCCCCGGGCCCAAGCGATTATTCCAGCTGTTCGGGCTGCCTTGAAGACGCTTGAAGCGGTCGTCACCGCACCGCAATTCGACCCCGCAAATTATGAAGGCGAATTAACGGTCGCAGCTTCCGATTATGCAATTGCGTTGCTCCTGCCACCACTGCTGAAACTGATCAGCATCGAAGCTCCGGCGCTGCGGTTGATCGTTCGGCCCGTCGAGCTAGGGACACTGGAAGTGAAAATGAAGAATGAAAACATCGACCTTGCTTTAACTGTACCCGAGTTCGCACCAACTGCGCTTCCGTCGCAGGTACTGTTCAGGGAAAAATATGTCGGTGTGATGCGCAAGGACCATCCCATGTCAGACGTGCCAGTTACTCTCGACGAGTTTTGCGCTTTTCCGCACATGCTGGTCGCACCATTTCGAGGCGATGCGGCTGGGCCGACCGATCGAGCCCTTGAGCTAGTTGGCCGAAAACGTACAATTGGATTGGTCGTGCCCGGCTTTTCTGTTGTCGGCGCACTTCTCGAGGAGTCAGATCTGATAGCCGTGTTGCCCCAAAGGTTAATGGCGGTGATGCGAAGAGAGCTCCGGCAGTTTGAGACGCCGGTTCCTGTCGAAGGTTTTCAGTTGGAGGCGGTCTGGCCCGCCAGGCTTGACGCGGATCCGGCGAACCAGTGGCTGCGCGGAATGATCAATAGAGCCTTGAAGAACCTTGATAATGACAGCAGTGGCCCATGACCGCTAAAACAAAGCGCTTCGATCATTATGGAACGATCCCCAGATCACAGATTCAGCGAGACCCACAGGGCTTTGGCATCTTCTTTGCTGGTTGAGATGCAACGATGCCGCTGTCGGACTTGCGGTGCTCGGGCAAGTACCATCAGCGCTCCTACGCCTTGCCTAAGCCCGTGTGCCCTACCCTACCTCTCGGAACATGCGAGCCGCGCGCCCCGCGCGGATCTCCACCAACTATCTCCAGCCGTGCAGCGCGCCAGGCCATTTCGGGTATTACTCATTCGTATGCGACAGACGGCAAATGAGAGACGCCAGGTCCTTGTGGGACGTCTCGAACCTTCGACTCTTTCGGCGGCCGGAACCGCCGAAAAAGGTGGATCGCATCATGCAATTCTTACCCGAACGTCAAGCACTTCTGGCCCGGACAGACCCTGTTTTGCTTGCCGCGTTGGGGTCGTCGGTGCGCAACCTTGCTGCCATTCATGCTGATCCCAAAAAAGACCGCTTTGGGAAAAGT
The DNA here is from genome assembly GCF_041537925.1 of Ruegeria hyattellae. Lineage (NCBI taxonomy): Bacteria > Pseudomonadati > Pseudomonadota > Alphaproteobacteria > Rhodobacterales > Roseobacteraceae > Ruegeria > Ruegeria hyattellae. Next base: position 109,437 of record NZ_JBGOSH010000013.1, on the reverse strand, counting down.
AGATGTCAATTTCGGGTGGAAGTGCTTTCAGTATTTGCGACATCCGGTCAGCGCCTCAAACTTGTCTTTGTTTAACATTTAGCTCGTTGCGTATGAGCAGTTGCGCAAAGCCAGCATGCATTCTTTGGTTCATGATCGGCTTCATCAATCAAAACACCAGACCTCGTGGCCTGAACGAAAACTGCATATGCACTCGAATACGAGAGCACCCCATCGCTCGAACAGAAAACCGGCCCTGGCGTCTGTTATAGGAAGGCTGGAGCGTCCTGGATTCATTGGCAACGCGCTTGGGCTTTGTGGGAACTTCGGCGCTGTGAGGAAGCCTTGGCAGCGTTTGAGCGAATGTCCAAGATTTATGGCGGTGCCCAAAGACTGCTAGTCGCGACCCACGCTTGCCTAGGCCAAATGGACCAAGCAGTCGCCGCACTTGATGTATTTCTGGAGGCCAATCCCAAAGCGACCCTTGCCGAGGAAGCTGAGAAGTCTTGGAATACTTGGCCTAAGCGGATCATGACGGATAAACTGCGATCCAATGGCGCCGCCAAACAGGAGATCGCGCCGGGTTTGGATGATTGGTCGCACAAGGGTCTCAACAACCGTGCGGAAAATAGCCATCTCCCATTCCGAAAGCGGCAACGAGCGATGCAAGGATATCGATCTCCAGGACGTTGCAGCGGATCGCAACCACCCGTTCAGCTGTTCGAAATTGCTTCTGCGTCCCGGAACGTCGTCGCTCCGCATTAACAACCCGTTATCACCGCTTCGAGGCATTTGACGCTTGGAATGCCGCCACCAAGCCGCTTGAAACCCGAGCATCAGCATTCCCTGGTCGACCGGAAGTTAACGTGACATTACCCTGCAGAGCGATGTGAATCGCTTTTGCCAACACCGCCTAGGAAAACGCCTGTCTATTGAAGTGTTGCTTCGCTGCTGGAGCTTTCTAGAAAGTCTGACAAACGTTTGTTGTGCTGTTTTACTGCGGAGGCAGCGGCTTTGGAAAAGGCCGCCCATGGCCATTTTTTGGGATCAACAGTTTTTGATAGATGCTCAAAAAGCGAGTTATTCACAGCGGCCGCAGGGCTTTCCGCGACCTGAACCGAAACGCAGTATTCTGATGGAGCGTGGCGCTCATTGTACATTCTCAAAGACGCAAGATTGGCATCCTCATCAATCAGTAGCACAGCCCCACCGATAAGCGGCTTTACTTCTGGGCTGTCCACAACCCAGCCGCCACTGTTATAAGCAGCAAAGTCAGGAGTAAAAAAATCCTTCAACTTCATAACCGCTTCGAATGGTTTGTGGGTATGACCAAAAACCAGCGTCACATTCGCCGGTAATGCACTGCCAAACTCTGACTTGATTTGATTTTGCACAGGGACTCGCATGAAACGTCTAACCCCTGCGCCATCGTCGCTCAGCAATGTGTCGCTTTGCCCGCGTTCAAAATAGTCGGTGACGACAGTTCCGACCAGTTCGCCGACACCTTTGGCAAGCGTTTTGCCGGTCGCGCCACCCTTTTTCAAAACCAGGTTGCGCGCGGCACCCCCCAACAATGCTCCTATGGCCTTCGGGCTGTTTTCGGTATTATAAACCTTCTCTTCGTCGACACCGATGCTACCGGACCTGCCCAGCACCGACCATACGAAATCTATCCAAGCGAAGTTTTGGGCTTCCCAGGCTTCCATTGTCGTTCGCGGTGGTGTTTCCGGGTAAAGAAGATCCGCAAATTCACTAACCATCAGGTAAGCGTTTTCTATGAAGTGGCCGTGGCTTACAACAATGAGCTTGTCGGGAGATCCAATGGCAAGATTTGGATAAACCGTCTTAACACTAACCTTCTCAAGCCAGGGAAGGCTTCGCACGATTGCATCCATAAAGTAGCTCGGGACGCCATTTGGATTACGCATAGGCATAATGTGTGGCGGACGTGGCAAAGGTGAGCTCCAATCGGCGCCACTCAGGGAATCCGCATATTGCCGCTCTCGGCATGTTTCCCACAGATGATGGTCATGGTTTCCCGGAATGAACACGATTTCGGGGTCAAAAAGTCTCGCGGCTGGATCCTCTGGCATGGTCAATTCGAGAAAGTGCCGAAAGGCCATCGCAGCCACGTTTTCAGTACTGAATGCTAAATCAAGGATGTCGCCATTCAGAACAAGAGTTGGCAATCGGTCACCTGAATTTCCGTTGACAAGATTGCGCAGGCAATTGACCAGATGGAGCAAAACGTCACTTGGGTGCAACGGATCCACACTGCCATCCGTGGAACTCAACCGGGTAAGAATACTGTTGTCAGCACCAAAATGCATGTCAGAAAGACAGACGTATCTAATGTCGCCCATTACGTATCCAATACAAATATTATCTACACGCCAAGCTTTACTTCAATGCATCGGCGCGTGGTCTGACTATCCGTCTTATGTATCACAAAACTTGACCTTGCGGCAACTTTCCGTGTTTGCTGACAGCGTCTCTGGAATGCTTCCGGTAGAGAATTTTAAGTTTTGCGCGAAGGCCACCTTATGGCGAAGACCTCCGCTGGCACCCATAGTGACTCTTGGATTGATGGCGAGAGGCGGCGGCTCGTGCTAACTTTTGTTGATGTCGTGGGCTCCACCGAACTCAGCACAAAGATGGACTCGGAAGATTTTGCTGGTCTGATGCTGGCCTTTCAAAAATTCGGAAGCCAGACATTTGAAAGATTTGGAGGGAGGATCGCACATTACCTGGGCGACGGGCTTCTTGTTTATTTTGGGTATCCACAGGCACAGGAAAATGATGCAGAGCGTGCCGTTCGTGCGGCGTTTGAATTGCTGGACGGACTGGAGAAAATCGGTGGGTCTAGACTCTCGGTTCCTTTAAAAGCACGTGTGGGTATCCACACGGGGACCGTGATTGTGGGCCAAAGCAGTAAGGGTTTTGGCGAAATCCTTCTTGGTGAAACCGTCAATGTTGCGGCCCGAATTCAATCAGCCGCCAAACCCGGTGCGATCTTTGCCAGCGATCCGGCACTACAGCTTCTAAAAGGTAAATATCCTTCCAAGCCACAACCACCCGTCGAGTTGAAGGGTCTTGAAGAGAAATTGGTACTTCATCAGGTTCGTCTACCGTCACCCGGGAATCGAACCGCAGCGCGTTCATCAATAGAATTGGTTGGTCGAAGCTCGGAACTTTCACATCTATCCTCAGAATATGAGGCCGTCTTAAAGGGAGTGAGGGCCAGCGTGGGTGTTTTTGGAGAACCCGGGTTGGGCAAAAGCTCTTTGATCAATAGATTTCGGGCAAGCTTGGCAGGCTCACAGCATATCTGGCTTGAAGCCAATTGTGACGTTCTTCAGACCGGAGCAGCCCTACATCCTATTATTGATTTGACATTAAAAAGGCTTGGAATATCTCATCCCCAAGATCCCAAGGAAGCTGCAAGCCGGTTGAGAGATGGTTTGGCAACTTGGGAAAACAAATCCCCTAAAGCGTTTCCGGTGATAGCCAGTCTATTGGGGATTGGCGTACCCGAAAGGTCGCTGCTGTCCACCGAGAGCCCTGAAAGTCTGCGAAAGCTGACGCTTGCAACCCTGGCCTGCTGGATTGAGTATTTGGCTAGTCAACGTCCAGTGGTGCTGGTCTGTGAAGATTTACATTGGAGCGATGCGACCACGATTGACCTGTTGAACTTGATGCTGGAACGAACTTCTCCTACAAAACTGCTGTGCATTCTAACTTCGAGAACCGCGATCGACGGTATAGGTAAGAAACAACTCGGCAGTTCTATCGAGCTGCAGAACCTGTCTGTAGAAGACGCACAAAGCTTGATTCATTCGATCGACGAAACGCGAAACCTGAGCACGGGCGAGATTCAGCGGCTGATCGAGCGGGCTCAAGGTATCCCACTCTTTCTTGAGGAATTGACTCGTCAAGCGATACGTGACGACCGCCTTGATGACACGTCCATCCCAAATTCAGTTGACGGTCTCGTCATGCAGCAGCTTGATCGACTTCCGGGCGACGTCAAGGGCACCGCACAGGTCGCCGCGGTACTGGGGCAGGCTTTTGATTACAGCATTCTCGCTGCGGTTTCCCAACTTGAAGATGAAAGTCTGGATGCGACGCTCAACCACTTGCTGGAAGCTGACCTAATTCGAAAGCATGACCGCCAGCCAGGAAGTTATTTCTTTCGCCACGCTTTGACGCGCGATGGTGCTTATGGAACTTTGTTACGTCAGAGGCGCAAGCAAATTCACTCTTTGACAGCGGATCGGCTGATGAACCAATTCGAGCGGTTAGGTGAGATGAATCCGTCAGTGGTTGCTCACCATCTGCTTGAATCTGAGCAGTTTATGCCTGCCGCCGAGTGGTTCAAAAGAGCTGGGCGAATAGCTGCCAAGCAGGCGGCGGTCGAAGATGCCGCGACACTGTACCGACGTGCTCTTGCCGCGCTGGAGGGTTCAACTGAATCTCAGGAACGAGACACGTCCGAGCTTTCTTTGCAGATACTGCTTGGCAATGCGCTTATGGGAGTGCGGGGTTTCGGGTCGGACGAAATTGTACCGATTTGGGAGCGCGCCCTGACCATTGCAGAAGCACTTAATGACTACGATGAAAGATCTTCAGCGCTCAATGGTCTGGCGGCTTACTGGATCGGAAAAGGCGACTGCGGAAAAGCCTGCGATTTCGCATTTCAGATCCTATCGTGGTCTGAGCCGGCCAATCATCGAATTGGATTGCTGCGTGCCCATTCCTCATTGGCAAACGCGAAGTTCCAATTGGGTGATGTGGCTGACGCGCTTGAGCATGCGGAGACTGCCGTGTCGCTCTATCTACCCGAAGATTTTGCGAATGTCACTTATGGTGTCGGAACGGACCAAGGTGTCGTAGCTTATGGTGCCGCTGCAGCGTCTCATTGGTGGTTGGGGGCTGCCCAGACGGGGCTCAAGCGTGCGCGCCAGGGGGTGGCACTTGCAGAGGGGCTCGAATCGGCCCTCAGCTTGGCTGCTGCACGGTCTTACCTGGCGCTTGTTCATCATTACCGTGGGGAGGAGGAGATTGCCTACGAGAATGCAGATGAAACGGTGGCTTTCTGTTCAGACCTCGGGATACCATTCTGGCAGGGGCTGTGTCTGCTACTGCGTGCGGGCCAAAAGGTCGATCCGCCCGCGAAACGCCTGCACGATATCGAAGCCGGGCTTGCCATTCTCGCGAAGAGCGGAAGCCAATCGGCCGTTGGGCTGGGCTTTTCAATTATGGCTACCGCTCAGTCCGATCAGGGTAACCCGGAGATCGCACTTGGCGTGTTGAAGACAGGCACGCAATTGTCGGCCATGCTCGGTCAACACTTCTGGGATGCAGAGTTGAAGCGGTTATCGGGGTTGATCCAGGCCTCGATGGGCGATCGCAACACCGCCGTTGAGAGCCTTCGCGAAGCAGTCAGTTTGGCGCGCACCAACCAAGCTCGCTCACTGGAACTACGCGCCTTACTATCTTTAACCGAAGTGCTGGATGCCGACGATGAAAGCACTCGCAATGAGGTTTCGTCGGTTTTAAGCGCCCTTGAACCCGGCACTGATACACCGGATGTGCAGAAGGCGTCTTCGATAATAACTGCCATCAATTCTTAAATTCAATTTGAGGAGTTAAGCCAAATGTCAGAACAGATCGCGTATTGCTCTGGTCCAATGTTCAGTGTCGGAGACCTTTGGGAGCAGCAGAATATCGCTGCCGTGCTTGAGGCGGGAGGTTTCACTACCTACCTGCCGCAGCGTGATGGTCTGGAAGTTGGCAAGTTGATGGCTCTTCTTCTTGATCCGCAAATTTCATCGCAAGTAGGGCAAATCGCGCTCTCGATAGTTCGAAAAGTCACATATTCGCTCGACATTTACCAATTGATTGGCCGATGCACGTGCTTGGTTTTTAACATGGATGGGCGTGTGCCTGACGGTGGCAGTCTCGTTGAGTCTTCGATTGCCTACGCCGCGGGCAAGCCGATTGTAATTTACAAGACGACACCAATCACAATGCTAGCCGGAACTGACAATCCAATGATTGAAGGGCTGTCAACCAGTTGGACTTACGTGCATGACACAGTCGACATTGTTCCTGCGCTTCAGGCCCGAATTGAAGCTCAGCAAGGGGCGGACTACGTCTACACCCCGCCGCCTGTTGTTGGTCTTATTTTGGAGGTCGGGGCGAGTGTTGCCGACAAAAACTCAAAGCTCCGACAAATCCTCGCAGCGATCGCTGCGGCGCCCACAGGACCGGATGCACTGAAAGAGGCGAAAGCACTCTTGGAATGGGCCAAAACTGACAGAGCCTTCCAAGCAGCATTCGGCTCCGATCACACAAGCTTTCTTGGTCCTGATGGTAGACATAGAATGGGTACGCTTTAGCGATCAAATAGAAGGCGGGTTTTGGCCGATGCTTTGTCGGACAAGTGCATACTGAAAAAGAACCACAAGCGTGGTCATCTGTGATCTCAATGAGATTCTAACTACAGCCGAAACCAATTGCGGCGACCACAAATGACAAGGTGTAAGGCGTATGTCTTAGGTGTTGCTTCTTGAGGCACTCGATTTCATTAGGGCGGGGAACTTCCGACCCGGCACAGACATGGAGAAGGCGCGCCAGACTTGTCAAGAGCACGAAGGTGCGGCGCCGTTCGATTGGGTTCATGGGCACCGTAAACTTAACTGGCACAGGCTAACGAATTCCACCGATCTTGAGGTTAAGCTGCTGAGACCTGTGTGATTTCGCGCCAGGTTTGCGCAGCAAGAGACCGCATTTCTCGAAAATCAGTTGATGTCATTTCGTGTCGTGGCAGCTGGAACTGATTAGCTATTGGGTCATTGATGGAAACGAAGCGTTGAAGATGCTCAGGGCCAAAGGCTGCTGCGGAAGTTCTTGACCAAGCGCCTTATGATCCAGAAAACAGCCGAATAATCACTGAGGTTTACCCGTGACAGCCCATCCTATCATCGTGCTCTGGTCTCATCCGCGATCCATGTCCACCGCAATTGAACGGATCATGCGGGAACGACGGGATATGGACTGTGCCCATGAGCCTTTCATGTATGACTATTACGTCCATCGCAAAATGCGCGTGATGCCGCATTTCGATGTGCAGGATGGCCACCCGACGCGGTACGAAGACATTCGCGACATGCTGCTGTCCCGCGCCGAATCCTGCCCGGTCTTTTTCAAGGACATGGCCTATTATGTGTTGCCTCAGATGCTCGAGGACGAGGACTTTCTCAAACGACTGACCCATGGGTTTCTGCTGCGCGATCCGATGGCCTCGATTGCGTCCTATCACCGGCTAGACCCGGGAGTGACATGCAATGAGATCGGGCTCGACGCACAACGATGGCTGTATGAGGGGATCGTTGCGGCAACCGGACAGGCCCCACCGGTTGTTTCAGCCGAGGATGTGCGCGCCGATCCTCGTGGGGTGATGGGCGCACTGTGGTGGCAATGGGGGCTGAGTGCAGCAGATCACGCCTTTGACTGGCAAAGCGAAGTGCCACGCGATTGGCGTCAGGTTGAAGGCTGGCATGGCGACGTGATCCAGGCGACAAACATCCGTCCGATTGATGAAGGCGAACAGCAGCGTCAGGCGGCACAGTTCGAAGCACAGGCAAAGGCGGCACCGCAATTGCTTGACTATCTCAACTACCACATCCCCCATTACCACGAGCTGATAGAAAAAAAGCTCAGCTGCTGACGGTCAGAATGGGAGTTGTTGCGGGGATCACCGTTCCACTGATATGGGAGGTATTGCCAAGTTATTGGTGTGCGTTGGCCTGACTGGCCCGAACCTGCATATTTGGACAAAATCCAGAACAAGCATCGGACAATCATTGTGATTGACGGTTCAGCGTAGTGTGGTCCACCGAAACGCCTCGCTCTCGCATGCTCTATTCCAGATCATGGCAGGACACGCCGTATCAAACGTAGAAGAACACTGCAAACAGGGTCATGTCCTTCGGATATTGTGCACCTTAGAAAGAAATCATGAACTGGCTCTCGACTGAATACACCTGCGACCATTCACCGTCTGCATTCGAGCGCGTCAATAATCAAAAAATCACAACAGATCCTGGCCTTCTTTCTTCCTCAGGCGGCACGGTTTGGTGTGGCGGCCCATACTTGAGGGGGCGTGTGTTGCCGCAAGTAACGCTCCACCATGGCAATCGAGGCGTAGAGGGAACTGCAGTGGACCTAGCCCTCCCGTCCGGCGTGTCTGGTTCTTCTACATCTTCGTCATCGCTGATGATGACCCTGACATATCAGCCGCTTTTTTTTTGTGCCGCCGCCGACCTATCCTGAGATGAAACCGGAACTTCGCATCAGGTGCATCTTCACCAGTCTCGGTCAGGGCACGAACGATTTCGCTGCTGACGAGGTCGATTGACACGTTGTCAAGTTGCCTGGCATCTATTCGCTGATTGATACTCTTGGTCATAGTAACCTCTGCCAAAATGAACTTTGAAGAATGATTTTGGGAAAATGCGGGTGAGCTGGGCTACGGGCTCAAACGGCCCGCAACACCTTTTTGGTCAGCCCCGCTCGTCTGGCGTTTCCGGCGTTTCGGGTTCGTCGTCGCCACCACCACCGATTATGATTTTCCCGTGTCCGGACCTGCTAAAGCCGACCTTAATATGTCCGATCTTTAGGTGGAACTTGCCCTCTGCGTCGGGATCAGCCTCGGCTACTTCCGTTAAGGCGCGAACGATGTCAGTGGAAATTTCTTTGATCGTTGCTTTGTCGAATTTCTTAATGTCAATGCGTTTGTCGATGGAAGCCATCTTGTTCTCCATAAAATAATAAACAATTTCTCTTGCCGTGGCGGTAGAATATGCGCCGCCAAGATGCCAATGAGACCACAAAACATAGCGTTTCCGATCGCCCTGGGCATCAGACGTTTGTCTGATAAAGGCTTGGAAAATGGTAATTCGGTCCCGATTGTGCTACTTTTCGAGCAACGGCTATGAGGACGAAGCGATGGGCCAAAAGGATACGTCGCAAGTTATTGGCTGCATATATGACGCCGCGAAAGCCGGCGCCGACTGGGGCCCTGCGCTCAATGAGATAGCCAACCTAGCACGAGCCGAAACTGCGTGGATGGTACTGTCGATGCCGCGCCTCGATTTCAACGCAGTGGTTGCGCCCCGGTCTGACCCCGAGATTATCGCCGATTACCAAAGGCATTGGTGGCAAAAGGACCCGACACTGGAAACCACAAAACCCACTCCGGTCGGCATGATCACAAGCCTCGATTTTACCGGGCGGGACCGCTTTTTGTCGTCAGAATTTCATAACGAATTCTGGCGGCGGTCCGGTCATTCCGCCGAACGCCTCGCCGCCAATCTGATTTGTGAAGAAGGCGCCGGGGCCAGCATCGGCATCCAGCCGGCCCGGCGACACGACGACACGACGACAAAGGTACCGATCTTGCCGAAACCTTTGCTATATTGGTTCCGCATGTAATTCGATCGGTTGAGATACGTTGCGCGCTGCGCAAGCTTGAGCTCGAGCGCGAACTGGGACGGTTAACGTCAAAATCAGGCGTGCTGCTTGCTGACCTGAAATTGGGTTTGATTGTGGCGGATGACTGCGCGCGCCAAATCATATCCGACAATAGTGCGCTTCGCATTGATCGGGGCGAAATCGTACTGCCTACTGCGCAGGATACTAACCACCTTCTACGACTTACCGGGTCTTGCTGCGAGCAGGCGACGGCTTCGATCCGCGGTGGACATATTCAGGTCCTTGGTGCGGATGGAACAACTCTGCTTATCGAGGTCATCCCATTCTCATTCCCTGCAGTGGAATTGGGTCCCGAACTCCTCAGATTTCCGCAGCCAGCGGCCATGCTTATCCTGTCTGATCCGATGCGGCAGCGCCGAAAGTCGGCACTCGCACTCGGCGAGGAATTCGGTCTGACCCCAGCCGAGGCTGCGGTTGCGCTGGAACTGATGCAGGCCGATGGCCGCGCCGCTGCCGCGACCCGCCTCGGGGCTACGCTGGCAACCGTACGGACCCACATGATGCGCATCTTTGAAAAAGTTGGTGTGAAGAATCAGGCTGCTCTGATCCGCCGGATGGTGACAGCTGGGATCGGTGTGGAAATACCAGATTAGTCGATACCCGAAGCGGGCAAGCTGACTAGGTGTTCAGTCCCGGCATCTGGTGGATTGGATCCACGATGAATCTATCCGGATCTGAAGTCCAGATCTTGCAGATGTACTCGTAAGGCGTCAGCCAACTGAGCGTCTTCAAGCGGCGGGCGTATTTGTAGGCATCAAGGAAGTCAGCGAGGTGATGCCGCAGTTGTTCATGGCTCTCATTGTGATACTGTTTCACAGTGGCATCCTTGATCGTGCGGTTCATACATTCGACCTGGCCGTTCTCGGGGATTTGCCGGGCCTGAAGAGCTTCCGCTACCCTCGCGAGATCATAGCGTTCGCTGTCTGGGCGTACCACCGGTTGGCCCTGAGCACGGCTGACGTTGAAGAGCTATAGGCTGTACGGGGAGTGATTGTCAGCCTGGAAGCGATCCGGCTGTGGATCAATCGTTTTGTCGGCACTTCGCGGAATGCATTCACCGGGATCGACCGCGGCCGAACAACAAGTGGCGCATGGTTAAAGTCGTGATCACGATCCGTGGCAAGAAGCATTGGTTGTGGCGCACAATCGACAAGAATGGAGACGTTCTCGAACTTCTCGTGCAAATACGCCGCAATGCCAAAGCAGCAAAACGCTTTCTCCAAGAACTGGTTTCGCAGATTGGCAAGCCGAGGGTGGTCATAACTGACAAATTGCGCAGCTATATCAAGCAGGTCAAAACACGGGCTCCGGTCGCTGATCACCGGGCCCGCAAAGGCCTAAACAACGCGATCGAAGTCTCGCACCGTCCATCTCGCAAACGAGAGAAAACAATGGACCTGTTCAAATCTCGCCGGCAGGCTCAGAGGTTCCTATCCGCGCATGACCAGATCAACCTCATTTTTTCGCCCCCGACGCTATCAACTCTCCGCAACGTCATACCGCCACGCCCGCTCCGATGCGGTCAGCCTCTGGACCGACTACACCGCTGAAATGGTGGCATGAAACGAGCTCTTCGAATGGATCACAACTTGCCGCCAACAATTTGGCAATACCATCTGCGGACCTTTTTGGTCGGTCACCGAGACAGATCCCTGTAGCCACCCGACGATCGTTTCAAGCAGTACAAACCGCATTGCAGGAGGCGCTGTATTGAAAAAAACGTCAATATATGTGATAATCCCTTGCAGTCCAAGTTACTTGAAATTGAGCAATTTTCTTCGAGTTTCGACTTCCACACTATGTATTTTGCCATCCGCATTCGAGGAGGCTTACATAGACGAAAGACCGAGTATTTTTAGAGAATGTGTTAGGGATCACTAATGGCGGGATTACTCAAGAAGGGATCGACAGGGAAAGACGTCAAAACCCTTCAGACCGACTTAAACAAGGCGAAGGCAAAACCAAAACTGGCAGTCGATGGCATATTTGGCCCGCTCACCGAGGCGGCCGTGAAGGCTTTTCAGAAAGCGACGCCGCCGCTGAAGGTTGACGGGCTGGCAGGTAAGAACACGCTGGCCGCCCTTAAAGCGGCCCTGTCTGGCCCCGCTAAGCCTGCGAAGATGGACCACAAGCTCAAAACTAAACGTATGGACTTTGAATTGACCGGTTCTAAGCAGCAGATATGGGTCCGGCAAAACTGGGACTATGTCTATAAGACGAAAGGCAAAGTCTCGAAGTGGACGTCAAAGGAAAAAAAAGATTTCCACATCGAAACCGAAAAAATCATTCGCAAGTCCTGGGGCGGCAAGTTTGTTCTGGATGTATCCGGCACATCGGATTTCGCAAAGTATTTTGCGGGCAAAAAATTTACAGTCTTCTTCGATGTCGACCCGCGCAAGAAGGGCAAACACTGGACAGTCTTCGCCATGAAGATTCCAAAGGGGGGCTCCAACACCTCCAAGGTGAACTGGGGTAAACAGGAAATCACGCTCGATACCGAAGATCTCCAGCCTGCGAACAAGGGGGCCGGCGACGGGGTAAAGATGGATGTGGCAGCACACGAGTTCGGCCATGCCATTGGTCAGCCTGACGAGTACAAGAAATCGAACGCTTTCAACCATCACAAGAAATCAATCATGAATCTTGGCAACCAAGTAAAGAAGCGGCACGCAAAGCACTTGGTAGAACAACTCAACAAGATGATCTCGAATACCACCTTCGCGGTGAAGAGCGTAAATTGATACGGTTGAGAATACTATTGATGGTGGCCATCTCGGCTGGCGCTGCTGTTCTAACGCCAGCAGGCTGTGCGTCGGGCGACCCGAAAGGAGATAAGCAAATGGAGACGGGCAGTATGACCACGGGATTGCTTGGCAAGTCCTTCGATGACGTGAGGCAAAAGCTGGGCGAACCTATCCAGGAAGAGCGGTTCGAACTGGGCACGGTTGTCTCGGAGTTCCGGATTGAGTTAACCAATTTGTTCAATGATACCCAGAGGGCGGAAAACCCTCCGGATATACGTGAGTCTACATGGTCTCTGTCGCCGGATGAGAATCTGACAGTTTGGTTTTCGCAGTCCGAGCAAGAAGACTGGCGTGCCATCCATGTCATATCATGGCATCCGGATGACCAGTTCTAGCGGTTAAGACATGATGCGGCGAGGAACTGTCGCAAAGTTTAAAAACTGCTCATTTCGATCATCCAAAATACTCAAACCGGAGTCATTGCAAATGACCTTGTCGCACGGACCTGATTGACGCGGTTGTTCCGGCGTCTTCTCTGGCGCGAGCGACGATGGATGCCCTACAAATTCAATGACGCCTTCCTCAACATATTTCCCAAAGCAAAATACCGTGTGACGAACTGGTCTGAGTACAATGCAAGTCTCCGCCGGCGCGGTGACTTGACGATTTGGGTCGCCGATGACGCGACCACAAATTGGGCGGTGCAGCGCCGAAAATCGCGTTGGGGGTCTGGCCCGCTATTCGGATCTCGCTATTGAGATTTGTCTGAGGCTACGCACCATTCTGGCGCATTGCGTTGGCGTTGAGCGGGGGTATCCTCACGGTCGAATACAGATGCTAGTTCACTCCACCGGCTCCCACTCGTCGTCCGGATTGTAGCTGGTGAGGCTGGCCGCCGTCGCAAGACTCTCCTCGCCCAGGTCAGCTTCGTAAACCAGGCCGTTTTCGCTCACCAGAAAGCTGTGCACTCCGCTTTCGCCATAAACTGCTGGAACCGCAAGCAGCGCATGGCCTGCGAGCATGTTGCCATTAACGAGATAGCTCATCTCACCTCCAGGCGCCTGGGGTCCCTGCGCGTCGAGGATGCGAAAGTAATAGCCAAGGTATGGGTCGGCGGCGCTATCGCTGCCTTCTTCGGCGAAGCCATCCATGCTGGCTCGGGCAACCAGATCGCCGACCGGACTGTCACTACCGGGCCAGTAGAGCCCGTCATGCGCGCCCGCCGAGGAAATCACATGGGCGGCAAACTCCAGCAACCCGTCGCCATCGTGGTCAACCTGACGGAATTCGCGCTGAATTTCCACATAGGCCTCCATTGCGTCGATCACGTCGAGTTCGTTCAGACCGACCTGCCGGGCCATGATCTCGTTGCGCCCTTCCTCGATGTCGAAGATCCAGCCAGCGTCGCTCCGGACCACGTCGATCGGAAAGGGCCAATCGTCCTTGCCAAGCTCGAAGCCCACATGGCCATCCGCCCGAGGCACGAAGCGATAGCCGTCAAGATAATCGTCATAGATTTCCCCCCAGTCAAACTCGCGGTCGTTGGGAGCGGTGCCGAGTACAACAGTGGAGGATTCCGGCCCAAGCGCCCCGACCACCTGTTCGGGAGAGTTTGAGTTGAGCGCGCTCATAAGCGTGTCCAGCGCCTCCTGAGGCGATGGATATGCAGGGGCGTCCTGTGCAAGCGCGGCCAGTGGCAGGGCGGTGGCAACAACACAAGCGAAGGCGGAGTGTGCAATACGGTTCATGAGATTACCTCCGGGCTTTCTTGTGACTTGCTCTTCCGCGTTTCGACGCTGCTTTGGTCTTGTGGCCGCCTGAAGATTTCTTAAGAGCCGGTTTTCTCCCGCTGGACGCAGATCGTTTGGCATTCGGCTTGGCAGCGGTTTTCTTCGCTGCAGTTTTCTGAGCCGATTTCCTGGTATCCGGCCGTTTGGCTGGTGCCTGCGCTTTGCTGGGCCGGTTGACGGGAATGTCCTTGCTGGCGTCGGTGCGCTTCAAAGCTTCGCGCCCAGCCATCGCACCGCCAACTGCACCGGCGGCCACCGCGGCGTCCCGAATTCCGCCTTCGTTCCCGGGCCGGCTGATGTCTTCGATGCCTGCTTTTCCCGAAAGTTGCTGGCGCAGGTCGTCACCACGGCTATCCTTCGGAGTTGGAATCGGCCGGGCGCCGGCCTCGCCGCGATTGGCCAGCTTTTCGCGCGCCTCTTCCTGGCGTCCCGGATCTGGCTGCCAGCCACCAGGACGATCGCCAATCTCGTTCTTGATATTGTCGCGATCGATATTGATTTCGTTGCCGATGTTCACGTTGCCGTCGATGTCAAAGTCAATGTCGGGATTGCGGATGATCGGCTGGCCGTTCCAGCCTCCGCAATTGCGACAGCCCCAGTACCCATACCAATCGTCGTCATCGTCAAAGATTTCGTCGATCAGCGCGACTGTGCCAAAGATCAGCGCACCGGTCAGCAACGCATCGCCAACCCCGTAGCTGCTGGTGTCGTACACGACGTTTGAATCGTACTGCGGCACGTAGACGACTTCCGGGTCGGTGGGCTGAACCACCACGGTTTCAGCCGGATCTCCGCTCGACGAAACAGATGATTCCACCGAGACTTCTTGCTCGGGCGTGTCAGTCAATGCGCCGGTCTCAACCGCCTCCCGCCGCAGAACCTGCACAGTCTCCAAAACGTCGTCGCTCTGTGCCAGCATCGCGTCGCCAACGGTCTCGGTCCAGTCAATATTGTCAGCCATCCGTTGTAGAACATCGGGGAAAGCGACGGCTAGCACTTCGACGCTTGGATCAAAGCTCTCCGCCTCGATGGCGGCCTTGCGGTCCTCCTCCGCAAGATCAGCCACCCTGTCGACCGCCTGATCCGCCTTGACGATCTGCAGCGGGTAGGTCGCAGCCACCAGAATCTGCATCAACAGCGTGTCGGGATAGAGGGCGACTGGCGCCATCAACTCCACAAGTTGCGGATCGGAGAGCAAATTATCCGTACTTGCCTGTTCGGTGTTGGGTTCGTTTGATGAAGGCGTTTCGGATGCTGCAAGTTGTTCCTGAGCCACAGCTGGCAATGCTGAGACCGCCACGAACACCAGGGCTGAAACTGAAGTCTTTCGGTACATAGAGGCCTCTCCCGCCGAGTCGATAATAACAGGCTACCGTGCAAGTCGCTGTCTGCGAAACGAAATTCCGAGGGCTCAATGCAGATTCTGTTGCAGACCATTCACCATTGACGCACGTCAGGCTCGCGCGAGACAGGTCGGCAGCCATAAACAGTTGAAAGCCTACGCACGGGTTCTGTTGCAAAGTTTTGGGCCTGTCAAAAAGCTATGCGATAGCTTCAAGTTCAGATTGCCAACTCGGAGAATTGACGAAACGGACAGATTCCGGGCGACAACTGGCCTTTGCGGATCATGTGCGCCACATCGATTCCGTCGAGCGTTGCCGCCGCTGAAGCGAAGGCCTTGAACCCTAGCATTGGCCGCGTACGTCTCTTGATGAAACGATGATCTTGTTCGACGATGTTATTTAGGTAGGCGTTGTTGCAGGGACCAGCGAACAAGCGCAGATTGCCCTTACCCATGAATTAGCTCAGCCGACACACTCGAACTTAGCGCGACCAAGTTCGGTCATTCTGTTAAGAGCTTGCACCCCGATCCTGGCCTCTGTTTTCTGGTTGTCGAAGGTCCGAGATCTCAGATTCGGCCCAATCACAGCTTTCCAGCGCCCGATTTGTGCTTCTGCCCGGCTACACTGATTGTAGCCGCTGTTGGCTTGCCAGGCCAATCGGCCGTGGGCTTGTATCTGGGAGATATGCTTGTCTCGGGGTGAGGGATCATCAGGCGATTTCGAGGTAAGAACGGCATTTCTTGGAGGTGGGATGACAATTTCGACGCCGTCACCGAAATGCGCCGCGAGCAGCTCATTTGTTGGAGCGCCATCATAGGCTCCGTCAGCAAGGAAACGCGAAACCGGATCGTCAATTTGGTCCAGAAGCCGTGGTAAGGCGGTTGGATCACCAACGTCGTCCAGCGTCGGTTCCGCGCAAACGACCTCTCCGCTTGCAAGGTCCAGACCCAGATGCAGCTTGCGCCACGATTTACGTTTGGGCTTGGTTTCATGCTTGTTTTGTTGCCACTCACCTTCGCCGAAGATTTTCAAACCGGTACTGTCCACGGTCAGATGGATCGGTTCAGTATTTTCAATCCGCGGCTTTTCGGGCAGTTTCAGGCCCTGAGTACGTCGTGACAGCGTCGAGAAATCCGGCACCGGAACTTCCACCCCCATCCGTCGTGCAATGCTGCGCATCAGCCCTTGCGTCTGGCGAAGCGGCAGTTTGTAAATCGTGCGCATAATCAGGCAAGTTGCGATGGCTAAGTCTGAGTATTTCGACTGACCTCCCGGCGTCGACCGGCGCGGCGCTCGCCATTGTTTCAGCGCGTCGTCAGTAATCCAGATCGCCCCGCTGCCGCAGGCTCTCTTTGTATTCTGACCAGTTCGTCACACGATATCGCTTCTTGGTAAACTTGTGCCGGCTGGCATCATTGTACTTGTGCGGCATCAGGGGCTTCCAAACTGGTGAACAAATGCTCTGGTATCAGCCAGACTGCGATCTGTGCAACAACGCCCTGATTTTGCAGTCACAGCGAACGGCCGGTCTGACGGGTCGCACCGCAGCAACTGTGTCCTTTATTCAATGGCAGGTAAGGGCCGACCACAACGGTTTTGTGACGAGCCGGATCCATGGTGACCCGCCGCATGCAGGCTGCGAGCTCATGGCGGTCGTATTAAAACCTACACAGCGCGCGCTCGCTGCAAGGACTCTGCAGCGGACACTTTGTTCCTCGCGCTGCTATTGAGTTTGATAAGCCTGCTTCGCGCCGAAACATGTGCAGGCCTATCCGGTTATTGTCGTCGCAATCAGTACATCCTATATGCGCGGCAGCAGGTTTTGGAGGCCAAATCGGTTGGTGCGTACATTTGTTCTCATGGCCGCGATGACGGCTTTTGTGGGTTTCATCGGACTCATGCTGGGCGGCGAGGCGGGTCTTATCATCGCGCTCGGTGTCGCCTTTGCGATGAACTTCTTCTCCTATTGGAATTCGGACAAAGCCGTCCTGCGTATGCATAATGCGCGGCGCGTTGATGCGCGCTCGGCACCGGAGCTGTGGCAGATTACAGAGGCGATGGCCCGGAAGGCCGGTATGCCCATGCCCGCGCTCTACATCATGGAAACAGAGCAGCCCAACGCCTTCGCTACCGGGCGTAACCCGGAGAATGCCGCCGTCGCTGTCACACGCGGCCTGATGAAGAACATGAGCCGTGAAGAGGTGGCGGGTGTCGTCGCCCATGAGCTCGCACACATCAAGAACCGCGATACGCTCACGATGACCATCACCGCAACCCTGGCCGGGGCGGTATCGATGCTGGCTAATTTCGCTTTGTTCTTTGGCGGCGGGCGAGACCGGCCCTTGGGTATTATAGGTACAATCGCCATGATGATCCTTGCACCCCTGGCCGCAGGCATGGTGCAGATGGCGATCAGCCGAGTGCGCGAGTATGAGGCAGACGCTGAGGGGGCTGTGATCTGTGGCAATCCCGAGTGGTTGGCGTCTGCACTCGCCCGTTTGGGCCAGCTCTCTGGCCGGATCGACAACATAGCAGCCGAGCGCAACCCTGCGACAGCACATATGTTCATCGTCAACCCGCTTCATATGCAGGCGGTGGACAGCCTTTTTGCCACGCACCCGCCGTTAGATAAGCGAATCGCCAAGCTTCGGGCGTTGGGCGGTGCCAGGCCGCAGAGAAGCGGCGTCCAACCGTCTAGAGGTGGCCCTTGGGGATAGTTGAAACAGGCGTGATAAATTACTAGTTTGCGCAGCGATCGGAAATTGGAGCTACAAGCCATGACAGAGACTCTTGAGAAAGAAACGTTTTCCTTCCAGACCGAAGTGGGTCAGCTTTTGGATATTGTCGCGGGCTCGCTCTATTCCAACCGTGAGGTATTTTTGCGTGAGCTGGTCTCCAACGCGTCCGATGCCTGCGACAAGCTGCGCTATGCAGCGCTCACCGACTCTACGCTCGCACCCTCCGAGGATTTTGCGATCACCCTTGAGATTGATGCCAAGGCCAAGACGCTGTCGATCTCAGACAACGGCATCGGCATGAACCACGCTGACCTGCTTGAGACCCTGGGCACCATCGCCAAGTCTGGTACCGGAGCTTTCATTGAAGCGTTAAAGGCTGACGACAAAGACAAGCCCGGCCTAATCGGCCAATTCGGGGTCGGCTTTTACTCGGCTTTCATGGTGGCATCTAGGGTCGACGTCGTGACGCGCAAGGCAGGCGAGAGCGAGGCCTGGCTTTGGTCCTCTAACGGCAAGGGCGAGTTTTCCATCGAACCGACAGAGCGCGCGACCAACGGGACCACAGTCACGTTGCACTTTAAGAAAGACGCCAACGAGTTCGCCGAAGATCCCCGCATCCGGCATATTATCAAGACTTACTCCGAGCATATCAGCTTCCCTGTCAAACTGGGTGAGGAGACGCTGAACGTAGCCGAAGCGCTCTGGACCCGCCCTACAAAGGACATCTCGGAGGATCAGTATACCGAGTTCTACCGGCTCAGCTCCCATGCTTTTGATGCGCCGTGGCACGTGATGCACAACCGCGTGGAAGGCACGCTCAATCACACGAGCCTGCTGTTTGTGCCTAGCTCCCAGCCGTTCGATCTCTTCGAGCCTGAGCGCAAGAGCCACGTAAAGCTCTACGTCAACCGGGTTTTCATTTCCGAGACAACAATAGATCTGATTCCCGCCTATCTGCGCTTTCTTCGCGGGGTTGTAGATAGCCAGGACCTGTCGCTCAACGTCTCGCGTGAAATGCTGCAGACCGACCCGAAACTGACCAAGATCAAGACCTCTATCACCAAAAAGGTGCTGACCGAGCTGAAGAAAAAGGCCAGCAAAGCGCCGGAGGAGTACGAAAAGTTCTGGGGAAATTTCGGCGCTGCGCTCAAGGAAGGCTTGGTTGAAGACGCCGCGCTCCGCGACCGGATTTTGGAGATTTGCCGCTTCGCCTCCACCGGTTCGGGCGAACTTACAAGCCTTGGCGATTACGTGATCCGGATGAAAGAGGGACAAGAGGCGATCTTCTACATCGCGGGCGAGGACGCTGCCAAACTGGCCCTGTCGCCCCATCTGGAGGGTTACAAAGCCAAGGGGGTCGAGGTGCTACTCCTGTCCGACCACGTAGACGAGTTCTGGTTGCAACACATCACCGAGTTCGACGGCCATCCGTTCAAATCCATCACCCGTGGGACCGCGGATCTCGACGAGATCAAAGCAGATGAAACACAAACAGAAGAAGAGCCCGAAGAGGTTGATCTTTCTGCCCTGATCGGCGCGATCAAGGCCGAACTGGGAGAGGCGGTCAAAGACGTGCGCCCGTCGAAACGTCTGACAGACAGCCCTGTTTGTCTCATTGCTGATGACGGGGATATGGACGTTAACCTTGAGCGCCTTTTGAAGCGCCATGGGCGGTTGCAGCAAGGCGCCCCACGCGTCCTGGAACTGAACCCAAACCATTTCATCATCACCAAGCTTGCAGAACGCGCCAATGGACCGGATGTAAGTGGTGATGACCTTCTGAAAGACGCCGCCCACCTCCTGTTGGATCAAGCCCGCATCGTCGAAGGCGAAGCGCCAACCGACCCGCCAGCATTCGCACGGCGCATGGGCACCGTCCTGGCGCGAGCCTTTGCCTCCTAGAGGGGACACCCCGAAGATCATTTTTTAGCGCTTGCAGAGAACAGCAGGAATGGAAGGCTGCTCTGCAGCGCCCTAGACGCAAATTGGATGGCGGCATTGGGCCAAACTATTTCCGATTTAACTCACTCGAGGACCCAGAAAAAGTGCAACGGTCGGGCCAACTTTTTTGTCTCTTTAGGTTTGTTCACGTTACAAGCAGATCATTCTGCCTCTGAAAGCCGCGCCCACAGATTGATGTCTTTTTCCGAACTGGTTTCATCGATCCCTTTAAGCTCTGCCGGAATGGTCGCCAACCTTTTGCGGTTAGCCGGGATTGATTGGCTCGGTCCCGATTTCTCTACGCTGTGCCGCCGATAGAAAGCGTTGGCTGTCAATATCCCATATCGCCGTACCGAAAGGTCGCTGAAACTGCTTGTCTCCGCATTGAGTCAATGGATCGCGACGTTCCACACTTAGCGGACGGATTTCTATCTAGTCTATTCTGATCGAGATCCGGTCGGAATGACCCTTGGCGTCAACCACCACGAGTGCCGTGTATCCCTTGCCGGGATTGGGGATCTCAAACTCCCTGTTTCGCATTCCTGTTACCAGCGGCCGCTCGTTTGACAGCACTGCATAGGGAGCGACGCCTCCGCGCAGTTTGACGGTGAGCCGTGCTCCATCCGTAGTCAGTCGTGCGCCGTCGGGGGGAAACAGAAGTTGGGGTGCGTCTGCCGGAATGTCGAACGCCGCGCTACGCGGACGGAACCGTTGCAGGGGTGGGGGCAGTTGGGCAGCCCCAACGATCAGAGCCGATGGCGGCGGCGCAGGACGTGCGTCGAATGCGGGTTTCAGAAATCCGAAAGCTTCGAACAGTAATGGCGCCGCCAGCGCTCCGCCAAACGCGCCGGGGACCGGTGTGCCATCGGCCCGTCCTATCCAGACGCCGATCACATGACGCCCGTCATAGCCGATGGCCCAGGTATCGCGATGTCCGTAGGATGTCCCGGTCTTATAGGCCAGTACACCCGCGGGGGCGCCGGGCGGCGGAGCAAGTCCTGCCAGAATATCGCCGATCTGCCAGGCAGAGACCGCCGAAATGACCCGTGGTAGCTCGTTACCCGACTCGGAAAGACGGTGATGCAGAACCGGTCCGGCACCGCCCGCGGCGATCGAAGCATAAAGCTGAGCCAGATCATTGAGGCTCAGACCGATCCCGCCCAGGGCGACCGCCAAACCGGGTGACGATCCCTGCAGGCGGGGTGCGGCGCCGGTGCGCCGCAGCGCCTCCAAGATTCTTCCCGGTCCCAGTTCATGGGTCAACCGCACGACCGGAATGTTCAGTGACATCTGCAGCGCCTCGCGCACCCGTACATCGCCGCGATAGATCCCGTCGAAATTGCGCGGCGCATAGCGCCCAAACATCACCGGCCCGTCATGGATCAGCGTCTCGGGATGGGCCAGCCCCTGGTCAAAGGCCAACCCGTAGATCAACGGTTTGAGTGTCGATCCCGGCGACCGCAGGGCTGTGGTCATGTCCACAAACCCTTGCCGGTCATCTTTGTACCCAGCCGAGCCGATTGAGGCCAGAATCTCGCCGCTCTGGTGATCGGCGACGATCATCGCCGCAGACAGGTGCGGCCCGGCGCGGCGCGCGGCGCTTAAAAGCAACGGCTCAAGCCGTGCCTGCAGGTCGCGATCAAGCGTCAGGTCATGTTCCGCAAGACCCGGTTCGACAGCGCGCACCCGGTCGGCAAGATGCGGCGCAAGCCGGGGGAATAGGCGCATCCGGGCGGGCAGCTTGTCTGTAAGGGCGGCCTGCATCTCGGGCGTCCCCAGAACGCCCTGCCCGGCAACGCGGTGCAACACCCTGTCACGGGCGGCAAGCGCAGCCACCGGATGGCGATCCGGTCTCCGCGCCTCGGGCGATTGCGGCAGCGCAACCAACAGGGCCGCCTCGGCGGGTGTCAGGCGGCGGGGCTCCTTTCCGAACCACGCAAGGCTTGCGGCCCGGATCCCTTCCAGATTGGCTCCATAGGGGGCATGGGTGAGGTATAGCGACAGGATCTCGCTCTTGCTCAATTGCCGTTCCAGAGCCAGCGCAACACGCATCTGGCGCAGCTTGCCGCTCCACCGTCCCGTCGGGCCGTCCTCAATCAGCCGCGCCACCTGCATGGTCAATGTCGAGCCGCCCGAGACCGTTTTCCCGTTGCGCAGCGCTTGCCCAGCAGCGCGCATCAGCGCCAGCAGATCGACGCCAGGGTGAGAGTGGAAACGCTTGTCTTCGTAGCGCATCAGCATCGCTAAGAAACCCGGGTCTACGTCACCGGGCCGCAACCGCCAGATCCCGTCATCAACCGGGTAGACGCGCAGCAACTCACCGTTCCGGTCGCGGATTTCGACCGAGGTTTCAGCCAGAACCGGGGGCAGGACCGTGCCGTCAACCCAAGCGTCGAACCCGTCGCGTGCAAGCGCGGTCAAAAACAGACCGATAGCCAATCCCAAGAGCAAGCCTGCCAGTCTAGACATCAACCCACCCTTCCCAGAGATCGGGATAGTGGGTCACGAACCCGGTTTCGTGAATATGCAATTCAGCTTGATATTGCGGTGATGCGTACAACACGCGACCACCTGCGAGGCGGTGATAGGTTTGATCCAGCGGCGCTAGGTGGTCCAGCGCCAGGGACAACCATGCTGCACGGACCGGCGCATCCGCATCGGTGTCCAGCGAGACCCGTCGCAAGGGCAAAATATTGGTGGCTGGTGTAATGTTCAGATTCAGATCATCGCACCCAAGCGTTTCCGGTTGCAACACCTCGTTCAGCATCCAGCCGCCCCCGGAGCGTCTTATTCTGAGCGCCAGCTCTCTACCGACCGCAGTACCCGTCACATCCGCCGACAGGCTGCTCCGGTCCGGATCGCAGCGCAGATCATAGGTCAGCGCTGAGTCACGCCCGTCCTCGTGCCAGATCGCCTGTCCGACCAGCATCCAGCCGTAGTCGAGCCGCGACAGCGTGCAGCGGTCGGTCCCTTCCCGATCCAGCCGCCGCCAATGCGCCGTGGCGATTGCCACACGGCCCGTCATCGAACCATAACCTGCCCCGTTCGGGTCCGCGCACGGTAACTGGGGCGATACATGTCCTCGACCGAGGCCGCCGGATGGTGGAAGGTTCCGGGGCTCACCGCGCGCGCGACATAAGCCAGCGTGACCGAAGCGCCTCCACTCAGATCGACTGCTGCCAGAAACCGGTCGCTGCGGAACTCGGTATGGCTGGCGTCGGACAACGAAAGCCAATCCAGCGCCCGAACATCACCCGAGCGCAACAGGCTGGGATTGTCGATCTCAATTCCGGCAGGCAGCGGGTCATCAACCATCAGCCGCGCGCCGCCGGTCTCTGACGGTGTGACAGTCAACACTGTCACGACACGATCTCCGACGGCAAAATCGTTGCCCTCGATCGGAGTGCCGTCCATCGCATAATAAGCGCGGGTGATCGCGTAACCAGTCCCGCCCGCCTCTGGCGGAACGCGCGGAACACCGGTGACCGTCAGCGTGATGTCGGTGCTTTGACCATCGGCAGTGGTAATATTGATCGGCTCGCTGGCGCCGTCCTCGAGCACCTGTACGAATGGTCCGTCAACCGGTGCGCCATTGACCCTTAGCCCGGCGCTTTCGGGCGTCGCGATCAGCGCATGCGCAGCCAACAGCGACCAGCTGGCTTCCTGTGTCGATGGCCGGTCATTCGGTGCCGTCACCCGGCGGATCAACGCGTCGCGGTCAACCGCTGCGCTGCCGGCCTCGCTGGCCAGCGCCAGTACCGCAGCCGTATCGCGCAATTCCGTGCCGTAATCGGCGCGCCAGATCGTGGGTTCGTTGCTGGTCCGGCGGCTCAGCATTCCTGCTGCCCGGGCAAACATCGCATCGGCGCGGGTCTGGTTGCCATAGGCTGCCAGCGCAGCGCCCATCTGCGCTGCCGCCAGCGGGGTTGCAAAGGCGTCGCCCTTTGCATCCGCATAGTAGCGCAGATCGCCCATCGACGCGGCGCCTTCGCGGGCGAGCACCAACAGAGCATAGGCGATATCCTCGCCGCCCTTGTCGAAATCGGGGGCGTAGTTGATGCGGTTGCGCAGGTTATCCATGGCCTGGGCAAAAGCCCGGTCCGGTACCGCGTGGCCCTCTGCTCGGGCACGCGACAGGAAATCACTGACATAGGCATCCAACCAGAAATCCCCGCTTTCTGCTCGCCATAGACCAAAAGCACCATTCGCGGATTGCCGGGTCAGAACGCGCTCGACAGAGGCGGCGATCCGGGTGTCCATCGCCGGGCCGTCTCCCAGACCCGAGGCCTGTGCGACCGATGAAAGATAGAGCAGCGGCATTGCCTGGCTGGTCACCTGTTCGGTGCAGCCATAGGGATAGCGGTCCAGACGCGCCATTAGGCCAGCGGCGTCGAATTTCGCGATGGGTCCTGCTGACAGCATGGCTTTGGCGCTGCCCGGCTTCATGTCCGCAAACACATCCGATGAGAACAGGAACTTATCCCCGGTTCCCAGCGAAAACCGCCGTGTCAGAGACACAACTGGGTCATTCGCGCGGATCGGCATCCGGAGGTCTTGTGTCAGCGGCTTGCCGCCCGGCGGGGTTAGCGTGACCGCAATCACCGGGTCGCCCGGCACCTCGGCGCGCAGTGGGATATCCAAATGAGCCTTGCCGCCTTCGGCAAGCGTCACGGTGTCCGGAACCGGGCCGATGTCCAGCCCGCCGGAGCTTGTGACCGACAACGGCATCTCGCCCGCCGGTCCGCTGGCATGCACCAGTTCCAACCGCAGGCGGCTTTCGTCACCCGGTGCCAGAAAGCGCGGCAGGCTTGCGGTGACGACAACGGGATCGCGCACGATCATCTCGGCTTCGGCCTGCCCGACGGCAGTCTCGGACCAGGCCACCGCCATCATCCGGACGGTGCCGTTGAAGGCGGGCAGGAGCACGTCGATCTCTGCCGTGCCATCGGCGCCTAATTGCACTGGCCCGCTGAACACGGCCATCAGATCCTGGGTTGGCGGTGGCGATTGCATCCGCATCCCCGCACCCGCATCCCCGCCGGACCGCACGGTGCCCAGAGTGCCGTTCATACCATCGATCAGACGGCCATAGACATCGCGCAGGTCAACGCCCAGACGGCGTTGGCCAAAATAGTGACCCTGCGGGTCGGGGCTGTCGAAGCCGGTGAGGTTTAGAATGCCCACGTCAACCGACGCAACGGTCAGCCAGACGGTTTCGTCAGCAGGCACATTTTTGACCCTAATAAGAACTTTTTGCGTGTTTCGCGGGGTGACGGTGTCGGGGGCTTCAATCCCGACATCCAGCGCCCGCTCCGCAGGGTCGACCGTTGCATGGGCCACGCCCATAGCGCGCGCCGGATTGTGGCCCGTCGCAACATCCATGGGCCGGATGACCGTGGCCGTCACATAGGCGCCAGTGCCCCAATCCGCGGTGATGGTCAGGGGAATCACTGTCTCGCCCGCCTCGACCGGCAGGGTCTGGCGGGCGATGACCCGATCAGACAGAACCTCGATCTGCGCGATACCCGACATACGCGGTACCAGCCGCAGCTGCGCGGTGTCTCCGACCCGGTAATCTTCGCGATCCAGCGACATCTCCAGCCGGTCGGGCGTGGTCGAGCTGTCCTCGGCCCCATACCAGCCCGCGCGGAAATCCAGCGCGGCTGCGGCATAGGCACCGTCCAGTCGCTCAACGACCAATTCATAGCGCCCCCAATCCACCGGCTGCGCCAGCGTCAGCGGCTCGGCACCCAGATCCGCCTCGCCCGAGGCGATCCGGGTGCGGCGGGTTGTCGGCTCCCAGTTCCAGTTGCCGTAGAGCTGGTACCACTGATAGCTTGTCTCGATGCGGTTCAGTGTCCAGCGCACGCGCATCGGCGCGGGGATCAGGTCCGGGGACAGACCGACCACCTGAAATGTCGCCTCGGTTCCCTCGCTGACGACGCCGTCGAACTGCGGCCTGATTCCGATGACTGGGGCTTGCGGCAGGACGGGTACCACCAGTTGCCGCTCGACGGGACGGCCTGAACTATCGGCCAAGCGCGCGGTGACCGTTGCCTCATGCGGTTTGCCCTCGATCTGCGACAGAGGGATCTCGACCGGCAGCGTCGCCTGGCCCTGCGCATCCGTGCGCGCATCACCGAACTGGCTGGCCTGAACCCGGGTTTCGGCATCGTAGCGGCCGAACCGGTACCCGTCATATCCGGCCACCGTTTCGGCTGCGCGCAGCGTAACCTGCCCATCTATACTCAGGTCCGAGCCGGGCGCACCAAACAGGTATTTCGCGTCGATCCGCAGCGGCGGGCTGTCGCCAGGGCGCAGCGGTGCATCCGGCAGCGACAGGTCGAAAGCGATGCGCTCGGGTAGAAAATCCTCGACCAGGACCGTTTGACTGGCCAGCGCCGCGCCCTTGGGGTCAGATTTTACGTCAATCCGCCAGGTGCCGCGCGGTACATCCGCGCTGACCGTCAGGGCAAAGACATGCCCGCCGGACATCCCGCGATCCGAAACGATACGGCGGTATTCCACCCCGTCGGGGCGGCTAAGAATGGCCGTCAGCGGCAGGCCATTGATGGCCTGCGCAGTGCCATCCCGCGCCAGAGCGGTTACATGGATGGTCTCTCCCGCACGATAGGCCCCGCGATCCGTAGTCAGAAACACGTCGACCGGTCCGGCGGGCGCGCGCCCCTCGACCCCGCGATCGGACAGGTCAAATGCCGGATCGGTCAGCGACAGAAAGTTGAAATCGGTCTCGCCCTGCGCCGCCAGAATCAATGCAGGAGCGGCAGCGCCGCGTCCGCGGGACAGGCCGGGCTCGAACCTGGCATAACCCTGATCGTCGGTCTGCGCGGTGGCGATCACAGCATTGGCCTGCGAGATCAGCGAGATCTCGACTCCTGCGCGTGGTTGCGCGTCAGTCAGACCCAGAACGGTGACATGCAGGCCATCCGTCCCCGTTTTAGATCTGATCCCGAGGTCCGACAGGACAAACCACTGCGTCGCGCCCGGATCGTCATAGGGATCGGCGCCCGGCGCGCGAGCGGTCAGCGCGTAGATCCCCGGCGGTTGGTCAGCGAACGCCTCGGCCATGGGCAGACGCGCCGTCATATCGCGATTGAGTTCGGTTTCAACCTGAGCGGTTCCGGTCCAGACCTCCTCGGCGATCTCTTCCGAGAATTGCTGGTCCTGCCAGCGGCTGAGCGGACGGCCAAAGAACCCGTCCTGAACCGTACGCAGCAGGTTGCGGTCGCTTACCCGACGCAGTTGCAGGTTCAGCTCGGTCAGGTTCACGGTCTCTACCGGCAGCGCAGCGTTAGCGGCCTTAGGCAAGACATAGCTGCGCCCCGGAAACCGGACCGAGGGCGCGCGGTCGCGCACATAGTGAGTCAGTTCGACATCTTTGCTCAGCACCTCACCCGAGGCTGCGGGCAGACCCTTGCGAAAGGTAATCCGGTAGCGTTCGCCATGCGCAACGCCGTCCACGCACAGAGCTCGCTCCTCGGCATGCACCACCAGTTGCGAGTCGGGAAGCCGGACATAGGTTTCATAGTCGGTTCCCGCCTTGACCAGCGGCTCGGAGAACTGTGCACAGATTCTCGGGGTGGCTGCATTGCTGTCGACCTGGCTGTCGGTGATGCGGAAGCCATATTTGCCAATAGCGGTATCCAGCGCCGCCAGAATATCTTCGCGCGGCTGGAATTCCGAGGCTAAACGAAGTGCTGAGACCATATCCCGTCCCCGGTCATTCCATTCCAGTGCCGCTGCCATCCGGGTCAGCGCATTGGCCTGCTCCGGCGGCGTATCGGCGCGCAGATAGCCATTGATCGCCGCGCTCAGCGCCGACAAGCGCTGGTTTCGATCCTTGCCGACCATAATCAGGCGCCCATAGTCGACCCAAAGATCCGACCGATCGCCAAGCGACACAGCGCGCCCGGTCCAACGCAATGCCTGTTCACCATTCTCTGCCGCAGACAGCGCCTGCAGCACACTCTCCAGTGTCAGCTCGCCAGCCGGAAAGAGCAGGCCAAGGTCACGCGACTGTGCCCGAGCGAGATCAAAGTCGGCGATTTGCAAAAACTCCAACTCGCCCGCACGGGTGCGTGACAACTCCAGCACGCCAGCATCGGTCGCAACCTTACGCGCTGAGATGGCCCCCACATAGGGTTCAGTCTTTTCGACACCCGTCTTCGGAAAACAGGCATCCGAACGAGAGTTGAAGGTAAATGCAGTGCAGCGCGCGTTGGCCGAACAAGCCCGCACACAAGAGTTCAGATCGGTGTCGAACAGAGCATCCAAATCTGAGCCATAGAAATCGGTATCGCGGGAAACGACATAGCGAAAGGCGCTGGTCTCCGAATAAGCCGGTTGTGGGCCGATTCCCGGAAATGACAAAATCAATGCAGTTAAGAAAAATACAAAGCGGTGCATGATGACCTCCTGTTTGTGCGCAGGGTCGCACGAGCCTTTCAGCCTTTGCAACGGTTAGCTCGAATGCGTGACGTCTAAACAGTTCTTCACCGTTTCGTTGAATCTTCTCGGTTGTGGCCAAGCAAACTCGACACGGAAACATCTCTGAACAAGCGGCCTGCCCACAAAGCCACACGTATCCTGTGTACTTCGTTACGCAGCCAGGTCTGGCTGAATGTCGGCAGTCGCGTGCTATCGTCGATGCACTACCGTTTTTGATAGCAAGGACCCAACGACACCGTCGCTGGGTCCTTGGAATTTGTGCCGACTACGAACGCCCGTAATGCGGGCCGCAACCGCAGCATGACGACAGTGCGCCGTGTGACCGCTCTGGGCCGTCATGATAGCCAGCGTGTTATCAAAAACCTGATGCACATAGGTTTTACTTTTTGGGTAGATTTGGCAGTCTTGGCTTGTCACCCAGCATCCTCAGGACCAAGAATGACCGCCAACTCAGTTTTTGCCAACGTTACGGCCAATGCGATTGTGCTATTCGCACGTTTGGTGACCGCTGTTCGGGCAATTTGGGATGGCGTTGAACCTGTCCCATCCAAACGGGTGTATTTTGCAAATCATACCAGTAACGGTGATTTCGTTTTGATCTGGGCGGTCTTGCCGCCGAACATCCGTCGGCGGACCCGGCCAGTGGCGGGAAGTGACTATTGGCTGACCTCAAAACTGAAGACCTTTATCGGTCGCGACGTGTTCAATGCGGTTTTGATAGATCGTAACCCCGAGTCGCGTGAAGACGATCCGATTGCCCAAATGGCTGAAGCGCTGGATGGTGGAAGCTCGTTGATCCTTTTTCCGGAAGGCACCCGAAACATTGGGGATGACCCACTTTTACCTTTCAAGACAGGCCTCTATCACTTGGCATCGCAAAGACCCAATGTGGATTTGGTTCCGGTGTGGATCGAGAATCTCAATCGGGTCATGCCCAAAGGCGAAATCTTTCCGATCCCGTTGATTTGCACTGTGCGCTTTGGCGAACCCTTGCGCTTGGAGGCAGACGAAGACAAAGACGGATTTCTGGAACGAAGTCATACGGCTCTTCTTGCCCTGAAAGATAGCGGAGACGCCGCATGAGCGCGCCATTCGAGTTCATTCTTCTTTTGGGTGGTGTGC
The DNA here is from genome assembly GCF_041537925.1 of Ruegeria hyattellae. Classification (NCBI taxonomy): domain Bacteria; kingdom Pseudomonadati; phylum Pseudomonadota; class Alphaproteobacteria; order Rhodobacterales; family Roseobacteraceae; genus Ruegeria; species Ruegeria hyattellae. Next base: position 79,753 of record NZ_JBGOSH010000013.1, on the reverse strand, counting down.
TTTGTGTGCTGATCCTTGCATCGTTTGTTGCGTCCACTTTGAAGAAACGCGTGGGCCCGGACGACACGGACCCCGTGATCGAAAACCTTGTTGCACGCATAAACGCCTGGTGGGCGATGGTAGCGCTATTGGCTATCGCAATGCTCTTTGGGCGTGCCGGGGCGGTGATTCTGTTTGGGTTGCTCTCATTTGCCGCGATGCGCGAATTCCTGACGCTGACGGCAAAGTCCCGCGCTGATCACTACGCCTTGGCCACCGCCTTTTTCGTTGTATTGCCCTTTCAGTACTATCTGATCTGGATCGACTGGTACGGTCTCTATTCGATATTCATACCCGTTTACGCGTTTTTGCTCCTGCCGATCATTTCTGCACTGCGAGGTGAGACAGAGAACTTTCTGACCCGTGTTTCGGAAACGCAATGGGGCCTGATGATCTGCGTTTTTGCGGCCAGTCACGTTCCGGCCCTGCTCACCCTGCAAATCCCCGGATATGAAGGCAAGTCGATCTTGCTGATTGCGTTCCTTGTTGTGGTTGTCCAAGGATCTGATGTTCTGCAGTACGTCTTCGGTAAGCTTTTTGGGCGTCACAAGATCGCACCGGTGTTGTCGCCATCAAAAACCTGGGAAGGGTTTCTGGGCGGTGTCTTGTCTGCCAGCATTCTTGGCGCGTTACTTTGGTGGATGACGCCATTTGCTTTTTGGCAGGCCTTCCTCGTGTCCTTGCTGATTGCAATCATGGGTTTCTTTGGCGGTCTGGTGATGTCAGCCATCAAGCGCGACAAGGGCGTCAAGGATTGGGGTCACCTCATTGCCGGACACGGCGGCTTTATTGATCGGCTCGACTCGGTTGTGTTTTCGGCCCCGATTTTCTTTCACGTCGTGCGCTACTTCTGGTCGACCGCATGAGCCTCTTGCAAAGCAAAGCCGTTCACGGAGTCGGTGGCTTTGTGCTGATGGGAGGATGGGCCTTTTTTGCCAATCGCGCGCATGAGATGCCAGCTCCGCTTGTGGCAGGTATTGTTCAGGGACTTTTGACCGCCTCGATAACGCTTTTTCTAAAGCGAATAATTGAGGGCATCTTCCTTCGCACAGCAGGATGGCTGCGCATGGTATTGCCACCTCTCGTGGCCTTTCTGGTCTCCCTAGTTTTACTGACAGGGATCCACAGGCTTGCAGGAACGCCGGCACTGCTTGCAACGATCTCGGTTCCTCTCACCGTTTCGACGCTTTACGCGTTCCTCTACACAATTGCATTGAGCCGCCATGTCTGAACGTCGCCCTATCGCCAGTCGAAATTCGAAACTCGCCGCACGCGTCGCCAAAGCACTGGCCGAGCACGGCATCTCGCCCAATCTCATTTCCCAGTTCTCCATGGTATTTGCGGCGCTGGCAGGGATGGCATTCTGGCTGTCGGGCACGACAGGCGGTTTCTTGAACGTGGTGTGCCTTGTCTGCGCGGCAATTGGATGCCAGTTCCGTCTGCTGTGCAATCTCTTTGACGGAATGGTTGCGGTTGAGGGCGGAAGAGGTGCGCCTGACGGCCCGTTCTGGAACGAGGCGCCAGACCGAGTGGCAGACGCGGTCATCCTGGTGGGGCTTGGGTTGGGAACGGGACATCCTGATCTGGGATGGGCAGCCGCTGCTTTTGCGATTGGAACCGCTTACGTTCGCGAACTTGGCAGCGCCCAGGGATTGGGTGCAGATTTTCGCGGTCCAATGGCTAAGCCACAGCGTATGGCAGTCGCGACGGTGGCCGCAATACTTGCTATTTTTGTTCCGGTGATACTGGGGTGGTCCGTTCTGCATCTTGCCCTATGGGTCATTGTTTTGGGCTCGGTCGTAACGATGCTTCGCCGCAGCCGGGGCGTGATTGCGTCGCTCAATTCCGCTTGCAAAAGCGCTGAGTAGATACTTGAGGGTGTGTCGCAAACTTTGGTCGGGATGTTGCACCTTGGTGTTGTTTGATCCAACTGGTGGTTTGACGGCACCAACGTTTTGGACTGCCCAATGATCGACTTCAAAAGTGCGCATTACCGACCGTGTTGCATAGATCAGGATTGAGGCGAATTTGCCCCATACCCCATCTCTTCAGAAGACGCGTTCGTATTCCGCACGACCGAGAGATGTCATGCGGTTGAGCGCTTTTGCTGCTACTTTCGTTTCGGCTATCTGACGGTCGAAATCACGCGCTTGCAGGCGATCGCCGAAAACCTGTTTCCATCTACCGATCTGCGCTTCAACCTGTGATCTCTGGTTGTACCCCGATTTGACTTGCCAGTTCATCCGGCCCCGCTCGGCGATGGCATCGATGTGGTGATTGCGCTGTGCATTCTTGCCTCGAACTGAGTTCTTTGGCGGAGGGACAATGATCTCTATCCCGGCCCCAAACTTGTTCTCCAGACAGTCTACCACACCCAGGCCATCATAGGCACCATCCACCAGAAACCGGCTCACATCTTCATCCACGTCGGTGAGCAAATCTGGAAGCGCCGTGTCATCGCCCACATGTTCCGTGGTCAGCTTCGAGGTAACGATGTCGCCTGTTTCCGGTTCGAGCCCGATGTGGAGTTTGCGCCATGTTTTGTGTGCCTTCCTGGTGCCTTGCTTTTCTCTATGCCAGCCGTTGTCGCCATGCACTTTCAGACCTGTGCTGTCCACAAAGAGGGTGATTGGCTTACTTGCAACTCGCCGGTTTTGGTTGATCCTCAGCCCTTGCCGCGTCGTGACAGGGTCGAAAAATCCGGCACCGCAAGGTCAATGCCCATCAGCTTGGCAATCGACCGCACGAAGCCCTGAGTTTGCCTGAGCGGGAGTCGAAACACGGCCCGCAGAGTGAGACAGATCTCGATTGCCAGATCAGAATAACGTGCCTGACCGCCGCGTGTCTTGCGGCGTGGCGATCTCCAGCTCTTCACCAGCTCATCAGAGATCCAGATCGTCACATCACCTCGGCGCGGGAGACTTTCGTTGTATTCCGAGCAGTTCGTGACCCGGTACTTAGCCTTGGGAAACTTGTCGCGACGGGCATCATTGAATTTGTATGGCATCCACAGCAACTCACGGGAGGGAAAGCAACAGAGCTAATCCTGAAGCGCGATCCGTGCAACACGGTCGATGGCTGGTATGTTGATTGTTGCAAGTGCGAGGAAGTATCGGGTGATGATGTGACGTATGCCGTCAGCCCAGCTGTGACATACGTTACGCAGCCAGTGTGACATTCAATGATTGGGCGATAGAATATCGTGATGAAGTACAGTTTTGACGATATCACTCTGGACCTGGATGTGCGAGAGTTACGCAAGTCGGGTGTGCTGGTATCCGCTGAGCCATTGGTCTTCGATCTCATCGCATACTTCGTGGCAAATGCCGACCGGGTGATTTCCAGAGACGAATTGGTGGAGGCGGTCTGGGAAGGAAGATTTGTCTCTGACGCTGCGGTCTCAAGCGCAGTAAGTTCAGCCAGAAAAGCACTGGGGGACGATGGACATCAACAGAAATTCATCCGCACAGTACACGGTCGGGGCTTTCGGTTCTTCGAGCCGGTCAATGACGCAGCCCCTGCTCAAAACTCCAGCATGGCAGAGCAACCCAATACCAAACCAGTAATCGCGGTGCTGCAGTTCACACCGGTGAGCCGTAGTCCTGACGAAGATAAGCTGGGAGAAATTTTATCGAAATCCATCGCAACTGAGCTTTACCAGTTCCGTCACTATGGTGTTTCGTTCGAAGGAAAAATAGAAAGTCAGAACACATCGGACACGGACGAAAGGAAGTTTGGAAATTCTGTTGGAGCTGATTTTGTACTGAGTGGAAATCTGTGGGTGCTAAACGGACGAATTCGGATCAACGCCCACCTGCTGGATTGTAACGGTGGTAAGAAATTCTGGGCGGACAGGTCGGATGGAGATTTAAGCGATACGCTGGATACGATCGATCAGATCGCCAGACGAATTGCGGCTACGACCGTGGGGCGTATTGATGCGCTGGGTCAGCGATTGACCGCGTCAAAGCCATCAGACATCCTATCCGTGAGCCAGTTGATTTTGCGGGCACAGGCTTTTTACAATCAGGTATCAAAGAAAGCGCATACTGAAGCGCTGGATTTACTCAGCAGTATCCTTGAACAAGATCCCCAAAATTCGCGAGCTCAGATGCTAATTGGTGCAATCCACGACATGGCCTTTTTTACTGGCTGGTCGCCGGAGCCGGATCAGTCACTGAGACTCGCGCTTAAGCACGGGCGCCTCGCCATTCAAATCGACCCAGAGAATGCCTTGGCACACGCGCATTTCGGGGAGGCGTTGCTGCATTCGCACCGTATCCCGGAAGCGCAAAGCCAATATGAGCGCGCATTGAACTTGAACCCCAATGATGTCGCCGTCATCACCCTACATGCTGCATTCCTGGTCGAAAACGGACGCACCAAAGAGGCGCTGGACCGACTGATACTAGCAAGGGAGTTGGATCCGTTTGAACTGAATTGGATCCCGTGGATACGAGGTGAAGCACATTTCGCATTGAAGGAATTTGATGCAGCGATTGCTGACCTTCAGGAAATCGTGTTTCCAATCAACAACGCACGCGCTTTGCTGGCATCGTGTTATGCCCATGCAGGAAGGCAGTCCGACGCCGAAGAAACACTGGCCGAGTTTTTGCGGGTCGCAAGGAGTGAAATGGCGCGTTTTCCGGAATCCCCTGACGAATGGCAGAACTATTTTAGCCGCGAAAGCAGTAACCACAAATCCGCTGTACAGGATCTGCTCCTGAACGGATTGCGTATGGCAGGTTTGCACATCTAGCTACCTTGCCTGTGCAGACCCAAACCGATTGTCGGTGGTCTGAGGTCGCAGAAAACTCATAACATCGGCTTGCTGTTTATTCCTCCAGATTTTGACCGTCTAAATGTAAACGGCTGCAGGGTCAGGTGCCGTAACACATCTTTTTTTATAGGTTTTAAGGCTGCTCTGAGAATTCCCCCAGAAATCTCCACAAAATCCCGAGGTGATCCCCAAGCAACCCAGGCGGTGGGTTTCTAGAAATAGGTATCGAACGACGCCCCACCACTTCAGGGCGCCCGTTTCGAGAAGCTGCCCAGCAAGGGCGATTGGAAAATGGAGATCCGAAATGCAAATGCAACAGCAACAAACCCCCGTAGACAACGGCGTGAATGTCGACGCTCTGATGGGAGCACGCGAAGTTCTGCGCGATGCGCCGGCCGCCGCGCAATTCACATGGCGCGCGGAATGCGAATGGATGGGCGGCGTTCACAGCCGTTCCACAGTTAGGGGATTTTATGGTCTTGGCGAGGAACAGGCGCACGATAAGATCTTTACTGTCGATGCCGACCACCCGCCGCAGTTTGCGGCCTCTGACAACGGCGCAACCCCGGTTGAGATCGTTCTGTCGGCACTGGCAAGCTGCCTGAGCGCAGGTGTTGCGTCTGTCGCGCAAAATCGTGGGATTCAGCTGCATTCCGTGAAAGCAACTGTCGAGGGCGACATGGATATCTACGGCATCCTGGGCGTGGACGCGGATGTGCGAAACGGTTTCAGCGCAGTCCGGGTAAATTTCGACATCAATGCCGACGCCAGCCAGGACGAAATCGCAGCTGTCGTATCTCAATCGCAAAAGCGTTCTGCTGTGTTCGATATCATCACCAATCCCGGAAATGTCAAAGTTACGGTCAGTTGACCGTGACACGGCTCAGGAGCGAGCGTCATGAAACATATTACGACCGTCATAATTGGCGCCGGGCATTCCGGACTCGCCATGAGCCGCGAATTGAGTTTGCGTGGGGTTGACCACGTGGTTCTGGAACGGGGTCAGATCGCAAACAGCTGGAAAACCCAGCGGTGGGACAGCCTTCATCTACTGACCCCCAATTGGATGAACGGCCTTCCAGGCATGTCTTATTGTGGGGCGGACAAAGACGCATACATGTCGGTCTCTCGGCTTGTATCGGAAATCCATCGCTTCGCCGATTATCATCAAACTCCGGTTCAGACCGAAACGACTGTTTTGGCGATTGATCCACTTGGTGACGGGTATCGCGTGCAAACGGATCAGGGGGCAATAACATGCCAGAGTGTCGTAATGGCCAACGGAGCCTGCGCGCAACCGGCGATCCCTTCATTTGCCGTCGAATTGCCGCGCTACATCAGGCAATTGACGCCGCTTTCCTATAAGCGCCCCAATGATCTGCCCGGCGGCAAGGCGCTGGTTGTTGGCGCTTCAGCTTCGGGGCTCCAACTGGCGCAGGAAATCCAGGCGTCAGGTCGGCAGGTTACTCTGGCCGTTGGCAATCATGTTCGACTGCCAAGACGGTACCGCCGTGCCGACATCCTGCATTGGCTTGATACGCTCGGCCTGAGCGAAATTCCGTTCGATCAGATGGATGACATTGACCGGGTTCGCCGGACACCTTCGCCGGGGCTGGTTGCTGAACATCAGTTAGACCTCAACACCCTGACGGAAATTGGGGTGGAAATAGCGGGTCGCTTGGAAATGATCCGGGATGAAACCGCTCTGTTTTCGGGGTCTTTGGAAAACAAATGTGCGGCTGCTGATCTCAAAATGAATCGGCTTTTACAAACCATTGACGATTGGATCGCGAGCGAGGGTTTTGAAGAGTTCTTTCCGCCATCGCAGCGTTTCGCCGCAACCCGGGTCCCGGATCGGCCGAGACTTCAACTAAACTTCGCCAAGGAGCGTTTCGAGTCCGTAATCTGGGCAACCGGTTTCAGACCGGATTTCAATTGGCTGAATCTGCCTGTGTTCGATCGCAAGGCAAGACTGCAGCACCATGGTGGATTGGTCGCGCAGGGTCTCTACGTGATGGGGCTTCCTTATTTGCGCCAGCGTAAGTCGACCTTCATCGCTGGCGCTTCAGAAGACGCGCATGCGTTGGCCGCTCATCTTCGTTGCAACCTAGATCAACGGCTGGTTGCCTGAATAGGATCGAGAATATGGAATATCAATTTAATCGCTTAAAATACGACGCAATAATTGTAGGTGGGCGCTGCGCCGGATTGGCCACCGCGATGCTGCTTGCTCGGGCCGGTGCACGCGTCCTGATCATCGAACGCGACGGCGAAATCGGCGACACTCTTTCAACACACAAACTGATGCGTCCCGCAGTCTCGCTATTGAACAGCTGGGGTTTGCTGGAACATATCGATCAGGCGGGAACGCCACCGGTTCGGCAGACCCATTTTCACTATGGGCATGAACAGATCACTGTAGATATCAAGCCCGAGGGTATTTTGAAGGGTCTTTACGCCCCGCGCCGATGGTTGCTCGATGGGGTCTTGTCGGATGCGGTGGTCAGTGCCGGCGCAGAGCTGCATCTGGGGACCAGAGTAATCGCCACAATAAAGAAGAATTGTGGGCGCGTAGCAGGTGTTGTCATCAGGCAGCGGGACGGTACATCGGAGATCGTGGGAACTGACATTCTGGTCGGCGCAGACGGGCGCTGTTCGTCCGTGGCCGAGATGGTCGGCTCTCGCTATATGGCGCGGTCCATTGATCGTTATTCGACTGTATATACCTACGTGAAGGATATCCCGAACCAAGGCTATCGCTGGTATTTTGATCAGGGTGCATTCGCAGGGTTGATTCCGACGACTGGCGGCGAGCACTGCCTGTTTGCATCAAGTGCACCCAACAGCTTTGCACGCTGGTTCGGGAAAGATCCCTACCAAGGTGCGATGAACATGTTGTCGATTTGGGAGCCATCGTTGGCGGCCAAGCTAGCCCAGCAAGGCGTAGCGGACTGGGTAAGACGATTTGCCGGCGCTCCTGGTCACATCAGGGAATGTGCCGGTCCCGGCTGGGCTCTGGTTGGAGATGCTGGGTATTTCAAAGATCCAGCGACGGCGCATGGCATAACGGATGCCTTTCTGGATGCAGACCGTCTTGCGGCGGCACTGATCAAAGCACCTGGTGACGCGAGAGCCTATCAGACGGAACGCGACCAATACGCCACTGAAGTGTTTGCTATCACACAGGAAATAGCTTCGAGGCGTTGGGATTTGAAGCGAATCAAATCACTGCACAAGGATTTTTCGGAGGCGATGAGGCGAGAGCAGGCGTCTTTAGAGAATAACAACATTGCCGCACACGCAGCGGCTTAGGCAAATTGCGCTGACTGTCATTCGTCATCAATTGTTAGGGTTGGAGGATAAAGTGAGCACTGCAACGAACGGCTGGATCGGGGTCATTAATGGGAAACCAAAATTGAGGCAATGTGCCAACCGGTCCCAAGTAACGCGATTGGAAGATATCTATGCCTTTACAGAAATGACGGGGGATAGAAATCCGGTTCACTATGATGAAGACCTGGCCAAGAAAACCCCATTTGGAGAACTCATTGTTCAGGGCGGGGTCACCACGGGTATATTGAATGCGTGTGTGGCCGAGGACCTTCCTGGGCCAGGAACGGTATTCCTGAATACAAACCTGAATTTCAAAAAGGCCGTCGGCATCGGTGAAGAGATTACGGGCCATATAGTGGTTGTGACTGTCCGCGATGACAAACCGATCTGCAAAATGAACGTGCGTGTGACTGACAGCGGCGGCGAGACATGTGTCGAAGGCACCGCCACAACATACACGATGCCTCTGGCTGGGTTGTGATCGGAAATAGAGATCTGGCTTTTTGCACTTTGCCCGCTCCTGACCACACCAAACACTTGAATTAGCGGAGGATGCCAAGTCTAGAACAAGAGCGCACCCGTTTTCGGAAGCAGAACGGTTTATGTGTTGGTCGAAGCGGTGATGAACAGACGGTTGAGCTTTGGACCGCCGAAGCAAAGGTTTGATACCTCTTCCAATACAAATTTCTTTCCGAGCAATGCGCCGTCCAAGCGATAGCAATGAACGACGTCATAAGAGCTGGTCTAAATTCGGCCTCGCATGTTGAGACGAAACCCACCAAGCACACTCGCTTCGCATTGATTCACAAGCAACGTGCCCGCAAATAGCGTTGACGGCATTTTCAGGGTAAACTCGTTAAACTGCTGCTGTACACATTTCAAACAGGCGGTGGAAAACGGAGTGTTATTGTCTGTTCAAGGTGGTGGGATGAGGTTCAAGTTCGGCACATGCATTCTGGACGATGAGCGGTTTGAACTCAGTCGCGATGGACAAATCGTATCTGTAGAACCGCAGGTTTTTGACGTGCTGTCACACTTGCTGCGCAATCGCGATCGTGTGGTCACGAGAGATGAGCTGATTGATACGGTTTGGAATGGCCGGTTCGTGTCTGACGCGGCGCTCAGCAGCCGAATTCGCGATGTTCGCGCGGCGGTTGGCGACACTGGCAAGGCGCAGAGCATTGTCAAAACGGTACATGGTCGCGGGTTTAGGTTTATTTACCCTGTTTCACCCCTTGAGGCCGACGCACTACCTGCGTCAGTGGCTGACAAACCTGTTTATGATGCGATCCGACAGGATGTGCGCTATTTCAAGTCTTTTGACGGCATCCAGATTGCTTACTCTGAACTGGGCGACCCAAACAGTGATACGATTCTTCTGAAAACTGCAAACTGGATGTCACATCTGGAATACGATCTGGAAAGCCCGGTCTGGCGTCATTGGATCGAGGCACTAAGCCAGGGAGTTCGCCTGATCCGATACGATGAACGCGGAAACGGAATGTCGGACAGAAATGTATCTTCGGTCAGCTACGAAGACTGCGTTCGAGACCTGGAGTGCCTTGTCGATCATCTTGCGCTCGACAAGTTCTCGCTGCTTGGCATTTCACAGGGCGCGTCCGCGGCGGCGGACTTTGCGACGCGCCAGCCGACGAAGGTAGACAAGATCATAATTTATGGCGGATTCGTACAGGGTTGGCGGTTCAATAAGAATGAAAAAGCCATTGGGCAGCGGATAGCTATGAGTATGCTCATGCGTACTGGTTGGGGGCAGCCAAATTCAGAGTTCCGCCAGCTATTCACATCCCGATTTATGCCCGAAGCCACACCTGAACAGGCAGAGTGGTTCAACGAGCTACAACGAAAATCTGTTTCACCTAAGATGGCGGGAAACTTGCACGATATGTTTGGGGCAATCGACGTCTCGCATTTGTTGGAGAACGTCAAATCGCCCACGCTGGTGTTGCACGCACGGGACGATGCCGAAATTCCGATACAAAACGGGCGTGCATTTGCGACAGGTATCTCGGACGCGAGGTTTGTCTCGCTCGACAGCAAGAACCACATTCTGTTGCAGCATGAACCGGCGTTTCACAAGCTCGTCGAGCACTGCCAATCGTTTTTGCGTGAATAGGCATCAGAAAGTACTGAAGTTGAGTTGAAAGGATTAGAATTCAATTAGATGTGTTGGATTTCGGGCAAAGAAATGACCCGTCAAACCCGGTGCGAGTGGTTCAATCGTCTTTTGCAATTTACTCGACGGATCGCACCATTGGCGATCCGTCGTTCTAGCCAAATCACGCGATGTAGGACCGTGTTGCATGGATCAGGATTGCGGCGAGTTTGCCCCTTACCCCATCGGTTCAGAAGACGCGCTCATACTTCGCACGACCGAGACCGGTCATGCGGTTGAGCGACTTTGATGCGATTTGCGCTTCAGCTATCTGACGGTCGAAATCACGCGCTTGCAGACGTTCACCGATAACTTGTTTCCATCTGCTAATCTGGGCTTCAACTTGTGATCGTTGGTTGTATCCCGTCTCCGCTTTCCAGTTCATTCGGCCGTGTTCAACGATGGCAGCGATGTGTCGATTGCGCTTTGCATTCTCGCCGCGAACCGCGGTCTTCGGTGGAGGGATAGTGATCTCTATCCAAGACCCGAACCTGTCCTCCAGGCAGTCAACCACACCTTGGCCGTCATAGGCGCCATCTGCCAGAAACCGGCTCACATCGGCATCGATTCCAGCAATCAAGTCTGGCAGCGCTGCTTCATCGCCCACATGTTCCGTGGTCAGCTTCGAGGCAACAATATCGCCAGTTTCCCGGTCGAGCCCGATATGGAGTTTGCGCCATGTTTTGCGGGCTTTCCTGGTGGGGTGCTTTTCTGCATGCCAGCCGTCGCCGCCATGCACTTTCAGACCCGTGCTGTCCACAATGAGCGTGATTGGCTTACTTGCAGCTCGCCAGTGTGGGGTGATCCTCAGCCCTTTACCGCGCCGCGACAAGGTCGAGAAGTCCGGCACCACAAGGGCCATGCCCATCAGCTTGGCAAGCGACCGCACAAAGCCCTGAGTTTGCCTGAGCGGAAGTCGAAACACGACCCGCAGAGTGAAGCAGATCTCGATTGCCAGATCAGAGTACCGCGCCTGTCCGCCGCGTGTCTTGCGACGTGGCGATGCCAAACTCTGCACCACATCATCAGACACCCAGATCGTCACGTCACCTCGACGCCGGAGGCTTTCGTTGTATTCCGAGCAGTTCGTGACCCGGTACTTTGCCTTGGGAAACTTATTGCGACGGGCATCACTGAATTTGTGGGGCATCGAACGTCGCTCACGTCACAGAAAACGCTGGGATTACTTTGAGCGACCGATCCGTGCAACACAGTCGTTCTACGCTGTCCGCCCTATTGACGTATCCTTGGCCAGCTCGATCACAACACCTTGGCCTGCCCTAACGATGGTACTTTCCGTCCCGTTCCTAGGTGATACCATCGCACCCTACCAAGCCGTGGCGTTAGCTGTCGTTGTGGTTTGCATCTACGGCCTGACACTCGCAAGTCTATGAATGAACACGCTCAAACACGCCACAACGGAATCGTAACCGATGCTCAACATCCTTGCCCGCGCGATGATAACAGCCATCCGGTGCAAACCGTTGGAAGAGAAGGACGACCAAGTCACACGTGACCGCGTCTTCTGCTCAAAACGCCCCGCTTCATCCGATCCACGCTGCAAGCGAAGGTACGGCATGATGGCGAAACTCGCCACGATCCTTTGCTTGCAGCGTGGATCAGAGTAACCCTTTTGGAGGTGACCTGCGGGCAGAAACGACAGAGGCGAAGAAGATATTGGGTAACCCATTTTCCTGCCCCTTGGGTGTCGAATTGCAGCACCATGAACGTTAGCCAATCCGCCATTTCGTCGCTGACATCGTAGTAGGGTTTGATCGGCTGAAATCCGAGCCTTTGGTACAATCCTCGCACCTCGATTTGTTCTGGCCCGGTATCAAGATACATTCTTGCGTAACCTAATTCGCGAGCACGGTGGGTCAGATGCGTTGCAAGGGCCAAGCCTACATCTTGCCCGTGGAATTTTGGATCGACGAACATGCGTTTCATTTCGCAGGCATCTGTATCGATTGCGCGCAATCCCACACAACCAGCGAACTTCTAATCGACGCTCGTGATTAGCAGCGTGCCTGCGAGGGCTCCGTACATGCCAGGCAGGTCTGATAGCTTGCGTTCAAACTCATCCGGGTCAAAATAGCTGGCCACAAGGTCGTGGTAGGCGTGATGGCGTACAAACAGCCAATCGACCAAGGCCCGCATCATATCTTGGACAGCGGCGATTTCAGCCGGGGTCTCGGCGGTTTTAACGGTGACGCGCTGTTTGACTACGGATATCATTTGGATGTTCTTTCGCTGGTTCTGGGGGCTTCTGCAGCGCGTGGCGACAGATACCAAAGCACCGTGGCCATGATGATAAGGGCTGGGATATCGCCCACCAAATGACCGATCTCCATATGGTTGTGGCTGACTTGAATAGCCATAATCACGGCATGAACGATACTGGACCAGATGGTAAAACCGATCAGGCTCTTATGGTTTTGCGGGGCTGAGGACGCCCGGATCAGGAACCACCCCAGAACCGCGTAAATACTGCAGATCATCTGGAAATAGTGCTGACCACCGCCACCATGCCAGACCCACCCCGAAGGCCAGATAACGGCTAGTGGATAAATCAGAAAACAGATGGTCCCAAACAGGACCAAAGCGATCTTTAATCCCTATGCGCGGCTTTCGGGACTCATGCAGCGTCTGCCTTAGGAGTCCATGCATAGGGTGCAAATTCTGCGTCAAGCGGCAGGTCCAGTAAGTTGGCTGTCATGTTGCTTAGGGTCTTATTTGCAACGCCTATGATCACCTCCAAAGCCTGATCCGGGTGATAACCGGCCGCCAAAAACCCCGTGTATTCTTCGGTGCAGCCACGGCCACGGTCTATTGTCAATTTTCGGGCAAAGCGCACCAAAGCAACAAGACGATCGTCTTCTGGGTCGCGCCCCTCACGCATTGCTTGAACGTGGCTGTCACTCAGCTCGGCATCAGCAGCAAAAGCTGTGTGACCCGCGACGCAGTAGCGGCACCTGTTGGCCACGCTTACCGCAAGTTGGATCACCTCGCGTTCGGCGGGTGACAAGCTGCTGTTGCCAAACGCGCCGGTCAGCCCGGCAAACCCGGTCATCGCATCAGGAAGACCGCCATAAACGGCATAGACATTGGGTACAAAACCACGTGCTTGCGTGATCGCGTTGAATACCGGACGTGATTGCGGGGCCGCTGTCTTGGCCGAGTGGATGGGTGGGGTCATAAGCTCTCTCTGTTTTGCAGATCCGTGCTTGGGCTGCTTTCTATGATGAGACCTACCTCACACCGTCCCTACGCGATGCTTTACAGATTGGAGCAAGACACTATACCGATTGGAGTATCTTACTACACTTTCTGGAGTAACATTGATGTCGCACAGCTATGGCCAGTGGTGCCCCATCGCCAAATCAACTGAAATTTTAGGCGAAAAATGGACCATGCTGATTGTGCGCGAGCTGTTAATGGGCAGCACACGTTTCTCAGAGCTCCAGCGTGGGTTGGGGGCGATTTCTCCCACACTTTTGACGCGCAGATTGGTCACGCTTGAGGAATATGACCTTGTCTATAAGCGTCGCATTCAAGGCGGTCGGGGGCACGAATACCTACCAACCGCAAGCTGCCGGCAGCTGCAGCCGATCCTGCTGGCACTTGGAAGTTGGGGCATGGAATGGTCAAAGGCGTTTATGAGCGACGCGGATTACGACGTCGAGCTTCTGATGCTTTATCTTCAACGAAGTATTGTTCCCGAGAACCTACCCGGCAGCAGAACGGTCGTGTTGTTCCAGTTTACGGATTTCGATGAGCAACCGAAATGGTGGATCACGGTTGAAGGTGGCAATGTTGATGTTTGCACCACCGATCCCGGTCTTGACGTGGACGTATTTATTACAACAAAGGTGCGCGCGATGGCGGATGCCTGGTTGGGCCACACGACCTATAAAGCGGCCAAAGCCTCTGGCGAGATGGAGATCATCGGACCGGCGGCTCTGACACGCAATATAACAAGCTGGCTTTCCGATTGCATTTTCGCAAGCTTGCCGAATGCCGAAGAGATTTTGGCAGCACGTTAGGGCAATCGTAGTGCTGCGCGGGCGTGTTCCACTATGCTGTCGACAATCGTTCCAGCGGGTTCAACGCTGTTCACCAGGCCAACGCTTTGACCGGCCCACATCGATAATGCGTCAATCTCACCGGTCATCGAATGATGGGGTGTCGTGGATTGATAGGCTTTGATTGGGGCGCTGCCTCGCATTGCAACCGTTTCACCGGACCGGTGACGTGCCCAATTGTCGGGGCGACCTTCTGCAAGCCAACGATCCGCAACGGCGTTACGCAGCACGCGATGTGCAGCATTTGACCATCCAACATTGTACAGATCGGTCTCGTGGAGTGTGTCTGAATGCTGGGCTGCAATAAGCTGCGCGATGTATTCGGAATGCGCCGCGCTTTCTGGGGTCGCCAGAAAACGGGTTCCCACGACAATACCACTGGCCCCCAAGCAAAGGGTTGCCGCCAACCCGCGCCCGTCCGAGATACCTCCGGCCGCCAAAACGGGCACTGATCCTGCCACATCCACGACGGCCGGAATCAGTGGCAGGGTCGCGACCGTCCCTCGAACATGCCCTCCGGCTTCCCAACCCTGCGCAACCAAAATATCTACACCCGCATCAACAGCGCGTTTGGCGTCAATCGCGCTCGAGACGGTTTGGATCACCAAAGCCTCTTTTGCATGTACTTCCTTCACGAAAGGCGCTGCATCCCCCCAGAAGAAATGCACAGCATTGGGGCGATGCGACAGGCAAAGTTCCAATCGAGCTTCTTGTGGCATATCAAGGCAAAGGTTTACGGCAAACGGAGCATCGGTTTTTGCACGCAGGCTTGTCAGTTCAGCCTCAATGGTATCCCTGCTGCTCCACGAGAAAGGCATGATCGGATAGCCCCCTGCATTGCCAACGGCAGCAGCCAAGTCGCTTTCCACCGCGCCGGCCATGGGGGCCAGTGCGATGGGGTGATCCACCCCGACCAGATCTGTAAACGCCGTCGAAGTTGCGGGGGCTTTGATCGTCTTGTCCATGATTGAATTCTTTCAAGCCGCGCGGCGGTTTCGATTGGCAATAAGGTGATCGGAAAGGGCCTGCGCATCGCCGCCCACGCCATCAATCAGTGCCGACTTCCGACGCCGCATGAAGGGCAACCCGATGACGTAAAGACCGGGTGCAACGATGCCCTGATCGTGGATCAACATGCCTTTCTGGTCGAACACAGGAAGCTTCAGCCAACTGAATTCTGGGGAATAACCCGTTGCCCAAACGATGGTGTGTATCGCGCCGTTTCTCAGATTGGACATGAGGTGTAGCGGGGTGGGCAATAACGTCGGGGGCAACTGTCGCGCATCGGGAAGGTCGGGAATGTTCATGCGGCCGGCCCAGTCGTCAAAATGCCTTAGAAGTCGGCCGATCTTCAGATCCGAGATGGCACAGTGATTGGCAAGTGAGCCGGAAAACTGCGCCATACCGTTTTGAATGCCAGCCAGTCGACCGGTAACTGAAATCCCAATTGCCTGAAGCGCATTCAGATCAATGGAATCTATTCCGGGATCACCAATCAGTTGAAAGGATGGCAGGCGGCGGGCACGGTCACTGTCATCCACCTCGTTGACGCGGACATCCAGAATACCGCTACGATCCATCCACCACTGAATATCCCGCCCACGATAGCGACGCGGCGCGCGGATATGCTCGCCAACGGCAAGGGTCACCGCATGCCCGGATGTGCCAAGCTCGGCAGCGATTTGCACACCGCTGGCCGAGGCCCCAACCACCAGCACACCGCCCTTCGCAACTTGGTCAGGCGATTTATATGTGCTAAGCGACAGTTGCATGATGCTTTCTGGAACAGCGCCAGCCAACTGAGGCAGTTTGGGCCGCGCGCAAGCGCCACTGGCGACAACAACATTATCGCAAATCCAATCGCCCTTGTTGGTGCGAACCAGATAGTTGTTCCCATGAGACGTCACAGAATGAACAGCAGTGTGCTCTTCGACCGGGGCATTGATCGCATGGGCATAGTTACGCAGATAACCTGTGATTTGCGGCATGTTCATATACCCATCTGGATCAGGTCCGGCATATCCATAGCTCGGCAACCGTGATTGCCAGTTTGGCGTAAGCAGCCGCAGGCTGTCCCACCGGTCTTTCATCCAGGACTGCGCCACCTCGCCCCGCTCCAATACAACATGCGCGACGGAGCGGTCCGAGAGACATTTGCTCATTGCGAGCCCGGCTTGCCCGGCGCCAATGATGACGGTCGAAATATTTCGCATGACACTCGCTCTTGTAGCAATCGCGGCTTAGGCCACGACCACATGTACGTTGGTCGGATTGGTCATCAGATCAAAAACAGTGGATCGCTTCTGCGACTGTGCGACCAATGCACGAATGTCATCGTCGCTTGCATCCGCATCAATAGTAAAGGCCACACGGACTGCACTGAAGCCATTGCGAATGTCGGGATCCATACCCAAAATCCCGCGCATATCCATGTCACCCTCGACAACGCACTGAACGTCATGCAGCTGGATCCCCCGATGCTGCGCGACAGCAGCGATGCCCCCGGTCAGGCAACTTGCCAAGGCTGACAGTGCGATTTCCGGGGGTGTCGGCGCGCTGTCACGGGCGGCGAAAACTTCTGGATGGTCTGAGCAAATTGAAAAAGTTTCTTTGCGTGTGTGTTCTTCACCAAGGCCGTAATAGCCATTGATAGTGTTGCGGCTTTCGCTGCCGTTGACCCAGTCACAGGTGCTGCGGAATGTGAATGATGCAGCTTGCGGTATCTCGGCGAATGCGCCCCGTGCACCGATCAGGGCCTCGGTATTTACACCATTTGAAACGGGTTTGTCTTGGGTTTGCGTGGTCATTGTGTTTTTCCCATTTAGAAGCGTGTTGAGCTGCCAGTGCAGCTCGATATGGTGACTTCTAGGGAACACCCGCTCTGCGAGATACTTCACGGTCGAAAGCAATCCACTACATATTTGATAGTAAGCAGAAGAAACATTCGGAGGCGTGACATGGAAGGCTGCTTCGGTGACTTCGGCTGCATCGCAGTGAAAAAGGCGCACTTTGCCCGAATGGCAACAATGCGAGAACCACACTGCAGCAAGAGATGGAGCATTCAAAGCCCGGTTTGGGCCGCTTTACCCGACCGTCTGACAACAATCGCACCCTTTCATTGAGCAGGTTTGACACATGCTCCATAGTTTGAGACTCTCCCAATATTCTCAAAGGAGAATCTAACAATGGACCAGCATAGATTCTGATCCCGCCGCGCGCTGACCTGAATGGGCAGAATGCGTATCGAAACACTCCTGCGGAGGACCCCCGCCAATGGACAAACGACGCTAGCCCCTTTTGGGCGTTCGTGATCGTGCATCTGCGCGACTTCAGTTTCCTTTTGCCATGAGGTGCATCATGCCCTTCAAACCACCAAAAACCACCCTCGGTGGCACCCGTCCTGCTGTGGAGGATACACCAAAATCTGTTGAGCCAGTGAAGGCCAAAGCCAAGCCGCCACGCGACCTGCGTATGAAAACGCCACCGCGCGCGGCCAAGCGGATGAACATGCCCGGTAGATCGGGTGGTCGTTAAAGACTGGTGCGGGGCGTGTTATGCGCCCCGCGTTAATGACTGGGATGCTCTACGGAAAAGCACGAGAGCCTGTGAGGGAAAATTGGAACAAAATGTCTGCTTTGCAGGTCTTGCCCTGGCAACGGGAGAACTTGCTGGGTGGTAGAATTGGGCCGGATCAGTAAAGATCGCAAGTTTCGCGAAGACCCTTCCGAACCTTCGACTTTTAGGTGGGTCTCACCAAACAAATGAGCGCTTGAGAAACGCTACGGTTGAATTGTTTGGAAGGTGTTCAAGGAACGATTTTCGTTCTACGGTCGCCAACATCTCATCTAGAGGATTTCAATGTGGCGAACTCAATAGTTGAAGAAGATTTGATAATTGAAGGCAATCTAAACTCAAGTCAAGGAGGCGTCGAAGTCAAAGGCCGTGTGGTCGGGGACATCAGTGCTGATACAATCACTGTTCAGGTTGGCGGGTCGGTTGACGGTGCACTGTCGGCAAAAAAGATCGATATGGAAGGCAAGCATCAAGGTCGTCTGAAATGTGACGATCTGAAGATTGCGGCGACCTCACATGTTCAGGCTGACGTATCGGCCAGGACTATGGCAACTGAAAGCGGCGCGAAGATTGTAGGCAAAGTCAACATTGTGGGCGGGCAGTAGGGCACGCCAACGACAAGTAGCATAGTTACATCGAAGGCAAATGCGATTGCCTGGTTCTGAATGACCGTGTTGCACGGATCGCACTCCCGGATTAGCTCTGGTGCTTTCCCTTCCGTGAGTTGCTGTGGATGCCATACAAATTCAATGATGCCCGTCGCAACAAGTTTCCCAAAGCAAAGTACCGGGTCACGAACTGCTCGGAATACAACGAAAGCCTCCGGCGTCGAGGTGACGTGACGATCTGGGTGTCTGAAGATGTAAGGGAGAACTGGGCGTCGCCGCGCCGTATGACACGCGGTGGCCAGTCACGTTACTCCGATATTGCAATCGAGATCTGCCTCACTCTGCGGGTCGTGTTTCGACTCCCGCTCAGGCAAACTCAGGGCTTCATGCGGTCGATTGCTCGGCTGATGGGCATGGACCTTGTGGTGCCAGATTTCTCGACCCTTTCGCGACGTGGCAAGGGGCTGAGGATCGCCCAAAACCGGCGAAATGCAAGTAAGCCAATCACACTCATAGTGGACAGCACGGGCCTGAAAGTGCGTGGCGACAACTGTTGGCATGAAGAAAAACACGGCACCAGGAAAGCGCGCAAAACATGGCGCAAGCTCCACATCGGACTCGACCTGGAAACTGGCGATATCGCCGCTTCGGAGCTGACCACTGAACATGTGGGCGATGAAACAGCACTGCCAGATTTGCTTGCCGATATCGACGTTAGCGTGGCGCGGTTTTTGGCGGATGGAGCGTATGACGGCGAGGGTGTCGCAGACTGCCTGGCGGACAGGTTTGGGCCTGGGCTAGAGATCATAATCCCTCCGCCGAAGAACGCTGTTCATGGCGAGAATGCACAGCGCAATCGACACATCACTGCCATCGCTGAACATGGCAGAATGAACTGGCAAGCTGAGACGGGATACAATTAGAGATCACAGGTTGAAGCCCAGAATGTCAGGTGGAAACAGGTTATCGGCGATCGCCTGCAAGCGGGTGATCTCGACAATCAAATATCAGAAGCGAAAATCGCCGCGAAAGCGCTCAACCGCATGACATCTCTCAGTCGTGCGGAGTATGAACGCGTCTTCTAAAGTGATGGGGTCTGGGGCATAATCGTCGCAATCCTGATCCATGCAACACCGTCCAGGACAGCCATTTTTTGATCGAGTCAGGCTTGTTTTGACAGCGGTATTGTTTGACTTGGACGCGGCAATCCCGTCACTACAAACGTTCAACAGAAGTTACTTGACCAGTTTTTGGCGATGCAAGTGCCGGATCCTCATCAGCTGGCTTCCAGAAAATCACTGACCAGCTGATTAAACAGAACCGGTTTTTCCAGGTGAACCGCGTGCGCACAGGCAGGCAACACCGCGAGTCGGCAATCAGGTATGTTGCGCCATAAGGTTTCAGTTTGAGACCATGAATATGTACGGTCGCGGTCGCCCCAAAGCACAAGTGTGGGCAATGCAATTTTTGCAAGATGAGCAAGCCCCGACCAATTTCGCATCGCTTCCAACCCGGCAATGATTGCCTGCAATGTGCTAGCTTCCGCGATTTTGGCGCATGCTGGAAATTCCTGTGCGGTTTCAATGTCTAAAAACCAAGTCGCAGAGATCCTGCGAGCCGTTGATTTGGCTCCATCGGCATGGGCGCGTTGGATAGAGGTTTCAATGGGTTCGAACCGTTCAGGAATGACCCCTTCTGCGCCCGTTGAATATAGAACAAGTTTGCACATGCGGTCCGGCGCAAGTCGGATCATTTCTTGGGCGATCATTCCGCCCATAGAATGACCGAGCAGGTCGAATTGTTCGGTGTCGACTTCGGCAAGGACCCACTCGGCGAACTCCGGAATGGAGCGTAGCGCGTCTTTGTGCGCATTTTTGCCAAAGCCAGGCAGGTCAATGGCGATCAGCTCTCGGTCTTCCGCCAGCGGCGCCTGCAAATTCCACTGCCTGCTGCCGCCCATGAAGCCATGGACAAAGACAAGCGGTGTCATTTTCTGGCGCCCTGCACGATCCGATCAAGGATCATTGCGCAGAACAGGATCGAGAAACCCGCGAGGATGCCTTGGCCCACATTAGCGTATTGCAGGGCTTCAAGAACGTCTTCGCCAAGGCCCTTTGCCCCGATCAGCGAGGCAACGACCACCATGGCCAGCGACAACATGATCGTCTGGTTGATCCCCGCCCGGATCGACGGTGCGGCAAGCGGCAGATCGACCTTGGTCAGCAGATACCATTTGTTGGCGCCAAAGCTGATGGCGGCCTCCCGCACGGATTCCGGAACGCCACGCAGGCCCAGCACGGTCAGGCGCACCACAGGTGTGCCGCCAAAGATCATCGTGACGATTACTGCCGCCGGTTTACCGACGCCAAAGAACGCGATCACCGGAACCATAAAGACGAAGGCAGGCATGGTTTGCATGAAGTCCATGATTGGCTGGATAAACGCGTAGAACCGAGGACGTCGCGCCGCAAACATGCCCAAGGGGATGCCGATCACAATGGAAAGACATGCCGCTGTTCCCAGCAGGGCTAGTGTCGTCATCGCCGCTTCCCAGAAACCAAGTAGGCCCATGTAAGCCAGAAAGGCACTCGAATAGATGGCCGTGCGGATGCCTGCTGTCAGCCAGGTCAACAGGACGATCAAGCTAGCGATCACGATCCACGGGGTCTGCACCAGGATGACCTCAAGCGCATCCAGCAGCGCGCGGATGCCAATTGTAAGAACTTCAAAGAATACTTCGCTATTGCGAACACACCATGCGATGAACTCTTCCACCCAGGTGATGCCGGTCAGGCGGATACTTGGATCCGTTGGAAATTGGCTGAGTAGGGAAAACCGTCCAGGGAAGGAGTAATGCATCATCGCGGCAGTCACGATCAGGGCCATGAAAATCGCACTGAATACGATCTCCTGAACCGGCAAGGCCGAACGAACCGACCGGTCAGACAACCAGTCTGAGAACCGCGCCTCAAGTGCCCAGTTGGCCACGATAGCCTGCACCCCCTTGACGATCAGCAAAATGGCGAGGCCGGTGAGGGCAATACTTGGTCCCTCTCCTGCCATTGCCTCGGCCTCGGCGCGAATACCGCCTATGTTTTCCTCCAGCGAATCGACCGTTCGGCGATAGACATCAATCTTGTCGGAATTGGCTTCAATTGCTGCTTCCAGTTGCTTGCGGCGCAACTCAAGCGTGCCTTCGATCGACGCGATCCGCGCCATGGCGTCGGAGGCCAGATCTCCAAACATTCCCCGGGCCATCTGCACAAAGGCCAGCGTTTCAATGATCAGGAAGGGCAGTGCCCAGGTCCACAGCCCCCGTGCGCCAAACCAGACCGGGCCGAAGATCCCGGCCATCAGGTTGAAGGTTGGCGTGAAGCGGGACGACGCACCAATCTTGTCAAAGTTTCGGATGTAGTAGTCAGGGCTGGTGCGCACAAATGCCCGAATATTCTCGCGCCGCTCTTCGGCATAGGCCAGGGCTGCTTCGCTTTCTGTGTCTTCCAGCGGGTTCACATCAGAGGTGTTCATGATACTTCTGTCCCTTCGATCACAGTGCGCAACAGATCGGCGCGGGTAATCACGCCAACATCCACGCCACCATCCTCAACCAGAATGGCGCTGCTATTGTCGATCGCCAGATTGATCATCGTGCTCAGGTTTTCGCTTTCATTGACGCGCGGGGCGTCAGCGGATAACGGGCCATGGGCCGCGACATGATCAGCAATAGGTTGCATCACCGCATGGGCGCGTACCACTTTGAGCCGCGAGATACCCGCCACGAAATCCGCTACATAGTCATCGGCAGGATGCATGACGATATCTTCCGCCGTACCAATCTGCACCACCTTGCCGTCGCGCATGATGGCGATGCGATTGCCGATACGGACGGCTTCATCAAGATCATGGGTGATGAAGATCGTCGTCTTCTTCAGGATCTTGCTGAGCCGGATAAACTCGTCCTGCAACTGGCGGCGGATCAGCGGATCAAGCGCCGAGAACGGTTCGTCCATCAACAGAACATCGGGGTTGGCGGCCAGGGCGCGGGCCAGACCAACGCGCTGTTGCATCCCGCCGGACAATTCATGCGCAAATTTCGAGCCCCAGGCGCCAAGCTCGACAATATCGAGAATGGCGGCGGCCTGACGCATGCGCTCATTCTTGCTGACCTGCCGGATTTCCAGCGGCATCGCTACGTTGTCCAGCACCGATCGGTGCGGCATCAGTGCGAAGTTCTGAAACACCATGCCAATCTTGTTGTTGCGAAACTGCTGAAGCTCTTTCGGACCCAGCGCCATCACATCGGTGCCTTCGATTTCAATCTTGCCATCGGTGGGTTCCAGCAGGCGATTGAAGTGGCGCACCATTGTGGATTTGCCGCTGCCCGACAGCCCCATAATGCAGAAAATTTCGCCACGGGTGACTGACATGCTGACATCGGCCACGCCGACAACGCAGTTGAACTCTGCCAGCACCTCGGCCTTGGTCAGGCCGCGATCCCTGATCGCCTGCAAGGCAATCTCGGGTTTGGCACCGAAGATCTTCCAGACATTCGAGATCTTGATAACGGTATCGTCGCCCATGTGTCCCCCGGAGGTTGTTATTGATTGGGATGCGCCGTTTTAAGGTGGCGCCGAAAATGCAGCGCCACCTTGGGTTTCAGTGCTGGATCAGAGACCCAGCCAAGCGTCTACACGATCAGGGTTCGCTTCAACCCACTCACGCGCAACCTCGGCCGGATCACGGTCATTGGCGCTGATCTCGTAGGCAAAGTTCGACACGTCATCCGAGGTCACCTGGAAATTGGTGAAGAACTCAGCAATCGCCGGCGAACGATCCACCAGCGAGTTGGACCAGGCGATCTGAACATCTTTCAGTGCATCTTTCGATGCGACCATGGACTTGTCGAACCAATCGGGATCGTCCGAAGGCTGCACCATCACGTATTTTTCGGGATCAAACGCAGGCTCAGACAGCATTTCAACATCAAACATGAACCACACGGCGTGGGGCTTATAGCAGTAAAAGGCATAGCCCTCACCCTTGGCGATGCTGTCTTTGATGCGCGCTGTTTTCACGCTTTCTTCGGCCCGGACCGGCTCGATGAAATCCATCAACCCGTAGTCGCGCACCTTCACCTCGTTCACATTGGCCGAAGCCCAGCCGGGTGCGCCGATCCACATCTCACCACGGCCATTGCCGTCGCTGTCCATCAAAGCGGCCACGTCCGGGCGACCCAGGTCGGCGATGTCAGTGACGTTGTTGGCTTCGCCAAAATCCTTGCTGACGCAAAAACCCTGATTGCCCTCGTAAGGGTTGGACGACAGCGTTACCGTGCCCGCCTCATCGACATATTTCTGGGTAAAGCTTTGCTGGTTCGGTAGCCAGACATCCGGGTGTACATCAATGTCGCCCTTGCCCTGATCCATCGCCTGGAAGATCGTGGCATTGTTGCCAGGTACATACTCCACAGCCCCACCGATCCGCATTTCTACGACCGCGCCCAACAAATAGGCTATCGCCTGCGCGCCGGTCCAGGACGGTACGCCAATCTTGACCTCTTCCGCCGCAAAGGCTGGCAGCGCAAACACGCTGACTGCAGCTGACAATGCCAGTGATTTCATCTTTAGTTTCATATTCTCACTCCTGTTGATTGGATGTTTCTTGCTAAGCGCGCGCCCGCTTTCGCTGCGGGTCTATGAATGGAATATCGGTGACCATGGCACCAAGGCGTTTCATCCGCCCGTCAAGTTGCCCGATTTCCAGCCTGGTTTCGTTTTCCGATTGCTCGACCGAAAGGCGCGCGATAGCGATGCCGCGCTCTAGCGACGGAGAGCGCGTGGCAGAGGTGACTGCCCCCACCTGCCTCTCATTGGCAAAGACCCCGGCGCCGTGCGGCGGGACATCGTTGCAATCCAGCAGTAACCCCTTGAGCACCCGTCGGGGAGCCTCATGATTGCGCTCGAGCGCCGCCTTGCCGATGAACTCCGTCTTGTTCAGATCAATGGCGAACCCCAATCCGGCCTCATAGGCATCAACACCTGTTGCGAATTCGGCGCCAGCCGCCGCGAGGCCCGCTTCGACGCGGATGATCTCCAATGCAGCCGACCCCATCGGTGTGACCCCGAATTCCTCTCCCGCAGCCATCACAGCGTCCCAGATGGTCACTGCATCGGCCTTGGAGCAGAATATCTCGTAGCCCAGCTCGCCGGTATATCCGGAACGCGACAGCATAAAGGGGGCGCCTTCGCGATCGTTCAAGCGGCCAACGGTACAGCCGAACCATTTCAGCTGATCCAGCGTCGGCACATGGGGCTGCGTGAAGACAATCTTGCGCAGCACTTCGCGGGATTTCGGGCCCTGCAGCGCCAGATTTGGCAATGCGTTGCGCATGGCGTGGATGCGAACCTGAAACCCGTGTTTCTCGGCCAATGTCTGCAGCGCCCGTCCGCTCTCCTCAGTGCCACAGCACCAGCGGAACAGGTCATGCGCAAGCCGGAACAGGGTACCATCATCAATGACAGAACCCATTTCGTCGCACATCAGCGTGTAAGAGCCGCGCCAGACCGGCAGTTTGAAAACATTTCGCGTCGTCGCCAGTTGCAACAGCATCTCGGCATCAGGCCCGATAACATCGAATTTGCGCAGCCCGCTCATGTCCTGCAGGGTCACAGCTTCACGGCACGCCCAATACTCGCCCAGTGTCCCATGCGACGGAAAACTCACCGGTGCCCATAGGTCCCGAGCCGGCGCAAAGTGCTGGGTCAATGGTCCCAGCCGTTCATGGAAGGCAGATTCCTGACTGAGGGACATTGGTGCGTCTTCCTTTTCGCGATAGGCAACTGCGCGACGAATAGGTGTCTCGGGCCGGTAAATCCGCACATGCACATCCGTCGGGTTCCAACCGTTGATTGGGTCGATGTCATCCGGGCACGCGGTCGAAACACAGATAAGATCTTCAAGTGCCTTCATGGCTATATAGTCGCCAGGGCGTGAGTGACTTTCATCTACCAGAAGGTCGTGAGTATTGGGGTCAATCCAGGTATTCCAGAAGAAATTGATCGCCGGCCATGCGGAACGGCGCTTCACACCATAAGGATCAAGCGCATGGGAAATGTTGTCAGAACAGTTGATGTGCCCCGGGAAACCGCGCTCCGCGTATCCACGTGCTGTGCAGGCCAGACCGTAAGTATCGTGCCGCCCGCAGGTGTCTTGCACAACGTTCAGAATCGGGCGCATTTCGCTGTCGAAGAACTTGTCGAGCATGCCGGGGCCCGGGTAGGCGCGTCGCACCATCGATCGGGTTGCGGTACTGTCGATCAGCCACTCCTCACCATTGTCGAGCCGATCGGCGCGTATGGCGACGAAATCCGAGCATTGCTGCCCCTCGACGTCGATGATCTGGAGGATTTCACCCTGCTTCAATTCGTAGGACGTTCCCGTGCCGCGCGTAACGGTGAATTCATCGCGCACATCCCCCAGCGGGTCGGGCAGTATCCGGCCGGTTCTTCCAGAGGGCTGATGCGTAATTGTGATCGAGCCACCGCCAAACCCACTAACCAACTGGTCACGGTCCGAGACGCGTGACAGCCATAAGGTCACGGGGCCACGGGCCCTGAGAACAAACTGGTCATCACTTCCTGGCAGGCGGGCGGCAGCGATGTAGGCGTTGCAATCACCGCCCTGCGCTGCGATCCAGCCGACCAATTTTGTCAAGTCAGCCCCGGTACTGTTCACCTGTCCTGACGCAGCAAGTCCGATGGTGGAAAGCGCATCTTTTCCGTGGGCGTCAAATGCTGAAACCTGTAGCTCACCCTCGGACCAGACCCCGGTGATGGACAGTAGATCGTCGGGGCGCATCGCGATCTTCCGGACTTCCCGCGGTGCAAGTACCAGGGTTCGTTCGTGACTCGGCTTCTGAAACCCAGCAAACAACCGCGCGGGTGTAGCGTGCCCGTTATTGCTGAATTCGTGAAGGATCGCGTCGGTGTACATTGTTTTCCGTGAATCGCAAATGTAACTAGTTACACAACTTGATGTAACTGGTTACATCTGTCAAGTATTAGAAGAGTACGAAGAGGGCACTCCAATCATAGAGGTGAAATGGAAAGCCGACCGAAAAAGAAGCGGACCAATCTTCGTGACGTGGCAAAGGCCGCTGGTGTTTCCGTCGCGACAGTCTCACGGGTTCTGAATTCTCCAAAAGCTGTTTCTGAAGAGACACGTTTGCGCGTACAGGAGGTGATCGACATGTTGCATTTCGTGCCCAGTGCTGCCGCCCGTGCGATCAATTCCGGCAGAACCCGCGTCATCGGCGCCCTGGTTCCCACACTAGATAATGCGATCTTTTCAAGATTTCTGGCAGCGCTTGAAAAATATCTGGCAAAGCATGGTTTGTCGCTTGTTGTTGCAACAACCTCTAACGATCCCGAGATTGAAACTGAAAAAGCAAGAGGGTTGGTAGATATTGGTGCGGAAGCGCTGATTGTTTCCGGTATCACGCACAGCCCGGAATTTGACAGACTGATTGAACAAACGCGCCTTCCGGTGATAGCCACTTCGTATTTTAAAAAGAACTATCATTTGCCGACTATCGGCTACGACAACGCAAGCGCGTCGCGAATTGCTCTCGATTTTCTTTTGGCATCAGGCCACCGGAAAATTGCCGTGGTTCACGGACCAGTCAAGAACAACGACAGGACTCAGGCGCGACTATCGGGGTTGAAGACCGCCAAATTAACGCAATCACTACAAACGTTCGAGACCGATATCTCAATTCAAGGTGGTGGCACGGCAACACAAAGTCTTCTGAAGACTAAGGCAACATTTACGGCTATTCTATGCTTTTCCGACGTCTTGGCCATGGGAGTTTTATTCGAATTGCAAAGGCAACGAATAAACGTGCCTGATGAAATATCGCTGATCGGAATCGATGATCTGCCTTCTTCCCCCTACACGTTTCCCGCAATCACGACGGTCCATCTGCCAGTTGCAAGAATGGGAGAGGTAACCGCCAAATCGATAGTCTGCTGGTTGGAAAGCCAGACCGTTCCCGACCCGTATCTTCTACCGGCAGAACTGATTGTCCGGCATTCCACGAGAAAGTTGGTATAGAGAGACTGTGTTGCACGGATCGGTCGCTCAAAGTACTTCCAGCGTTTTCTGTGACGTGAGCGACGGTAGATGCCCTACAAACTCAATGATGGCCGTCGCGACAAGTTTGAAAAGGCCCGGTATCGGGTGACGAACGCAGCAGAGTACAACGAAAGCCTTCGGCGGCGCGGGGATTTGACCGTGTGGGTTTCAGATGATGTGGCTAAGGTTTGGACATCGCCACGCCGCAAGACCCGCGGTGGGCAGGCGGTCTACTCGGATCTGGCGATCGGGATTTGCCTCACGCTGCGAGTCGTGTTCCGGCTTGCCTTGAGGCAAACTCAGGGCTTCATGCGGTCGATCGCCAAGCTGATGGGATTGGATCTTGTGGTGCCGGACTACTCGACGCTATCACGACGCGGTAAGGAGTCGTTAATCGCTCAAAACCGGCGCGCTTCAGATAAGCCGATCACCCTCATCGTGGATAGCACTGGTCTAAATATTCATGGTGACTGCGGCTGGCAAGAAGAGAAGCACGGTACCATTAAGGCCCGCAAAACATGGCGCAAGCTCCACATCGCCCTTGATCCGGAAACAGGCGACATCGCCGCAGCGGAGCTGACGACTGAACATGTCGGCGACGAAACCGCGCTCCCGGATCTGCTTGCCGAAATTGATGCCGATGTCGGCCAGTTCCTTGCGGATGGTGCGTATGATGGCCAGGGTGTCGCAGACCATCTGATAGCCAAGTTTGGAACTGAGGTAGAGATCACGATCCCACCTCCGACAAACGCAGTTCACGGGGCAAATGAACAGCGCAATCAACACATCGATACCATCACCAAACATGGCAGAATGAATTGGCAAATTGAGACGGGATACAACCAGCGATCACAGGTTGAAGCTCAGATCGGAAGGTGGAAACAAGTTATCGGTGATCGCCTGGAAGCGCGTGATTTCGACAATCAAATTGCTGAAGCGCAAATCGCATCAAAAGCGCTCAACCGCATGACATCTCTCGGTCGTGCGGCGTATAAACGCGTCTTCTGAACTATTGGGGAATGGGGTCAATCCGCCTCAAATCTGATCCCTGCAACACGGTCATCCGAAGCAGGAAAGTTGCGTCCTCGGCTTCCGCTTCGGCATCACCAACAAGAGAAAGCGCTCCGGTTTCGGTGTGGAGGCGCAGAGTCAAAATCTTTCGGGCCGCATGGCACTCGCATACTTCGCGAAGAACAGTGAGGTCAGGCGCAGGTATAAGCCGCACGCTCATTTCTCCCCCACAAGACAACTGGATGTCGCGATACCAAGAGCCGCGGCCGTAATGCACAATTTTTGGCCGTCCCTTTGCAAGCGCTTCCACTGCATGTAGTGCTATTCCGGCCTCGACACAGCCCGACGACAAGCTGCCTACTCGCCGCTTGTCTTTAAACACTGCCATCATAGCTCCAAGCGGGCGGTATGAGGGTCCTTCTATGTTCACAATCACAGCGAGGACACCTTGTTGGGGCGAGTTAACTAAAGCCCGGATTGGCTGCATCGGTGCGCCGACGTCGAGTGCGCGCAGTGTCATTTTTTCAACATTAATCGCAGCGATACAGCCTCCGTTAGTTCAACGGTGTAGTTAGGAATCACGCGATTAGTTAATGCGCCACTGCGCGCTATAGTCACGAGGACTAACCCCATATCGCTTTTTGAATCGATTGGTGAAGTGTCCAACCGAAAACCCACACGCGGATGCGATTTCCATGACGGACAAATTGGTTTCTCCAAGTAGTACATGCCCTCTCTCGAGGCGCAAATCTGAATAGAAGCGCTTTGGGGAGGTGCCTAAATAATGTTGAAACAATCTTTCGATCTGTCGGTGGGAAATACCTGCAGCCTTGGTCATTTCGTTTAGCCCCAATGGTTCTTCAAGATTATTCTTCATCAGTTCCAACACGGCTATGAGGGCCTTGTTGCGATTTCCGATCATATGAGCGATGGAAGATTTTTGTGGGACATGATCGCTGTTCTTACGCGCGTGGATGCACATGTCAGCAACTAGAGCAGCAAGTTCATTCCCATGGTCTTTGGCGATGATGGACAGTATCATATCTGCGGCTACTGAACCGCCGCCGCAGGTGAGAATCCCAGAATGGTTTTCAAATAGATTCATAGAAGGGACGAGTGTTGGGAAAGCTTCACAGAATGCCGACTGGTTCTCCCAGTGCAACGTAAAACGCCTGTTGTTTAACATCCCCGCCTGAGCCAATTGATATGTCCCGGTGCAAATCGCTCCAAATTTGCGTCCAAAGCGGTGCTGCCCGCGAATCCAATTTATGGTTTGACTATCGGAATTAAGTCCGGGTTACGTTCCACCGCAGACAAAGGTGTATCTGTCATCCACGTTTTGCGGCAGCGCAATATCCGGAGTAATTGAAATTCCGTTAGAGCAATTGACGGTGTTGTTCTGGATCGACGTGGTGTACCAGCGATACAACTGCTTGCCGGTCAATCGATTGGCCACGCGCAAGGGTTCGATGGCCGAACTAAGGGCGAGCAGTGTTAGATTCGGTAAGAGCAGAAATAGATAGTCGCGCGCAGGTGCATCTTCAGGAACTTGGAATGAAGTGGCACCTTTAGGCAAAAAATCATAACTACTGACAAAGGCCCTTTGCTCTAAGCGCGACATATCCATCTCCTCATTCTTTGTGTTGGAAACTCTCCAGCTGATCTTCCCCTGCCATGTCAGTCGAAAAGAATGCTGACCGATTCCGAGTTCGCTATACGCACGATGGCTTTACCGAACATATCGGAAACTGTGATGACCCGAATGCGATCCGACGCGTTAATCGCATCGGTTGCTGAAATCGTGTCGGTGATGACCAACTCTTTAAGGTCGGACCCATTGATACGATCGACGGCTTTGCCCGAAAGAACGCCGTGGGTGATGAAAGCGGAGACATCTTTTGCGCCATTTTTCAAGAGAGCGGTGGCGGCATTGCACAGTGTGCCGCCGGAATCGATGATGTCGTCGACCAGAATGCACGACTTACCTGACACATCCCCGATAACATTCATGACTTCTGATTGGCCCGGCTTGTCTCGACGCTTGTCGACAATTGCTAGTGGGCTCTTAATACGTTTGGCAAGTTGGCGGGCGCGCACCACTCCTCCGACGTCAGGTGACACGACAATTGTGTTTCCTGTGTCATAATTTTTTGTGATGTCACTCACCATGGCAGGAACGGCAATGAGATTGTCTGTTGGGATATCAAAAAACCCCTGAATCTGATCTGCATGCAAATCCATCGTAAGCACACGGTCTGCGCCGGCCGATGTAATGAGGTTTGCAACCAATTTAGCCGAAATGGGAGTGCGAGGTGCGGGTTTGCGATCCTGGCGAGCATATCCGAAATATGGGATGACGGCTGTAATTCGTTTCGCTGATGCTCGTCTCAATGCATCAATCAAAACGAGCAATTCCATTAGGTTGTCGTTGGCAGGATATGATGTCGACTGTATTATAAAAACATCGTCTCCTCGCACATTTTCTTCGATTTTGACCCAAACCTCTTCATCCGCGAAACGGCGCACGAGGCATTCGGCCAAAGGGGTTTTTAAGTATCCGGCAATGGATTGGGCCAGATCGGTATTGCTGTTACCGCAGATGAGTTTCATTAGTCGATACCTCGTGCGCGTCGGGGAGTGATGGTCTTAGGTTAGGTGGGAAAGGCCATGGACGGATCGTAGGCCCGGAAACTCTCCAAGAAGTGATTGTTGGCCTCTTCCTGCCACTTGGTGCCGGGTTGAATGGCCGTAACGCACTTGTAATTCTTGCGGTATTCCGCAGTGGCGTCGTTCTCTTCGATCACTACCGCGACCATACCGGCAACAACGCCTTGTTGTTGTTCTACCAGTTGGATGGCTCCGTGCATGGTACCGCCGGTTTCGACCCATTGGTCCACGAGCAGGACACGAGTTCCGGGTCGGAACGCAGGAAGGCGCATTTCCATGTCCTGAGTATTGCCCGAGTAATTGGTCATCGACGATTTGTCAGTGTCTACGCACAGCTTTCCAGCCTTGCGGATTGGCAGAAAGCCCTTGCCGATGCGCGTAGCGATACCAGCGGCCAGCACGAAGCCCATGGCATCCAGGCCAGCGACGACATCGATTTCATCCGGGTCCAGGTCATCGCACAGATCATCAAGAAGATCGTGGTAGGCCTTGCCGTTGATGTAGATAGAAGTTGGATCCAACCAGGCGAATTTTTCGCCCTTCGTGTTGGGGGCCATGATGCTAAAATACCAACGGTCGTCACGGGGTCCTTTGTCGAGTGCCATGTTGGGTTACCTCTCTATCGTTTGGTGATTGTCATGAGTTGCTTAAGGCGAGCGGGATCGATGTTGTAGAAATCGCCCTCAAGGTTGATCCCGGTGGCGACCATGAACAGGTCTACATCGTCGCTATAGTCGTTTGCGTTTTCAGGGGTGACACCCGAGGCAATTCCAAGCGCCGTATCACCGCAGTTTTTTCGGAACGTTTCTATCTTTCCAAGGTCAGTCGCGTGGCCGGTGGCGACACCCGACGTCAGCACCACGTCCATGTGGTTGCAGGCAAGTCGGGCACAGTAGCCGTATTGTGAAGGGTCAACTTCGCGCTGCTTCTTGAAGCAAGTGCCGCCAATGTAGAGGCCTTCCCAGCCGCTTTGCTGACGAATACGATCTATTTCTGTAGCTTCGACCTGGTCGTTCTCGCCTCGGCGCTCGTCAATGCGGGCATCATCTGCCCAGTAACTGTCTACTCGGACACCATCGCGCTGTAGCTCGTCGAGGATCGGAAATGCGGTTTTTCCAGTCACTGCGAGAAAATTTACACCGATCCAATAATCCGGGAACTTGCCTCGGATGGACCTGATAATCGGGACTAATTTTTCCTTTTCAAAATCATGATTGATTAGAAATACGCCCGGACAACCGCAGTCTATTGCGACTTGAACATTTTTCTCGGCTTGGGCCTCGTCAAGCACGTGGATGACCGGCAGAACGACAGGCCCCTTGTTACAAAATTCCGTGTGAAAGTCGCCGCGGTTCATCCTCACTCTCCATTAAGTTGCCGGAATGAGGTGACGTTAGAGCTTGCAATGAGATAAATACAATTTATAGTTATAATAATAAAATAAGAAATGGAAATGTATTGTGTCGACGGTCAACCTTCCAACAGATTTGTTGCGGACGTTCGTAACGGTCATCGACCTAGGCGGCTACACACGGGCCGGCGATGCTCTTGGCCGTACCCAACCAGCAATAAGCCTGCAAATGAATAGGCTGCAGGAATTGTTGGAAACCAAGCTTTTGGAACAGAAGGGCAGGTCGTTGGAGTTGACCGAAGCAGGCAGCGCTCTGGCCGCATTTGCACGTCAGATCCTGCATCTTAATGACGAGGCTGTGGCACGGTTTAAAAGTCCTGAACGACAAGGGGTGCTGAGGATCGGGCTTCCAACAGATTTTGCGGTGTCGAAGTTGCAAGCCACGGTCGCCGCATATGTGGATGAGCACCCGGATGTCGATCTGGAAGTCAGTTGTGGGCTGTCCCTGGCCCTGTTTGATGACCTGCATAAGGGAGAGCTTGATCTGATCATTGCTTTGATTGGCGAAAAGACCCAGCAGTACTTGGTGCGGGTCTGGGAAGATCAGCCGATCTGGGTGGCCAAGAACGACTTCAATCTGAACCCCGACCACGTGGTTCCTATCGTGGGCCACCCCACTGGATGTGAATACCGCAATCGCATGACCGACGCCCTTGGCTCGGTTAATCGCGATTGGCGGTTCGTGTACACCAGCCCGGATGTATCGGGATTGCAATACGCGGTCGGAGCAGGGTTGGGTGTTAGCGCAATGACTTATGCGACGTTAGATGACGAAATGCGAATACTCTGTGAGAGTGAGGGCTTTCCACTTCTGAAGCCGATTCGCATCGGTCTGTTTTATAAACTTCCGAATATGAGTGCCGCCGGGCTCGAACTGTCAAACCGGTTGATAGATTGCCTCGACCGGAACACGGATCAGCATTTCAAAGCTGCCGCTCATCCGTCGCCACGGTCCAGATTCGAATAGGTTGAATCTCTGCCCTTCACACATGGTGCCTCTTTGCAACTGGCTGAATTCTCTCTGAGATTCCTTTGCAGTGACGGCCTCTTGCTAAAAACGCCGAACTTCCTCTTTGGAGCCGATTTTTAAGGAATACATTTATATTCCTTATCAATGCATTTGCTTAATAAATTTTGAAAATGTACCAGCTAGCGCTTACTGTGTGGCAAAGCAAAAGAAGAAGGCTGGCAAGGAGAAGTACAATGAAGATATCGTTTGTCGCCAAGTTGCTCGGGACGCTGCTCTTGCAACCGCACATCAGGATGATCCGGCATACCTCCAGCAGCTATATTTTGGGAGAACCTGAGCCCGAGTCTGGAGCATACACGAATGCTTGGAACGCGGTAAAATCCGCAAACTAACCAAGCGCTGTGCGCGCGGTGTGACGTTCCTCCCCGTCTAGGCGCCGCGCGCAGGAATTTGCATTGGAGAATGGCGGCGTCGTGCCGCTGTCTGCAAAAATTGGTAGGAGAACAGCGTTGACACGCACTTTCAAATATCTTCGACCGAGTAGCGTTGCCGAGGCCATCGAAATGAAGGCCGAACACAAAGATCGCGCACGGTACTGGGCTGGGGGAACCGACCTGATGTTGTTGTTCAAGCGCAAGAAGCTGGACCTCGACTATTGCATTGATCTGAGCCATGTAGGCGAGTTGCGCTTCATCGATGAAACGGATGGCGGCCTGCGTATCGGATCCATGGCCACGCTAGACGATCTGGATCGTGCATCGGGAATGAACTCAGCGACCGATGCACTGGGTGAAACAACCCGATTGATGTGCACCAAACAAACTCGCACGATCGCAACTATGGGCGGCAATATGTGCCATGCTTCGCCTTCGGCGGACCTGTCGCCGCCACTTACGGCACTTGGAGCCATGGCGGTGATTCAGGGTCCAAATGGTGAACGCACGTTGCCGCTTGAGCATTTCCACAAGGGTGTCAACAAGACCGATCTTGGCGAAGGCGAACTGCTGCGCGAGATTGTCGTTCCGAAAATCAGTGACCGGCTGGCAGCCTCCTACAATAGAGTGGCCAGGACGGTTGTAGACATCGCCTTGGTTAGCTCGGCCGTGTGCCTTCGCCTAAACGATGATGGGACGATCGCGAAAGCTGGCGTGGCATTAGGCGCGGTTGCACCCAACGTGATCCGGGTAAGCGGAGCTGAAGGTGTTCTGGTTGGCGCCAGTCTCGAAGAGGCCGCCAACGGCCTAGCCGAAACAGCAGGTTCTCAGTCGGCGGAAGCCGCCAGTGCCATCACAGACATCCGTGCCAGCAAAGAATACCGCACAGACATGACGGCTGTGTTGACGGCCCGCGGAGTCAAGAAATGCGTCGAAAACCTGAAAGGCATGTCATGACCCAGATTCTGAAAGTTAATGGCAAGTCATATCCTGTTGAGATTAAGCCACACAAATCGCTGTCAGATGTTCTGCGTGACGATCTAAACCTGCTGGGCGTCAAGGTTTCGTGCGGCGAGGGCGAATGCGGCTCATGCACGGTCATCATGGATGGCGAACCTGTCACCTCCTGCCTGGTGCTCGGTAGCCAGGCAGTGGACCGCGAGATTACAACGATCGAAGGGATCGGTACACGCGATCATCTCGACCCGGTTCAGGAAGCCTTTATCGAAGAGCAAGGCTTTCAGTGTGGGTTCTGTACGCCAGGTTTCATTCTGGCGGCGAAGAAATTCCTGGAGGAAAATCCAAGCCCGGCCAAGGAAGAGGCTGCTGTTGCCATGAGCGGCAACATCTGCCGCTGCGGCGCTCATCCTTACATCGTGAGCGCTGTGATGAACGCAGCTGAGAAGATTAAAAACCTGAAGAAAACCTAAACCGTGGGGCATCAGAATACCAGCCTACCCGGATAGTCCGGAGTCGACATTGGAGGATAGCATGGGCCAACGACACGTGCCGAAGAAATTCAAAATCGCGGGAAAAGGTATTCCCGTTCTGGACGCCAAGGACAAGGTCACCGGCGAATTGAAATTCGGTGTCGATTACGAGCTACCAAGGATGGTCCACGGCAAAATCATCCGATCCACGGAACCGCATGCGCGAGTCATCAAGATTGATGCCTCCAAGGCGCTGAAACTCCCTGGTGTTCTTGGTGTGGTGACGCATGAAGACGCGCCTGATCTGAACTGGATGGGGGTTTGGGACAATTACCGTGGCAAAATCCTGGATGGAACTGCGCGTTTTGTTGGCGATGACATTGGCGCGATCGCGGCAGTGACTGAGGAAATCGCGGATCAGGCCCTTGACCTGATCGAGGTCGAATACGAAAAACTTCCCGTGGTCCTCGACGTTGAAAAGGCACTGCTCGACGACGCGCCGCAAGTGCGTGAAGAAGGAAACGTGCGCGACGAATATTCAGTTATCTGGGGAGACCTGGATGGTGGAACCGAAGAGGCCGACGAAGTCGTTGAAATCGAGATGCGCTTCAAAGCGCAAAACTACGCGGGTATTGGTCGCAATGCATGCATTTGCGACTGGGAAGGTGACAAGGTCAGCATGTGGACCTCGTCTCAGACTCCTTCAGAACTACAGCAAGGTATTCACCAGGCGTTTGGAATCCCGATGGCGAACGTGCGTGTGGTGGCTCTGCCATCCGGCGCATCCTTCGGTTTGTGGTGGTCCAACAACTTCATGATGGTAACTGCGTTGCTGGCGCGGAAAATCCGTCGCCCGGTCAAGATCGAATTGACCAGCGAAGAATGCATGGCCGCGGTCAAGCGGCGCCACGTTGAGATCACCAAAGGA
Source organism: Ruegeria hyattellae (assembly GCF_041537925.1). Classification (NCBI taxonomy): domain Bacteria; kingdom Pseudomonadati; phylum Pseudomonadota; class Alphaproteobacteria; order Rhodobacterales; family Roseobacteraceae; genus Ruegeria; species Ruegeria hyattellae. The sequence goes on along the minus strand of NZ_JBGOSH010000013.1, from coordinate 43,182 downwards.
CGCATGGGTGTCAAGAAAGACGGCACACTGACGTTAGCGCATTTCAACCACCTGATGGACAACGGCGCTTATGGTTTCAAGACAGATGTGTATTTCTTCTGCTGTGACTTGTGGGGCGGCGCAAAGAACGGACGTTACGGCGTTCGCGGCGTCAGCACCAATCTGGTCACATCGGGCTGCATGCGCGCAGTTGGCGACATCACGATGGGGCTGGCGGTAGAGCGCGCAGCAGACATGGCCGCCATCGCGATTGACCATGATCCTGTAGAATTCCGGATCAAGAACCAGATAAAGGCGGGCCAATCATTGCGTATGCAAGAGCCGCGACAACACCTGAAAGGCACGTTGACGGAGTATGTCGACGGGCTGACAGATGCCCAGAAAGAGGGCTGGCCGGAAATGTTTCATCTTTCATCAGGAGATACAGAGGCTCTGTTGCGCCAGGGTGCCGAAAAGTTCCGCTGGAAAGAACGCTTCAAAGGCTGGGGCAAACCATCTTCAGTCGAAGGAAGCAAGCGACGCGGTGTCGGCGTCGGAACCGGTGCACATTGCTGCGGCGTTGAATTCGGTGGCAACGTCAGCTCTGTCGTCAGGGTGAACCTGGACGGCTCGATCAACGTCTTCTCCGCCTGCGGGAGGCAGGGTCAAGGCAGCGAAACCACGCTCAGCCAAGTGGCAGCCGAGGAATTCGGTGTGCCGATGGACATGGTCAATATCGAGACTGGTGATACGTCTGCTGTGCCGTTCGCATCCGGGTCGTCAGCATCGACCACCATGTTCAGGGTCGGCTGGGCGACGCGCGAAGCTGCCAAGGATGCGAAGCGCCAGGTGCTCAAGATCGCGTCTCGCGAGTTCTTTGACAACATCGACCCCGAAGAACTGACCATCGATGACGCAATGATCTGCCTGAAACACCGTCCCGAGGATAATCGACGGGTCGCTTTGGAAGAGATGATGAACGAATTGTGCTCTGACAGCCTAGCCCAAACCACTGTCATTACCGGACGCCCGGACACGGCGATGCCGCCGACTATCGCATTTGCCAGACAGTGGGCGGCGCAGTTCTGCGAAGTGGAGGTGGACGTCGAAACAGGGGTGGTCCAGATTGTAGATTACCTGGCTGGCCAAGACAGCGGTACAGTGATGAATCCAAAAGTCCTAAAGAACCAAGTCATTGGCGGCGCTATCTGCGGAGCAGGCTTTGCACTTTACGAAGGCATTGAATTTGATCCGGAAAACGGCCGGGTGCTGAACGATGGCTTGCTTGATTACAAACTGTTGCGTACCGGCGACTTCCCGCCAGATGCAGAAGTGTTCTTCGTCGAAAGTGAAGACCCAGTCGGCCCATTCGGTGCGCGTGGCGCTGGTGAATCGCCGGCGGCGGCAGCAGCACCTGCGATCTGCCAGGCGGTTTACAACGCAATCGGCGTCTGGGTCGATGTTCCAATGACCCCTGAAGCAGTAGTACGGGCACTGAAGGCCAAAGAGCAAGCGGCCTAGCAGACGGGTTGGCGACGGCTTGACTTAGAAAGTTTCCAAGTCGTTGCCAAAGCCTTTTCCAGGGCAAGCTGCAGTTGCCACAAGAAGACGGTTCACAGATGCGGGTGTCTCGTTCGGATTGCTTCCGGGTCGAGCCAATTGGGAGATTTGTGACGAGGAGCGACATTCTGCAAATGAAACAAGAAACTAGCGACTTCGGGAAGGGAGATTAAGAATGGCTGGAGAGCAAGCGACCCAAATATTCACGGATCAAGTCAGCAACGGACAGCTGTTGCAGAACATCATTTATGCGTCAGGCTGCGCAGGTGGACTATTGATCATTGCGGGACTCATCCTGGGTGATGCAGGAGGCATCCGTCGCGGCAACAACTTCAATGCAACCATAGAGAAGCTGGTTGGCTTTTTCTTGAGCTTTGCGGTCTACTATGTGATCGGCTTCGCCATCTGGGTGTCCCAGTACTACATCATGTATCAAGGACCGGACTATCCCGCAGACGTGGCATTCTGGGATGCCATCAATGCCTGGTGGATTGGCGGCGACATGATGAATTCGCTGGCTCAGCATATTGACCCGGCGATTTTTCCCGGTCTGAATACCTTTCAGATCTTCGTTTTCTTCCTGGCTGCATTCACCGGTCTGATAAACCTTCTTCTGCATCTGGCGGTTGGCGAGCGCATGAAGGCTTCAGCCTTTTATGTAACGTGCGTGGTCTCGACGATCGTTTCGGCGATTTTGAGCCAGTGGACATGGGGTTCTGTCGGTTGGTTGACCAATGCCGGATATCACGATTATTTCGGTGCCGGTTTCGTCTATTTGTTCCCTGGCGGGATGGCGATTGTGTTTGCCAAGGCACTGGGTCATCGCCCGGGTATGTTCTCTGAGCACCCAAAGGTACCATCGTATGTTGTTCCAAATCTGGGGCTTGCTACCACGTGTGTTGTAATGGTCTTCGCAGGGATGCCACTGGTTATTATCGCTTGCATGTTCTTCTTCGATCCCGGTGCTCTTGGTGTAAGCATTACAATGGCAGATACGTCCGTCGGAATTGCGCTGAACAACTTTGGTGCAGCTTGGGCAGGCGGTACGCTCTCGGGAGCGCTGATTGCTTACAAAACAAGGAAGTACGCCTACTTGCTGCTTGGCCCGTTTGCGGGGCACATTGCCGGTGCCAGCGGCTTTGACATCTACGTCCCTTGGCAGATGTTTCTTGTCTGTGCAGGAGCACCTTTCGTCGCCTACTTCATTTACGAAGCGACTTTGAAGATGAAAATCGACGAGCACAAACTGATCCCCTTGATGGCAGGGTGTGGCTCATACGGCCTGCTGATGATTGGTGTTCTTCACTCCGGTACTCACCAAGGTGGATTTATCGGCTTGGAAGGAGACTATGCTTTCCAGAACGCCCAAGTTTCTTTGGGTATGCAGGCTCTGGGTGTGGTTATTTCCCTCGGGCTGGGGATCGTTACGGCATTGGTGCTGACGCCAATACTGAAAGCTACGACTGGGCTTCGCGTATCTGAAGAGGATCAGGTTGACGGGGTGGATTTGGTCAAATGGGGTGTGACAAGTGATGTCGTGCCAAATCTTAATCCTTCCAAACCACAGTCCCAGAATGAGATCGTAGGTCGCGTAAAAGAGACAATATCATGACCGTTTTCTAAAATAGAAACTCCGGCTTCGGCCGGAGTTTTTGGCGAAAACAAGGAGTAATATGGCGATGGCGTCGCCACGTCTCCACTGAGAGACGCGCTTTCCCAAAAGTCCTGAACGCTGGGACCTTCTTAAACGGAGGTCACTATGATTGAACGTGGCTGTGTTGCATGGATCATGACTTAGGCGAGTTTACCCCTTACTCCATCACTTCAGATGACGCGCTCATACATCGCACGACCGAGGCCTGTCATGCGGTTGAGCGCCTTTGCCGCTACTTTCGCTTCGGCGATTTGACGGCCAAAATCTCGCGCTTGCAGACGCTCACCGATAACTTGTTTCCATCTGCTAATCTGGGCTTCAACCTGTGATCGCTGGTTGTACCTCGTCTCGGCTTGCCAGTTCATTCTGCCATGTTTAGCGATGGCAGCGACGTGTCGATTGCGTTGTGCATTCTCGCCGCGCACTGCGTTCTTTGGTGGAGGGACAATGATCTCTATTCCAGACCCGAACCTGCTTTCCAGGCAGTCGACCACCCCTTGACCGTCATACGCACCATCCGCAAGAAACCGGCTCACATCGGCATCAATGTCAGTGTGCAATTCTGGCAGCGCTGTTTCGTCGCCTACATGTTCCGTGGTCAGCTTCGAGGCAACAATATCACCAGTTTCCCGGTCGAGCCCGATATGGAGTTTGCGCCATGTTTTGCGGGCCTTCCTGGCGCCGTACTTTTCTTCATGCCAGTTGTCGCCGCCATGCACTTTCAGACCCGTGCTATCCACAATGAGGGTGATTGGTTTACTTGCAGCTCGCCGATTTTCGGCAATCTTTAACCCCTTGCCACGTCGCGACAAGGTCGAGAAATCCGGCACAACGATGTCCACACCCATCAGCCTGGCAACCGACCGCACAAAACCCTGAGTTTGTCGGAGTGGAAGTCGAAAGACGACCCTCAGGGTGAGACAGATCTCGATCGCCAGATCGGAGTAGCGGGACTGACCGCCGCGTGTCTTGCGGCGTGGCGATGCCCACTTCTCCACTACATCTTCAGAAAACCAGATATTCACGTCACCCCGTTGCCGGAGACTTTCGTTGTATTCACAGCAGTTCGTGACCCGGTACTATGCTTTGGGAAACTTGTTGCGACGAGCATCATTGAATTTGTATGGCATCCACAGCAACTCACGGGAGGGAAAGCAACAGAGCTAATCCTGAAGCCCGATCCGTGCAACAAGGTCGGTCTGCAACAAACGGTTACGGCGCCCATGTAGGCATTTAATGTCAGCCCGCCACCGAAGAATTTTCAGTGGCGCATGCCATTAAGAGACGATGAAGTCCTTGACCAAAATTATGGTGGTGTATTTCATTGAGAAAAGAGATCAAGTTTTCCCAAGAAACTAATGGGTGCTTTGAAAGCGAAAATCAAAAAAACGGAGATGCATGCTGGTGGGTTGCAGACGATGGTTCTGGTGCGACGGCAAGCGAAACGATCAAATGTCTGATATTGCGCTCTGGCTAGAGAAACATGACTTATCCAAATATGTTGGAGCCTTTGCTGAGCACGAAATTGAACTCGGTGACCTGACCGAGTTGACTGACGGCGATCTCATTACAATTGGGCTTCCCCTAGGCCCAAGGCGGCGTTTCATGAAAGCTGTTCGAGCCGATGTGGAGGGAAGGCACCGACCTCACAACACTGCATTAGGCCCCGCGATCGTGGCAGAGCGCCGGCAGCTTACTGTAATGTTCATCGATTTGGTTGGATCAACTGAAATATCTCAGCGTGTCGACCCGGAAGATTTAGCTGAAGTTCTTCGGCTTTTCAAAGAAACCTGTGCCGCGTCAGTTGCCGCTTTTGATGGCCACATCGCAAGCTACTATGGCGATGGTATTATGGTCTTTTTCGGGTTTCCGCACGCGCATGAAGATGACCCAGAGCGAGCTATTCGCGCAGGTCTTCGCATTATCAAGGAAATACCAGACATCCGAACTCATGCAAAACTGAATGTCCGAATAGGGATCGCGACTGGATTGGTCGTAGTCGGTGATTTGCGCGGCGAAAAAATGTTTGAGGATGGAACGGCGATGGGCGAGACGCCAAATCTGGCCGCACGGCTGCAGGCAATGGCTGATCCTGGCACACTGATCGTCGCTCCAAGTACTCATCAGTTGGCGGGTCGTACTTTTGAATATGTTCTGCGTGGCGCATTCAAGCTCAAAGGATTTGCTAAAGAAGTTGAAGCCTGGCAAGTGACAGGAGCGCGAGAAACTATCAGCCGCTTCATGCCATTAGATGACGTGTTGCTGAACCCTTTGGTCGGTCGCGCCGGGGAATATGAGACCCTCTATGAGAAGTGGAATCTGGCCATTAGTGGTCGGGGACAGGTCGTTCTGGTGTCGGGTGAGCCTGGAATTGGTAAGTCTCGACTTGTTGAAGAATTGCGACAGAAAATTCCCGGGGTGTCGCACATTCAAGTTCGATATCAGTGTTCTCCCTACCATTACGCGAGTGCGTTCTATCCTGCCATTCGCCAGTTTGAGAATGCCGCAGGCCTTCGTACCGATGATGCAAACGAAGTAAAGCTCAAAAAGATCTCCACCGTTTTGGGCGATCAGTCCGACCACATCTTAAAGTTGGCCGCGTCTCTTCTTTCCGTTCCATTCGAGGAACAATTGGGGCATTTGGATTTGCCGCCGCAGCAACTCATGGATCAGACGCTAGAAATGCTGCTTGGTATTGTGGCTTCACAAGCTGAGAAAAAGCCAGTTCTGCTTTTATTTGAGGACGCACATTGGATTGATCCGACGACTAAGTTGCTGCTGGATCGGATCGCGGACCGGATTCGCGATCTTCCGGTGCTGGTTGTGATGACATTCAGACCCGAGTTTGACCCAGGATGGGTGCTACAATCCAACCTTTCGAAAGTGGTTTTGAAGCAATTGGAATTTCACCAAGTCAAGAACATTATGGACGAAGTTGCCAAAGGCCAGTCGATCTCTGAAGAGATGTATAACGTTGTTGCGGCAAGATCTGACGGTGTGCCACTCTACGTTGAAGAAGTGACGAAAGATTTATTGGAATCCGGAGCTTTGAGCGAAGGAAAGGACGCGCCCTCGATGGGCGGGGCTTCTCCAGCAAGCTCGGTTCCCAGCACGCTACATGATGCTCTAATGGCGAGGCTTGACCGCCTGAGTTCCGCCAAGGAGGTGGCGCAGATTGGAGCGGTGATCGGCCCCCAATTTTCATATCCGTTGATCGCTCAAGTGGCACGGAGTGGTGATAAGGCGTTGCGCGCAGGATTAGAGCTTCTGGTAGACGCAGGCATTGTTACAGTTTCTGAAGAAGAAAATCTTGAAACTTTCAGCTATCGTCACGCCCTTATTCGCGACACAGCCTACAATAGCCTCTTAAAAAGCGAGCGTCGGGTTTTGCACGCTCGTGTAGCGCAAACACTAAAAGAAAAAACAACCCATATTGGCGATGCCAGTCCGGAAATTCTGGCTCACCACTACACAGTGGCAGGAATGAGTGGAGAGGCAATCGACTATCGGTATCTCGCTGGCAAACGCGCAGTCCAGCGGTCAGCTAATATCGAGGCAAACACACAACTGTCCCTGGCGATCGAACAGTTGAGCGAATTGCAGCATAGTATTGAAAGAGACCAGAAAGAAATTGAGGTTCAGGTTCTCAGGGCAGGTGTTCTTCGCTCAACTGCGGGAATAGCCGCCGAAGAAACTGGGACTGTGTACGCAAGAATACGCGAATTATGTGAAGGTGTTGAAGAAACAGAGCATTTGTTCCCGGTTTTGAACGGTTTGTATTCCTTTCATTTGGTGCGCGCTGAGTATGACCTGGCCAGGAATGTTGCGGGCCAATTGCTGAATTTGGCGGATTCAACAAGCGAGACGCAGCATCAGATGGTGGCTCATCGTGCTATGGGTGCAGTGCTGTTCCATATCGGGGAACTGGACCCGGCGTATGAGCATTTGAGTAATGCACTAGGGTTTTACAATCGGAAACGTGATGGGCATCTGGCTTACATTTACGGGTCGGACCACGCGGCTATCACTTCGTGCTTCTTGAGCATGGCAATTTGGATGCGCGGAGCTCCAGACAAAGCACTTGAAGTTCAAAGGCAAGCTGTCGCGGCAGCACGAAAGCTTGAGCATGCCCACAGTATCGCGCAGTCGTTAACCTATCTGTGCATGCTCCATCTACTACGCCGCGAACCCGAGCAAGTAATTGAGGTCGCGGACGAGCTTGAGAAGCTGTCTTCAAAACACTCATTCACCTTCATGTCGTTGACTGCAACCCTTTGGCGAAGCTGGGTGGAAGCCTACGTCTCGCCTGAGCAGGAAACCATCCGAGCATTGCGAGAGGCGTCAGGCGCTTGGTGGACCAGCGGAGCGGGAAACTACAAACCCTTCTTTCTTACATTGATTGCCGAACTCACTTTGAAAACGGGTGATCGGGATAGCGCCTTGCATTTGTTAGCCGATGCTCGCAGGCATCAAAGCCTTACAAATGAAGGGTGGGCGCAAGCAGAGACAGACCGGGTTTACGCTCTGGCAATTGCCGAGAGTGGGTTCGCGGAAGTCGAGTTTCGTAAAGCCTTGAGTACTGCACGACGGCAGCAGGCGACGATGTTCGAACTTCGAACATTGGTGGACTACACTAAGCACTGTAAAAAACATGGACACGTTCCTGTTCCCATTGCCGATCTAAGTTCCGTTTTGAAGACTTTAACTGCGGGAGAGCACACAGTGGACGTGAGCGATGCCTGTGATTTGCTTAATGAGACAACGGTCGGCTAAATTTCATAAGTTCTGATGCTTTGCTCCCCAACCTTGGACCACCGGAAGCTGGATTTTTCCGACTGTTGCTTTGCGCAGCATCCGCTACGCCGCCCGTTTGTCCCGTTTCGGTTGGAGAATTTCGTCCAGCACAACGCCATGCCGATCGACCGCGCGCCAAAGCCGGTATTTGCGACCTGAAATTCTCACGCCTACTTCATCGAGATGCCAAACATCACCTGGACGGTTCTGTATCTGCCGCACGTTTCGAGCGATCGCCGGCCCAAACTTGATGACCCAACGCCGGATAGTTTCGTAAGACGCATCGATCCCGCTCTGCAACAGCATCTATTCAACTTCACGCAGACTCAGATGAAGCGAACGTACAGCCACACCACGTGGGCGATGATCTGAGGAGGAAACCGGTGGCGCTTGTAGTTGATTGACGATGACTTCATTGATGCCACCTACGTCCAATTACGGGCATGAGCAACCGAACGACAGTTAACGTGACAACACCTCCTGACCTTCTGTCCAGAAAGAGTATATTGAAGTAATCCCGAAAACTCTGACCGGTGTGTCCAAACGACTTGGTTCACGCCTTTGCATGTGTATCATGCAAAAGTACAGTTCCGCCGCGCAGAATTACACAGTCCTTGGCGGTACTTCTGCGGAGTGTTGTTCATGCCCGCCATTGATGATCTCTCTTGGCCGGAAGCCTACAAAGAGCTTCTGCCACTGATAGCTGACCGCTGGTCGGTAAAGGGTGAAATCTACTTTCACCGACAGCTAAGTGCAGGCAAGTCTGGCGCTCTTGTCTATATTGTCGACATCACATGCGATGCCTTCAGTGGTCAGGCAATTCTCAAACTTGACGTACTTCCCGATCCGGAATGGCGAGAGAAGACCGAAAACCAAAGACATCTCGAGGCGTTCGAAGCGATACCGGCATTCGGATCCAAGCATCTGGCACGTATTGTCCACTCGCTGGAACACGAAGGAATGATTGCGATACTCTCAACGGTCGTGGCGCAAGGACTGGAATACTCCCTTCCTTGGAACGATTGTAGCTACGAGCTTGCCTTGAATGTCCTACAACGGCTCTCGCGAAGCCTTCTTGACGATTGGAATTCTGACTATCAGATGGCACCAGGTATGTACTCGCCTCGGGAATTGCTTTCCGAGTGGCTCGGCTACAGACTGGATCCTGAGGCAGGTCGAATACACCGATTTCTTTCCGATGATTGCAGTCATGACCTAAACGAGCGTTGCCTTATGTTTGAGGGGCATTGGTACCCAAACCCACTGGCATTTGCTTGCGACGAGAATTTGCCAAGCCGATTGAGTATCCGAGCGGCCAAAGGCCGACTACATGGAGATCTGCACGGCTTCAATGTACTGGTACGATCGCATCAAAGCAGTGATCCCGATTACTATCTGATTGATCTGGCGCTGTACGAAGACAATCAATTCCTGTTTTACGATCACGCTTATTTCGAGTTGGCATACCTGTTGGCGAGACGCGGAAGCTGCGTACCAGCCCAATGGGACGCCATCCTTGATGATCTCGGTCTCTTTCATTCCAAACACCATACACTGGGACTTTGGCAAGACGACGTCGGGATCGTAGAGTTTGTCAGAACTTTGCGACGTGGGGCGATGAGCTGGGTTGAACGCCACGAAAGCCATCGGCTGAGTTTTATGGAGAGCCAATACCTGTTGGCGCGCGTCGCGGTGGGCCTTAACTTCGCAAACAAGCAGATCAGCGTTGGTGCGCGCAGCCACGCATTTTTGTACGCAGCGCACAATCTCAAAGACTATATGACGCTCAACAATGTTGATTGGCCGCGGCACGGACCGGTGTTCCACTTACCGGCAACGCATGAACCTTTATTCGGTTCGCAATCTGAAACCGAAACGCTTGCACCAAAGACAGAGCCACCAGCCGAAAAAGACCGTCTGTTCGATCGAATGGTCACTCAGCTTCCGGCACCACAAAAGCCGGTAATCGCAGTATTGCCATTCGACAAACTCAGTGGACAAAGCGACGACAATGGTTTTGTGGCCGGCATCAACCAAGAACTTGTTACCGAAATTGCAAAAGTGGATTGGCTGTCGGTCGTCTCACCTACTTCGACCAAGCAACTCAAGGATGCTTCTCTATCCGGTGAAGAAATCGCACAGCGCCTCGGGGCACATTATTTAGTAGAAGGCAGTGTGCGCTATGATGACCAGCGCGTTCGGGTCACCGCCCATTTGGTAGATACATCGAATGGGCATGACCTTTGGGCCGATCGCCTGGATCATAAAATCGAGGATGTCTTTTCCTTGCAAGAGGAAATCGCCTCGGCAGTCGTTGGGCACATTGACTGGGAACTGCGGTTCGACTTGAGAGAACAAGCCCGCCTGAAACGTGGTGAGGTCAATGTATGGGATAAGGTTCAAAAAGCTCTTTGGCATCTGTTCAAGTTCACGGATGAAGATTCCCAAAAGGCCAATGAAATTTTATCTAAGACCATAGACATGACGCCGGACTATGCGCTTGCGCACGCTGTCATGGCAAATGCCGAGCTTCGAAAGCTGTTTTTCGTCCAAGTTGATGACCGCAAGGGGGCAAAGGAACGCGCACTCTATCACGCAGAGCGCGCCGTAACCCTTGATGAACATAGTAGTTTTGCGCATGCAAGTCTCGCGCGGGCATATACTCTGTATAACCGTCACGATGCTGCGATCACAGAGGCAGAACTTGCAGTCAGTCTAAACCCAAGCGCTGCGAACGCTCACCTGGTTCTTGGGTATACGCAGCTCGCAAATGGACAGGCAAAACAGGCACTGGCGCATTTTGAGACGGCAACCCGATTTGGACCGTCCGGACCGTACTTCAAGGTTAAATTGTTATCCAAGGCTCTGTGCCTCTATCTCCTTGACAACTTGGAGCAAGCTGAAGCCTGCGCAAGAACAACATTGGAAGGAAGGTCAGTTGGCCCATTCGGGCACTATGTGTTAGCGGTAATTCTGATACGACAACACCGCATAGAAGAGGCAAGACAGATAGTCGGTCAGAGCAAAGAGCTTCACCCCGACATGACATGTTCGCGCGTCCGCTTGGCATTCGAAAACCTTCAGCAAGGTGATCTTGACAGGTTTGTCGGTGATCTTCGGGAAGCCGGTTTGTCAGACTAATCTTCTGATGAATTATTTTCCCAAGACATATTACGGAACCGATCACTCAGGCCGGGCATTGCAACATCGGAACAAATTTCGCTCAACCGACATGACTGGACGTAAATGTTGCTTTCGCGGGAAGTTGATCTGACGACCGACCGCGATCCAAAATGCTTCGTCTTTGTCGGATTTTGTCTTGTGACGAGGCAATCCAATTCGAAGCGCGCGGCCCAAAACGATGTCAAACCCTTTGTTATCTGCAAACGAGTGGATCAATGTGGTGGATGGTCAACGGCATTCGGGCGAAGATGCAGCCTGGTTGCGACCAGAACTCCACCAATGATCAGCACACCGCCGACCCCTTGATAGAACTGAAGGTCGATGCCTTTCAGGGTCACAGCTTCGACCGCAACGAGAACCGGAACGAGATAGGCAAACAAGGAAGCTGTCGAAGCACCAACTACATTTGTACCGAAATTTAGCAAGTGGAGGTAGATGGCCCCCATGCCAACTCCAATGAAGAGAATAGAGCCCCAGACCTGCCAAGAATAGACGAACGGCCGAGATGTACCTGCTTCGAGGAACAACACAAACGGCAACAAAACCGCGATGCCAACGACGAAAATCACGAACAAGCCCTCGTCGGGCTTAGGTTGCATGTTCCATTTTTTAAGAAGAACTAAATAAAGCCCACGGCAGGCGTTGGATGCAATCATCAGCAAGAAGGCGAGATGCGGGTCGAAATTGATTAGGTTTGAGAATTCACCGCGAAATACAAAAACCAGTGCCCCAGCGAGGGCGATCGCAACACCCAGATACTGGACAGACTGCAACCGCTCGCCGATCAATAGTGCCGAAAACAAAATCGTAAGTAAGGGTACACTGGTGTAACCGGCCCCAAGATCTATTAGATCATTTGAACGGAGCGCAGAATAAACAAACCAAGGCGTGGCGACCACGCCAATGCAGGCAAGTGTTGTTAGACGAAGCCAACTGCTCTGGAAGTGTCGGATGAGTTTGTTTTGCCTCTTCATAACAAGAGGCAAAACAAATATTGCCGCGATCAGGCAGCGCCAAAATGTCAGCACAACAGGATCAACCTCATTGACAGCCAGGTTGCCGAACAGGAAGTTCCCCGAGCTGATCAACATCGCAAGCAACAATGCGCCGTAGGCCAAGGCCGGCTTATTAACTGTCATGCCTACACCAGAGCACGACCGGCATTTGAATCAAAGCACCTATCGATGCGGCATTGGGGAGTGTGAAATTCGCTCGAAATATATTTAGATGCTGTATTTTGAAGAATGGCTCGCGCCCGACGGATGGAAGGGTGGAGGTCAGAACCCATGTGAGAAAATAATTACGCGGGATCAAGTGTGCGCGACGATGTCTCGCTCGAGTTCAGATCTTTCCGATACGTCCGCTTTCAGTAGTCGCTCAACTGCTTTCCTTCATTGCAGCGACCTTGTTGCATGATCTGCGCTTCCCGTTCGCCAGTGGGGTCACGCAAAACCAGATTTCGCAGACGCTGTCCCATGCCGCAGATCTCGTGGCCACGGGTCCGAAAGACTGGACCTGGCTGGACCTGGACAACGCTGGCGGTTCAAGGCGCGGTGCTGGCCTCACACGGGACAATTCAATGTCGGGCGCTTCTGTCCTTGGGTCCCTGAATCTGAAAGGCAGGGCGCTTACACTCTCCGTGAGTTCTGCGGCACGCGCCGAACGCAGCGAAGCACTCATCCTAGAGATGCTGGGTGATTTAGTGAAGCCGCCGCTTACGGCGATCCAGACCGGTGAACAAATGATGTCAGATGACAACCGGGACAGCGAATCGATGGCTGAAGATGACATCCCCCCTGCCCTTGCCCGCCAGATTGCCCACGAACATCTCGACCACCTCTACCGTGACACACTCGACCAACCGATGCCGGCTCTTGAAGGCAAAACCCCACGCAAGGCCGTTCGTAGCGCCAAGGGCAAGTAAGAAGTCATTGACTGGCTGAAGACCATCGAAAACCGCAGCGCCCGCTAGAAAGGGTCCCCCGTCACAGAGTATGATTTCAGCTGGATGTGGGACGAGCTCAGATTGTCAGAGCATCGGAGATGAATTAAGTGGACGCTTAAATCCGGCCAATCGACAGGGTTGCGAGTGCGTGCACCCGATATTCTCAGGTCCCACCCGGTACTGCCCGAGCGCGAGCGCGACGCGCCAGGTTATGCCTCAAAGTATTTACAACGAAGCCTCATTTCCACCGGTTACAGCGACCTTGCCCGAGACTTTTGCGCCGCTTTCGGTTGTCATCGTCTTGGCCGATACATCAGCCTGAACCTGTGATGTCGATGCAAGCATAAGAGCGTCGCAGTTCAAACTGCCTTTGTGCTTGCCTTCAACAGTGATCTTCCTTGCCGACAAGGCGCCGTCAACAGACCCACTCAACTGAATGGTGATCATCTCTGCGCTGACATCCCCAACCACATGGCCTCTAACATCGACGCTACCCCCGCTCGAACTGACATTGCCTTCGATAGTCAGGTCTTCTTCAATCATTGAGCTCGGCACAGCAATTTCCTCTTGGCGCGATTTTGGCGACTCTAGTATGAAAACATCGGGAATTGAACACCTTCGTCCAATCAGATTTGCCTATGCGCTACCATGAACCGAGCCCGAGTGCAGGATGCCACTTGTATTGCATCCCGTCGGCGCCGATCGAGTAAGTCGAGGAGCGGCCCATATCTGGCGCGACGGAACAGTCTTTGAAACAAAATGGAGGCCTCGGCCTAACGTAACAATCCATCACCTGCCCGAGAGACCAAGGGCGAGTTCTGCATCCGTCGGAACGGAGGCGGATCAAGCCAGCCTTAAGCTGTAGATGTGAAACCGGTCCAATCTCGCGAATGACATTTTGGCCGATCAGCTCCCGGACGCCATCATGAAGCCGGACTCCGACGTTGTAGAGAGCCACGACCCCGAATGACAACGAACCCAAGTCCTTGACTGCTGCGCAAACATAGAACCGGTTTCGGTCGAAACTTTCTCGATTACTCCGTCACTGCAACATATTCGCGACGACGTTTCTGCCTGTCGAGTTCCTGGAGCGCTTCGTTGGCCTGGGTCTCGTCGTCATCCATCGCCATCATGGCCTGCCCATTCGTACCAATTCGTCCTCAAGTACGAAGCACGAACACTTCCCTAAACAGCGTTGGCTGCAATTCTATACAAAAAAAACCGCGCCATGTTGACGTCCGGATCGACGTATATCAAATGAACCGGTGTGGTTTCTGCCAGTTCCATGGCGCCATTGTCGTTTGGCGCCGTCCTTCTCTCCAATGACATTGCGAGATCAAGTCACCTACAAGGATTCAGATCCTGAATGGAACCTGACGCCACCTCAGCCAACCGGTTGGTTTTTCCTTCCAACTCGCAACGGCTCAATCGAGGTATAGCAACGAGTAGCTGTCTCGGGTTTGCGACCACCAAGGGATCGTCGACACCTAGATGTGTTGCCGTCCATCTGGCCAAAAAACGTACGCCAGCTTTGTTTGGTCAGTATTTTCCGACAGCACAGAATATCAAATCATTATGACATGGGTTGTGACCTGCCCCCCGAAACTTCCCTCGTTCTGATGTAGAGTTTGCCCAACCTTTTGAAGGAGCAAACGAATGCGAAAGAGCCGTTTCACTGAAGCGCAGATTATCGGGATGATTAGAGAACAGGAAGCTGGGATGCCGACGGCGGAGGTCTGCCGCAAGCACGGGCTCAGCCAGGGTACGTTCTACAAATACAAGTCGAAATATGGCGGCATGGGGGTGTCTGACGTCGCGAAGTTGAAGGCGATGGAGGACGAGAATGCCAGGCTCAAACGCCTACTGGCGGATACGATGCTGGACAATGTCGTGCTTAAGGATTTGCTGGGAAAGAGCTAACGACGCCGATCAAGCGACGAGAGGCAGCACTGCTGGCGATGCGGGAACATGACATCTCGCAACGCCGTGCATGCCGTCTTGTTGGTGTCGATCCGAAGACTGTCAGGCGCGACCGTCCGCCTGACAACCCTGAGATCCGCAAAGAGATGAAGAAGATCGCAGCGAAGCGACGTCGGTTCGGCTATCGCCGGATCGGCGTGATGCTTGAGCGCGAAGGGTACGTCATGAACCACAAGAAGCTGTATCGGCTGTACACGGAGGAGAAGCTGGGTGTCAGGCGACGACGAGGCCGTAAGCGCGCCCGCGGTTCGCGGACCCCGATGCCAGAGGCTTTGAGGCCGGGCGAGCGCTGGTCTCTGGACTTCCTGTCTGACACGTTCGGGGCCTCGCGCCGGTTCCGCATTCTGGCCGTGAATGATGATTGCTGCCGAGAAAACCTGTGTCTGATCGCGGATACCAGCATCTCGGGCGCCCGCGTGGCTCGGGAACTGGATGCGCTTGTCCGCCTGTACGGCAAGCCCGCCAGTATTGTCAGCGACAACGGGACAGAGTTTACCAGTCGAGCGATCTTGAAGTGGGCCAACGACAACAATGTCGAATGGCACTACATCGACCCGGGCAAACCCCAGCAGAACGCCTTCATTGAAAGCTTCAACGGCAGTCTGCGCGATGAACTCCTGAACGAGGAGATGTTCAACAGCCTGGACGATGCAAGGCGCAAGCTGGCCCTTTGGCGATACGACTACAACAACGCCAGGCCGCACTCATCGCTCGGGAACCAGACCCCAGCAGAAGCGCGCCGGACGCATGAGCAACTTGAGGGCTCTGCGCCCGATGCGCTTGCTCAAACAGACGACGAAGAATATGAAAACCAGACCCGCAGACTCTCGTTATGAATGAGGGAGCCTCGGGGGGCAGGTCAGTTGGTGCAACGACACGACCAGTCGCTTCCAGAGCCTAGCGCATGGATCGCCACAGCAACGCTCTTGCCTTGGAGGCTACGAGTGAGAAGCACGCGGAATCCATCGGGCTCGCGACGACAATACATTGGGCCGCTCATAAAAGCCGAAAACACCTCAGCAATCGTGATCCAGAACCAGACCCTTCAAGACCGTTGCAGTTTGCCGGGATCCATAGGCCGGGATCTCGGTGACCGCGAGAATGGCTCTACTGCTCAGCCATCTTGATGAGCGCTGTGCGATCCGTCTTTCCGGCCGGACTCAGCGACATTTCGTCGAGAAACACGATTTCCTCTGGCGCTTTGTAGCCAATGTTCTTTCTTGAGAACGTAATCAGGTCGCTTGGGGACGGTACTGGCTCATCAGGATGCTGGACAACGTAGGCTCGCACATTCTCACCGTGAGCAAGGTCGTGGATTCCAATAACTCCGGCTGCCGCGACGGACGGGTGTGCAGCAGCGAGCCTTCTATATCCTGAGGTGAAACGTTCGACCCGTCATTCACAATTATCTGCTTCTTGCGACCAGCGAACCAATGATACCCGTCTTCGTCAAACGACATCTCATCACCGGTGTCGAACCAGCCCTCAACTATTGCCTTCTCGGTCTCATCCGGCTGGTCCCAATAACCCTTCATTGTAGAAAGGGAACGTATCCACAATTGCCCCTGAACGCCCGTGTTTCATGGATCAGGACTGAGGCAAATTTGCCCATACCTCATCACTTTAGAAGGCGCGTTCATATTCCGCACGACCAAGAGATGTCATGCGGTTGAGCGCATCTGCGGGCGCATTTTCTACGCGTATAACGCCATTCAGAAGAGCAACGTTGGCCGTAGGTTTTCCGAACCGCGTTAATTGATAGATGGCGGTGGAGGAGGCACAGTTGCCATCGTAACGACAACGGCTTCCGGCCAACCGAAATCCGTGGTTCCATCTGGCAACCCCAGAATGCGGTCGATTGCGAGAAACTGCATGTCGATTGCGTCCTGCAATTTTTGAGCTGCCTGATCCGCCATTGCGGTTCCACGCGCCTCAATTGCCCTTAGTAACGACAGATCAATAAAAGTGCTCAGAAACAAAACTAGTTCTGAGGCGGTTTCGACATCGGCAACCGTGAATGTGCCATCATCACAGCCTTTCTGGATAATTTTTTTCAAAACGGGCATGGCATCGGCTCTGACCCGGCGTTTGAACTGCTCTAGCAGGACCATGTTCTTGTCGAGGTTCATAACCCTGAAAAATTCGACCTGCCCAGGATAGTCATGCTCTCGCAAGTAGTTGGCTCGCAGATGGATAAAGCTGCGCAACAGATCAAGTGCAGAGGATGTCTCATCAGAGGCAACAACGGACATTTGAGCAAACACGCCTTCAGCCATTCCGTCGAGAACTCCGAACAACAATTCATCCTTGGATTTGAAGTGATGATAAAATCCACCTTTCGAAACACCTGCCAGATCAAGCACATCCTGGATTGTCGTATCTTCGAAGCCTTTAGAAAAGAACAGCATTTGCGCACATCCCAGTAGCTGTGCGCGTCGCTCCTCTGGCGGCATATTCTTCCGCTTGGTGTTTTTCATTCACTTTCCCCTTGCAAACCGACCGGCGGTTTGTAAATACAGACCCACGGTCGGTTTGTACTCCGACTCACCCGGCAGAGCAATGCCATTCGCCTGCCACCCGAACAAGACGATGCGCTGACGCAGCCCAATTCCGCGAGCCACATCGCTTTGCGGGTCCGGTTGAATTGTGCCCATAAACCAGGAACCAAGACCATGTACGTTCTCACTTCTGAATATGTTTCTCCGTCCGAGCTACGCCAGGTGTCACGCCTATCAGGTATTCACGAGTTGCTCGAGTTTATTGCCGGCTCTATCCGACACGTGCGCTCAGCAATTGTCGCGCTCTCGATTGGCGTCACGCTAAGTGGATGCGCCGCAAACATGGCTGCAACAGGCAGTGATGGTCCAGATCTGAGCGTCGTCAGCCGGGAAGCGACCCGCTTTAACGTCGAACGACAGTTGGGTTCACCAGAAACGCTAAAACAACAAACCAATGGCGATTGGGTCGCAATCTATGACGTGGAACCCCGGACAAAGTCAAACCTGGCTCGCGCGGCAGGTCATGGTACGTTGGATCTCTTTACTTTTGGGCTCTGGGAGGTCGTCGGAGGTCCATTGGAAGTAGCCCACGCGCGTCGCGTTCTAGTTACTGCGCGTTACGACAAATCAGGAAAACTGCTTCAAATGAACAGCAAGCCGAAACCTATCCTATGATCAGACTGTTGGATCACTGCTGAACTAAAAAGGGGCAGCAGAAATTTCAACATCCTCTCCATCTCAGAAAACCATCTCCGCTGACCAGCCCAATTGGTCAGCGATCAGATGTCCTTTCCACACGAAGAACGAGAACGGAC
Organism: Ruegeria hyattellae; assembly: GCF_041537925.1. Lineage (NCBI taxonomy): Bacteria > Pseudomonadati > Pseudomonadota > Alphaproteobacteria > Rhodobacterales > Roseobacteraceae > Ruegeria > Ruegeria hyattellae. The sequence goes on along the minus strand of NZ_JBGOSH010000013.1, from coordinate 24,774 downwards.
CGATATGATGAAAGCTATCTCGATGATCACACTTGCCGTCTTGGTGCCGACGCAGTCCTACGCAGATGAGAGTTGGACCGGCTTCAACGCGGGTTTGCAGCTATCAACAGTCGACCTATCCGACGGTGACAACGACAATGGAAATGGCGCTCTGGGTTTGCACGTTGGCTATCTGCACGAATTCGACGGCTACGTTTTTGGTGGCGAAGTTACCTATGATGCCGGGGCTGAACTTGTATCGGAAAACGAAACCGAAAAAGCTGGCACGTTACGCCTGAAGTTCAAAGGCGGGCACGTTTTTGGCCGAACATATCTCTATGGTGTAGTGGGCTACGCGAATATCGATGGAGGGTCCTTAAGCGAAGACGGCTATTCTGCTGGTGTTGGTGTTACGTACCGCGCAACAGACAGGATTCTGGTTGGTCTTGAATACCTGCGGGACACTTATGACACCTCAGGTGACGACATAACGGCTGATTCAGTTACGCTTCGGATGTCCTACAAGTTCTAACTAAAGGAACCGAGATACGGAAACTGGCGGCGGCTTACCTCATAGCTCCCCATAGTCCAGCACTCTCAAAGAAATAGGCGACAAGTGATTGAAATTCCGACACTTAAAACCGAACGGCTTTTTCTTCGACCGCCTAAAATGGAAGATTGGTCCGGCTATCTGGCGCTCATGACTTCAGAACGTTCAGAGTTCATGGGCGGACCAGTATCGCCCCGTCTTGCCTGGGGGATATTCTGCCACGACGTCGCACAGTGGCCCTCATGGGGCACGGAGCACTGATGATGGAAGATAGGAATACAGGAACTTGTCTGGGGCAGGTTGGTATCGATTCAGGACCTCTTTTCCCAGAAACCGAACTTGGCTGGTTTGTCTACGCTGATGCAGAAGGAAAAGGCTATGCGTTTGAGGCTGCGCAAACTCTGCGAGATTGGGCATGTAGCTGGGATGTCGCCCCGACACTCGTCAGTTATATTGATCCGGATAACCTTCGTTCGCGTCGCCTTGCGGAACGGTTGGGCGGTATACTGGATGAAAACGCCGTACGAGAAGACCCAAGAGATCTGGTCTACAGGTACGCTTAGATTTCTTCTTTCTGTCAGGCTTCTAGCCTGATGGCCAAAGGGGATCTTGGGCTTGAGTTGTCTGGTGCCATTCAATTGGAAGTCGAGAATCCCAGGATCGGTTTGACCCTTGAGTGATTATCTTGTCTCTAAGCGCCAAAGGAACCGCGCAGGGGTAGCATGATGAGCGATCTGGGATTCACTTTCAGGCGCGCGAAGAACGGCGACGTTATCGTCGAACATCGCGCCAAGACTGCGTCGACGCTCAGGGGCGACAAGGCAAGGTGGTTTCTGCAAGACATGGACGGCATGGACTTCGAAAGCCAGCAGCAGGAAATGGCTCGGATAACCGGCAACTACAAACGGGGGAATGAGCGCCAAGCGCGCAACCATCCCCGTAATCGGTAAACCAAACAAACAAGTGGACACCCCAGCATTCACTTCGACCATTATGATATGCACTATTGGAGGGTATTGGAGTGATAGGGGCGCCGAAACCCGCAACGCATCGATTGGCGGAAGAAGACGTCAATCTTAGACTTGCTCAACGCAACGACGATACGTTCGTCGAGGCCGAACGGCAGGGTTTGATGCTTGCTGCCAAGGTTCGAACGCTTGCTCTTTGCGTCGTCCTGATCTGGGTTGCGGTTGATACACAAAGCCGCGGACTTAGTTTTCTATATGATATATCGCAAATCGCGATTTTCGCCATTCTCGGTCTAGTTCAGTTCTACTGTGCAAGGCATGGTTGGCTGGGTAGGACAGCGAAGTATGTTTTTGTCGCTGTCGACTGTGCCTTGCTGGCGCTCGTTACCAGCAGTCAAAGCCCGTTCGCCGAATTGGATATGCCGCCGGCGATACTAATGAACGGCAGCCAGTTCTCATATTTCTACCTGTTTCTGATGCAAGCCGCATTCAGTTTCCGTCCGAGTCTCGTCCTGTGGTGCGGCTTCTGTATTGTGGTAGCGCGCACCGGAATGCTCGCCTGGTTCTTGCATCTACCTGGCACGTTTACCAATCTCGATCTTGCCGAGCGATCTGTTGAGAACTTTTTGCAAGCGCGTTCAGACCCGAACTTTATCTATCTAGGATTCTGGGCGCAGGAGATCATCGTATGTCTTCTCGTGACCGCTGGCTTGGCCGCGGTCGTGCGCCGGTCCCGTCGGCTTGTAGAAAGTCGAATTACCACGGAAAGGTCACGTGCCAGCCTCGCACGCTACTTTTCTCCGAACGTTGTGGACCGCCTCAGCACCTCCGAAGGGGAGCTTGGTGGTGCCCGCGAGCAGGACGTGGCGGTCATGTTCGTTGACGTCGTAGGTTTCACCACAATGTGTGAGAACGATACTCCGAGCGAGGTTGTCACTTTCCTTCGAGAATATCATGACCGGCTTGGCAAAGCCGTTTTTGAGAACGGTGGAACGCTGGACAAATACCTCGGCGACGGACTGATGGCGACCTTTGGCACGCCGGAACCCGGTTCTGATGACGCTGAAAACGCGCTTAACTGCGCCTTCGATATGCTGAACTCGCTAAAAAAATGGAACGAGGAGAGAGAGGCAAATGGACATCTCCCGGTCCACATTGGCATCGGAGTTCACTACGGTCCTGTCATCTCTGGCGACATAGGAAATCAGCGACGACTGGAGTACAGTGTCATTGGGGATACGGTAAATGTTGCAAGTAGATTAGAAACTCTTACCAGGAAGCTGAACACATCATTGGCGGTCAGCGATGATCTGGTTAAGTCAATTAATCAGAACGGTAAGGTCAAGCAAGCGCTGGTTTCAAATCTGAAGTTTGCCGGGATGCAGGACTTAAGGGGGAAAAGCGAACAGATCGGTGTGTGGATCTGCGAGGCGAGCAGCGCAAATCAGAAGCACCTAAGTGGCAACTAATTGTGCCCTTAAGCCGCGAACCCAAACGTAATCAGGTAATGTTTGACTGGCTGGTCGCAAACGAGGTGGCCATTCGTCAATCTGTGAACATTAGGATCAGAATTTGCCCCAGTTCGAGCGCAACAAATGATCAAATCGTGCAGACTTCAAACTTTGCGACAGATCCTGGATACCCTCCTCGGTGCTTGGTGATACATCACCATTCTGGCACATTGCGACGCCGTAGAGCGGGGGTATCCACTCCATCAAGGTCGGTCATTGCCAACTTGCGAAAACTTCGCGTGCCAGTTCGCTTTCCGGGCGCAGGTTTTCGATCCCTTCGTAAGGTACACCTTTACCCAGTGGCCAATGCGGATGTTTGCCAATCGTTTTTGCATGCCGTTTGATCATGTCCTGGAAGGATGCACCGGCCCATAACGCAATCCCAATCTGTGAACTTTCCTCGCGTGGATCGCGCAGAACATTGAATGTTTCCGCCGCAGCGCCCGGCAGTCCCGGTGGCGGCAGGTGCATCTTGAATTCCTGTTTCACCACAGACCGCAGGACCGGACCCTCATACACATACACGTAATCACGGCGCGAGTTGCCTTCGCCTTCCAGCAGCAAGGCGGTTTGATCAACACCATCGATGACCCGGTCACGCGGAATAAAATCGGTGGCTCCACCAAGCCGGGCGAATGTCGTGAACAAGTCCGATACGTGAACGATATCACCGGCAGCACTGCCTGCTTCAATTACGCCGGGCCAACGGATGAAAGCATCAGTCCTTACGCCGCCTTCAAGGTGCTGTGTTTTCCCACCGCGGTAAATGAGTTCCATAAACCCAGATTGCGCAGGAGAGTAGTAGTTGAAGATACCGTTGTCAGACATCAGCATGACGATAGTGTTGTCCGCAATGCCAAGCCTTTCAACCTCGTTGAATAGATCACCAAGCCAAATGTCCAGAAGCTCCAGCTTTTCAGCCATGTAGCCGCCGTTGCGCGAAGTCTGCTGTTCTTGGTCGTAGGTGAAGTTCAGCGGATAGAGCGGCCAGTATTGCAAGAAGAAAGGCGCATCTTCTGCGGCCAGACGGTTCAGCTGCTCAATGGCTTGGCGCTGATACCGTTCATTCATGTCGCGATACTTGGATTGTGTCCAGACCTCGCCCGGCGCCATGTCGACCTCGCGGGCAAGCCCGTCTGCCTCGGCTTCCAGACCTGTGACAAGCCCGTATGGTTTGAAACGCTGATCAATCGCGAATGGGTTTGTCTGCCCCGATGGGTCGAGGCCCACCATGTTGTTGGCCTCCATGGCTTCGCGCGTCATCAGCGACAGCTGTACCTGCTGATGTGTCGGGAAGGCGGCCCAGTCAAAGCCCTGGTTATGCGGGTAGGATTGTTCGATATCCCCCTGATGCCATTTTCCGACATGCGCGGTGTTGTAGCCTGCTTCTTTGAGAACCTCGGCAATCGTCACCTCTTCGGCAGCGAGACCCTCACCAACCAGCGCAACCTTTACCTCTTCGACGCCAGCGCGCACCGGGTGTCGACCCGTCAGCATCGCAGTTCGGGTCGGGGTGCAGGACGGCTCTGTGTACATCCGCATCAGCGACATGCCGTCAGCGGCCAAGCCGTTGATGTTGGGTGTGTCGATCCCTGTAACGTAGTTCATTGCCCTGTTGCCAAGCATCCCAAAACTGACATCGTCGATCAGGATGTTTAAAATGTTTGGAGCACCGCCTTTGGCCTCACGGATTTCCTTTAGGCGGGCGTCAATCTCGACGTCTTGTGCATCCCATTGTTCCCCAAACTGCGCGCGCAGAAACTCAAACTCTCCGTCGTGAATGATTGGGTTGCCCTGCGCCATCGCGGCAGAACCCAATAGTAGCGCAGGCAGTGCCCAACTTAGTATTCTCATCCGCTTCCCTTTCTAAGGTTTCGCTATCTGCGTGGCACAGGAAAGTTTTTCTCTGATTTCCAGCTCAAGCGCACGAAGGCTTTCTCTGGCGTCCTTCAGGAATTTTTCTGCGTCCGCGTCAGAATTGTTTTTGGCGGTATCCAGATCGCGCGACAAAGTCAGATAGTCAGACAAGAGTTCTTCGAGGATGGGATCTTGGCCTCGTAACTTTTGAATGCGCGAAGAGTCCAATCCAAAGCACTTCTCCAATTCATGCTGTTTATTCAATGCCTGCGCCCGGTTTATTCGCCACATGGCGCATTCATGAGAACTTCCGCAGGCTGTTTAAACGTATCTTGTCGCATGCTACCGTAGCATCAACAGCGCAACCTGCCGTTCCCAAAGGGATTTCCAATTTGAAGAGGCCGCCAGATACCAAAGCCGACCAAGCTGTTTCTGGTGCAGATGCCCGAGCCGCTCTTGAGTTGCTTGCCCTGTCCAGCGGTTTTTCAGGATCCGATCGCTTGCTCGGATTTCTTCGCTATGTCGTCGAGGAAGAACTGCAAGGCAGGGGCGACCTCATTCGTGCGAAATCCATTGCCCTCGACGTCTACGGGTACGAACCTGACGAGATTGAGCGGCGAGAAAGCGTCGTTCGTGTCGATGCTGGTCGCATTCGTAGAAAGCTGGAGGAGTATTATGAAGGCGAGGGATTAGACGCCTTGGTGCGGATTGATCTGCCCAAAGGGAGATATATCCCGGTTTTTCACTCAGTGCAGGTTAGCATTCCCGGAGAGGACTCAACGACGGGCGCTGACCGAAAGCGCCGAAAGCACCTCCCCCCCGGTGGTGCATTAGTGGGTATTGCTCTCTTAGCGATTGGTATCTGGCAGTATCAATCCAGACTGTCCTCATTTCGGGGCGCCGGTGATGAGGCCGTTCTCAGAACCGTGTTGTTCGACACTTCCCCTCAACGACTTCAATCCGTCAATCTTGCTAAGCAGGGACGCGATTTGATTTTCCCAGCAATCAATCCGGACAGGCTTCAGGCCGCTTTGTTGATTTTCGAGTCCGCCATGCAGATAGATGAAACCTACGAAGGAGGATACGCAGGCGCTTCGCAGGTTCAGGGGTTGATGTCGCTTTTGACAGCAGACAAGGCTAAGTCTGAGAGTTTACTTGGTCAATCCAAATCTCTTTCGAAAATGGCGCTGGATCGTTCACCGACCTCTGCTTGGGCAATTTCGGCACGTGCGTGGGCTGAGTTCGCCTCTGGCAACTACGATGAGGCTATGTCGTGGTCCGATAAGGCACGGCAAATTGATCCGCTAAACCCGCACGTGCTGGAGTTTAACGCACTAATATTTCTATATTCCGGGGAATTTGAGCGTGTTATCAATGACACATCTCAGATGCTTACACAAACAGACGGTGATGCAGGGTTCGTGTTCCGCAATGCGCGCGCGGCGTCATACTTTCACATGGAAGATTACCTCAAATCAATCAAAGATTTTGAAGTAGCAATCGCAAAAGGGGCTCCAATGGGCCCAGTGCCAGTCGCGTATATGATGGCTGCAAATCAATACCTTGGCCAAGAAGGTCGCGCTAGTGAGCTTGTTCGAAAATACGAAACCAACTGGCCAAATCAAAGAGTGGATCTCCTGTTTTCACGCTTGTTCGAAAATCCGGAGTTTAGTGAACAGCTCGCAAAAGGTATGTATGCTGCTGGCTGGAACCCAAATTGATTGGGTCATGTTGACAAATGGCGAAACCACAGACGGATCGACGTGACCGTGTTGCATGGATCGCTGGGTCGCGGTATCGCCAACGTTCCCTCTGACGCGAGCGACGGTAGATGGCCGACAAATTCAATGATGCCCGTTGCCACAAGTTTCCCAAGGCAAAGTATCGGGTCGCGAACTACTCAGAATGGCTTTGTCGCAAACCTTGGCCGGCGTGTAACACCTTGGCGTTGTTTGATCCAACTGGTGGTTTGACTGCGACATTGTTTAGGAATGCCAATGATCTCCTTCAAATGTGTGCGCTATCCGCAATCGGTGATTCTGTTCGCGGTCTATATCTAAGTCCGGTACGGCGTCTCATACCGCGACCTGGAAAAGATCATGGCAGAACGTGATGTGTCGGTTAATCATGCGTCGCTGAACCGCTGGGTCCTGAAGTATTCACCCGAGGCCGCCTACGAGGCGCAGAAACGGAAGGACAACACCGCTGACTTTTGGCGCATCGATGAGATCTATTTTACGGTGCGTGGTGAATGGGTGTACCTGTATCGTGTAGTAAATCGCGACGGGAAAACCCTTGATTTCATGCTGTCAGCGGAGCGAGACACCAAGGCTGCAAAGAAATTCTTCGCCAATGCTTTGTGCAACAATGGCATACTGAAGCGGATCACCATTGACAAAAGCAGAACCAACACAGCCGGGATCAAAGAGGTCAACAACATGATCGAGCAGGATCACCGTTTCATCAAACGGCTCACGAGGCCGATGCTCGGCTTCAAAAGCGTCGTCTCAGCTGCAGCGACACTTGCGGGCATCGAGACCGCCAACATGATTCGTAAGGGCCAGCTCGGACTTTAGACAAGCGGATTCCGTCAATTTGCAGAGCTCGCTGGATAACTCCACCCAGTCAAAGCGAAAGCTTTGAAACACGCCAAAAATTTGCAACAAAGCCGCATTCCGGCAATTCATCTGGAGGTTTTCTATGGAACCGGTGCTTGTTCTTGTCGGTCTGATTGTTGTGGCAATTCCCGTTACGATTGTCGTCTTGCTCGTGGGGCAGTCCCGCCTGCGGCGGCGCGTGGACAATCTGGAAAGACAGCTGACTGAAATTGAGCGGGAACCCACGTCCTCGGACCGGTCCGATACCCGATCAGATTTGGCCAGGCAGGCCGCGCCAGCCAGGCGGACCTCAGAACCGGACAAGAGTATGCGCCGGTCTGCGCCGTGGGCGCACACGCGTGCCGCGACGAAAGAGCCGTCTAGTGTCTCAACCCAAAAAACCGATCGGGATGAGGGCGTTCGCCCGCCGACACCGCGCGCTGTCGTGTTCCGGCAGGATCGATTGCAGGCCCTGGGACTCTGGCTGCGGGAGAATTGGTTTTATGCCGTTTCCGCCCTTTCCTTAGCGCTAGCGGGCATTTTCCTTGTGCAATACGGGGTCGAAAACGGATTGTTGCCACCGACGGCGCGCGTTGCCGCCGCACTGGTTTTTGGAACGCTGCTGATCATCGCGGGTGAGGTCGTGCGCCGCCGTTTCGGAGATGATGAAAACTCGGCAACGGCCTATCTTCCGTCCGTCTTTTCGGGCGCAGGGCTTGTCACATTGTTTGGTGGCATTCTCGCGGCACGGCAGATGTACGGTCTGATCGGACCCGAAACAGCGCTTGGCGCAATGGTCGCGATTGCTCTGATGGGGGTGGTTCTGGGTTGGTATCATGGGCCCCTGCAGGCAGCGGTCGGATTGATTGGGGCCTTCGGCGCGCCATTTTTGGTGGGCGGGTCCTCGGAAGATCCTTCTTGGCTTTATGCCTATTTCCTGATCGCCACATTGCTTGGCCTTGGAATCGATACCGTGCGTAAGTGGGCCTGGGTTTCGGTGCTGAGTTTGTTTGGTGCCTATGCCGCAGCAGGATTGGTGGTTTTGTCGTCCCCCTCAAGCGATGCAGGGTTCGTGGCTTATCTGGTGGCAATTGCCGCAGCCGCGATCACGATTCCTGCCCGCAGCCTCTTCCCGAGGCATGACGGCAGGATGCTGACCGAAGTGGTCCGCCGCAAGGCCGGCGATCCGTGGCCCGAGTTTCCCACCCGGCTGGCCTTTGCCGCGGTCCTGACCAGTTCGGCTATTGTAAGTACTCACTGGGTGGGATCAGAGGCGATGTTCTGGCTGTATGCTTTGCTTTTGGGCGGGCTAACGATTGCGTTGATGACATGGGCCAGCGGCGCGAGCGCCTTGCAGGACGCTACAATCTTCCCGGCTGCCGGGTTGCTTTGGCTGGTATATCATCAGGGCTTTGGCGGTGTCCTCTACCGCAGATTTGCTGCGACGTATTCTGAGACGAACGAAGCAGATTATCCAATGGCTGTTACGATTTTGGCGGCGCTTGGTGCGGTGCTTTCTCTTGTGGCCGCATGGCGTTCCTTCCGCGGTGGGCGATATGCCGCGGTCTGGGCCGGAGCAGCGGCGGTCCTGGCGCCTGCAATGGCCATTGTGCTGGAGGTCAGCTGGCGGCCTCCCGAAGTCATCGGGGCATATCTCTGGGCGCTGCACGCGCTGATGCTCGGGGCGCTGATGGTCCTTCTGGCGGAGCGTTTTGCGCGCGTGGACGGTGAGGATCGGATGCGGGCGGCGCTGGTAACCCTGTCGGCCCTGTCCTGCCTTGCGTTCGCTTGCATCATCGTCCTCAGCTCTGCCGCTTTAACCGTCGCGATGGCGGTGACCGTGTCGGTAGCAGCTGCGCTTGACCGCAAATTCTCGTTGCCCCCGATGAGCTGGTTTATCGCGGTGGGTATCGCGACCCTTGGTTTCCGTCTGGTCGTGGATCCGGGATTGGACTGGGCCAGTTTGGCGCCGTTGCCGGAAATGCTGCTGGCCTATTGCGGCACTTTGGCGGGTCTTGTTCTGTCCTTGTGGCTCTTGCGTCCTTTGGCGCGCCCCAAGGCCCGTCTGATGCTGGAAAGCGCGGCATGGTCGACTGCGGGCATTCTTTTGTCGCTGCTGCTCCTGCGGTGGCTGGAGAGCGTCGGAGAGGTTGGTGCGGAAGACAGCCACTGGGGTCTTGGTCTGGCATCGGTAATCTGGCTGGTTCTTGCATTCGCTCAGGTGCGGAGGCTGGAACTGGGTGGAGCGTTAAAGACATTCCGCATTTTTCTTGCCGTAGTTTTCGGATGTACCGGTGCTGCAGCATTGCTGGTTGCCTTGTCCGTAGCCAATCCGCTGTTTGAATACACGACGGCTCCGGTTCTTGGTCCTGCAGTTTTTAACACGTTGACAGTAGCCTATCTGATCCCGGCTTCCGTCGTCGGGTTCGCCGTATGGCGAATTGGGTCGATGCCCCGGAAATTGAAGCATGTTTGCCAAGTCGGTGCGCTGGCATTGTCCGCCCTTTGGCTTGTTCTTGTCATTCGTCATTTCTGGCAGGGCGCCCCGGGCATGTTTTTTGGCAACGGCGTCAGTCAGCCCGAGCTTTACACTTACACGATGACATTGCTGGCCATCGGGGGGCTGCTGTTCTACCAGTCTCTGGCTCGGCAATCCGATATGATGCGCAAGGCTGGGCTGGCGGTAATCGGGCTTGCTGTGGCGAAGGTGTTTCTGATCGACATTTCCGGTCTGGGAGGGCTGATCCGGGTTTTTTCACTACTGGCGCTTGGATTGGCTCTGGCGGGTCTGGCGTGGCTTAACCGCTGGGCGCTTATGCGCAAATCGCCGACACCGGAACCTCTGGACCAATAGAAACAGGCGTCAAGTACGCCTGCCACGTTTGACCGGTTGGCCATCATTAATCGAACTGGTATTGCCAAGTTGTTGACGTGAGCTTGTCAGGCAATGGCAAAGGCAGGTTCAGGCTGCCATTTCGGCGGTGTAGTCGCCCCAGAGTTTAAACGCATCAGAGCGAGCGTGGCGGTATGAGGTTGCAGTGAGTTGGTATCGGCGGGGGCGGAAAATCAGGTTGATCTGGTCATGCGCAGACAGAAATCTCTGAGCCTGCCGATGAGACTTGAACCGGCCCGTTATCTTCTCTCGTTTTCGGGTCGGTCGGTGCGACACCTCGATTGCGTTGTTTAGACTTTTGTGAGCGCGACGGTCAACGACCGGTGCCAGTGTTTTGATTGGCTTGATATAGCTGCGCAATTTGTCGGTGATGACGACCCTGGGTTCGCCAAATTAGGCAACCAGTCCTTTGAATAAGCGCTTTGCGGCTTTGGCGCTTCGACGCGTTTGCACGAGAATGTCGAGCACATCGCCATTTGCGGCGAGCGCGCGCCACAGCCAGTGCTTCTTGCCGCGCATTATGATCACAGCCTCGTCCATGTGCCACTTGTCGTGTGGCAGCGGACGATCACGGCGGATGCAACCTGCAAAGTGGCGACCGAAGCGATTGGCCCAAAGCCGGACTGTTTCCCGGCTGAAGATCACGCCCCTAGAAGCCAACAGATCCGCGACGTCAGCTGTGCTCAACGCAAAGCGATGGTAAGCCCAAACCGCATAGGCAATGATCTCACGAGGAAAGCGAAAACCCTTCAGGCCCGGCATAATCGTTGGGATGTGCATAAGCGCGACCTAGCGAGATCTCTCCGCCGGAAAAACTTGGCAATACCGAGATCATTACTCCTCCTCCTCCGAAGAACGCGATTCACGGCGAGAATGCACAGCGCAATCAACACATCAATGCTATCGCTAGACATGGCAGAATGCACTGGCAAACGAAGACAGGATACAACGAGAGATCGCGGGTTGAAGCCCAGATCGGCAGGTGGAAACAGGTTATCGGCGATCGCCTGCAAGCGCGTGGTTCTGACAATCAAATTGGCGAGGCGAAAATCGCATCAAAGGCGCTCAACCGCATGACTGGTCTCGGTTTTGCGGAGTATGAACGCGCCTTCTAAAGTGTTGGGGTATGGGGCAAATTAGCCTCTTGCCTGATCCACGCAACACAGTCGATCAACGCCAAACAATGCGACAGAGCCCTGCGGCACCCTTTTAGGAATAAGAACACAGTTTTGATGTTGTCAGTTTGGCTTTGACCAGGGCTTCGACAAAAGCCACGGCACAAGCAACGCCATCGACAATGGGCAGGCCGAATTCTTCGGACAGGTTCGTCATCAGATCCGTCATGCCAGCACAACCCAGAACAATGGCTTCAGCCCTATCTTCGTCAATCGCAGCCCGTATTTCAGTTCTGATTTTGTCGACAGTTTTGGGATCATTCTCCTCAAGCATCAGAACCGGCACGTCTGACGCGCGAACCCGAACACAGCGGCGGTCAAGACCGTAGCGCAACAGGTTCGCCTCTAACCCTGCAAGTGAGCGGGACAATGTGGTAATGACGCTGAATTTCGGGCTGATCATCGAGGCCGCGTGATACGCGGCCTCGCCAACCCCGATGACCGGGGCTGAGGTGACGCAACGCACGGCATCGACACCGGTGTCGTCGAAGCAGGCCACGACGATCCCATCGACATCCGGGTATTGCTTGACCACATCCAACAGGCCGGGCAGACATATTGAGACGTCCAGATAGCCCTGAATACTGGCCGGACCGTCCTGCGAGTTGACGGCAACAATCTCGGTTTCAGGGTCTGCAACAGTGCGGGCCGCCGCCTCTATCTTGCGTGTCATGGAACTGGTGGTGTTGGGATTGACTACAAGCAGTTTCACAGCATCCTCACACTTCTCCGCCCAGATAGGCGGCCTTGATCCGGGGATCGGTCAAAAGCTCTTTTGAATTGCCCGAGATCACCACATTTCCAGTGGTCAACGCATAGGCGCGGTGCGAAATCGACAACGCCATACGCGAGTTCTGCTCGACCAACAGAACCGACACGCCTTCGTCGCGGTTGATTGCCACGATAGACCGAGCAATGTCTTGCACCAGCTTGGGAGCAATCCCCAGCGAAGGCTCATCCAGCAGCAGCAGCCGGGGCTTGGCCATCAGCGCCCGGCCAATAACCATCATCTGCTGTTCGCCACCCGACAAGGTTCCCGCAGATTGGGAATAACGCTCCTTCAGACGCGGAAATCTTTCCAAAACTGAATCCAGTGTGCTCTGAACATCAGCCTTGTCCGAGCGGGTAAAGGCCCCCATCAGCAGGTTGTCTTTCACCGACATATAAGGAAACACGCGCCGCCCTTCCGGCACCATGGCGATGCCCTTCGAGACGATCTCGGCCGGGTTTGTGCCGGCGATGTATTCACCCTCAAACGCGACCGAACCGGATTTGATTTTGGCCAACCCGGTGATCGCCCGCAGGATCGAGCTTTTGCCCGCGCCATTGGCACCGATCAGAGCCACCGTTTCGCCTTGCTTCAGTTCGAGCGACACGCCTTTCAGCGCATAGACGTGATCGTAGTAGAGCTCGACGTCTTTGAAATCTAACATCTTTGTCATGGCTCAGATCCCGATCTCGTCATCTTCGCTGCCCAGATAGGCTTCGATAACCTTTTCGTTGTTCTGGATTTCTTCTGGCGTGCCCTCGGCGATCATCTCACCAAAGTTAAGGACGACAATCCGGTCGGAAATATTCATCACCGCTGGCATGTCGTGTTCCACCAGCATTACGGTGACACCCCGGTCATCCCGCACTTTGCGCACCAGATTGACCATTTTCATGGTCTCATCGTGGTTCATTCCGGCAAATGGCTCATCCAACAGCAGTACCTTGGGATCAGTGGCCAGACCAATGGCGATCCCCAGCGCCCGCAGGTTGCCTTGCGGCAGGTTCGACGCCTGTTCATTGGCGATCTCTGTCATGCCCAGGAATTCGATCAGATCATCGGCATATTGCCCGAAGCTGTCGACATCCTCATGCGCGGTCCTGGTGCCCCAGAAATACCCCGCCAACGAGGCTCTGGCCCGCAGGTGTTGGGCCACGATGATGCTTTCGCGCACTGTCATTGACTTAAAGATCGTCGTTTCCTGGAACGTGCGAACCACACCCTTGCGCGCCACCACGTGTGGTTTCAGGTTCGAGATTCTCTCGCCCTTGTACAGCACCTCACCCGTCGTTGTGGGCAGGAAAGAGGAGATCATCTTGAACAGGGTGCTCTTACCCGCCCCGTTTGGCCCGATCACCGACAGAATCTCGTTTTCATTGACGTTGAATGAAATGTCGCTGTTGGCGGTCAATCCTCCGAATTTCTTGGTAACATGGCGGACTTCCAGAAGATGGCTCATTTGCCCGCTCCTTTCCTGCCGGGCAACCGCAGGCTGAGCAGCCCATTGGGCAAAAACAGCATCAGGATGATTAGCATGCTGGAATAGGCCAGCAACTGGAAGCGACCGAGTTCGAACAGCAGGTCCCAGCCGAAATACAGAACCAACGTGCCAAGCATCGGACCAAACACATAGCCAAGCCCACCAAGGAAACAGTTCAGCATGAAATTCACACTGTCAGCGACCTGAAAACTGGATGGATAAACCGATTGCGCGATCGAGCCAAACATAGCCCCGCCAATGCCGCCCAGAAAGGATGAAATCGCAAAGACGATGACGCGGATATACGAGATATTAACACCGATCGAACTGGCCAGTTCCTCGTTCTGCTGCATTGACCGGCACAGATGCCCGAGGCGCGAGTTGACCAGCCGGTACATGGCCGCGAAGGTCAGCACCATCAGCACACAGGCAGCGTAGTAGAAAGCTAGTCTCGGGTTCTCAAGCGTTGCAAAATCTGGGATCAGTGTCAGACCCAAGATCGACACGCCTCCAGGCAGCGGGATCGATGTGATACCCTTTGCCCCGTTGGTGATTGGCAGGGCCAACGTTGTCAGTGTGACCACCTGCGTCAGCACCAGCGAGATCATGGCGAAATATACGCCGCGCAATCTCAGGATCGGAACGCCGATCACAATCGCCACGGCGGCAGCGAACAACCCGGCCAGCGGCAAGGACAGCCAGAAAGACATGCCCGCCTTAGTCACCAGAATGGCAGAGACATAGGCCCCAATCAGGGCAAAGGCACCCTGACCGATATTGATACGACCGATATAGAAAGTCAGCCAAACACCTGCGCTGGCGATTGACAACAACGCAACTGCTGTGAGGGTGTAATATAGATCGGTCCGGCCAAGGGCTGCGATAAGCGCAGGCACCACAGCGAAGATTGCCAATACAAACACCGCCAGACTGGCCCATTGGATCATGTTAAGTTTAGGCACTGCATTATCCCCACGGCTTGCCCATCAACCCCTGCGGTCGAATGGCCAGGAAAATCATCAGCGATACGAAAATCAGCAGATAGGTGATGTCGCCATATTGCGAGAGGACGGCCAAACCGATGGCTTCCAAAAAGCCGAGGATGATACCACCGGCGATCGCGCCGGAAATCACGCCCGCTCCACCGATCATCACCATCATGAAAGCCTTGATCGAGGTTGGTCCGCCCATCCCCAAATTGACCCCTGTGATGGTCACCAGCAACCCTCCGACCAGACCCGCCAGCATTGCGCCTAGGGCGAAGCCGATCATCGAATAGCGAGCGACATTGACCCCCATCAGCTGCGCGGCCGTGCGGTCTTGGGCCAGCGCACGCAGGGCGCGGCCGGTTCTGGAATATTGCATGAACAGGATGAATGAGACGATCGACAAAATAGCCAGAACGCAGATCAAGATGCGGTCATATGGCATGATCAGCCTGAAGTCCCAATTGAAGACGCCGTCGACGATCTTAGGAACACCGCGTTGTTTCTCGCCAAAGACCAGCAAGATTACCGCATCGAACAAGAACGCCAGCCCCGCCGCCAGCAACATCGTGCTTTCCTCGCGGGAAGATCGTCGTATGACCGGTGCAAACAGGAACCGTTCAATCAGCGCGCCGAGTACGGCAAGCGTGATGCAAGACGCCAGCAGCGCAAGTACGAATGGCCAACCAAGTTGCCCATAAAAGGTATAGGTGACAAAGCCGCCAAGAACATACATCTGCCCATGGGCAAAATTCAGTACATTCATAAGGGCGAATATCAGCGTCAGTCCTAGGGCAATCATCGCATATTGCGCGCCCAGATAGATGCCATTTGCTAGTATCTGTTCCATGAGTGTCCCGCGTAAGGTTCGGGTGTCCCGGGCTGATTGTCAGCCCGGGTGAGTAGGTGGCTCGGTAGGCTGTCGCCTTGATTGAGTGTATTGCCTCAGTCGACTTCGGCGACGAAGAGCGTTTCAAACGCACCGTCCTGATAAACATTCACCACCAGCGGAACGGCGATCTGACGCTTTTGCCCGAACGAAGTTGAACCCACATACCGCATCTTGGCATCGCCCTTCATAAAGGGATTGGGCGCTTCGAACGTATCCATGGTCGTCTGAAACGCAGCGACGTCGTCAATACCGGCTGGGTTGGCATTAAGCGTCGCCAGAATGTATTCAAGCGCATAGACCTTGGTGTTAGACTCGTCATTATATTCGCCGAACAAATCGGTATATCGCTTGACGAACTCCTTCATGTCATCGGATGCAATCTCGGGCGTTGAGGCACCACCGACAGAAATGAACCCGTTGGCCAAATCCCCTGCGCCTTCGCGCAGAACCGTCGCATCCTGCGCGGTTTCGGTCGAGATGACGCCCTGGAACCCAAGTTCACGCGCCGATCGGATCAGCTGTGGCGCGTTGGCCGGAGAGACGCCAGACAGCACAAGGAGGTCGGGTTGTGTGCGCATGACGGGGGTCAACACCGGAGTAAAATCTGTCGTGTCCACCTGGTATGTGACATTGTCCGACACAACCTCAAGCCCCAGAGACTTGGCCGCTGCGACGCCGCCATCCCGTTGGCTCAGCGGATCGGATTCGTTCGCGGCAACGAACGCCACGGTTTTTACACCCTTTTCGTCCTTCAAGTACTTATAGATCGCAGGGCCTGACTGATAGTTTGCGACCATGCCAAGAACCGCATTCGACGCAGGGGCCGTATAAAGCTCTTTTGGGAAGGCATACGGAAAATACATGATCCCCTGCGCTTCTGCGACGGGGCGCACCGCTGCGGCGCCATCATCCACATTGGGCCCTACCACGTAATGAATGCCCTCTTGCGCCATTTTTTCCATACCGGCAATTGCCCGCTTGGGGTCTTTCTGATCATCGAAAGACACAATCTCTATATCATAAACGGTGTCACCGATCTTGTATCCACCGGTTTCGTTGATCCAGTCGGCTCGCGCTTCCATCGAGCGTTGATTGGAGATGCCCCAGGCCGCAGCCGGGCCAGACGTAACTCCGACAAAGCCTATCTTCAGCACCGGGTTTTCCGCCCAAGCGACCGATCCAAAGATGGATGCGGCCAGAGCCAAAGCAGCCGATGATTTCATCAAGTTTCTGCGTTTCATTATTTCCTCCCTATTGAGGTCTCGGCGCCTCTTTCGGACGCTTGGAAAGGTAGACTGTTTCACAGGTCGAATCCCGGTGAACAGCTCAAGTTCTGCATTGTTAACAATCTTTGTCAACATTTTTTGCCAGCACAGTTGTTGATATTGTCAACACAAATCCGATATATTGTCATAAGAACACCTTGCAGCTATTAACAATTTTCAGGCCATTTCCATCGGTATGGAACGAGATGAAAAACAAAGCTGAAGAGAAGCTTGACACTCTGCGAACCGATCCTGACGAACAAATGATCGTCGACCGGATTTATTCAGCAGTCATGGAACAAAAGTTGGCGCCCAGAACCAAGCTGAGCGAGCTGGCATTGTGCGAAACTTTCGGTGTCGGACGCATGCGTGTGCGCCGCGCCTTGCTGTTGCTCAGCAGTCAGGGGATCGTCGACCTCCGTTCGAATCGCGGAGCCTATGTCGCCTGCCCTAGTGCTGATGAGGCCCGTGAAGTCTTTGTTGCCCGGTTGATGATTGAAACAGGAATCGTGCAGGAACTGGCACGCGGCATCAGTCACGAAGGTATTCAATCCTTGCGCGCGCATGTCGAGAAGGAAGAAGTTGCGCGAAAGAACAACGACCGTACCGAGATGATCCGACTTTCCGGAGCGTTTCACGTCGAGTTGGCGCGCTGCCATAATAATTCGGTCCTGACCCGCGTGTTGCGCGAGTTGGTGACTCGCACATCACTGATTGTCGCATTGTTCGGTTCAAACCGCGGTTCCACCTGTCCCGATGACGAACACACTTCGATCATTGACGCTATCGCCAACGGCCAACCACAAGCGGCTGAGGACTCCATACGTCACCACATCCTTCATGTTCAGAATTCACTTGACCTTGAACAAACCCAAAGAGCGGAACCAGACTTGGCAAAGATTCTCACGGGCCGAATGTAGCTTACATTTTATGATCCAGGTGACCGTGTTGCACGGATTATGAATGAGGCGAATTCGCCCTATACCCCGTCATTTCAGACGACGGGCTTTGTCGCAAACTTTAGCGTGGTTCGAAGCTATCGCTTTGACTGGGCGAGTTTATCCTGCGAGCTCTGCGAATTGACGGAATCCGTTTGTCGAAGGCCCAAGCTGCCCCTTCCGGATCATGTTGGCGGTCTCGATTCCTGCAAGTGCCCCTGCTGCTGAGACGTAGCTTTTGAAGCCGAGCATCGGCCTCGTGAGCCGCTTGATGAACCGGTGGTCCTGCTCGATAATGTTGTTTAGGTACTTCGAGCGAACGGTGTCGATCTTAACCGGTATCTGCAATCGCTTGAATATCTTGTTGTCTTCCTTGATCCCGGCCGCGTTGCTTCTGCTATTGTCAATGGTGATCCGTTTCGGGAGGCCATTGGTGCACAAAGCATTGGCGAAGAATTTCTTTGCAGCCTTGGTGGCGCGCTTCTCGGAAAGCATGAAATCAAGGGTTTGTCCGTCGCGATCTACGGCACGATACAGGTACACCCATTCGCCAAGGACCTTAATATGGTCTCATACATACGCCAAGAGTCAGCCGTATTGGCCTTCCTTTTCTGCGCCACGCGAGCAGCCTCGGATAAATATTTCACGACCTAGCGGTTCAGAGTAGGATGATCAACCGACATACCACGTTCGGCCATGATCTCTTCCAGGTCGCGGTACGAGACCCCATAGCGAACGTAGAAATAAACCGCAAACAGGATCACAGATCTTGGGTAGTGCGCACCTTTGAAGTCGATCACCGGACATTCCCAAATAGCGTTACAGACCAAGCACCAGATGGATTAAACCGGGCGAAGGTGCAACCTGCCGACCAAATTTTGCGACAAAGCCAGAATGCGTCATCCTGTTTCCGCCCGGGCGCCGATGTAGCCGGCGTCCGGATAGAGCCCGGTCACGAGCTGAAGGCTCGGGAATTGCTCTGTTCATGAACAGCCGTCATTCGCGGTGCTGAACCTGAACTCACACAACGCGGACAAAGCGTGCTTTCGCTGCGTTTGCTCGAATGTCGGCAATATTGGCCAGAGCTTGGGTTGGAACCACCTCTTCAGCGCGACCGCCGAATTTTACCGGTCATTCGCAAGCCATCACGAATGTTCAGTCCCATCATGGTGAGGTTGGCTGCCCCGGCGATCAACTCAACCATCTGAACCGTATAAAATGTGCTATCAAATTCGCCAGCGGCGGCCTTGCCAGCCAGAAACCAGGCAGCCGGTAGGAGGATCAGCAAACCGTTCAGCGCAATGACAGGCATGCGGGTCTTCTTCGCTCTCGTCAGCACATCCTTGCGCTTCCGGCCCATAGCCATGCCCGATCCGCCAGCAATGGCCATAGCCGGGATGAGAATGAACATGCCTTTCAGGATCAATGCCTTGACGTTTGCGACTGTTTCATGGCTCGCAAAGAGTTCGCTGGTGGCCGTTGATGTCCAGAATAGGAGGATCATCACAAAGCCGATGCCGCCCGCGATGGCGTGAATCTTTATTTTCATTTCGGTTCTCTCAAATTGGTTTTTTAGAAGGGATTCGTCAGGCCGTGCAGCAATTCGGCACGGCAATCTTCTCGAACAGGTGGGGTGCTGTCACAGCGCTTGAGGGATAGTGGCTGAGCTGCTGCTGAAACTCGGGGTTTGAAAACGCGGCGCGGAAGTCTGCAACAGACTCCCAGACCGCGTAGTTCAGGTACATGCTGCCGTCGCCAACGGCTTTATGCAGTTGAGTGCTGATGTAACCCAGCTGCTTTTTCATCCATTGGGCATCGCTTTTCCAGGCTTCTACCAAGGCGTCTTGGTCAACGGGATCGACTGTGAAGAGATTGACGAGCACGACGGGTCCGGCATCGATGCCCAATTGCCGTTCAATGGGAAACTCGAGGTCGAGGGGTTTGAAACTGACCATTTCGTTACTCCTTGAAAGTCATTTCAGTTTGGTGTCACGTTGTCATATTTGGGAGGCATCAAGCACAATGACAATATGTTGTCAAATAAAATAAGGGATCGACATGTCGGATGAACGAAGGACCGAGGATGGAGAAGCCGTGACAGCGCTGATACTCGATGTGTTTCGGCTGAACGGTCGACTGCAGCTTGCCGGTGATCGCCTCGTGTTAGAACTCGGCCTGACAAGTGCCCGATGGCAGATCCTTGGCGCCATTGCCTATTCTGATCGACCGGAATCCGTTGCCTGGCATGCACGGACCATGGGTGTTCACCGGCAGGGCGTTCAACGGATTGTCAACGAGTTGAAAAGAGAGGGCGTCGTCGAGTTTCAGCCAAACCCGCAACACAAACGCGCGCATCTTGTTGTTCTGACCCAAAAGGGAAGGAAGCTGTACGAAGCCGCGAATGCGCGGCAAATTCCATGGGTGAATGAACTCTCGGAAGGCCTGTCGCCAGATGATATTGCGACAGCGCAAAATGTTGTTGGCCATCTTAAGACACGTCTCGAAGAAGCCTCAACGCGACAAGATCAGAGCCCGACCCAAAGCTGACGCTCATACAGAGTGCGGCATCGGTCATTCTGGGCTCAGAGCCCGATTTCGCTGCCGGTGACACGAACTACGGCTGCTGAACTGCGAATGACTGCGGATCGAACCAAACGGCGTAGAATCAAGAGTATGGCCCTGTTCGCGAACGCCCGCTCCAGGGAGGTCTGAAGGTCGACGCATTCTGCGCTGGCATTCGATGGTTCTGAGCCCATGGCGGACCTTTTTTCCCTTACGACCACCGACAATAGATATGGTCGGAAGCGCTCGTTCATTGCGCCAATCATTCCAGCGTGCCATCTGTTGTTGCCGCGACGATTTCGGATGGCCTCTGCCTACGGTCTGTCGCTTCATAGTTTTGCAAGTGCAGGAGTGATCATGACGTTTTATGACCGCAAAGACGCCGCCGCCGTCTTTATCCTGCGCATAGGGCTCGTGTGGTTCATGTTTCTCTGGGCCGTCCACAAGATCATTACGCCCCAGCAATATCAAAACCTGGCCAAGAATATCGACGGGATCGAGATGTCCTTTGCCCAGATATACGCCGTGGGAGGCGTTCAAATTGCACTTTGTGTGTTGGCAGCACTGGGCGTTTTTCGTGTTTTCAGCTATGGCAGTCTTGCGGCGATGCATTTCTTTACCATCACCCGACAATGGGAGCGTTACCTAGATCCCTTTGCTCTGAACGACCGCGGCTTTCCAATCAACCGAAACCCAGTGATCGCTCTTGCGGCGATGGCCGCATTCGTCGCGCTTCTGCTCCTGATTCACCGCGATCACTTCAGCATCGGAGGCTGGCTGCGGCGGCACGCAGGCGCCCGTTGGTGGTATTAGGATCTGTCTTCTAGAAAAGGTAACCGCCCCATAGAACCATCCATTTGGCGAGATTGAGGGCGTGCCGAGATCGGCTTTGTCCGCCACCTGTGAGTTCGAGTGCGAACGCTTGCTGCGGCCAGCTCGAACGGCCAGTCCGGCCGCCACGTGGCGGCGCTGAAATTCTCGCATCTGCGACGAATTTCCTGCCGCGAGCGCACGCAGCGAGAATTCAACACTTTTGCTGTGGGCTCGCCACGGCCATCGGACCGAGCGCGGCATCCGGGCGGCAGATGTTATTCACATGTATCAAGACGGCCCACAGCCGACATCCAGCAGCCAACCGAGATGCTGCGGGCGCAGCCCGCTTTGCCGACATTCGCTGCACCGGCGAGATAGGAGGCCTGTCGAACTCACATATCGCGAGACGATACGGACATTCACCCTTGCATGAAATAACGGGAAAATAACGGCCCTCTGTACTGCGACCTAACACCTGCCCGGCAATGTTCTCTCAAGTTGGGAAACCAAGGAGGCCGAACAAATGCTCTATGACACCCACAAAGAACTTAGTCGCGTTCGCACAAGGCATCTTCGCGCGGGCATAACGCCGGCATTGTTTGAAATGGATGCTTTGAGTATGGACGAGTTGCGCGCCGACGTGCTGTCGCAGAGACGGTGGCAAACAAGGCTTCCGACGCTTTTGAGTGCGGTCAAAAAATTGCTTGCGTTGCGGTTAGGAGCCCATGCGCCCACAAAGACAATCGCGCCGTCAGCTCCAAATCCAATGACACCTGCCGAATGACGGCCTTGGCCGTTTTCGCCCGGATTGGACGGGCGGGATCGCATGAGCTAACTTTCGGTTGAGTTCGAAGGAGCGTTTTTTGATGCCCGACCAAGAAATCAACTCAGCGGCCTCCGAGGCGCAGCTTGTTTTTGTCCGGCTCTTGGGGCCGATGAAAGTAACACGCGATAATGCCGAAGAAATAGAACTGCCGCGCAAAGTCCGGGCTATGTTTGCCTATCTTGTGACGCGAAGTGACGTGGCGGTGCCTAGACAAACGCTCATCGGGATGTTTTGGGGTGATCGATCCGAAACACAGGCGCGTTCCAGCCTGCGCCAGGCGCTCGCGGTTTTGCGGTCGGCACTTGATGACCTTGCCGAAATGGTTCTCGCCACCACATCCGAGTCAGTAATGGTTCGAACGAGCAGCCTGCACTTGGACTGCGATCAAATTGACGCATTGCTTTCTGAGGTCGTTAAACAGGATCAGGACCAAAGCCTTGAATTCCTAGAAGGCATGTCATTGGGCGACGCGGAATTCGACACTTGGCTGTCGGTCGAACGCGAACGCATGCGCGATCAGGTCTCGGTTCGACTGCGAGAACTTGCAGATGAGGCCGAAGCAGAACAGCGCTTCGATCTTGCGGCAGCGCGTTTGGGGATGCTGTTGCGGCAAATACCGACGGACGAAAATGCGCATCGCGGATTAATAAGGTTGCAGATAGTGCGGGGCAAATTTGATGCCGCAATTCGGCAATTCGAAAAATGCCGCACGCTTTTGAACCAGCACCTCGACGTCGCGCCTGATGCTCAGACCATATCCCTTTGGGAGGAAGCGCGGCGGCGCAGAAATGCTGTACCAGGCCGGTCGTTGGATTTAGGGTTGGCTACCAAATCGTTCATGGTCTTGGTGCGCACGGAGCCAGACCAGGCCCCGACAATCCAAGAGGCATTTTCAAAGTGGAACGGGTCGCAGCTACAACTCCCAGACAGCAACATTTGGTTTGCATTCGAGACGGCAGAAGCCGCTATGCGTGCATGCGTTGATGCGCGATCTAAATCGCGTGACAATAGTGGCAAAGCCGCTAACAAAGCCGCGTTTGCAATTCACCAGGGCAAAACCGATGAACCAGGTGTGGCCTACTCGTCGGGCGATCTTGCAGAGCTTGAAGAGGCCCTATCGGTGACACCTGCGGGCGAAATTCAAGTAAGCGCCCGTTTGTTCGGGATCGTTCGCCGAAATTCTCCTTACTTTTTCGAAGAGGTTGCGCCCGAGAATACGCGGCTCGGACTGACACTTTACCGCATCGAAAGGCCCATGATCCGGCAGCCGTTCTTGGCGGTTTATGCAAACGACTCCGCCGAGATGCCCAAACGAAGTTGCTCGCTAGCAGTGGCGCCGATCAAATTTATTGGGCCATCGGGATCAGATGATGAAATTTGGTCCGAGGGGTTGACTGAGGATTTGATACTAGAGTTGAGTCGAACGCATCGGGTGAACGTCAGCTCGCGCACGACACTTTTTGCGATCGGTGACCACGACGCGGTCGAGATCGGCAAAGAGTTGGGTGTCGGCTTCGTCCTTTCAGGTTCATTCCGAAAGATGGGGGACGATGCGCGCCTGAACTTCTCGCTGTCTGAGACGGATACCGGCAGGGTAATTTGGTCCGAGCAATTTTCGGTCGGTTTTTCTGATTTGCTCGACATTCTCGACGACGTCGTGGCGAAGGTGGTTGCTCGGATCGCGGGAAAAATCGAGAGACGTGAAATCGAGGCGGCGCGTCTCAAACGCCCGGAAAACATGACGGCCTATGAATATTACCTGCGGGGTATTTGGCATCATCGGCTTGGCGGGATCACAACGGAGCATTCAAGGAAAGCTGTCGAATGGTTGAGCAAGTCAATCGAAGCAGATCCGAGTTTCAACCGGCCAAGGGCTATGCTGGCCTGCGCCTGGTCCGACCTACCTGATTTCGATAAGGAAAAGGCGAATAATTCTGTCCTAAAGGCCTACCTGGCGGACCCCAACGATCCTGAAGCTAGTAGAATCCTTGGTTGGATGTGGCTGGAATATGAAGAATACGAAAAGGCGATCTATCACGCTGAATTATCGGTTTCACTTGCGCCACATGATGCGTACTTGATTGGCCGGTGTGCAGCGATCCATATATTTTGCGGTGACCCAGAAAAGGGTTTGGAGCGTTTGGAACATGCGCAAGAGCTCGATCCATTTGTCCCGGTCTATATCGTCGAGGAACGCTTGTCCGCACACTATGCGCTTGAAAACTATAAACAAATAATCGCCGAGGCCCGTCAACTTCAGCATCAAACACGGCGGTCACGGTACTACCTTGCCGCGAGCCTTGTGGCCACTGGTGATCTTGCAAACTCAAAAGAGGTTATTCGTGAGGCGCTTGCAGTCGATCCGGCATTGGGATTCGACTATCTTCGCGGGCAAGAACTATTTCGTGACAAAACTATTTTGGCGCGATTGGAAGGTCAGTTGCGGGACGCCGGATTTGGCGAGATTGCAGCTGAGCTGGCACCGTGAAACGCGTTCGCTTTGGGCTGAGGGTGTGTGGAAACTCGCTTGGTTTCTCTGCGTTGAAAGTACCTCTCTGGCGACCTTGTTGTGTCCGTGATCAGCACCTTTGGGCCTGATTAGAGTATTTGCATAACGGAAGGTTTCTGGCTCATCTGAACCGTCAAGGAGTGAAGATGAGACTGAAAGTTGGAACCGACAAACCGGCGGCCGAACGGGTCGTCAAAGACATCC
>NZ_JBGOSH010000012.1:0-173804 GCF_041537925.1 Ruegeria hyattellae | reverse complement strand
GGGCTGGATGTGGGCACCTGCAACATCTGGGAACAGCCCGGTTACAGGATCGAGATGTCCCCCTTCGGCGGCATCAAGGACAGCGGCAACGGCGTCAAGGAAGGCGTCATCGAAGCCATGAAGTTCTTCACAAACGTCAAAACATATTCACTCCCCTGGCCGCGATGATCCAAGTTACCTCCCTGACTGCGGGCCCGAAATAAGCGGGCCCGCCTTTTTCTCAAGTTGTGAATAAACAAGATGCTGGTTCTTGCCTTCCTGACCCACCTGTTCGGCGCAACAATGCTTTTGTTGTTTGCGGTCCGTATGGTTCGCACAGGAATCGAAAGGGCCTTTGGTCCACGTTTTCGCAGGCTGGTGACGACAAGGCGCAGCCCGATCCAGCTTGTGCCGGTGGGCGTGATGCTAGCGATACTCCTTCAAAGCTCAGCCGCCGTGACCTTGCTGGTATCAGGCCTTGCCACCGGCGGCACGATTGGGTTTGTACCCGCGCTGGCGCTGGTGCTTGGCGGCGATCTGGGATCGGCGCTGGTCATTCAGGTGCTGTCGCTGAAACTGGATTGGATCGCGCCGATCCTCCTGATTGTCGGGGGCATTCTGTTCCTGAAAACAGAGCGACGCGCGCTGCGCCAGGCGGGGCGCATCATTCTGGGCATTGCCCTGATTTTGCTGTCGCTGGACCTTCTGCGCGAGACGATGGAACCAATCCGCGACAGCGCGTTTCTGCCGGCCATGTCCGCATATCTGGAACGCGATTATCTGACGGCTTTCCTCGCGGGCGCGGTGCTGGCCTTTGTCATGCATTCCTCGGTCGCCGCGATCCTGATGTGTGTCACCGTCGTCGCCATTGGCGCCTTGCCTTTCTCGGTCGGCGTTTCACTGGTCCTCGGCGCAAATCTGGGCTCTGCCTTGATTCCTGTTTGGCTTAGCCGCGGATATTTGCCCGACGCGCGGCGTATCCCCGTGGCGAACCTCGTGATCCGAGGCACCGGGGCTTTGGCGATGCTGTTGATCCTCAACGGTCTTCAGTCGCAGATCTGGAGCCATTTCGGAGAAGGCGCGCACAGCCTGATCCTTCTGCACATCACATTCAATACGGCGCTTCTGCTTGCGATCCCGTTTTGCAGTCTTCTCGAAAAACCGATGGCGGCAATTCTGCCAACAGAAGACACCGACACCATGGTAATTCAGAATCCTGCATTCCGCTCAGTGCTCACCGAGGGCGAAGCGCCGCCCGTTCCGCAAGCCTTGGCAAACTTGCGGCGCGAGGTCCTGCGAATGGCTGGAATCGTCGGGGATATGTTTGACCCGGTGATGCAGATCTATGCCGCGCCGGATGCGGACAAGGTGAAGCACATCAATGAGCAGGATGAATTCGTCAATTCGGCCTTGGACGGGGTCCGCAGATATGCCGCGACGCTTCCCACCGATGAATTGGCCCGGCCTCAACGCAAAGAGCTTCGATCACTGGTCGATTACGCCATCGCGTTGGAAGCCGCCGGAGATATCATCGTCAAACGACTGCTTCCCCTGGCGGAGGAAATGCACGAAAGCGATCAGAACTTCAGCCCTGCTGGTCGCAGCGAATTGGAGTACATTCATGGAAGCGCGTCCAAAAACCTCAACTTGGCGACGAATGTTCTGATAAGCTCTGACCTGGAAAGCGCCCGTCAATTGCTTCAGCGAAAGACCGAAATGGGTCGCATAGAGCGAAAAAGCCGCAAGCGACATCTGCAAAGGCTCAATCAGGGCGATGTCGACAGTCTTGAAACAAGCGACAAGCATGTTGAAACCGCCTATCTCATGAAAGAGTTCAACTCGTGGATCGTGTCGATCGCGCACCCGATTCTGGATCGCGAAGGCCAACTGCTGAAATCGCGTTTGGCTAACGAAACAGCACCTGGGCAGGCTGCCAGATAATCAGGTTTATTGCGCCGAAGTCTGACAGTGCAAGTGTGCGTGCCAAAACAGCCCGCAATTGCCGCGTGAACTGCACCAATCTCCGCACCGCATTGACGCTGATCGGCTTGCGCGATAGGGCGATGTCGACAATTCGCAAGGAGAACCCTGATGTCCAACCCTTCGCTTCTCATTCTGCCCGGT
The DNA here is from genome assembly GCF_041537925.1 of Ruegeria hyattellae. Lineage (NCBI taxonomy): Bacteria > Pseudomonadati > Pseudomonadota > Alphaproteobacteria > Rhodobacterales > Roseobacteraceae > Ruegeria > Ruegeria hyattellae. The sequence goes on along the minus strand of NZ_JBGOSH010000012.1, from coordinate 171,701 downwards.
GACGGAATTGGTCCCGAAGTCATGACCGAAGTGCGCAAGATCATCGGCTGGTTCGGTGACAATCGCGGCCTGGGTTTCGATGTCAGCGAAGATCTGGTGGGCGGCGCGGCCTATGACGCCCACGGCACGCCGTTGCACGATGACACGATGGCAAAGGCGCAAGAGGTGGATGCGGTTCTGTTGGGCGCGGTGGGGGGTCCGAAATACGATGATCTGGATTTCAGCGTGAAGCCAGAGCGCGGGCTGCTGCGGCTGCGCAAGGAGATGGACCTGTTCGCCAACCTGCGCCCGGCGCAATGTTTCGATGCATTGGCGGGTTTCTCGTCGCTGAAGAAAGACATCGTTGCTGGCCTGGACATCATGATCGTGCGCGAGCTGACGTCGGGCGTCTATTTCGGTGAACCGCGTGGCATCATCGAGGAAGGCAACGAGCGGGTGGGCATCAACACCCAGCGCTATACCGAGTCGGAAATCGAGCGCGCCGCCCGTGCCGCCTTCGAGCTGGCAATGCGCCGAAGCAAGAAGCTGTGTTCGATGGAAAAAGCTAATGTGATGGAATCGGGCATCCTCTGGCGCGAGGTCGTGGCCCGCATCGCAGCCGACTACCCCGAAGTCGAACTTAGCCATATGTATGCCGATAATGGCGCAATGCAGCTGGTGCGCGCACCCAAGCAGTTCGACGTGATCGTAACCGACAACCTGTTCGGCGATATTCTGTCCGACTGTGCTGCCATGCTGACCGGCTCGCTCGGCATGCTGCCCTCGGCCAGCCTGGGTGCTCCGATGGCCAATGGCCGCCCCAAGGCGATGTACGAGCCCGTCCACGGCTCGGCCCCCGATATCACCGGTCAGGGCAAGGCCAACCCGATCGCTTGTATCCTCAGCTTTGCCATGGCGCTGCGTTACAGCTTCGATCAGGGCACCGAGGCTGATCGTCTGGAGACGGCGGTGGAAAAAGTGCTGGCTGACGGTGTGCGCACCGCCGACCTGCTGGGCGAAGAGGGTGTTCAGCCGGTATCGACCTCGCAGATGGGCGACAAGATCGTCGAGGCGCTGAACGCCAGCCTCTGAAGACGCAGCATCGCGACAATGACAAACGCGGGCATTTGCCCGCGTTTTTTTGTTCGGGCGGTCTTTACCCTGATCGCGCTTTGCCCGATGATTGCGCCAACATCTCTCTTGAAAAAGTCGACCGACCATGCCGCAGCCGGGCAGAAATCTTCAGGGCAGCCTGTTCGGGCTGTTGGCCTTCGGGGTCTTTTCGACCCACGACGTCTTCATCAAATTCCTTGGCGGCAGTTATTCTCCGGTCCAGTTGCTTTTTTTCTCGGGGCTATTGGGATTTCCGCTGGTCGTGCTGATGATGATGGGGGATGCCAGCGAAGGCCATCTGCGCCCTGTGCACCCGTGGTGGATTGCCGGGCGCTGCACGGCAATGATTTGCAGCGCTCTCGGTGCGTTTTATGCCTTCACCAACCTGCCGCTGGCGCAGGTTTATTCGATCCTGTTCGCGGCACCGCTGATCATCACGGTGCTAGCGATCCCTGTGCTGGGTGAAAAGGTGGGGCTGCACCGCTGGGCCGCGGTGACGGTCGGTCTGATTGGTGTGATCATCGTGCTGCGCCCCGGCGACGCGCATCTGTCGCTGGGGCACCTGGCCGCTCTGATCTCTGCCATTGGAGGCGCCGCCAATTCAGTCATCGTGCGCAAGATCGGGCGCGAGGAACGCAGCGTCGTGCTCCTAATCTATCCGATGATGACGAGCTTTCTGGTGTTGGGCTGCGCTCTGTTCTTTGTCTACAAGCCGATGCCGGCCGCGGATTTCGGCAGGATGGCGCTGGTCGCTGCCTTGGCCTTTCTGGCGATGCTCTGCCTGATCCGGGCCTACCGGTTCGGAGAGGCCGCCATCGTGGCGCCGATGCAATATTCCCAGATTCTCTGGGCCACCGCATATGGCTATCTGATCTTTGGCGAAACCATCGACCAGACAACTGCGCTGGGGGCCTCCGTCATCATCGCCAGCGGGCTATATATCATTTTCCGCGAAAGCCGCGGCCCCACGTCAACAACAACGCCGGTCCTACGCACCCGAACCCGCGGCGGCACCGGCAACTCTCTGCGCGCGGGCGCCATCCTGCGCCGCATGCAGAGCCGCGACGAAGATGGGAACCCGGAGGCCTGAGAGGCCGTTGGGGGCGCATTGAGTGTTTTCCGAAAGTCACCGTTTTTCAAAGCAGATGGACTTGCCAAACAACTCACATGGCTATATTGCCCAGCGAACGGTCGGAGTGTAGCTCAGTCTGGTAGAGCACTGTCTTCGGGAGGCAGGGGTCGTGAGTTCGAATCTCGCCTCTCCGACCAATGATTTCAATGAATTAGTGTGATTATGCGCCTACCAAAGCGCTCGAAATCTGACATGAAACGCTGCGAAATCGGCAGTGACCTAGCACAGATTGTGCCCAGCTTGTTAGGTGGCGCAAAATGTCGGGTACTAAGTTTCGTGGCAAATCTGGGTCCCCGCCCAATCACCGAGAGGGGTATTTTCCGTCAACTTCCGTGGTACTTTGGTTCAGAACCCAAAAATCGTCTTGAGGTTGGTCTGCCAGCGTGTTTCACGGACCCTAACGAATGGCGGCATGATGGGCTTTGTTGCACAAATCCGCTGAAGGGCGTGTTCTCGGGTTCCCCGGACGGACTTATCCTGCGGCCTCTGCTACGGGTATGCCAAGAGCAGTGTAGCGATTGAGCACGGCGATACGGATTTGGATCTCCGCGAATTGCCGCTCGAAGTCCCTGGCCAAGAGGGATTGGCCGAGCAGTTTGATGCAGTGCATCCACTGCCCGGCAGGCGCATCCGCAGGATGCTTCCGAGAGGGGCCAACCTTGTCTGTCGTGACGTAGCCTGCCCGAACCTGCAGTGTTTCCTCGTCGCCACCCGTCTGCCGAAGCGGCAGCCCAAAAGCAGCCTTATCGTCAAAAAAGGCCTGAATCGCCGTGTCGCTGACTTACTGCTGGCGACCGCGCTTCCGGCTCGGTGGATGTGCCCAGATCATCTCTGGATCAAACCAGACCGACTAGGATCCTCGTTGCTTCAGCGCGGTGTCATACTTCGGCCAGTTCTTGATCTTGTACTTCGTAGCAGTCCGACTGCTCATGCCGCCCTTTTGTCGCGCCAACAGCCCATTTAGCGCAGCGGCCATCAGCTCTCGGCGGCCATCAAGGCTATCTGAGGCCACGGTCGAATGCAGGTTCTGAGCGGTTCTGATCAAACCATCCAGTGCGATACCATCCGCCGGAGGATTGAACCCATCCAAGACATAAGCCTCGATGCAGCGGATCATGGCGGTTACGGCAGAACTTGAGGTGCGTTCCGGTGTCTCCCCCAACGTTACAGTTGGATCGCAAATGATCACATCCGGCTGGAAACCTGCCGCCATGTTTGGAAGTGCATTGTCAGCTGAAAGTTGGACACCGGCGCCGTATGTGGGCAGGTTTTCAACTCCTGGAATTGCAAAAAAGAGAGGGGCGCTTTTGTCTGAGTTGATACTCAAAGCTGCGCCACTCGTATCGGCCCGGTGCGCTACACAAAATTCAGCCCGCCCGGCAACGGCAATCGCATTGGTGCTTCCAAACGCTATTATTACATCCGTTTTATGTGCGGCGCTGGCCTTGTTTAGTGCCTTGATATCGTTTTTGATAATCCGCCCAGATGCGATCGGATGCAATGCAACTTTGCTGCGATAAGGAAACCCCGAGACAAGACGGTCGAGAAAATCAGATCCGCCCGCGTATCGGTCGTTAAAGACAACCAAAGGCCGGGTGCACCGATTTCGCTCCAATTCGGAATGCAGCGCATCCTCAAGGATACCATCTGCAAAATGTACGCGTGAAAGGTAGTTAATCAAAGTCATGCCAACTGCCGCGTATCATTTCAGCGAATTCGCCCGACAGATGGATCTGCCGGGCGGTTGTACCATTTAGATTATTGGTATGACGTCTGACACGCTGGCGTATCCCGGCTTGGCAGGCCGATTTTTGCAAACGCCTCCGGGTCGACTCCCAGCTGTTGGTTCACGTCTTCGACCATCGACACCATCTTTGTCGATAGCGTGCCGTCCTCGTTTTCGACAACTTCGGACACAAAATTCGCTGCAATCGCCTGACGATTATCATCCAGACGGATTGCGCCAGTCGGTGCATCAAGTTTCAATGCGCTCAGGCAGGACCGGAACGCTGCCTGGCCTTCGCCAAGATCGCCGCCCACTTCTTCAACACAAGTCAGCGCAGCGGATGTGGCGTTGTAATAGGTTGTTGCCAGCAACGAAGGGCTTGGAAAGCGGTCTTCCGGTGCGAATGTTTCCTGGTAAGAGGCCACATATTCTTTCCAGCGCGGATTGTCCCAATTGTCCGCCTGCGGTCCTGCGGCCGGCGTACCTATCAAAGCATTCTTTGCATCGCCCTTAGAATTCAGAACCGTGCCATCAACCATGATCGAGCCGCCAATCAGGGCAGCATCGCCCCCCGCCTGCTGATACTGGCCCAGGAAGTTGACCGCGTCACCGCCACCCAATCCAAGATAAATCGCGTCCACATCATCCGGCAGGGCGGCGATGATCGAACCGAAATCCTTTGTTCCCAACGGAACCCAGAAACGTTCGGTCACTTCACCACCCGCAGCACAGAACTCAGTCACCAAGCCGAAGACCTGTGTGTAGATAAACGAGTAGTCTTCACCCACGGTCGCTATGGAGCGGTAGCCTTTTTCGTTGTAAATGTAATCGCCTAGGCCCACAGACCACTGCGCGCCATCAGTGCTGAAGCGAAAGAAATTGTCAGCAGGCGTCACATAGGTTGTTTCCTGTGCTGCAGACGATCCGTTCAGAAACGTGATATCCGGCTGGGTCTTTGCATAGTCGCGGATCGCTATACCCTCAGAACCAGAAAGCGGGCCAATAACAATGTCCACGCCGTCCTGTTCAACAACTTTGCGGGCGGCGCGAACGGCACTGTCTGGGCTGGTATCGGTGGAGGCGATGATGATCTCGATCTCGCGACCACCCGCCGCGTAGTTCGCCTCTGTCAGAGCTGTTTTCAAGCCTCTGACACCGTCTTCCCCAAGAACCGTATAGGTTCCCTCAAGCGTGGCCAAAACGCCGACCTTCAGAGGCTCGGCCATAGCGCCAGATGCCATGACTGCCATTGCAGAAGCTGCCATTGTGACTTGGTTTCTCATTTATTCCTCCCAATTCGATCCGGCCTGATCAGTTTGCTGACCTGGCTAACTCACTATTCGGGAATGCCAAGAAACAGCCAATTCCGCACAGTTTTATGCTGTACCTGACGGTCTCTTTCTAAGGGTACCCTGGAGGAATAAGCCCGCCAACGCGTGCGCTGGTACCGGCCTCTATATCCACTAGAGTCCCGTCTTACAGCCCTGTTCCGGCTGCGCGGTCAGAAATCGACCCGGCGCAGATACTTGAGGTATTTCGTCAATCGGCAAGCGATAGCTTTCTCTTCAAGCATTGGGTCCAAAACGTGTAGTAATTTTGCGGTTTTCATAGGGTTATCCTCATCCGTGTGGGGAATGGACCAACCGGTTTCTGCTTGAGTTATTGGAGACGAGGCAAGCACTCGAGGGTCAACCACAATTAGGCCTGATCAGGAAAACTGTATGAGGTGAATTTGCTGTGTCCAAGTCGTACATCGAAACATCAACAATCTGAGGAACTCGTCAGAACCTTAGGCAAATATCTCAAAAGGCATAGTGCGCCAGATCGGGAAATCTGGCGCACTCAATAATTCATACGAACAGGGGCTGTTGGGAACTTGTGCGCTAATACCCATAGAGCGCCCGCGCATGGCCGACTTCGCCAAATGGATCACAGCCGCCGAACCTGCCCTAGGCTGGCCACGGCGTGCGCTCCTGAACGCTTATTTTGCCAATCGAAAGACCTCCGACCAGGCGAACGTAGAAGGCAATCCCTAGTGCTGACCATCGTGAAATTCATCGCGGCGGAAAAGCGCTGGTCCGGAACCATCACCAATATGAACGCCGCACTAAGAAACCGCTGTCCGCATCTCACCGATGACTCGAACAGCTTCCCTTGCCAAGTCAACCGGCTTTCCAGCGCGAACCTCCAGTGTTTTTTCGTCGATCCCTATGTGTATCTTGCGCCAGACACGCGGCTTGGGACCGCCGTGCTTGCGGGCGTTCCACTCGCCTTCCGCCTCGGCCTTGATGTCGGTACTGTAGATGAGAAGGTTGTGCGGACCGTTTCCGCCGCGAAATCGAAGACTGACATTCAGGGTTTTCTGGCCGCGGCACAGCGTGCTGAAATCGGGCACAGCCCAATCCAGGCCGACCAACTCTAGCAAGCTTTGCACAAACCCAAGCGTCTGCCGCAGCGGCAGCCCGAACAGCACTCTCAGAGTGAGGCGGCCTGGATCGCAGTATCACTGAAGCACCGCTGCCGTCTGCGGTTTTCGCTCGGTGGCGGCACCCAGATCATCGCCGGATCGAACCAGATCGACAGCGATCCTCGCTGTCTCAGTGCGGTGTTATAGCTCGACCAGTTCGTGGTCTTGTATGCTGTTGGGGTCCAACGGCTCATGCACCTCAGCTATCATGCTGGATTCACGCTATGAATCCCCTAAGCTGATTTGTGCAACAAAGCCGGTCTACCCAATTAAGGAGACTGAGCCACACGGCAGCAACCATGCCAACTATCTAACCTCACAAGCCTGAACAAAATCACCGAATGACGACTGAGAGCCCGGCATTCCCCAATGCCGGGCAGCATCTTCTACGTAACTCACATTAAAATCGCGGTATCGCCGTAGGTCTTCTGGAGACCGTTCCTGCCTGTAGGTGCGGAATCCCAGTTCATCGCAGGTCATACCTGATCGTCAACGAGCCGCGTCGCTTGACCGCTTTCTTTTAGGCTGGCTTGGCTCAGCACCCTTTGATTTCCGTTGGGCGCCGTGATTCACCGCTGAAAAAATAAAGCGGTGACATGTCTAGTCTTTTTTTGGCTGACGGACGCGCAGATGCGCGGCTTGAGCCGTACTTCCCGAGATCCCCCGGGGAGCCTCGCGTCGATGACCGGCGTGTGTTGAGTGGGATTATCTCATCAATCGCAATGGGTTGCGCTGGCGAGATGCCCCAAGGAATACGGCCCCCACAAGACTCTTTACAATCGCTGGAAGCGATGGAGCGACAAGGGTATCTTCGCGCAGATGATGACCGGTCTGGCCGCTAAGAACGGCGCGGAGAAGACTGTGATGATCGATGCCACCTACCTGAAGGCGCATCGAGCAGCCTCCAGTTTGGGGGTCAAAAGGGGTGGCGTGGACGGCTGATCGGCCGAACAAAGGGCGGCATGAACACCAAATTCCCTGCCGTCTGCGACAGCCAAGGGCGCCCGCTGACCCTGTTTCTAACCGCCGGGCAGGTCAGTGAGTACATCGGAGCGCGGGCCATGCCAAGCAACTTGCCTGATGTCGACTGGCTGCATGGTGATTGCGGTTACGACGCAGATTGGTTCAGAGAAGCGTTGAAAGACAAGGGGATACGCGCCTGCATCCCCGGTCGAAAGCAGCGCAAGACACCCGTGAAGTATGACAAGCACCGGCATAAACGGCGCAATCGTATCGAGATGATGTTCAGAACGCTCAAGGACTGGCGGCGTGTGGCGACCCGATAGGACAAGTATCTAAAGGAGTTCTTGTCTGCCATCGCTCTCGCCGCATCCGTTATGTTCTGGCTATGAAACAAAAACGAGTTCGGACACTAGGACCGGAACTCATCAATCCTTGGGCGCATCACTCAAAACAGATGCCACAACGGCGCAAGAGTATCGTCTTCTGGCCAGTTACAAAACGAGTTGGCACCCAGCGCGGAATCAAGGCCGGAGGCCGCCGCGCCAGCGACTGCCCGTCCCGGCGGGCTGGCGCTTTGGGGTGGTTTGCGCCTCACGACGAGTTAGGATGTATCTGGCAGCATAAAGCACGCGGTTCAAAGGGTGCGGCGCCATCCCACGGGCAGTCACCGGCATGGATTGTGTCGTCACATAGGAAAAGGCCCCCGCTTTCGCGAGGGCCTTCATTTCTTGCCAATGACGTTCTGGTCAGAGACCGGTGGACACGTCGATGGTGTTGCCCTCTTCGAGGGTCACATAGGCTTTCTTGACGTCTTTACGCTTGCCCAACTGGCCGCGAAACCGCTTGACCTTGCCTTTGGTCACAGTGGTGTTGACCGCCTTGACCTTCACACCAAAGAGCGCCTCGACGGCTTCCTTGATCTGCGGCTTGTTGCTGTCAATCGCCACTTCGAACACAACCGCGCCGTTCTCGGATGCCATAGTCGATTTCTCGGTGATGACCGGCTTGCGGATCACGTCGTAATGTTCTGCTTTCGCGCTCATTTCAGACGAGCCTCCAGTGCTTCGACGCCCGCTTTGGTGAGCACCAGCGTGTCACGGCGCAGGATGTCATAAACGTTTGCACCCATCGACGGCAGGATATCCAGACCTTCGATGTTGCGCGACGCCTTCAGGAACCCTTCGTTCACGGTTGCCCCGTCGATGATCAGCGCGCGTTTCCAGCCCAGGTTTGCAACCTGTTTGGCCAGAGCCCCGGTTTTGCCTTCGGCGGCGGCGTCCTCGATCACGACCAGTTCACCGGCTTTCGCCTTGGCGGACAGGGCGTGCTTCAGACCCAGCTTACGGAACTTCTTGGGCAGGTCGTGACCGTGCGAGCGCACGACTGGACCTTTATACACACCACCCCCGCGGAAGATCGGTGCCGAGCGTGCACCATGGCGTGCGCCACCGGTGCCTTTCTGGCGGTAGATCTTCTTGGTTGAGTAGTCGACTTCCGAGCGGGTCTTGACCTTGTGGGTACCGGCCTGCGCGTTGTTACGCTGCCAGCGGACCACACGGTGCAGGATGTCCGCGCGCGGTTCCAGACCGAACAGTTCGGCATCCAGCTCGATGTTACCGGCTTTGCCGCCGTCGAGTTTGATCACATCAAGTTTCATGCTTCACCACCTTCCGCGGGTGCTTCTTCCGCAGGGGCCTCAGATGCGGCCGATTTGACAGCAGCCGGGAAAGGCAGGCCTTCCGGTGCTTTCTTCTTCACGGCGTCCTTGACGGTGACCCAGCCACCTTTCGAACCGGGAACCGCGCCTTTGATCATGAGCAGGCCACGATCCGCATCGGTTTTCACAACTTCAAGGTTCTGGGTGGTGACACGGGCAGCGCCCATGTGACCGGCCATCTTCTTGCCTTTGAACACCTTACCGGGGTCCTGACACTGACCGGTAGACCCATGCGAACGGTGCGAGATCGAGACACCGTGCGACGCGCGCAGACCGCTGAAGTTGTGCCGCTTCATGGCACCGGCGAACCCTTTACCGATCGAGGTACCGGTCACGTCCACTTTCTGGCCTTCCAGGAAGTGTTCGGCCGAGATTTCGGCGCCAACGTCGATCAGGCCGTCTTCTTCAACCCGGAACTCGACAAGCTTGCGCTTGGGTTCGACCTTCGAGGCTGCGTAATGGCCGCGCATTGCCTTCGAGACACGCTTGACCTTGGGCGAACCTACACCAAGCTGAACGGCGGTGTAGCCGTCTTTTTCAGTTGTCCGTTGAGCAACGACCTGCAGGCCGTCCAATTGAAGCACGGTCACAGGGATCTGCTTGCCGTCTTCCTGGAACAGCCGGGTCATGCCGACTTTCTTTGCGATAATACCAGAGCGCATTCTCATACCCTCCGATTACGATTGCAGTTTGATCTCGACATCCACACCAGCGGCGAGGTCGAGCTTCATCAGCGCGTCCACTGTCTGGGGGGTCGGATCTACGATGTCGAGCAGACGCTTATGCGTACGAATCTCGAACTGATCGCGGGATTTCTTGTCGACGTGAGGACCACGGAGAACCGTGAACTTCTCGATCTTGTTCGGCAGCGGGATCGGGCCACGCACTTGCGCGCCGGTCCGCTTGGCAGTGTTGACGATCTCTTGCGTGCTGGCATCCAGGACGCGATAGTCAAATGCCTTGAGCCGAATACGGATATTTTGGCTTTGCATTCTAACAGCCTTTTTCTTCAGGCGTTGGAGTTGAGAGGAGGACGGGCGCCCATCGCCCACCCTCATCGAACCCAAAAGGCGGGAATCACCCCGCCTCAATGTTCTTGATGAGAACCCGCGCGCTATACAGGTGTGCATGAGGGGTGGCAAGAGGGAATGACAACACCACGTTACCGAAGATGTCGCGTCTTCATGTTTTGAGGTCCACTCGTCCCCGTCGCCTTTCATATTGCGGCATTCCCATTAGTCACGACCAAGCCCGTAACAGAGTGACGGGCTACTCGGGAATCTGTTCAATCATTGGGTACAACCAGTGAAAGTTCAATGCACTTACGAAAATGCAAAAACCTGCCAGACCGCCGATGACAATTGCGTAATTCCCGGCTAGACAACCGCCAAGGCCCCGTGGCTCAACTGGATAGAGCAGCCCCCTCCTAAGGGGCAGGTTGCAGGTTCGAATCCTGCCGGGGTCGCCACTTTTTTCAATATAAATCAATATACTAAGAAGCTTTTTGGTTTTCTGGTCGCTTGGCGAACGTGGGCCAAAACCAGAACAAACAGGGCTCAATCGGCTAGTGTTCGTACAAAACTCGTACAGTCCCTCTCAAATTGCTCTCTGTTTGCCCCACCTGTTTCGGTTGCCGGCCGGTACGCATGCTATCTTTCATGCCCTGGCAATCTGAGTTTGAGATGTATCAATCAGATTTCTCAACAGCTCTGAGAGAATGCGGATCGAACGGTGCTCGACGGCCGCCCGATCCGTTTCTTCATCACTGCCGGTCAGGTGAGCGACTAAACAGGTGCAGCAACTTTGCTGAATAGCATGCCAGATGCTGAATGGCTTCTCGCTGACCGAAATTATGATCCCGATTGGTTCCGAGAAGCCATGATAGACAGGGGAACGAAGCCCTGCATCCCTGGGCGCAAGACACTCAGCAAGGCCGTTCGACACCACAAACGTCGCTACAAACTGCGCAACCGGATCGAGAGGATGTTTGGTAAATTGAAAGATTGGCGGCGCGTGGCGATCCACTATGACCGATGCCCAAAAGTGTTCCTGGCAGCCATTGCCATCGCAGCGACCGTCATATTCTGGTTATGCGTCCCGAACCGAGAAAGTGACACAGCACTTTGCCGCAAAAATGAACGATCGAAGACTTCTGTATGCGCTGGCAACCAATCCAGCGCATCCAAGAAACTAAGATCATTTTGTATCAACCCAATGGCTTATACACGACCGCGTCTATCTCGACCTTAGCGTCTACCATAATCTGCGAGCGGACGGTCGAACGTGCCGGGCCGCCGTTAGGAAAATAGGTCGCATAGACCCGGTTGAACGTCCAAAAGTCGCGGGGATCGTCCAGCCAGACACCAACTTTTGCGATATCATCCAAGGTACAGTCAGCCAGCGCCAATGCCGCGATCAGGTTTTCCATTGTTTTGCGGGTTTGCGCCTCAATACCTCCTGCTTCGATTTCGCCGTCTTCTTTCATTGCAACCTGTCCAGAAATGAACACAAAGTCTCCGGCCCTTACCGCAGGCGCAAAAGGAAGCGGTTGGCCACCCGCTCCGGTTCTGTCATCGCCCAAACGCATGATCTTGTTCTCAGTCATTGACGGGTATTCCTTCTGTTGGATCTTTTCCGAATGGAATTGGTTTCACGGCGCCAAAGCCCGTGGTTGATAGAGCGGCTCCCTAGCTCGCGAGTTTGGCGAACTTTGTGACATTCCCGCTGCGCAGATAAACAATTGAGGTCAGTCATATTGCACCACGTTTATGCTCGTCGCCTTCAGCAGTATTGAAGTTGCGTTGCCGTGCGTTACTGAACTTTGCCTCGCGCCGAGACAGTTACGGCCCCTCGTGCGCGATCCCCTCGAATGGTTTCCACTTGATCGACCATATTGGTGACGACACAGGCATGGTTCGGGATGATCCGAATACGCTCGCCCACCTTCAGATTAATCTTGTGGGCCTTCAGCACACCATGCTCCTCTGACAGGCCCTCAACAAGAATGTCAGGTCGACCAATCACGTGCCCGTGACCTTCCAGCCCCAACAGATCGGAGGTCAGAACTTTTGACCCTGCATCGATTACGGCACGGTCCATTGCTGGAACCGAGATTACCGTTGCAAGAACGCTCAGAGCACAGTCTGCCCAGGTGCAGACACCCCGTGCCTGCAAAGATCGGTCGTTATAGATATAGGTGCCAATCCGATATTCGGTTGCAATCGGGACATCCTGCGCTTGCCACATACCCGGTGAGCCGCCGTTGGATACGACACTCACGGTCAATCCGATTTTTTCGATTTCAGTCTTGGCCTGGGTGAGCCACTCCTGAACCGCCGCCTCTTGCCCCACTGGCGGGTAGGTCATCAGGCCAAGGAACGAAAGGCCGGGTTTGGCACTGATATAGCGCGCGAGATCTCGCGCGTGCTTCGGAGTGGTCACGCCGCATCGTGATGCGCCCGTATCGCATTCAACCAATACACCAAGCGGTTGCGGAGCGTCCGCAAAGAACTGCGACAACCCGTCAACGATTTCGGTGTTATCCGCGACAACAGACAATTGCACTTTTTCAGAAAGGTCGCGCAACCGGGCCAGTTTCGTATCCCCGAAGATGTTGAATGTGATCAGAACATCGTCAATGCCTCCCTCGGCAATCATCGCCTCGGCCTCGCTGACCTTCTGGCACGTTATGCCAATGGCCCCGGCCTGTAACTGCCGTTGGGCCAGTATGGGCAGTTTGTGGGTTTTGATGTGCGGACGAACAGCGAGCCCATGGTCAACACAATGGCCCTGGAAACGGTCAATGTTCGCTTCGGCGATATCAAGATCGACCAGCACCGCTGGTGTGTCGATTTCGGGGAAGATCATTCCGCAACCTCCTTGTGAGGGTTTTTTACAATGGGCCAGATCGGACGTGACAGGTTTTCATAGTGCGTTTTAGTCGGGTCATTTGGGTAAGGGCCTTCGACAGCCGCATAGATTATTTCACTGGCGACATCGGAAAACGCACCATGGAAATGATTTGTTGATTTGACGACCAACACCTTCCTTTTGCTGATATCGACGCCAAGATTTGTGAACAGATCTGGCGAGAAAGCCTGGCTTCGGTTTGAGTTCAGAACAACCTCGATCCCGCCCAGACGAATGACTGAGCAATCCCCCATCGGCACGACCGAGGCGCCAAAGCTCTGGACCGCATTGCGCTCGTTGCGTACGACTGTAACCCTGGCGTCAATCGGGTTCCCGGCGAGAGCCGATGTTTTGCCGCCAAATCTCAGATCGAATACAGCACCTTCGCCAGCAGCATGGCAGAGGCGCACTGCCATCGGGTCCCAAATCGTGCCAAATGCCATGGATGACAGGTTCTGAGCTATGGCTTCCTCAAGAATCAGCGTTGAATCCCCCGCCACGCCACCACCGGGATTGTCCCAGACATCCGCAACCACGACCGGCCCGTGCGTCGCCCTTTGTGCTTGTGCCAGCGCGTCGGCGGGCGAGAGGTAATCGGGCTTGGTTTGCCCGCGAAAGGAAAACAGCTCTGCCCCCAGAGACCGAGCAATGCGATCTGCTTTGGGCTGGTCATTGTCCGTCAGGACGACAATCTTGGCACCAAGGTCCGGAGAATCTCCGGCCATGAAACCATGAATGACCGAGACGGACAGAACCTCGCCCTCGATTTCCATCCGTTTCATCCGGTCAACAAACCCACGCATAGGCTGCTGGTTGGTGGGCAAAACGTCCAACATGCGAACATCAAAAACCGATGTGACGGGGTGGATTTCTCCCTTGATCGTACGCAGGGTCAGGTCGACACAGGCCTCTCCGGCTTCGACAAAATCGGTATGCGGAAACTCCTTGAACACAGTAATGATATCCGCGTTGACCACCCGTTTTCGGCTGAGATGACTGTGGGGATCGAAACTTGCGCCTATGACCGTATCTGGCCCGACGATTTCGCGTATGGCTTCGATCAGTTCGCCTTCGCAATCAAGGCAGCCTTCGGCGATCATAGCGCCATGCAGACCCAGAATAACTCCGTCAAGCGGCAGCGCGGCGGTCACCTGATCCAACACTTCCCACTTCAACCGGACCCAAGTTTCTTTGTTCAATAAGCCGCCCGGTTCGGCCCAGGTGGCGGTGCCTTCGATCAGTTCAATTTCATTGGATTGCGCTCTTCTCCTCAGCGCGGGAAATACCGCGCTGCACAATGTAGGAGTCTTGGGGTGTTCGCCCGGTTGTGCATAAAAGCTCTGCTGGAAATCGGAAAAATCCGTGCGCAGGGGAGAGAAAGTGTTTGTTTCGGTAGCAAGAGACGCACAGAAAACCCGCATGTTAATTCCAATTCGTTGTTGGGATCGGAGGCCAGTTCATGGCCACCGATTTGATGTGCTGCCGGTTGGTTCCGGCAGTCAGGGAGAATCAATCGAGGTAGGAGGCGTTGTTGGCGTTCTCAACCGCAGCCTTGAAGCTCGCCAGCAACTCTGCTGCCTTTTCGTCCAGGCTTTCCTGAACATGCGCATCAAACGCGGGTTGCGTTGCTGCCGCCATTGCGCTGCGTTGTTCGTCGGTCAATGCGGTAACCTGAATTTGGTCCATCAAGCCCGCGAGCCCGCGATCCGACGCCTCAATGATACGTGACAAACCACGGCTTGCTGTAACGCAGTTTTCGGCTGCTGTTCGGATCGTCGCCTGCTCGGTTTCCGACAGGCCTTCAAAAAAGGGCCGATTAATCATGAAGGTGTAGGGAGAGAACAGGTGATTGGTCAACGTCATGTACTGCTGAACTTCGGCAAAATTTGCGAACGAAATAATCGGTACGGGATTCATCTGTCCGTCAATTACACCAGTTTGCAGCCCGGAATACACTTCGCCCCAGGACAGGGGATAGGCTTCCGCACCCAACGCCTGGATGATTTTCTGATGTGACGGCAGGGTCATAGTGCGGATGCGAATACCGTCAAAATCCTGCAAGTCGGCGATGGGGCGCTGCGAGTTGGTTACAGCAAAAAAACCACCAGTATCCGGGAAACCCAGAACCACAACATCGCCCAACTCCGCTTCGATATCGGCGGCCAGAGCTTCACCGAACTCGCCATCAAAGACTTCGTAAGTAGACGCGTTGCCGGTAAAGGCGAAGGGCAGGTTCAGCACGTCAATACGCGGATAATAACTGGCCAATGCACCGGTAGAGGTTAGGGTCGCTTGAATGATCCCGTCTCGCATTTGTTGGACGTGTTCTGCTGCGGACCCCAATTGATTGGACCCGAAGACCTCTACGGAAACACTGCCATTTGTGCCCGAGTTCACAAGGTTGGCAAAGACGGCCGTGCAGGCATGTGCTGGATTTTCAAACGGGTCGGTCTTGTTGTCGTGGCCAAATTTGATGACTCCGCCTTCGGCTAAAGCACTGCTTGCAAGCATCGTCGCTGTCAACGCAGCACCTGTCAGAATGTTTTTCATGATACTTCTCCTGTTAGTATGGTTTTAGAAGGGCATTTACTGGGCAAAGCCCAACATCCGGGGAAGCCACAGCGCTGCGTCCTCCCAGAAAGCAAAGGCAAAAAGGATCGCGATTTCGGCAATCAGAAACGGGAACAGTTTGATAGAAATCCGTTCAAGTTTTTCGCCGGTCACGGAGGACAGAACAAACAGGCAGGCACCCACCGGCGGCGTCATCAGCGAGATATTCAGAGCCAATACAAATATGATGCCGGCGTGGATCGGCTCCAGCCCGACCTGCTGCGTCAGCGGCACCAGCACAGGGGCAAGGATGATCAGGATGGCCGTGATATCCATCACCATGCCAACAACCAAAAGCAATCCTATGATGATTGCGATGACGGCATACCGGTTGTCTGAAAGGCCAAGAACCGTTTCGGCAATCAGCTGCGGAATGCGCTCAAAGCTCATCCACCAGCCCAGGATGCCAGCGAAAGCGATAATAACGAAGATCACCCCGGTGATGCGCGCCGTACGCACCAACATGGCGTAGAAGGATCTGAAGGTCAGCGTCCTATATATGAAGATCCCTATGAACATCGCATATGCAACCGCAATCGAGGCTGCCTCGGTAGGTGTCACGATGCCGCCGAGAATGCCGCCCAGAATGATGACGGGCATGGCCAGCGCGGTGAGAGAGGAAACGAAGGTTGCCCAAACTTCGCGCGGGGTAGCGCCGCGCACGGCCTTAGGCAGGTTCTCCCGCTTTCCGCCAGCAACGATGACGGCCATACAGACAATGCAGATTACAAGACCGGGCAAAACTCCGGCAGCAAACAGGCCGGCAATGGACACGCCCATCAACGATCCGTAGACGACCATCAAACCCGAGGGCGGGATGGTTGGGCCAATGATGGATCCTGCTGCCGTGACAGCGCAGGCATAATCTCGTTTGTAGCCTTCCTTAACCATGGCTGGCACAAGGGTCCGACCAAACGCGGCCGCGTCCGCAGTCGCCGATCCCGTCAATCCGGCAAAGAACACCGACGCCAGCATGTTCGTATGGGCCAGACCGCCACGAAATCGGCCAACCAGAACCTGCGCCAATTTTACAAGGCGGCTGGTAATGCCAATGTCATTCATGATCTCGCCAGCCAGAATGAAGAAAGGCATTGCGAGGAATGGAAAAATATTGAGGCCGTTGAAAATCTTGCTGGGACCAATGGCGAGAAACTGTGTGCCGCCCATGTCGATAAGCCCAACGACACCGGCAAGACCGATGGCAAAACCGATCGGCATTCCGAACAGGATGAGGGCCACAAAAACAACTGCTACGATCACGGCGTTTCCTCCGCCTCTATGGCAAAGGGTGGTTCATCTATGTGCGAACCCAAGTCGCGAAACAGGACAAGGACAAGCTGCACAGATGACAAGGCCGCTGCAACGGGAATTGCTGCGTAGAATGGGGCAAGGCTGGCCCCAAAAATCATCGCCTGCCGAGGCGCGCCGCTTTCCGCAAAGCTGACCCCAAAGAACGCAACGTACAGAAACAAAGTCAGCGCCAACACATCCATCGCGATAAGGAGTACGCGCCGCAAACTGATTGGAAGCATCATAACGAATGCCGTAAGGCCGATGTGATCCCGGCGGGCAACTCCAGATGAAACTGCGAGCAACGCCGCCCAGATCATCAGATATCGGGCCAAGACTTCCGGCCAAGGGAGTTGCCAGTGAAAATAGTATCGGTCAATGACGCCAAGCCAGACGTCGAGAACCAAAGCCAGCATCAGAACGGCTACAATACCTTCTACGACCGAATTTATCCGTGAACTTGCGCCGGCAAACCAGTCTGACATTCGTAGTCCTCCCCAGGTTCCGAATCTGTAACTCAGTTACACAGTGCGTGATTTGGGGCAAGATTTCAACAGACATACGTAACTAAGTTTCATAATTTACGTGATATCGTGCAAATTTCCATGATTTTCTTGCTCACCTTCATCCATTTGTGTAACTAAGTTTCACATCCGGGCGAAAGGAAACTACTGATTTGCCAACTGAAACCCGAAGCCACAAAAACAACGAAGCACCTCCACAAAAAGGTAGAAAAGGGGCAGTGGACCTGATCCCGGCGCTCCATAACGCACAGACCAAACTGGCGGTCCAAGAGCAGAAAGTTGCGGATTACGTAATAGAGAACCTCAGCGAAATCAGCGCAATGACGATCGGAGATCTGGCGAAACGCTGCTCAGTCAGCAAGCCAACCGTAGTACGTTTCTGCCGTAGCCTTGGTTGCGAAGGGTTTCGGGATTTTAAACTTCGTCTGGCTCAGAACATCGCCGTTAGCGCGCAGTATCTTTACGGAGGCACCAACGACGAAAGCCCAGACGCCGACGCGGCATTAGACCAAGTCCTCGGGGCAATATTTTCGACCCTGGATATAATGCGTCGTCAAATCGACACGGAAAAGCTCGAAGCAGCCAGAGACGCCTGCTTGGACCGGCGGCAGATCCTTTTTGCGGGAATCGGCGGAGGATCTTCATTTGTTGCTCAGGAAGCGTCCAATCGTTTTTTCCGACTTGGCATCCCGTCATTCTTTGTGAATGACAGCTACGTGCTGCAAATGCGCGCCGCTGCGCTTGGACCCGAAGATGTTCTGTTCCTTGTCTCCGCCAGCGGCGAGGCGGATGCCATTGTAGGCGCTGCCGAAGTCGCCAACGGTTATGGTGCGACGACAATAAGCATCACAAAGCCCGACACCCGGCTTTCAAACATATCCAAAATTGCTCTACTGACGGACCCACCCGAAGACAGCCACATCTACAAACCGACGGCATCCCGATACGCCCATCTAGCTATTGTCGATGCATTGGCCATGGTTGTAGCTCAGGAGATGACCGATGAAACGAAAGAAAATCTGCGACGAATTCGAGCATCGTTAACGGCCTACCACGGAAGAACAGGTCCTCAGCCCTTGGGTGATTAAGCTCCAGGCTTTTGTAAAGGGGCTTGCCCGGTTAAGCGTTTTTGCGCAGAGAAATTGACCCGCCAAAGCGGTGCCGTCAGCGTAGTGAATGTTCGGCCTACTTGCTGTCGCGGCTTGCGTCCTAAATGGTGCGGTCCATGCGTTCGACCTGACCATTGGTCCACCGGCCCTTCGGCTTCGTCAAGCGATGCTCAATACTGTCTGCGTTGCAGGTCACGTCGAAGCGCTTAGGCCGAGAATAGACTGTATTCCTGGTCCTGGGCTGATCGGCGAACTGGGTACCGTCATCTGTCAGGATCGTGTGGATGCGGTTGGTAACGGCTTTGAGCAGATGCTCGAGGAATTCCCAAGATGTTTTGCGATTGGCATTGCCGACGAGTCGGGTAACAGCGTATTTGCTGGGCCGATCAATTGCGGCGAAGAGACAGAGCTTGTTCTCAGCGGTCTGAACCTAAGCGGTGTTCAGGTGGAAGCAACCGATAGGACATCGCTTGAACCGCTGCCGCTTTGGTTCTTCCACTGGCTGAGATTATACTTGCGACACGCCTCCGCTGTCGGCACCCCGGCATCCCGGCCTTTGATCATCCGAATAATCTGGACTTTCGTGAAACACTCTTTCGCATCCGTTTGCCCTTCGAAAAGTTGGGCAACTTCTACACTACAATGCGGGGAGTTTCGGAGGGCAAGTCAGGATCAAACACCTAAAGTTTGGCCTATACCTTTGGCAAGAAACACTGTTTAGCGAAAGTTAGTCAATGAAATGTTCTGCCGGGGTCGCCAACATTTCCATGACGCGCTTTGCCAGGCACCAGAGCAGAGCCCTTCGAACCGCCATATCTACTCCGTCATCGCCATTTGCCGAGAATAAGTCGTGGGTCTATACGTCGGAGACAGGCCGCTGGTTGGCGGCGTTCAGTTTCTGCCAGTCGAATGTGACACCAATACCAGGAACATCAGGCGCGATCGCCAGGTGGTTTTCAACCATCAGAGGGCGGGTCGTGTAGCTGTCTATGGGAAAGGAATGCACTTCGATCCAGCCAGCATTAGAACAGGCCGAGACCAAGCTGACATGCAGTTCCTGCATGCCGTGGCTGCAGACAGGCAAACCATGGGATAACGCACGCCCCGCGACCTGTAGAAAGCCGGTGATGCCGCCGCAATTCGAGGCGTCGGGCTGGATGTAGCTGAGTTGTGAGTGCGCGAAGGCGTGGTCGAATTCGTGGATTGTGTGCAGGTTCTCACCCATGGCAAGCGGCATTCCAGTAGCCTCGGCGATCTGACCGTAACCGGCATAGTCATCCGGGATCGTCGGCTCTTCGAACCACAGCAGATCGAAAGGCGCAAACGCCTCAGCCGCCGTGATGGCCTGCGACACGGACATCGAATAATTCGCATCCACCATGAACGCGATATCGGGCCCGATGAGGTCGCGTACGGCTTTGATGCGGGCCACATCCTCAGCCAGGGTCGGTTGCCCGATCTTGATCTTCACCCCGTTGAAGCCGCGATCCAGATATCCCTGCACAGATGACAGCAATTTCGGCAGGTCAAAGCCCAGATCGATGCCCCCGCAATAGGCCTTGCAGGATCGCCCTGCCCCGCCCGCCATTTTCCAGAGCGGCTGACCGCTGTACTTGCCCCGCAGGTCCCACAGGGCAATGTCGATGGCAGAAATGGCGAATGAGGCGATCCCGCCGCGCGCCACATAGTGCACATGCCATTGCATCGCCTCATAGAGATCTTCGACGTCATCCGCCTGATGTCCAATCAGAAACGGCGTCAGATCGTGGACGATCATCGAGGCAATGGCGTGCCCGCCCTTGCCGCCGGTATAGGTATAACCGGTGCCCTCACTGCCATCAGCAAGGCGCACCGTTGCAGTGATAAGTTCGAAGAAATGATGATCGCCGTGTTTCGCATCGACCAGCACCTCGGTCAACGGAATGTGAAACAGCCGCGTCTCAATGGCGGTGATGCGGCTCACGATGATGGTCCATGGATGGCGCCCGTAGATTTGAGACCAGTTTTTCCGACCGCCGGCTCTGTTCGCCAGAGCATGACGTGTCGCGACAGTAGGTCAAACATCTCAATTCCTCAAATTTGGTACGACAAAAAATTCACACCAATAATGGCTTTGAGTTGTAAAATGTCAACGTGTATTGAAGAATGGAAATAATATACGTCTGCAATCTCGCTTCAGGTTTGGCAAATTTTGTAGCCACCAACACTTTTGGTCCTATCAAAATTCACTTCCTAGTTACGCCGCGGGGCGCATGGATAGCGAGGGAAAGGCCGTGATGCGGCGCAAAAACAGGCAGAAAATTCGGAAATACAACACGCATAGGGGCTGAAACCGGGCCCGCGCATGGATTATGAGTTGCGGCGGGGGCCAAGGGCAAGGCATCCTCGGCAGCATGAAAAACAATATTCTGAAACGTCTGCGGTATTCTCTGGGCAAGGACGCAAGTGCTGCCTCTGTCCAGGACTGGCGCATGGCGCTCTCACTGGTTCTGCGCGACCAACTTGTCGATGTCTGGCTCGACAGCGCGCAAAGGGCCGAGGCCAACGCGTCCAAGCGGGTGTACTACCTGTCGATGGAGTTTCTGATCGGACGCCTGATAGAAGACATGATCTCGAACCTCGGACTCGACGTTGCAGCCCGCGACGCGATCAAGGCGCTGGGGCAGGATTATGACACGATCGTGCATGACGAACCGGATGCGGCGCTTGGTAATGGCGGGCTTGGTCGTCTGGCCGCATGTTTCATGGATTCGCTGGCGACACTGGGCATCCCCGCCTTCGGCTACGGTATCCGCTATGAGCACGGCCTGTTCGAGCAGAGCTTTGTCGATGGTGAGCAGGCCGAAAGCCCCGAGACCTGGCTGTCGCAGCGCCACGTATGGGAATTCGAACGCCCCGAGGTGCAGCACCGTATCGGGTTCGGCGGCCATGTAAGCCGTGACGAAGGGCGCGCGACATGGCATCCCGACAATATGGTGGTTGCCACTGGGTACGACACGCCGGTGGTGGGTTGGAAGGGGGAATGGGGCAACACATTGCGGCTGTGGTCGGCAAAGCCCGTGAACCCGTTCGACCTGGAAAGCTTCAACCGCGGAGATTACCTCGCGGCCAGCCGGTCCGAAGCGCTGGCACGTACGATCTCACGCGTCCTCTATCCCGATGACACCACCGAGAATGGCAAGGAATTGCGGCTGAAGCAGGAATACTTCTTTACCGCCGCCTCGATCATGGACCTCTTGTGCCGGCACCTGGGCGAACATGGCGACATTCACGGATTGCCGGACCATGTTGCGATCCAGCTCAACGATACCCACCCCGCGATCGCCGGACCGGAACTGGTGCGGTTGCTGGTGGACGATCACGGCTTGGCGATGGCTGAGGCGATCGTCCTGGCCCGACGCTGCCTGGCCTATACCAACCACACCCTGCTGCCCGAAGCCCTGGAACGCTGGCCCGAGGGGCTGTTCGCGCGCGTGCTGCCCCGGCACCTCGAGATCATTCGCGAGATCGAGGCGGCACAACAGGCCGAATTCCCCGGCAGCCCGTGCATTCTGGAACATGGCGACATCCGCATGGGTGAATTGGCCTTTGTGATGGCGCACAAGGTCAATGGCGTCTCGGCGCTGCATACCGACCTGGTCAAGAAAACGGTCTTTGCCGACCTGCACCGCATCCATCCCACGCGCATCGTTAACCAAACCAACGGCATCACGCCCCGCCGCTGGCTGCAGGGATGCAACCCGGCGCTGCGCGACCTGATCACGCAGCAGCTTGGTGACACCTGGGTGAGCGATCTGGAACAGCTTGCCGCGCTGAAAGCCAAACGCTCTGACGCGGGTTTCATCGAGGCGTTTCAGCAGGCCAAGCGCAACAACAAGGTGGCACTGTCCAATTGGATCGGCGAGACCTGCGGAGTTGCTTTGGACCCCGACGCGATGTTCGACGTGCAGATCAAGCGTATCCATGAATACAAACGGCAGTTGATGAACCTGCTGGAAACGGTCGCGCTCTGGAACGAGATGCGCGACGACCCCGACAGGGACTGGACACCACGTGTGAAGATCTTTGGCGGCAAGGCGGCACCGGGCTATGTACTGGCCAAGCAGATCATTCATCTGATCAACGATGTCGCCCGCGTAGTGAATACCGACTCCGCCATAAAGGGACGGCTCAGGATCGTATTTCCACCAAATTACAACGTGACGATGGCAGAAAGGCTGATCCCCGCCGCCGATCTGTCGGAACAAATCTCAACCGCGGGCAAAGAGGCATCGGGCACCGGCAACATGAAATTTGCTCTGAACGGTGCGCTCACCATCGGGACGCTGGACGGCGCCAATGTCGAGATCCGCGATCATGTCGGCAGCGAGAACTTCTTTCTCTTCGGACTGACCGCCAGCGAGGTGGTGGACCGCCGCCATCAGCACGGATTCTCGCGCGCCGCGATCGAGGCCAGCCCGCGTCTGCAGCGGGTTCTTGGGCAGATATTCGAGGGCCGCTTTTCGCCCGAGGATCCCTATCGCTATCACGGCCTGATCGGGATGCTGTACGACCATGACCATTTCCTGGTGACATGTGATTTCGACAGCTATTACGACACCCAGCGCCGCGCCGATGTCGTATTTCAAAATCCGAAGAACTGGGCGTCGATGGCGTTGATGAACACAGCCAGCATGGGGTGGTTCTCGTCGGATCGGACGATCCGGGGATATGCCAGGGACATCTGGCATGCGGACGCACCAAGATCGGCGCTGGAGCGGTCCGCATGAACATGACGGCAGAGCTTGTCGACCCTGCCGAAGCAGCGGCACTAGTCGCGGGGCAACACGGCGACCCGTTTGCCGTGCTCGGACTGCACCGGCAGGGCAACAGGCTGGTTCTGCGTGCGCTGCGGCCCGAGGCGGATGGGGTCGAGGTTCTGGAGGCCAAGACAGGCCGCAAGCTTTGCGCGCTCGAACCGGTGGCGGATGGCCTGTTTGCCGGTGTGATCCCGCGGCGCAAGAACCGCTTTGCTTACAAGTTGCGCCTGAGCCGGGGCGGCGACGTCTGGGAAGAATACGACGCCTATGGCTTTGGACCGCGATTGGGCGATCTGGACGAATACCTGCTCGGTGAAGGTACTCACGGTCAGCTCTGGCGCGCGCTTGGCGCTCATGTCGGGAGCCATGAAGGCGTCGAAGGCACGCATTTTGCGGTCTGGGCCCCCAACGCCGCGCGGGTTTCCGTTGTCGGCGATTTCAACGGTTGGGACGGTCGGCGCAATGTGATGCGGCGGCGCGGGGCCACCGGGATACACGAGATATTCCTGCCCGGCATCACCGACGGGGTGACCTACAAATACGAGATCCTCAATGGCGATCACGCCTTGCTGCCCCTCAAAGCCGATCCGGTCGGTTTTGGCGCCGAGCATCCACCGAAAACCGCCTCGATCGTGCGGGATCTGCGCGGCTATGACTGGGCCGACGTGGGCTGGATGCAGTCACGCGGCGCGAAGCAGAAGATAGACCAGCCGATCTCGATCTATGAGGTACATCTGGAAAGCTGGCGGCGTGTACCCGAAGAGGGCAACCGGTCGCTCAGCTACCTAGAGCACGCAGAGCAACTGGTGGGCTATGTGCGCGACATGGGCTTCACCCATATCGAGCTGACACCGGTGTCCGAGTATCCGTTCGGCGGATCCTGGGGATATCAGCCGGTGGGGCTCTTTGCGCCCACCTCGCGTTTTGGCACACCAAACGACTTTCGCACCTTTGTCGATGCCTGCCACGACGCGGGCCTGGGTCTGATCATCGACTGGGTGCCGGGGCATTTCCCGAGTGATGAACACGGGTTGGCCCGGTTCGACGGCACCGCGCTCTACGAACATGCCGACCCCAAGGAAGGCTATCACCCCGACTGGAACACGCTGGTCTACAACTATGGCCGCAGCGAGGTTCAGAACTTTTTGATCGCCAATGCGCGGTTCTGGTTCGAGGAATACCATATCGACGGGCTGCGCGTGGATGCGGTCGCCTCGATGCTTTATCGCGACTATTCCCGCAAAGACGGCGAATGGATTCCCAACCAACATGGCGGGCGCGAAAACCTCGAAGCCATCGCCTTCATGCAGCGCATGAACGAAACGGTTTACGGTGCCGATGAGAGCATCCTGACCGCAGCCGAGGAATCCACCGCCTTTCCGGGGGTCAGCGCGCCTACGGATACGGGCGGGTTGGGCTTTGGCTTCAAATGGAACATGGGGTGGATGAACGACACTCTGCGCTACATGTCCGAAGATCCGATCAACCGGAAATACCATCACGACAAGATGACCTTTGGCCTGCATTACGCGTTCTCGGAAAACTTCATCCTGCCGCTCAGCCATGACGAGGTCGTGCATGGCAAGGGCTCGTTGCTGAGACGGATGCCCGGGGATGATTGGCAGCGCTTTGCCAACCTGCGCGCCTATTTCGGCTTTATGTGGGGGCATCCCGGGAAAAAGCTGCTGTTCATGGGCGGCGAATTTGCCCAGGTGCAGGAATGGAACAACGAGACCAGCCTCGACTGGCACCTGCTTGAACAAGCCTCCCATCGCGGGATGCAGGCTCTGATACGCGACCTGAACCATTTCTATGCCAAGACGCCTGCGCTTTATCAACGCGACAGCGAACCAGACGGGTTCCGCTGGGTCGATGGGGGCAATCAGACGGATTCGATCCTGTCCTGGCTGCGTTTCGGCAACGAGGGCGTTCGCCCGGTGCTTGTGGTCGCCAATTTCACACCGGTGCCACGCGAAGGATTTCGAATTGGCGTGCCGCAATCGGGCCACTGGGATGAACGGCTGAACTCTGACGCCGCAATCTATGGCGGCAGCAACATGGGCAACCCAGGCGGCAGGCAATCGCAGGAGATTGCCGCACACGGGTGCCCGCATTCCATCGAGATCACCGTGCCACCGCTGGCCACGGTTTTCTTTGAACTGGCGGAGAACCGGCACGCCTGAATCAACAGCCGGAGGGAGGCGATCATGAAAGAAGACAGGTTCGGATTGGCGCGGCAGACCATGGCCTTTGTGTTGGCCGGGGGGCGTGGCAGCCGCCTCAAGGAAATGACCGATATTCGCGCCAAACCCGCAGTCTATTTCGGCGGCAAGACCCGGATCATCGATTTTGCCCTGTCGAACGCCGTCAATTGCGGCATCCGCCGTATTGGCGTGGCAACGCAATACAAAGCCCACAGCCTGATCCGCCACATCCAGCGCGGCTGGAGCTTTTTTCGGGCCGAGCGCAACGAAAGCCTCGATATCCTGCCCGCCTCGCAGCAGCTGGATGAAAACAACTGGTACAAGGGCACTGCCGATGCAGTGACCCAAAACATCAAGATCATCAAGGGATACGGGCCGAAATACGTCCTAATCCTGGCAGGTGACCATATCTACAAGCAGGACTATTCGCTGATGATCGAGCAGCATGTGCGCTCGGGCGCGAAAGTCACCGTAGGATGCATTGCCGTTCCGCGCGACGAGGCCAAGGGTTTCGGCGTCATGGCCGTGGACGAAAACGACAAGATTCTGGACTTTGTCGAAAAACCCGCCGAACCGCCGACCATGCCCGGCGACCCGACAAAATCGCTCGCCAGCATGGGGATTTATGTTTTTGAGGCGGAGTATCTCTATGAGGTTCTGAAGAAGGACGCCGCAAACCCGGACTCGAGCAATGATTTCGGCAGCGACATCATTCCTGAAATTGTTGCGTCAGGCGGCGCGCAGGCCCATCCATTCAGCCGCTCTTGTGTGATGTCCGGACTCGAAACCGAGCCGTATTGGCGCGATGTCGGCACCATCGACGCTTACTGGCAGGCCAATATCGACCTGACTGATTTCAAGCCCGAACTGGACATCTATGCCACTGATTGGCCTATCTGGACCTATTCGGAACTGACCCCACCGGCAAAGTTCATCCACAACGAAGAAGGTCGGCGGGGACAGGCTGTTTCTTCGATGGTGTCGGGGGGCTGCATCATCTCGGGTTCAACGCTCTATCGGTGCCTTTTGTTCACGGGTGTCAGAACCCATTCCTATTCACAGCTTGAAGGCGTCGTGGCGCTTCCTTATGCCGAGGTCGGGCGCCGCGCCTACCTGAAAAACGTCGTGATCGACCGGGGAGTGAGAATACCACCCGGCCTGGTTGTCGGCGAGGACGCGATAAGCGATGCAAAGCGGTTTCGGCGCTCGAATAACGGGATATGTCTGATCACGCAGGACATGATTGACAAGCTGGAAGGGTGACATGCAGGTCTTGATGGTCGCGTCCGAGTGCGCGCCTTTTGCCAAAACCGGTGGGCTTGCGGATGTGGTGGGCGCCCTGCCCGCCGCGCTCGCACACCATGGCGTCGAAGTGCAGGTCCTGATGCCCGCTTACCCGGCCCTGTTCCCGCTTCTGCCACTAGGTGAGGAGGTGGCCCGATTTGACGACCTGCCCGGCGGGACCGGGCGGCTCGTGCGGGTGATCTCAGATGGCGTGCCGCTGCTGCTGTTCGATGCGCCGCAGCTCTTTGACCGGCCCGGTGGGCTTTACGTCGATGAAAACGGGCAGGACTGGCCAGATAACGACCTGCGCTTTGGTGCGCTTTCGCAGGCTGCGGCGCGGGTCTGTGCGGGGACCATCGACGGATTCCAGCCTGACATCCTGCACGCGCATGACTGGCAGGCGGCCCTTGTGCCGGTCTATCTGAAAATGGAAGGCCGATCAGAGCCCCGCTCGGTCCTCACCATCCACAACATCGCGTTTCAGGGCCGCTACGGCCCGCAAGCACTTGGCCCGCTGGGCCTTAAACGCGATTGGTTTCATCCTGAAGCGCTGGAATATCACGGCGATCTGAGCTTTCTCAAGGGCGGGTTGATGTTCGCCGACCGCATCACCACCGTCAGCCCGACCTATGCCCGCGAAATCCTGACACCGGAATTCGGCATGGGCCTCGACGGTGTGCTGCGCGCCCGCAAAGCGGTTCTGAACGGCCTTCTCAATGGTATCGACCTGAATAGCTGGAACCCCGCCACCGACGACAATATCGCCCGCTCTTACGACGCACGCAGCCTGAAGCGCAAAGCGGAGAACCGGGCGGCGATCTGTGATCGGATGGAACTCGACCCCCTCGCGCGAGGCCCCTTGTTCTGCGTGATCAGCCGATTGACCCAGCAAAAGGGTTTGGATGCGTTGCTGAACGCGGTGCCGCATCTGGTCGCGCGCGGTGCGCAACTTGCCGTTCTGGGTGCCGGAGAGCCGGAATTGGAAGCCGGATTCAGGCAGGCAGCTCAGGACCATTCTGGCAGTGTCGGCGCGTTCATCGGGTATGATGAGCCTCTGTCGCATCTGCTGCAGGCAGGTAGCGATGCGATCCTGATCCCCTCGCGATTCGAACCCTGCGGGCTAACCCAACTTTACGGTCTGCGCTACGGCACTTTGCCGGTGGTCGCGCGAACCGGTGGTCTTGCCGACACGGTGATCGACGCCAATGTTGCGGCCATTGCGATCAAGGCGGCAACCGGATTTGTCTTTGACGATGTCAGCGCCGACGGGCTAGCGCAGGTGATCGACCGGGTGGCGGATGCCCATGCCGATACCCGCCTCTGGCAAAGCATGCAGCGCGCCGCGATGCGCCATCCGGTCGGTTGGGACGATGGCGCCAAAGGCTATGCCGACCTCTACGCCGCGATGGTTGCATGACATTCCAGGCGCGTATTTCCACTCGGTTTGAACCGGGCAACCCACACCGTCTGGGCGCGCATTTCGACGGTGGTGGCACGAATTTTGCTGTATTCTCTGAAAACGGACAGCAGGTTTACCTGTGCCTCTATTCAGCGGACGGGAACCGTGAGGAACACCGCCTGCCGCTGCCCGAGCGCACGGGCGGAATCTGGCACGGCTATTTGCCGGGGCTACAGCCCGGAACGCTATACGGTTATCGCGTTGCCGGCCCTTATGACCCCGATCATGGACATCGGTTCAACATCAACAAGCTGCTGCTCGACCCCTACACGCGCGAGTTGTCGAGTGACTTCACCGATCATGGCGCAACATTCGGCTACCAGTTGGGCGCGCCTCAAGCCGATCTGTCTTTCGACGCCCGTGACAGCGCGGCATATGTGCCAAAGTCAGTTGTACCCGACCCCGTCACCTATACACCCGATGCAGAGCCGCTTTCGCGCGGATGGGACAACACGGTGATCTACGAGGCGCATGCCAAGGGCGCCACCATCCGCAACCCGGCTGTTCCGGAAGCTTTGCGCGGTACGTTCGACGGGCTGGCCTCGCCGCAGATGCTGGATCATCTGACTGCGCTCGGGATCACAACGATCGAATTGCTCCCGGTGCAGGCGATCAAATCGGAAAGCGCACTGATCCAACGCGGGCTGGTAAATTACTGGGGCTACAACACGATCGGTTTCTTCGCACCCGAGCCGCGTTATCTGGGGCCTAGCGGTGTGCGAGGCTTCCGCGCGATGGTGCAGCGTTTCCACGCCGCCGGGATCGAGGTGATATTGGACGTGGTCTATAACCACTCGGCCGAGGGCGATCACCTTGGCCCGACGCTGTCGTTCCGTGGCCTCGACAATGCCGCATATTACCGATTGCTGGACGGCCAGCCGCGCTACTATGTCAACGATACCGGATGTGGCAATACGCTGGATGTGCGCCACCCGATCGTGACCCGCCTGATACTGGACAGCCTGCGGCACTGGGTTCAGGTCATGGGGGTCGACGGGTTCCGCTTTGATCTGGCAACCACGCTCTGCCGGGAGGATCACGGTTTTGACCGGCGCGGCGGATTTCTGGATGCGTTGCGTCAGGACCCTATTCTGAGCGCCGTCAAGCTGATCGCAGAACCCTGGGACATCGGCCCCGGTGGCTATCAATTGGGTAGTTTCCCCGCCGAGTTTGCCGAGTGGAACGACCGGTTCCGCGACACCGTGCGCCGGTTCTGGCGCGGCGATAGGCAGAGCGCGCAGGATCTGGGATCAGCGCTGCTGGGCTCTGCCGATATCTTCGATACGCAAGGCAGGCGGGTCTGGTCTTCGATCAATTTCGCCGCCGCCCATGACGGGTTTACCCTGACCGATACCACGCGTTACGCGCAGCGCCACAACCACGCCAATGGCGAAGACAATCACGATGGACACCACGCCAATTTCAGCGAGAATTTCGGCGTTGAAGGGCCAACCGACGATCCCGACATCACCGCAGCGCGGCTCAGACGGCAGCGCAACCTGCTGGCTACCACGCTGCTTTCGCAGGGCACGCCGATGCTGCTGGCGGGTGACGAGGGTGGTCATTCCAAACGCGGCAACAACAACAGCTATTGTCAGGACAACGAGGTCAACTGGATCGACTGGAGCGCCCTGGACAGTGATCTGATTGCCTTCACCGCCGCGCTGACCCGGTTTCGGCGCGACCACCCGGTACTGCGGCAAAGCAACTTCCTGCACGGGGCCATCAGAACCTCGGACGGCAAATCCGACGTGGAATGGCGAGACTTTGACGGCAGCGCGCTGAACTGGCGTGATCCTGGGCTGGCCTGCCTGTGCCTGCACCTGCGCGGCAATGCCGAAACCCCACGTGGCACTGCCGAGACCGACGAAGTTCTGCTGGCCTTCAACCGAGCCGACGACCCGCAGGAATTGATCTTGCCAACTGCCTCGCGAAGCTGGGCGCGCGAGATTGACACCTCTGTGATGCAGCAGCGACGACTGTCCCTGCCTTGTGCCTCAATCGTGGTTCCACCTCACGCGATTGCCGCTTTCTGCCTGTGCGATGGAACAGCGAAATGAGCCAGGCCGACACAGATCTGCGTGATCTGGCGCGCGCGCATGGGGTTCACACCGAGTATTCCGACCTGCAAGGCCGGCAGCATCTGGCTGGTCCGGATACGTTGCGCGCATTGTTGCAGGCGCTGGGCGTCGAGGCTGGTTCGGAAACCAAGGTGCGCGATGCGCTGCACCACACCCGGAACGAAGAACGCAGACGTCATTTGCCCCTCGAACATATCGTCGAGGCGGAACAGACCAGCTCTTTGCCCCTGCGCGCGGCGTGCCAGTGGTGCGTGACCGGCGAAACCGGCTCGGTGCTTGCCGATGGGCGGGCGGATGGGGTATTGAACCTGCCTGGGCTGCCCATCGGCTACCATAATCTGCAAACCACGTTTGCAGATCATCGCGAAACCACCCGTATCCTCGCCCCTCCCGCCAGAGCGCCCGATCTGCAGTCCCGCACCGCGCGACACCATAGCTGGGGCATGACCGGCGCGCTTTATGGGTTGCGCAGCGCAGAGAATGGCGGACTGGGAACCTATGCCGACCTGAGCGCGGCGGCGGCATCACTTGGGGAGATGGGCGCGCAGTTTTTCGGCATCAACCCGGTGCATGCTTTGGGCTGGGCGGACAACAAAATCATAAGCCCCTATTCACCGTCCCATCGGGGATTTTTCAACACCGATCACATCGCGATCCAAGGTGGCATGGGCCCATCCCCCCAAACGTCCCTGATCGACTATGCCGCATTTCGCAAGCATCACGCGTCAGCGCTGGAACAGGCCTATGCAGAGTTCAAATCCAGCGCAGGCCAATCCGCCTTTCTCGACTGGCAATGCCGTGCCGGACCAGAGCTTGCCAAATTTGCCCAGTTCGAGACCCTTAGCGAGACATATGGGCCTGACTTCCGAGGCTGGCCGCAAAAGCTCCGGCAGCCGGGGCCGGAGGCCGAGATGGCCGCAGGAGAACGCACTGAATTCCATGTTTGGCTGCAATGGCAGGCGGACACGCAGATCGGCACCGCGCAGCGGGCGGCGCAGGATGCAGGCATGTCGCTGGGGCTTTATCTTGATCTGGCGGTTGGTCCCCGACCCGACGGGGCCGAGGTCTGGATGAACGCCGCCACCATCGCGCGTGGCGTCACCATTGGCGCGCCGCCGGATCACCTGAGCCCCAAAGGCCAGTCCTGGGCGCTTGCCGCTCACGCGCCCGGCCCCCTGGCC
Source organism: Ruegeria hyattellae (assembly GCF_041537925.1). Classification (NCBI taxonomy): domain Bacteria; kingdom Pseudomonadati; phylum Pseudomonadota; class Alphaproteobacteria; order Rhodobacterales; family Roseobacteraceae; genus Ruegeria; species Ruegeria hyattellae. Next base: position 140,154 of record NZ_JBGOSH010000012.1, on the reverse strand, counting down.
ACCGCCAACTACGCCCCGTTCCGCGCTATGCTGCGCAAGCTTATGGGTAAATGCGGCCTGCTCAGGATCGACCACGCGCTTGGCCTCGCCCGCAGCTATTGGCTGCCCGATGACGGCAGCGCGGGTGGCTATGTCACCCAGCCATTCACATCGCTGCTGGCGGTGATACAGATAGAGGCCGCCCGCGCGGGATGCGTGGTGATCGGCGAGGATCTGGGCCTTGTCCCCGCAGGTTTCCGTGACCAGATGAACGCCGCGGGCCTCTACAGCTATGCGGTCTGGCAGTTCGAAACCCGTTCTGACGGAACCATCCTGCCCGCGAGCAGCCTTGCGCCATATGGGTTGGCCTGCTTTGGCACCCACGACACACCGACACTCAGCGGGTTCTGGCATGGCACCGATATCGAATGGTGGCGCAGGGTCGGGTGGCTGGATGATGCCGGGCACGCGATCCAACATTCGCGCCGCGCCCGCCAGCGCAGCAGTTTGCGCAAGGTCTGCGGCATCGCGCCAGAGGCCGGACTGACCGGCATCATCGACAAAGTCCATGCGCAACTGGCCGCAGCGCCATCGGAACTTGTGTCAATCCAACTTGATGACGCCCTTGCCGTTACCGAGGCCCAAAACCTTCCCGGTACAATTGACGCGCATCCGAACTGGCGCCGCCGCCTGCCGGTCCCGGTCGACGGATTTGGCACCTCCAGTGCGCTCCGACATGTTGCCGACATGATGAATACCTGCCGACACACCGAACCCATCCGCCAAAAGGAAGAGGCCCCGACATGACCATCCTGACCCAAGCCTGCACACCATTCGAGGGGCAGAAACCCGGTACCTCGGGTCTACGCAAGAAGACAAAGGTGTTCATGCAGCCCGGATATGTCGAATGTTTCGTGCAGTCGATTTTCAATGCGATCGGCGGTGTTCAGGGCAAGACGTTGGTCGTGGGGGGCGATGGTCGGTACTTCAATGCCGAGGCGATCCAGACCATTTTGCGTATGGCATCGGCAAGTGGCGCAGAGCGGGTTGTTGTCGGACGCGGCGGGCTGCTATCGACCCCGGCAGCCTCGAACCTGATCCGCCAGCGCAAGGCCGATGGTGGGCTGATCCTGTCGGCCAGTCACAATCCCGGCGGGATCGACGCGGATTTCGGGCTAAAATACAACATTTCGAACGGCGGTCCCGCACCTGAAAGTGTGACGGGCGCGATCTTTGAGCAGACTCAATCACTCAGCAGCTATAAGACACTGGATACCGGCGATATCAACCTCGCCCGAATGGGGGAGGTTATGCTGGGGGACACGCGTGTCGAAATCGTCGATCCGGTGTCAGACTATGCCGCGCTGATGCAGGCGCTTTTTGATTTCGACGCCATCCGCGCGCTGATCTCTGATGGTTTCAGCATACGATTCGACGCGATGCACGCGGTCACCGGACCTTATGCCCGAACCATACTGGAGGACATGCTGGGCGCACCCGAAGGCACGGTGCTCAATGGCGTGCCCTTGGTGGATTTCGGCAAGGGCCATCCCGATCCCAACCCGATCTGGGCGAAACCGCTGGTGGACATGGTCATGGCCGAGGATGGCCCCGATTTCGCGGCGGCCTCGGACGGTGATGGCGACCGAAATATGATCCTCGGTCGCGGTGTCTATGTCACGCCATCCGACAGCCTTGCGGTGCTGGCGGCCAATGCGCATCTGGCACCGGGATATTCGCAAGGGCTGGCAGGCGTCGCCCGCTCCATGCCGACCAGCCGCGCCTGTGACCGCGTGGCCGAGGCCATGGGCATTGCCTGCTATGAGACGCCGACCGGCTGGAAATTCTTCGGCAACCTGCTGGATGCAGGCCGGGCCACCCTGTGCGGCGAGGAAAGCGCCGGCACCGGAAGCGATCATGTGCGCGAGAAGGACGGGCTTTGGGCGGTCCTGCTGTGGCTCAACATCCTTGCGGTGCGGCAAATCGGTGTGCAGGAGATTTTGCAGGACCATTGGCAGACCTATGGGCGGAATTACTATTCGCGCCACGATTATGAAGCGATTGCCACAGACCCCGCACAGGATCTTATGCAGAACCTATCGAACACCCTCGCGGAATTACCTGACAAGACCGCCGGGTCACTTACCATCGAAACCGCCGATCAGTTCACCTATCATGATCCCGTCGACGGGTCGGTGAGCCACAATCAGGGTCTGCGGATCAGTTTCGCGGGTGGCGGGCGCGCCGTTCTGCGGCTGTCCGGAACCGGTACAGAAGGCGCGACACTGCGCATTTATCTGGAACTTTACGAGCCGCCAACGGGCCAGCTGGACATGGAATCGCAAGAGGCATTGCGCGGCATTTCCGCAGCAACGCGCGAGTTGTGTCAGTTGACCGAGCGGACCGGTCGGACCGAACCCGATGTCGTGACCTAGCAGGAAAGGTGTATCTCAGACCTTGCTACCCGCCTCGGCGGCTGGCACGGAAGTGGCCCCGATCTGGGCCAGGGCGATGGAAGTTTCCTCACTCAGCACCTCCCAAAGTTGTTGCAACCCCGCTTCGCCCCCGGCCGCGATGGCGAATTGCAGGATCCGGCCAAAAAAGACAAATTCCGCACCGGTGACGAGGGCCTTGAGAGCGTCCTCGCCCGAACGCAACCCGCTGTCAAAAAACAGCGGATACTCCGCACCGACGGCTTTACGGATGTCGGACAAGGCCGAAATCGGCGCGGGCGCGCTGTCCAACTGGCGTGCGCCGTGGCTTGAGACCTGAATGGCATCGACGCCCGCCTTTTTCAGGGCCACGGCATCCTCGGGATCAAGCACGCCCTTCACCACCAGCTTGCCGGTCCACATGTCCCGCAACCTGGCAAGCGTGTCCCAACTCGCTTTGGCGCGGCTTTCGGTCCGGTCAAAGCTGTATCCGGCCATGTGGAAATTCGCCATCTGCGGCCGACCATGCGCCAGCGTCGATAGCGACCAGTGCGGGTGCAGGGCGAAGTCCAGAAATTGTCGCGGACCGATACGGAACGGCATGGTGAAACCGTGGCGCAGCTCACGCGGGCGACGGCCCACTTCGGGTACATCTACCGTCAGCACCAGCGTTTCATAGCCCGCATCCCGTGCCCGTTCCGCCAGCTTGAACGTGCCAGAGCCATCGCCGCTAAAATAGAGTTGAAACCACGCGTTACCCTGCGCCGTTTCGATCATCTCTTCCATTGGGGTCGAGGCAACGGTCGACACGCCCAGCGGGATCGAATACCGCGCCGCGAGACGGGCCAGCATCAGGTCCGCGCCCGGGGCGGCAAGGTTACACATGCCCATCGGCGCGATGCCGAAGGGTCGCTGTGCGGTCTCGCCAAAAAGGGTGGTCGACAGCGATCTTTCACTGACATCGCGCAAGATACGCGGACGCAAGGTCAAGGCGTCGAGGGCCGCGCGGTTGCGGGCGGCACCTGTCTCTGCACCCGCAGCCCCATCGATATAGTCAAACACCATCCACGGCAGACGCCGCCGTGCAAGACGGCGGGCGTCCTCGGCGCTGTGGATGGTGCTTGCTGCCATCAGGCCTGAACGGCCTTCATGAAGCGGTCGCGAATCACCACCGGGTCCATCGTGATCACCGGGTTCTTGGCATTACCGCTGTCGCACTTGACGACGAGCACATGCATCTTGCCGCTGTCCAGCGCCTTTTGCAGGACCTCTCCGGTGTCCACATCCCGACATTCGATGACATTCTCGCAGCCACAGGCCTCGGCCACTTTGGCCAGCGACGTCTTGCGACCCGCATAGGTCGGCTGATCGCCCGTGGACCCGTAAGATCCGTTGTCAATGATCATCAGGATGTAGTTGTCCGCCACATTGTTGGCGATGGTCGGCAAGGTACCCATATTGGTCAGGATCGAGCCGTCGCCGTCGATCACAATCACCGGTTTGGGCTGAGCCAGCGCCAGTCCCAGCCCGATGCTCGAGGCCAGCCCCATGGTGCCCAGCATGTAAAAATTACTCGGCTGGTCGTCGATTGCATGCAGCTCCTGGCTGGGGATACCGATATTGCAGACCACAAGCTGGTCGCGCAGGATCGGGGCAATCTCTTTCAGAATCTCAGAACGGATCATTGGTCGCCATAGCCTCCCCAGAAGTTGGCATCAGTCAGGATCGCCACCGGCTTGTTGCACATGAAAGTATATTTCAGGATCGCGTCGAGTTCCTCGACATCCGCCTGATGGTGAAAATGGTAGGTCGGAATGTTCATCTGCGCCAATAGCGCCTTCGTATGCACCGCCATCTCGACCTGACAGGCCACCGGTTCGCGCAATTCGCCGCGATAGGAAATCAGCATCGGCAAGGGCATCCGGTAATACTGGATCAGCGTGGCCAAGGTGTTGATCGTCACGCCGATGGCGGTGTTTTGCATAATGATCGCAGGGCGCTTACCCCCCATCCATGCCCCGGCACACAGACCCATGCCCTCGTCTTCCTTGTTCGAGGGGATGTGGAAGATGTCGTCGCGCACATCGAGCTCTTCGATCACGCCGGCCAGCTGTTTGCACGGCACGGTGGTCACGAACGAGATGTCATTGGCGACAAGATCATCCGCGATCTTCTTGTCGATATTCATTTCTGATTTGCCTTTTCGGTTCGAGGCGCGTGGCGCGCCTGTTCAGGGTTGTGAATTGCGGTGGACATGCACCGCGCAATGGGCGTGCCGGACCACGCGCGCAGCGGTGGAGCCAAGAAAATAGTCGCTCAGGCCGGGTTTGTGCGAGCCGATCACGATGCAGTCGATGCGATTAGCATTCGCGTAATCGATGATGGAGCGCGCGGTATGCCCCTTGACCAGTTCGGGCGTTATCCCTTCCAGTCCCTGGAGCTTTGCATCCAGCGTTTTCCGTGCCTTTGCGAACCCTTCCTTGATGAGGGATTTGTCCAGATAGGCGCTGGCCGAGCCCTGTGGCGACTCGTAGACATGCAGCGCGATGATCTCAGCGCTGTCGCCACCAAGCGCACGCGCCACTTTCAGAGTGTGCTGGGAAATGTCGTGATCCAGCGCCATCGGGACAAGAATTTTAGTGTACATGTAACGCCTCCATGGAGTGAACGATTGGGCCTATACCCAAGGTGTTAGCACGATTTTGGGGGCTGCGACCGCACCTGCGCGCAAATTTCTGAACGCCTCGAAACCATCTGCCAGGGGGCGTTCCTCGAACCAGTCCAGCGCACCCAGGCTGCCATCAAAGATTGCATGGGCCGTATCCCGGAAATCCTGCGCCGTGTAGGTGTAGGTGCCAATGAAGCGGATTTCCTGCAAGGTCATTCGGCGAATATCGAGACCACCGCGATCCTCGCCCAGTCCAACATGCGCGATCACCCCACCGGGAGCGGCCTGTGCGGACGCCGTTTCGCGGGTCGCGGCATAGCCAACGGCATCAATCACCACCGGATAGAGACCCTCGGCTTGTACAACCGCATACTGGCCGCAGCGATCCCGCAAAAAGGCGCGGCGCTTTTCATTGGGCTCCGCAATCACCACATCATCGACACCCATTGCCTTCAGCGCGAGTGCGGCGGCAAGGCCAATCGCACCGCCGCCGATCACCAGCGCGCGCCTTTCCGTGTCGGCATGCAGCCCCTCCAGTGCCAGCCTGACGGCGTGCCAACTGACTGCCAGTGGCTCGGCAAGGGCGGCTTTGGCCAGCGGGACATCTTTGGGCACTTCGACCAGATTGACCTCGGGCATGGCGACGTATTGCGCAAAGGCGCCTTCACGCGGCGGCATCGAGATGATCTGACGGTCCGGGCAGATATTCTCGCGCCCCGCCCGACAAGCGGCACAGGTTCCGCAGCACACCAGCGGATTGATCGTGACGTGGGTCCCATCGCGCGCGCCACCAACAATGACTCCGGCCGCCTCATGCCCGAGGATCAGCGGCGCGGGGCGCCGCGCATCATGGCCCAGATAAGCGTGCATGTCCGAGCCGCAGATGCCAACGGCCTCGACCCGGATCAGATGTTCTCCGGCGCCCGGCACCGCATCCGGCACCTCGCGATAGCCCATCTGTTCCACACCCTCATATACAAGCGCCTTCATTTCGCGGTGAACCCCCCGTCGACCATCAGGACCTGCCCGGTCACATAGCTGGAGGCGTCAGAGCACAGAAACAGGATCGGCCCGTCCATGTCCTCCATCCGCCCGTTGCGCTTCATACAGGTCTGTGCCGCATTGCGAGCCGTACGGTCTGCATCCTTGAAAACAGCCTGTGTCAACTCGGTCGGAAAGAACCCCGGCCCGATTGCATTTGCGGTAATGCCGTCGCCCGACCAGGCCTCGGCCATGGCGCGTGTCAATTGCGCAATGCCCCCCTTCGAGGCGCCATAGGCCACGCCGCCGGGAAAGGCCCGCGTGGTCTGTAGCGACGCGAAATTGACGATGCGGCCCCAGCGTTTTTCTTTCATCGCCGGAATCAGCGCCTGGCTGAGAAAGAACGGCGCGGTGAGGTTCAGCGCAAGCGTCTGATCCCAACCTCGTACGGTCACATCATCCGCCGCCTCGCGCGTGTTGACACCAGCGGCATGAATGACGATGTCAGGCGCGCCGAATATCGCGTTCACGCGCTCTACCAGCCTGTCCAACCCCTCTCGATCAGACACATCCGCGACAACACTGGCCGCATTCGGACCAATCTCGGCGCAGAGAGCATCCAAAGCGTCTTGCCGCCGGGCAAGGCCAACTACCTGCGCCCCAGCCTGCTCCAAAACCAGCGCCGCGCGCCGTCCCAGACCAGAGCTTGCACCGGTCACAAGGGCGACCCGACCAGTCAGATCAAAGAGCGCCTTCGGGTCAGCCATCTGCAGAGAGATCGAACTGCTCGTCCGGGAAATACTTGGCAAGACGCACATCCGCCGCGCGGGCATGCCCCTCCATGCCTTCCAGCCGCGAGATCCGTGCGGTAGCTTCAGCGATGGATTTTGAGCCCTCGCGCGTTGCCCGCTGCCATGTGACTATCTTCATGTACTTGTGGACACTCAGACCGCCGGTATAGCTGGCCGCACCCGAGGTGGGCAGCACATGGTTGGTGCCAGTAGCCTTGTCGCCATAAGAGACCGTCGTTTCTTCGCCCAGGAACAGTGACCCATAGCAGGTCAGACGACCTAACCACCAATCCAAGTCCTCAGCCTGCACGGTCAAATGCTCGGGCGCGTAATCGTCGGAGCAGGCCGCCATTTCCTCGCGATCCCCGCACAAGATCACCTCGGCATAGTCGCGCCAGGCGGCAAAGGCGTTGTCGCGGTTTACCTCGGGGAGGTCGTCGATCAGAGCGGGCACCATTTCCATGACCTTTTCGGCAATCGCCCGATCATCGGTCACCAGCCAGACCGGCGAGTTGTAACCATGCTCAGCCTGGCTGACCAAATCGGTCGCCACAACATGCGCGTCCGAGGCCCCGTCGGCCAGGATCAGGCTGTCGGTCGGGCCTGCGATCATGTCGATGCCGACACGACCGAACAATATGCGCTTGGCTTCAGCGACGAACTGGTTTCCCGGCCCCACAAGAATGTTGGCCTTGGGCAGACCGAACAGACCATAGGTCATGGTGGCAACACCCTGCACACCACCCATCGCCAGAATCTTGTCTGCACCGCAGATTTGCGCGGCATAGACGATAGCGGGAGCAACGCCGACGCCGGGGCGTGGAGGGGAACAAGCCGTGATATGACGGCAACCGGCAACCTTTGCCGTGGTCACCGTCATAATGGCGCTCGCGATATGGCTGTAGCGGCCACCGGGCACGTAACAGCCCGCCGCATCCACAGGGATGGCTTTCTGGCCCGCGACAAAACCCGGGACGATTTCCAACTCGACATCTGACAGCGTTGCCTTCTGGGTTTCGGCAAACCGGCGGACATTGTCATGGGCAAAGCGAATGTCGGCCTTCAGCTTTTCCGGAACCAATGCACAAGCGGCTTCGATCTCTTCAGGCGTGAGTAGGACGCTGCCCTCGTAGCGGTCGAACTTCTTGGCAAACTCCAACGCCTTGTCATCGCCGCCCGCCTCGATTTCTTCGAGGATCGTTTTCACGGTCTCATGGACCTCGGACGCATGGGATTGTGCGGTCAGGGTTGCCTTTTTCAGGTATTCACGAGGCATATTCAACAAGTCCTATTGGTAGATTTCTGGAAGGAGAGTGGTCGAAACCGCAGGAATGTAGGCGATCAGAAGAACCACGATCAGCATAGTCAATACGAAGGGCACGGCCCGGGCGGCAATCTTCAGAATCGACTCACCGGTAATGCCAGATACGACAAACAGGTTCAGACCCAACGGAGGAGTGATGAAGCCCACACCCAGAGCAGTGATCATCATGATGCAGAACTGAATCTCGTTCATGCCTATATTGTCCGCCAGCGGCTTGAGGATCGGCGCAAGGATAACGATATTCGGCGTCGTCTCCATTACGCAGCCCGCAGCAATTAGGATACCGATCATCAGCAGGATTAGCATATAGGGATCATCCGTCAGCGAGGTGATCGACGTGACGAAACCCTGCGGCACGCCCATGATCGCCAGCGCTTCGGCCAGTGGGGCGGAAAAGGCGATGATGGGCAGAATGACGCCGTTCACCTTGGCCGAACTGACCAGCATCGACGGGAAATCCGCCAGCGACAGCGTGCGCATCAGAAAGCCCATGATGATGGTGACAACCACCGCTGTGGCACCGGCTTCGGTCGGGGTCAGTCGCCCCGAGAAGATGCCATAGAAGATGATGCCCGGCACGATAAAGGCGTACCAGCCGGATTTCAGTGCCTTGCCTAGATTGGCCAGCCACTCACCCATGGTCATCATACCGCCGCCCTCATAAGCATAAAGGCGATTCATGATGATGTTAGTGACAAGGATCGACACAAGGATCGCCAGTCCGGGGATCAGCGCCGCGAGGAAAAGCGTCGAAGCTGAGATGCCCAGAACCAGGCCGATAATGATATAGGCGATGGAAGGCGGGATCAGGATGCCGGTACAAGCTCCTGCCGCGACCAGAGCACAGGCATAAGGGCGCGGATAGCCGCTTTCGACCAGCCGATCGATGGTCATCCGGCCCACGGCGGCAGCGCCTGCCGCGTCTGAGCCCGAGATGGCGGCGAACATACCGCAGACCAGAACCGTGGCCGAGCCAAAGCCGCCCTTGGCAAAACAAGTCAGCGCTTCTGCCACATCGAGAAACTTGCGTGACAGCCCGGTGCGCACCAGTACGTCACCGGTCAGGATGAACAGCGGCACAGCGGTGAGCGCAAAGGCGTCAATGCCGGTGAACAGGCTCTCGCCCACAAGGCTGAGCGGCAGATCTCCGGACATGACCAGCATAACGATCGCCGCCGAGCCGATCGCAGCCCAGACTGGCACGGCCAAAGCGATCAGCGCCACAAACATCATGACCGGCACATAGAAATCCCAGCCTAGTTCGACCGTTTGATTGAGAGTATTCCAAAGCATCGTCTATCCCCTCAATCAAACAGCTTGTCGCCTTCGAAAACGGGTGTGCCGTCTCGCAAGGACTTGAAATCACGTAGGAAGGACTGAATGAGGCGCCAGATCATCAAGGCAAACCCGGTGGGTACCGCCATCAGGAACCAGACCTTGGACACCCGCAGACCGTCGGTGACCGACCCGAACTTGGCCGAGACATGCACCGCCTCGTAGGACCAGTAAAGTGCGATGATGGCGACCAAGAACATCACCAGATCGCCGAAGATATAAAGCAGCGCCTTGGGCCGTGGCGGCAGGTAGTGCATGACCACGTCGATACGAATATGCGCGCGTTCCTTGACGGCCGCTGCGGCCCCGATCCAAGCGAGATAGATGAAGGAATAGCGAACAATCTCTTCTCCCCAGATCGAGGAGTAGGCGAAGATCTCGCGCCGCAGAACTTCGATCGCCATGGTAATGACCAACATGACGTAGAACACCAGCAGCAGCCAACGTTCGGCATCGCGGTCTATTCTCTGAAATAGAGTCATCTTCTGCCTCGGATCCTGGCAAAACCTCATTGTCCGGCCCCAGAAGTGGCCGAAGTTTGGTGATGCTGATGGTGATATGAGCGGGTGCGAGATCGGCACCCGCCCGGACGATATTAGGCGTCGTGGACGTAGTATTTGCCCTGCGTGTCAGCCGCCTCGACCAGTTTGTCGAACGCTTCCATCGACCCGGCCAGTTCCGTTTTGAACGGATCCCATTCCGACCGCTGATAGCCACCGGCGTCTTTCCATTCCGCCAGTTGATCGTCGTTCAGCGAATGGAACTGCACGCCCGCCTTGTTCAGTTCGGCCATCGCATAGGCCCGCGCCGAGGGCACCTTGGACAAGTTCTGGTGACTGGTCATTTCCGCCGCCCACATGATCCCGTCCTGCACATCCGCAGGCATGGAGTTGAACCATTCCAGATTGCAGGAATAGACCTGACTGTCCGGCACCGCCTGGGTGAAGGTCACGTTGCTGAGGATGTCCTTGAAGCCAAAGACATAGAGCGCCCCAACCGACGGGTCGAGCGCATCGGCCACGCCCTGTTTGATGGCAGACGGCGTCTCACCCCAGGCAACCGGCGTCGGGTTCGCACCAACCATCCGGTAATATTGCTGCAGCATTTTCGAGCCCGGAACCCGGAACTTCACGCCGCTCATGTCGGACGGCGTAAGGATGGCGTTACCACCCTGGCGCACCGCGACAACGCGGGGGTCGATGACCACATAGAAAAGCGCCTTGAAGCCTGCTGCTTCGACCTTGGGATGCACCTCGTTCTTCCATGTGTCGGAATGCACCAGATTGGTGAAGCGTTGGTTCGAACCGCAGAGATATGGCATGTTGATCAGATCGACGGTCGAAGCAAAGGGCGCGAAGTTCGACAGCGAATGCTGCGCGGCCTGGATGGTACCGCCCTGCACTTTCTGAACCAGCGAACCGCCCGCACCAAGCTGTCCGCCCGGCGCCAGCTTGACATAGACCTTTCCGTTGGTGGCGTTCTGGATGTTCTCTTTGAGGTCCAATTGCATGATTGGATAACTGCGCGAGGCCCCCAGAACATAAGCCGTCGCAACGGTCATGATGTGATCAGCGTTCTTTTCGCGCTCACTTTCTTCTTTTGCGGTTTGCGCTGCGGCCTCCGACGACCAGAGCACACCGCCCGCCCCCGCCACAAGCGCCGCGGTGAACGCACCACCAGCGCTGAGTTTCAGAAAGTTCCGGCGTTCTGCCGAAGCGAGATGTTGTTTTTCGTTGTCCATCAATTGTCCTCCCATTGGACAAGTCAGCTTCCGTCTTTGGCGTTGCGGTCAGCTTCTCTTTTTAAGATTGCGACAACGAACAGGATCGACGCCGCGAACAGAACCAGCATTTCCCCCACGTCGCCCAGAAAGGCGCTGCCTGCAAAAGCACCCAACGCCACATTCGCAAAATAGATGACAAACACGACAATGGATGCGGCGAGATACATTTTTTGGGCTCCGGCTGGAATCGGCTCTGCCCCCTTTGTAAGCGCTTACATAGATAATGCAAGCGCTTACATTACTGGCTTTCAAACCCATTGCAATGTGCTAGAAGTTAAGCAATGACAAAACACGAGTTTTGAAATGTCGAAACTGAGATCCGCGCCCACGCTCGACGACGTCGCCAGGAAGGCCGGCGTTTCGACGGCAACGGTGTCACGGTGCCTCAACGCCCCCGACAGAGTGGTCGAGGCGACGCGCCAGCGCGTCATGCAAGCGGTCGAGACGCTTGGCTATACGCCGAACTTCGCAGCCCGCGTCATGGCCGCGAAACGCACTTTCACCATCGGTGCTATCATCCCGACCATGGAAAACGCGATCTTTGCACGGGGCCTGCAGGCCTTTCAGGAAGAACTGCACAAGCGTGGCTATACCCTGCTGGTCTCCAGTTCGGCGTACCGTCCCGACGTTGAAGAGGAGCAGATTCGCACGCTAGTCGCGCGAGGTGCCGACGGCCTGCTGCTGATTGGTCACGACCGCGACCCAAAGATATATGACTACTTGGAGCATCAAAAAGTGCCAGCCATGGTGGCCTGGTCATATATCCCCAACACCCGCGCGCCCTCAATCGGATTCGATAACCGGCAGGCGATGCAGGCGCTGGCCGATCAGGTGATCGGGCTGGGCCATACCCGCATCGCGATGATCTCAGGCTTCAGCACAGGCAATGACCGCGCAAGACTCCGAATCGAAGGCGTCCGGGATGCCCTTCGCAAAACTGGCCTGAAGCCTGAGGCGCTATCCATCATCGAGACCTCATACGAGGTCGAAAACGGGGCCGAAGCCTTCGCACAACTCATCTCGCAGGACCCACGCCCCACGGCCATCCTGTGCGGCAATGACGTGCTGGCCGCCGGGGCGCTGCGCCAGGCGCAAAGCATGGGGCTAAATGTGCCCGGTGATGTCTCGATCACCGGGTTTGACGACATTGAATTGGCCCGTATTGTCAGCCCCGCCCTGACAACGGTACATGTGCCACATCGCGAGATGGGCGGAAAAGCGGCGCTTGAACTGGTCGAAATGGTTGAAAACAGCACGCCCGGCAGTACCATCCGCCTGCAAACCGAAATCGTCGAGCGCCACTCGCTTGGCCCGGCCAACAAAAGCTAAGACTTCGCTCTGCGCGGGCAAGAGGACCAAACCATATGCGTGATTTTCAGATGCCGGGCCGTTCCGAGGTGTTGGCGACAAACGGTATGTGCGCAACGTCGCACCCGCTAGCTGCGCAGACCGCTATCGATATTCTGAAACGAGGTGGCAACGCGATGGATGCGGCAATCTCGGCGGCGGTGCTGCTGGGGATATGCGAGCCCCAAATGACCGGCATCGGCGGTGATTGCTTTGTGCTCTATACTCGCTCCGGATCGCAGCGGGTACATGCCCTGAACGGGTCAGGCCGCGCCCCGCGCTCAGCGGACCCGGTCTCCTTGCGCGCGACGGGTATAAGCAAGGTCGACCCGGGCAGCGCCCACGCGGTCACCATACCCGGCGCGATCGACGCATTCTGCCACCTGTCCGAGACTGAGGGCCGGATCGGGCTGGACGCGATCCTGCACCCCGCGATCCACTATGCCGAATCTGGTGTGCCGGTGGCGGCGCGGGTGGCGTTCGATTGGAAACGGGACGCCGCCTACCTGCAGGGCGCAGCCCGCGACTATTATTTGCTGGATGGCAAGGTTCCGCAGCCCGGAGAGATCTTCCGCTCCACTCAGCAGGCCGAGGTCCTGCGCCGGATTGCACGCGCGGGGCGGGACGCGTTCTATGCCGGCGAAGTTGCCGAGGATATGGTGGCAACGCTGCGCACGCTGGGCGGTGCCCATGATCTGGAGGATTTCGCCGCTACACGCTGCATGGAAGCGACGCCCATTGACGGCAGCTATAAATCCCTCGATCTGGTTGAACATCCGCCCAACGGCCAGGGTGCCACCGCCATCCTGCTGCTCAATATCCTCAGCCAGTTCGACCTGCCTGCGATGGACCCGCTTGGCAGTCAGCGCGCCCATATCGAGGCGGAGGCCACCAAACTGGCCTATGACGCCCGCAACCGGTTCCTGGCCGACCCCGACCATACCCATCGCACTGCCCACATGCTGGACACCGCCACTGCCCGCGCGCTGGCGGCACTGATCGACACGTCGCAGGCGATGCCCGATCCCGCACCCTTGAGTGAAGAGGTGCATAAGGACACGATCTATATCACTGTGGTGGACCGCGATGGGATGGCGGTGTCACTGATCTACTCGATCTTCCGCGGGTTCGGGTCGGGCATTGCGTCGGACAGGTTCGGCATCTTGTTTCAGAACCGCGGATCGGGCTTCACGCTTGCGCCGGGCCACCCGAACGAGTTTGGTGGTGGCAAGCGACCGATGCACACGATCATTCCGGGCATGCTGCGCCAGAATGACCGGATCACCCTGCCTTTTGGAGTGATGGGCGGTCCCTATCAATCAACCGGCCACGCGCGCTTTGTTTCCAATCTGGCCGATTACGGCATGGGATTGCAGGCCGCATTGGACGCGCCGCGTTGCTTTGCCGATTCGGGTAAGCTGCTTGTAGAGCGTGGATATTCCGACACGGTGCGCCAGGAACTGACTGATTTGGGCCACACGGTCGCCATCCCCGACGTGGCCATTGGCGGCGCGCAGGCCATCCGGATCAGGGATGATGGTGTACTGGAAGGCGCAAGCGACCCCAGAAAGGATGGTTGCGCCCTGGGGTACTGATTGGGAACAGCGCCTGTGCGCTTAGTTCAGCTGGAAATGTAGCGGATAGGAGCCGTCCTCGAACGGGCCAAACATGTCTGGAATATCAGGGTGTTGCACCGGTTCCCCGGAATAATCGGCAATCAGATTCTGTTCTGACACATAAGCCACATAATAGCTTTGGTCATTCTCGGCCAGAAGGTGATAAAACGGCTGTTCCTTGCGCGGACGGCTGTCTTCGGGAATGGCAAGATACCATTCCTCAGTGTTTGAGAATTCCGGATCAACGTCAAAAACGACACCGCGAAACGGGTGTTTTTTATGACGCACGACTTGTCCCAAATGATATCTGGCGCGTGTCTTTAACATTGTACTATTGCCCCTACTGCGTTCCAGTATCCCGAAACCGGCGCGTTTTGTCCAACAGAAGTGCCCGTTTTGCAAGGAAACAGACTGTGAACGTCACTCGGACAGTGACCGGTTTTTCGGCTTTGTGCGTCCTGCTCAGTCTGGGTATTACGCCGTTGGGTCCGGAAATCGAGCGGAAAATCCCGTTGACGTCGCGTAGCGTCCGGTCTCGGCGGTCCGTCGCCTGTTCGCAAAAGGGCAAGAATTCACTGGCGAAGCCGCCATCTTGTTGAATCCTGCGCCATTTTCACGGTGAATGTGATTTCCTATACGGACGTTTTGCGGTATGATTACCAAAAAAATAGGCAAGAGCAGATGAGCAGATATCTCAGCGCATTGATGCTGGCGCTTCTTTTGGCGTCTTGCGGGGGTGGGTCCTCGACCCCACCGCGCAATCTCGACAACGCCTGCAGCATCGCGAAACAACGCCCTGAATACATGAAGGCGTTCAGAAAGACCGAGCGCAAATGGGGCGTGCCGGTCCATGTGCAGATGGCGACGATCTATCAGGAAAGCCGCTACAAGTCGAATGCGCGTACCCCGCACAAGTACGCACTTGGTGTGATCCCGATGGGCCGGCAGAGCAGCGCCTATGGCTATAGCCAAGCGCTGGATGGCACTTGGGACGAGTACAAACGCGAGACCCGCAAGCGCAGCGCCAAACGCAACCGGATGCGCGACGCGTCGGATTTCATTGGCTGGTACATGAACAAGAGTCTCAGCCGAAACGGGATCCCGCTGCATGATACGCGCAATCAGTATCTGGCCTATCACGAGGGACATACTGGCTATGCCCGTGGTTCGCACAATTCCAAAAGCTGGCTACTGAGGGTGGCCAACAAAGTGGATTCACGAGGCGAGATGTACCGCCAGCAACTGGCTTTTTGTCGCTGAACCGTAAAGCGTAATCCAAAAAGTAAAATGCGGTTTTCGGAACCGATCGCACGTCAAAGAAAACGAATTGAACAGAAACCATCATACAGAAATCGTGGTTCCTGTTCTAACACTTCGCCTCAGCGGTTGTTGTCCGATGTCACGGAGAAGAAGCGCGTATTGTGCTTTTTGCCCTTCTCCAGCTCACCCAGCACCACCGTGGTCTTGGCGCCGCTGCTGTCATGCACCACCCATTTGCGCAGTTCGACCGGATCGCCGGTGAACATAAGTTCGATCTTGCCGTATTCGGGGTTCTTGGGATCCTGCGCGGTGACCACAGTGGCGGTGCCGTCAAATCCGTGACCCACCACCATATTGGCGCGGCTCAGATCCACGTTGCGCGCCAGGATAAGCGACAGAGGTGTTTTCCTAAGCGGGTATTGTTCGGGCGCCTGGTTGGATTTCTTGTCATCGACAAACACCGTGCCCGCGCGCACCAGAACCAGCGCGCTGTCAGGCGGGTTATATTCGAACCTCATCTTGCCGGGACGGTCAATCCAGACCTTTCCGGTGCTCAACGAGCCATCATCGTTGATCTGCGAAAAGCTCGCCTCGACGGTTTTCAACCCGTTGAGGTAGTTCGATATCGCGTTCAGCGGCAGCTTATCCGCCGCCCAGGCCGCAGGCGCGGCCAGGGTAAAGGCGAGTGCAAAGGCAATCTGTTTCATAACACCTCAGATAAGGGCTCTCGCCCTGATGTGAAGCACCTATTGCTGCTCGGGCACGAGGATTTCACGTTTGCCGACATGGTTGGCGGTGGAGACGATACCTTCATCCTCCATCTGTTCAACCAGACGCGCGGCCTTGTTGTACCCGATGGCCAGTTTCCGCTGAATATACGAGGTCGAGCATTTGCGGTCCTTGATCACAATCGCAACAGCGGTGTCATAAAGCGCGTCTTCGCCATCGGTATTGCCGCCGGTGTTCAATCCCAGCACCGCGTCGATATTGTCGGCCTTTTCGTCCGCCGGGCCTTCGACCACGCCGCCGATATATTCGGCGGGACCGAACTGCTTGAGGTGATTGACCACCTCTTCGACCTCTTCATCGGACACGAACGGTCCGTGGCAACGGGTGATCTTTGAACCACCTGCCATGTAGAGCATATCGCCCATACCCAGCAGTTGCTCGGCGCCCATTTCGCCCAGAATGGTCCGGCTGTCGATCTTCGAGGTCACCTGGAACGAAATCCGCGTCGGGAAGTTGGCCTTGATCGTGCCGGTAATCACATCGACCGAGGGACGTTGCGTGGCCATGATCAGGTGAATGCCGCTCGCCCGCGCCATCTGCGCCAGGCGCTGGATGCAGGCCTCGATCTCCTTGCCCGCGACCATCATCAGATCGGCCATCTCATCGACGATCACCACGATAAAGGGCAGTTTCTCGGGTGCGAATTCTTCTGTCTCGAAGATTGGCTCGCCGGTTTCATCGTCAAATCCGGTCTGCACCGTGCGGCTGAACATCTCGCCTTTGGACAGCGCCTCTTTCACGCGGCCGTTGAAGCCCTCGATGTTGCGGACGCCCATCTTGGACATCTTGCGATAGCGGTCCTCCATTTCGCCTACAACCCATTTCAGCGCCACGACCGCCTTTTTGGGGTCGGTGACGACCGGTGACAGCAGGTGCGGGATGCCGTCATAGACGGACAGTTCGAGCATCTTGGGGTCGATCATGATCAACCGGCATTCCTCCGGCGTCAGCTTATAAAGCAGCGACAGGATCATTGTGTTGATTGCCACCGATTTACCCGAGCCCGTGGTGCCCGCGATCAGCAGGTGGGGCATCTTCGCCAGGTTCGCGACGACCGAATCGCCTCCGATATCCTTGCCCAGTGCCAGCGGCAGGCTCAGATTGCTGTCGCCAAAGCCGCGGCTGGCAAGGATTTCCCGCAGCACGACCTTTTCGCGGTTCTCGTTGGGTAGTTCGATTCCGATCACCGAGCGGCCCGGAACGGTCGAGACCCGCGCCGACAGCGCCGCCATCGAGCGGGCGATATCGTCGGCCAGACCGATCACCCGGCTGGCCTTGAGGCCCGGGGCGGGTTCCAGCTCGTACATGGTCACGACAGGGCCGGGGCGGACCGAGGTGATCTCTCCCTTGACACCATAATCATCCAGCACGTTCTCCAGCATCCGCGCGTTTTCCTCCAGCGCCTCATCGCTCAGATGATGGCGCTGGATGCTGCCCGGATTGGTCAGCAGGTTGAGAGGCGGCAGTTCGAAATCGCCGCCATCGTCCTCGAAGGCCAGCGTTGGCTGTGCCTCGGCCTGCGCCCGGAGCGAGGGCTGCGGGGCTTTGCGGACAGGTTGTTCCACCACCGCCTTGCGCGGTTCGACAACCGGAATCTGCGGTGTCATTGGCGCAGGCTCGGCCAGGGGCAAAGCCTCGATCGGGTCTTGCTCGTCCATGTCGATGGGCATGTCGGGCAGAATGTCATAGCCCTGCGGGGCCATCAGCGGCGGTTCAGGTGGCAGGCCCATGCCAGCGGTCAGAGGCGGCTCGGGCGGCAGGCCATCCGGCTCTCCCCTTTCCAGAACCAGCGGATCGGGTCCACGGCCGCGACCCTTGGTCAGCGGGCGGGTTGGATCAGGCGGCGGCGGGGCACCGGCGGCTTCTTTGCGGACACGCACGGCGTCGGCAATCTTGGCGCTGATCCGGTCGTCACCCGGCATGGCATCGAACTCGGCCAGCGGCATGGCTTCTATCAATTCTGGTTCAGGCATCGGGTCCGCGCGGCGGATCAGTGAAGGCATCCGGGCCAGCAAGCCGCCCTTGGGCTCGGGCGCGGGATCGTAAAATACCGGTTCTTCGAGTACAGGGTCAATCTGATCAGTGTAAGCTGCCTCTGAGGCGTGCTCAGCCGTCAGGCGAACATCCGTCTTGCGCTCGGCCCGCAGGGCTTGATGGTTGCGCGCAGCCTGCACAGACGCAGAAGCCCCCCGACCCAGCAGCGTCATCAGTGCGCCGTAACCCATGATCAGGTTAATCCCGACAAAGCGCAGGCCGCATTTGGCCTCTGGTCCAGTAAAGCCCATTACAAACGCGCCCAAAGTCACCATGCCCATTGCCATCAAGAGCGACATCAGCTTGACCATGAAATGTGATCCAATCGGCAGCAGGGTCAGCAACGCCCCCATCACCGTATCGCCAAAGAGGCCACCCAAACCAAAGCTGTGCGTGGCCTTCCATTCGGCACCCGGTACCAGAGTCGCGGCATAGATTGACACCACGGCAATCCAGATTGGCGCAAAGATCAGCCGGGCAAGGGCGCGATCCTCGCCGGAATGCGCCGCAAAACGCAGACCCCAGACGATCAGCACCAGCGCGATGCCCCAACTGCCCCAGCCCACGATCATGAACAAGGGTGCGGCAATCGATGCCCCAAGGCGACCGGTCCAGTTCTGCACCGGCGCATCGGTCGAAACCATCCAGTTGGGGTCGTCCGGTGTGTAGGATCCGATCATCGCCGCTGCCAGCAGCCCCAACACGATCAGCGCGATGCCGATCAGTTCCTTGCCCCGCTTCTCGATCGCCGCCTGCATATTGCTGTCCAGCAGCGGATCGCGGCCACGCGTATTAAATGCCATGCCTAACCTCGTACCCTCATCCGTACACACAGTCGCGGAGCGTGATCAGCCCGCGCTGCAATTCTTCTTTTGGGGCCACCAGCGCGACCCGAATATATGCTTTGCCTGGGTTGCCTCCGGCCCCGTCCTGCGACAGATACGCGCCGGGCAGCACCCGAACCCCGGTCTGCAGCCAAAGGTTAAGCGCGGTCTCTTCGCCGTTTTCGACCGGCAACCACAGGAAAAAACCCGCCTCCGGCGACATGTAGCCCTGCACATTGCCGAATATCTCATCCGCGATCTGGTATTTCTCGCGATAGAGCGCGCGGTTTTCCTCCACATGCGCCTCGTCGGCCCAGACCCGCGCGGCGGCTGCCTGCAGCGGTCCCGGCAGCGGGGCACCGGAATAGGCACGTAGCTGCTTGACCCGTTTGATCGATTCCGGCCCGCCCGCGATCAGGCCCGAGCGCAAACCGGCAAGGTTCGAACGTTTTGACAGCGAATTGAACAGCGTGATGCGTTCAGGATCCGCACCCAGCTCCTTCGCGACAGTCAGGATTCCGGTGGGGGCCGCGTCGCGGTAGATCTCGGAATAGCACTCATCGGCGAAGATGCGGAAATCATATTGCTCGGCCAGACGGATCAGATCGGCCCAGTAATCCCGGCTCGCCACCGCACCCTGCGGGTTGGCGGGTGAGCAGATATAGGCCACAGCGGTGCGATTCAGAATATCCTCGGGCAGGCTGGAGTAATCCGGCAGATGCCCGGTTGACGCCGTGGCGGACACGAAATGAGGCTCGGCCACCACCGAAATCGCCGCCACCATATAGACCTGGTAAAACGGGTTCGGCGTCAGCACGATGGGCTTTTGCCCGTTCTTCTCTTCCGGACAGAGCGCCATGGCCGCGTTATACAGCCCCTCGCGCGTGCCGTTCAGCGACATCACGTGCGCATCCGCGTCCAGCGTCACGTCATAGCGCCGCACGATCCAGTCGGCAATGGCAGCGCGCAGCTCTGGCGAGCCTTCATTGGGGGGATAGCCCTGAAACGTATGGGCATTTTCGATGATGACCTGCGTCACCCAGTCGGGGAACGCATGTTTCGGCTCGCCAATGGTCATATGCACGGGTTCACCGCCCGGCGCGTGATGGTCGAGCAAGGCGCGCAGACGCGGAAATGCATAAGCCGGTAGGTTCGAGAACCGCTCGGGGTAATTCATATCAACTGCCTCAACACGGGATCATTGCCGTCCCGCTTTGAAGCCAAGTTACAGATGTGGCGCAGGCCCGTCCAGACAAAGCATTGCCCGGATTGGCAATTGTGGCATTCAGGTCAAGGCCGCCTCGACTGCCGCACCAACCCGCAACAGTGCCTCTTCCTGCCCCGGCGGGGCCATAATCGTCACCCCGCAACTGGGTGTCCGAGTGGGCAGCGTCAGCGCGCATAGACCCATCAGATTGCCAACACGGGTGTTGCGCAGTGCCAGCAGGTTCTCGGCGATATAGTAGTCGTGATCGTTGAGTAAACGCTCACGATCCGGCGGAAGGATCGGTGCGGTAGGGGCCAGAATCGCGTCAAACCCGGCAGTGGCCGCATCCCAGGCCGCGCGGCAGGCCTCAAGCTTGGCCCAGGCGGCGACATAGTCAGGACCGGAAAAGTTCTTGCCCTGCCGGAACCGTTCCAGGATTTCTGGATACATCACATCCGGCTTCGCTTCGATCACGTCGCGCCACAGCCCGTAGGCCTCGGTGGTATATAGCACCCCGCTGAGCGCCATTGCATCCGGCAATTCGGGCACTTCAAGCGGCACCAGCTGCGCGCCGGCTTTGGAAAGAGCTTGCAGCGCGCCGTGAAAGGCCTTGCTGGGCGCATCGCGGATGTCGTCCATCACAACGGTCTGCAATACAGCAAAGCGGCGGCCCTGCAGCGAGGTACCGCGCAGATCGGCAGGACTGCCGCCCTCCAGCAGCGCCAGCATCTGTGCGGCATCCTCGACCGAGCGAGTCAGCGGCCCGATCGTGTCAAACTTTAGACAAAGCGGCACAACGCCTTCTAGGCTCAACCGCCCGGCGGTGGTCTTGAGACCGACAAGATCGTTCCAGGCCGCCGGAATGCGCACTGAACCTCCGGTATCTGACCCGACACTGGAGGCCGCGAGATTAAACGCCACCGACGCGCCCGCGCCCGAAGAGGACCCGCCCGGCACTGCCGCTTCGTCATTGACGCAGGGCGGCGTTGCAGTGATCGGGTTCAGCCCAAGGCCAGAGAACGCCAACTCGCTCATATGGGTCTTGCCCAGACAGACACTACCTGCTGCGGTGGCATTGGCCAGCACCACGCCATCCTGATCGGGCACCCGACCTTTCAGCAGCGCAGACCCGGATTCGGTCGCGGCACCCGCACTGTCCACCAGATCCTTCCAACTGATCGGCACCCCGTCCAGCAGTGACAGGCGCTGACCGGATTGGGCGCGTTTGCGGGCGGCTGCAGCCTCGGACCTCGCCCGGTCATGGGTCACGCAGGAGTATATCCGGTCGCGATGCGGATGCGCGTCGATGGCATCGAGATAGCACTCGGTCAGCGCCACCGCGTCGATTTCTCCGGCGGCGATCCCCCGCCCCAGATCGCTTGCCGTCATCGTCAGCCAGTCCTGCATCGCAACCTCCATTTCGTGGTGAAAGTGACGGTAGCGACAGGACCGCACATGGACAATCCCGATCAGGCGCGCATAGTGCAGCGCATGACAATGACGCAAGACATCCTGATCGTGGGCGGCGGGCTCAATGGCCCGGTACTGGCACTTGCGCTGGCGCAGGCCGACCACAAGGTGGCAGTGATCGACGCGCTGCCGGAGCAGGCCCGATCCGAGGACGGGTTTGACGGGCGCGGTTATGCGCTGGCGTTGACCTCGCAGCGCTTGCTGGCCGCGATCGGTGTCTGGGACCGCGTTGCCGCACACGCGCAGCCAATGCTTGAGATCAAGGTCACCGACGGCCATGCAGGTGCCGGACCGTCGCCGTTCTTCCTGCATTTCGATCATGCCGAGATCGAAGAAGGCCCGATGGGCTATATGGTCGAGGACCGCCATCTGCGCCCTGCCCTGCTGGCCGCGATGGCCGAGACGGACGGGATCACGGCGATCAATGAACGCCGGGTTGTGGCGCAAGAATCAGATCACAACGGGGTCAGCGTCACGCTAGACGACGGCACGGCACTGACCGGCACTCTGCTGGTCGGCTGTGACGGGCGCGCCAGCGGCACGGCTGAACGTGCGGGCATCAAGCGCACCGGGTGGGATTATGGCCAGACCGCGTTGGTCTGCGCCATCGAACATGACCGGCCCCATAACGGCATCGCACATCAGTTTTTCATGCCTCCGGGGCCGCTGGCGATCCTGCCGCTGACCGGCAACCGCAGCTCCATCGTCTGGAGCGAGCGTACCGAGCAAGCCCACCGCATCAATGACCTGCCCAAGGAGGACTATTTGCAGGTGCTGCGTCCGCGCTTTGGCGATTTTCTGGGCGACATCCGGCTCCGGGGTGGCCGGTTCACCTATCCGCTGAACCTGACCATCGCAAATGCGTTCATCGCCGAGCGGGTGGCGCTGGTGGGCGATGCCGCCCACGGAATGCACCCGATCGCGGGTCAGGGCCTGAACGCGGGGCTGCGCGATATCGGCGCGCTGGCACAAGTGCTGACCGAGGCGCGGCGGCGGGGCGAGGATATCGGCTTCCCTCCGGTGCTGGAGCGCTATCAGCAATGGCGGCGGTTCGACACGGCGACGATGGCGGTGGCGACCGATGCATTCAACAAGCTGTTCTCGAACGATAATCCCGCGCTGAGACTGGCGCGCGATGTCGGCATGGGGCTGGTCGGTTCGGTCCCCGGTCTGCGTCGCGCTTTCATGCGCGAAGCAGCGGGCCTGTCGGGCGATCTGCCGCTACTGCTGCAGGGGCGGCAGCTATAGGGCAATCAGGTCAGGTGTTCGAGGACTGAAGCTTTTTCTCGTTTAGCATCGCAGACAGCACCAAACCGACAAGCGCCGACAGGCAGGCAAAGACAAAAGCCATGTCCATCCCGCTATTGAAGGCCGTGGCCAGCGCATCCCTGATCTGCGTGACTTGCGCGGTGTCGAAGTGGCTGACAGCGGCTTTCGCCTGATCGGTGGCAAGCGCTCCGCCATTGATCGCGTGCTGATCCGCGTTGGACATGTCGATCTTGTCGGCGGCCAGTTGTTGCGCCAGCCGCGCAAGGCTGGCCGCGTACATCAGCGCCGTTGCAAAGGCGACCGCGATGGCACCGTAAACCAGGTGCACCATGAAACTGAGCCCCCCAACAAGCCCGGCACGCTCAGGTTTGACTGCGCTCATCGCGGCGGTGCCTGCCGGCCCAACTGACAGAGTCGACCCGATCCCGATCAGAAGCATGCCCGGCAGGATCTGAAAATATCCCAGCGACTCTGGCAGAAGCACCACCAGAACGGCGCCGAGGGCGGACATGACATAGCCAGACAACAGCAGCCGTTTCGGACCAAAGTCATTGTAGAGCCGACCGGAGATGATGGAACCCGCGCAAAGCAGCGCGGTCATCGGCACCAGACCGAAGGCCGAGGCCATCGCGGACCACCCGAGTGTTTTTTGCATGTATTGCGGAAAGTAGAGCAGCGCGATGAACAGGGCGGGAACCTGTAGCGCATTCAGCGACAGCGTGATCATGAATTCGCGGTTGCGCAGCATCTGTGGGATGATCAGCGGCTCTTTGACATGTCTTTCGATGGTGGGAAACAGCAGCACCAGCACGAAGCTAACTGCAATCATCACCACAATCGGGGTTGAAGCCCAACCCAGATCGGCCCCCACATCCAGGCTGTAGAGCAACAGCAGCACGGCGATGGCCAGAACCGCCACACCTACAAGGTCAAGATGCTGGCCAGATTTGTGGGTCTCTTCCCTGGGCATCAGGGTGCGGATGGTGACCATCGACAAGATGGCCAGCACAACATTGGCCACAAAGAAATAGCGCCAGTCGCCGAGGGTGACCGCGACGCCGCTAAGCAGCGGTCCGATCACGTTGCCGATGGTCACACCCGACAGGATCAACCCCATCACTAGCCCCTGTTCTTCGGGTTTGGCGATCCGTGTCGCACCGAAAGCCAACGTGCAGGGCCAGATCAACCCGGAGCCGATCCCTTGCAGGGCGCGTGCGCCGATCAGAGTGATCAGGTCCGGCGCGACCAAACACAGGACCGATGCCAGAAGAAAAATCATCAGACCTATCATCAGCACCGGGCGGTGCCCGTACATGTCGCCCAGCCGCCCGCCCGTTACCATGGTCATGGCAAAGAACAGCGCATAGATGTTCAGCACCCACTGGGTCGAGGTGATGTCGGCGTCGAAAGACAACTCGATCGCGGGCACGAGCAGCATCGCGCCGGTGAAATCGATGCCCACCGCAAATGCCGTCACCATGAGTGCAGCAATGCTCAGGGTGCTTTTTCTGTCCATTCCGCCCCTCCCACCGGGTCCATCGTTCAACTGTGCCGCCCGTTTTGCAAGAAAACAGGCATTTTGCGAGGCCTGAGCCGGCGCTGCCGCGCTACGCGCGCTGTTCCCAGACCGGCGCCCTGCCGATCCGGTCCAGCAGAAAATCCATGAACACCCGCACTTTCGCCGACAGGACATTGGCCTTGGGATAGACCAGCCAAAGCACCGATCTGTCCGCGACCTCATAGTCTGGCAACACGCGCAGCAAGGTGCCTTGCGCGATCTCTTCATGAACGCTCCAGAGCGAATTGACCGAAATGCCCGCGCCGACACGCGTGGCCTGTTTCTGGCTCGATCCGTCATCCACGATTAACCGGCAGGCGGCGCCGCTCGGATCAAAACTGCCCTCTTGCCCCTGCTGCCCGACAAGCACACGCGGTTTGCGTCCGCCGAACGCGATCAGTTGGTGGGCCTTCAAATCGTCGGGCACTCGTGGGGTGCCGTGCTGGTCAAGGTAACTGGGCGCGGCGCACAGAATGCGCCGGTCATCGGCCAGCTTGCGGCCCTTGAGGCTGGTATCCTCCAGCGCGGAATTGCGCAGCGCCAGATCAAAACTGCCCTCGATCAGATCGAAGGGCTTGTCCGACAGGCGCAGATCCAGCGAGACACCGGGATGAGCCGTCAGAAACTCCGGTAGAAGAGGCGCGATGTAAAGCTGCGCAAAGCTGCTGGGCGCGGTAAAGCGCAGCGTCCCCGTCGCCTGCGGCTGACGCAGCCCAAGTGCTGCGCGACCGGCATCCTCCTGCGCCAGCATCTCACGCGCGAAAGGCAGGAATTCGGACCCTTCCAGCGACAGCGATACCTTTCGGGTCGAGCGGTGCAGCAGATCGGCGCCCAGCGCGGTCTCGAGCTTTGCCAGCTTGGCGCTTGCCACCGCAGGGGCCAGCCCCAGCTCACGGCCCGCGGCGCTGATATTCAGTTTTTCTGCTGCAAGAACAAACAGGCGCAGGCCGTCAGTATCCATTTAATTATATCCATAGTCGGAATTCTGATCCAGAATTTGACCTGTTTATCACAAAATCACCGGCAATTATATGGGTTGCAGATGGTAGTGAACATTTCGATGGCGTTCCCCATCCCAATCCAACCAAAGGACACGACAGATGGCTTTCTACTCCGTTCTCGCTGTGACCCCCACAACCGAAGACTGGATTCCCTTCTATATCGGCCCGGCAAACGAACTGGTCGTTGAATATGGCGGCAAGTATCTGGCCCGAACCGCCAGTCATGAGCAACTGGAAGGTGGCGAGCAGCCCTCGGCCCTGCGTATCGTTATCGAATGGCCCACCCGCGAGGCTGCCGCTGGCTTCATGAAAGACACGCGCTATGCCCCGCATCTGCAGGCCCGCACCGCAGGATCGAACAGCGTGCACTTCCTGATCGAAGGCAAGGACGACCTCGCCTGACCGGGTTGCCCGGCATCCCAAAGCATCCGCGACACCAGCTTTGCCGTTCACCATCAGAAAGGAGCAGATATGCTGCAAAAAACCGAAGCGAAAGCGTTCCCAACGATCAACCGGGCCTATAACAGCGTCTTTCGACCGAGTGAGATGAGCCTCGGGCTGGTTGTACCGTTGGAAAGCTACCCGCAAGGCCCGGTTCCCGCGATGCGCGATCATGTCGGGCGCGCCAGACTGGCCGATGCGCTTGGCTTTGCGGCGCTTTGGCTGCGTGACGTGCCCTTCAACGTGCCCTCCTTCGGGGATGCGGGGCAAATCCACGACCCATTTGTCTATCTCGGCCTGCTGGCGGGGCAGACCAGCCAAATTGCGCTTGGGGTTGCCAGTATCGTCCTGCCGCTGCGCCACCCGGCCCACGTCGCCAAGGCGGCGGCCAGCGCCGATGTCCTGTCAGATGGACGGCTGCTGCTGGGCGTTGCCTCGGGTGACCGGCCTGACGAATACCCGGCGCTGAACATAGCCTTCCCGGATCGTGGCGCGCGATTCCGCGACAGTGTCGACTATATTCACGGAATTGCTGGTGATTATCCGGTATTCGCCAACGCCCATGGCGTGCTGGATAGTGGCATCGACATGCTACCCAAACCCTCGGGCGGGCGGCTGCCGATGCTGATCACCGGGGGCAGCCAGCAAAGCCCGGACTGGATCGCAGAGAACGGCGATGGCTGGATGACCTATCCCCGCAACATTGGGGCGCAGGCCAGTGTGGTCGCCGACTACCGTAGCCGAATCGCGTCCTTGGGTTGCGGCGACAAACCGGTCATGCAATCGCTTTATGTGGACCTTACTGACGATCCCGACACCTCGCCGCAACCGATCCATCTGGGCTTTCGCTCGGGCACGAACTACCTGCGGTCCTACCTGAATGAAATCAGGAGCATCGGTGTGAACCATGTCGCCTTGAATCTACGCTTCAATCAGGCGGATATCGAAACAACCATGAAACGTCTGGCCGACGACCTGCTGCCGGATTTCAGCAACTGAGGATCTCACGAATGCAAAAGACAATTCTGATCACCGGATCGACCGACGGCATCGGGCTGGAAGCCGCCAAACGGCTGGCCTCAGAGGGTCATCGCGTGCTGTTGCACGGGCGCAACCCGGCAAAACTCGACGCCGCAGCGGCAGAGGTCGGAGGCGATACCCAACGCTACGTCGCCGACCTGTCGCGCCTGTCCGAAGTCGTGGCGCTGGCAGATGCGATCGCCGACCAGCACGACCGTCTGGACGTGCTAATCAACAACGCTGGTGTCCTCAAGACCCCGCAGCCGGTTACCGAAGATGGGATGGATGTACGCTTTGTAGTCAATACACTGGCGCCTTATGTTCTCGCCCGCCGCCTGCTGCCACTGATGGAGGGCAGCGGCCGTATCATCAACCTGTCCTCGGCGGCGCAGGCCCCTGTCAACCTGCAGGCGCTGGCAGGAACCGCCCGCTTGGCGGATATGGAGGCCTATGCTCAAAGCAAGCTGGCCATCACCATGTGGTCGCGGGAACTGGCAGGCGAACTGACTGAGGGTCCCGTTGTCGTAGCGGTGAATCCCGGTTCTCTGCTGGCGAGCAAAATGGTGAAAGAGGGCTTTGGCGTGGC
Organism: Ruegeria hyattellae; assembly: GCF_041537925.1. Classification (NCBI taxonomy): domain Bacteria; kingdom Pseudomonadati; phylum Pseudomonadota; class Alphaproteobacteria; order Rhodobacterales; family Roseobacteraceae; genus Ruegeria; species Ruegeria hyattellae. The sequence continues at coordinate 112,439 of NZ_JBGOSH010000012.1, read as the reverse complement.
AGGGAACGATATCGGCATCGGCGCCGACATTCTGCATCGCGCGGCCCTGTCGGACGAGTTTGCAACCGCAACCGGGACCTATTTCGACAATGATTCAGGCCGGTTCGGACTGCCCCATGCCGATGCACTCGATGCGTCGAAATCCGCGGCGGTGATGCAGGCGATCGAGGCCGCTCTGGCAAAATAGGCGCTAATCCAACTCGCGCGCTTCATCGATCAGCATCACCGGGATGCCGTTGCGGATCGGAAAAGCAAGGCCCGCGGGTTTGGACACCAACTCGTGCCGTTCGGCGTCATAATGCAGCGTGGTCTGGGTCTGCGGGCAGACCAGCGCTTCGAGCATGTGGCGGTCGAAACCGGGTTCGGGGTTGGCGGGGTTGGCGTCGCTCATTGGAGAATCTCCTCGCTTGTCCCGCCCCTTAGCGAATATTCAATCAGGGTGACAAGCGTTTCTCTCCGCGTGGTCAGACAGGGCGCCTCCAAAAGGGCCTGTTTGTCCTCGGGGTCGAAATCCAGCAGCATCGATAACGAATTAACCAGCAATTCGTCATCCGCATCCTTCAGCGTATCCCAATCGGTCGACAATTCGCGGGCGATGAAGAAGCGGTGCAGCAGGTTCAGGAATCCGGCGCGGTCGAACTGATCATCCGCTTCGGGTCGGCCCAGATCGCGGTCAAACCCGGTCCAGGCGACCGCGCAACGGCGATAGGGGGTGAAGCCTTCAACCTCTTCGCGGATGCGAAACCGTGAGGCGCCCGACAGCGTGATCATATATCGGCCATCCTCGGTTTCCGAGAATTGCGTCACCCGGCCCGCGCAGCCGATGCTGTGCAGCTTGTCGACGTCGCGGTCGCACGGGTTGGGCTGCACCATGCCGATCACGCGATGCGAGGTTTTGAGCGTATCGTCCAGCATCTGCAGGTAGCGCGGCTCGAAAATATGGAGCGGCAAACGCGAGCGGGGCAACAGAAGCGCCCCGGGAAGCGGGAACACCGCAATCGTGTCAGGCAGGTCAGCGGGTTGAATCATGCCCAGAAGTGTAGCTCTGATACCGCGTCAGGCAAATATCATCGAGCTCAGCTTGCGGCGGCCATTCAGAACCACCGGATCATTGGGCTTGAGCGCGTCGAAAATGGTGAACAGCTGTGCCTTGGCCGCGCCGTCATTCCATTCGCGATCCCGGCGGAACAGGTCCAGCAACTGGTCGACCGCCTCTTGCACCTGCCCGCCCGCATGCAGCGCTTGCGCCAGATCGAACCGGGCCTGATGGTCATCCGGGTTGGCCTCGACCGCGGCCTGCAACTCACCGACCGGGCCGGCATCGGCGGCCTGTTTGGTCAGTTCCAGCTGGGCAAAGGCGGCCTCAAGCTCGGGGCTGGTGGAAATCTCTGCGGGGGCACCGTTCAGGATGGCCTCAGCCTGATCCAGATCGTCCAGCGCAATATGCGCGCGCACCAACCCGCCATAGGCCGCGGCATGGTTAGGGTCTTCGCCCAGAATGGCGGCAAAGGTCTGGGCGGCGTCCACCGCCGCGCCCTGCGCCAGCATCTCTTCAGCGGCCTCGACGGCCTCGTCCAACTGGCCACCGGGGCTTTCACCACCCGCTGCCGCGATCACCTTGTCGACAAAGGCCTTGATCTCGGAGCCGGGCAACGCGCCCTGAAACGCATCAATCGGCTGCCCCTTGTGGAACGCATACACCATCGGAATGGACTGGACCCGCAGTTGCGAGGCGATCATCTGCGCCTCGTCCACGTTGATCTTGACCATCTTCACGGCACCTTTGGCCGCAGTCACCGCCTCTTCCAGCAGGGGCCCTAGCGTCTTGCAGGGGCCGCACCAGGGCGCCCAGAAATCGACGATGACAGGCACTTGCTGCGAGGTTTCGACCACATCCGCCATGAAGGTCGCCTCGGACCCGTCCTTGATCAGATCTCCCGCAGGCGCCACGCCTGCCCCGTTCAGAATATCCATGCCTTAGTGCTCCTGTCCTTGTGCCGCTTCTATATGGAATCAGAACAGCGAAAGCCAAGTGTCGATTTGGCATTTCACCCGATTCACCCGCTGCGTTCAGAGATCGAAGCTGGCAAAGACCGGGGCGTGATCGCTGGGTTTTTCCCACCCACGCGCATCGCGCAGGATGCGGCTGGAATGGGCGGCAGTGCTGATATCGGGCGTGGCCCAGACATGATCCAGCCTGCGGCCCTTGTCGGCAGCATCCCAATCCCGCGCCCGGTAGGACCACCAGCTATAAAGCTTGCCGTCGGGGATATCGCGGCGGGTAATATCGACCCAGCCGCCAGCGTCTTGCGTCTCGGCCAGTTGCTCGACCTCGATCGGTGTGTGCGACACAATCTTGAGCAGTTGTTTGTGCGACCAGACGTCATCTTCTTGCGGGGCGATGTTCAGATCCCCCACGAGGATGGCCTTTTCGGGCCTCTCTGCGCGAAACCAGTCGCGCATATCGGTAAGGTAATCGAGCTTCTGTCCGAATTTTTCATTCACATCGCGATCCGGCACATCACCGCCCGCTGGAACATAGAAATTGTGGATCACGGTGCCGTTCTCCAGCCGCCCGGCCACGTGGCGAGCATGGCCGAGACCGGCGAAATCCTTGTCGCCGATATCCTCAATCGGCAGGCGCGACAGGATCGCGACCCCGTTATAGCCCTTTTGCCCGCGCGCGATCATGTGCGGGTAGCCCAGTTCAGCGAACCCTTCGGTGGGGATCTTGTCGACCGGTGATTTGCATTCCTGCAGGCAGAGCACATCCGGCCCTTCTTCGGTCAACAACTTCTGCACGATCGGTTCGCGCAACCGGACCGAGTTGATGTTCCAGGTGGCAAGAGTAAAGGGCATGGGACAGCTTTCGACAGGACTATTTCGGCGCACCCTATCGCGGCGCCGAAGCACACGCCATCCCCAAGCAGACACTTCCCGTCCGGGTCGGAGGCGCTGGTGAAACGCCACCATCATCCAAAAAAAAAGACCGGGCGCGAGGCCCGGCCAGTCCAACAGGGAGGATGCATGTCATAACCCGGACATGCGCGGGCTGAATTAACATTAACAGATTCGCCGGCCTCTCAATATGACATTTGTCACACAGTGAGCGGAAATCAGGCGACCAGACGATAGCCCCCGGATTCGGTCACCAGCAGACGCGCATTCGATGGATCAGGCTCGATCTTCTGGCGCAGGCGATAGATATGAGTTTCCAGCGTGTGGGTGGTCACCCCGGCATTGTATCCCCAGACCTCGTGCAGCAGCACGTCGCGCGCGACAACACCGTCGGTCGAGCGGTAGAGGAATTTCAGGATGTTGGTTTCCTTCTCGGTCAGCCGGATCTTGCGGTCATCATCGGTGATCAACATCTTCATCGCTGGTTTGAACGTGTAAGGCCCAAGCTGGAACACCGCATCCTCGGATTGTTCATGTTGGCGTAGCTGGGCACGGATGCGAGCCAGAAGAACGGGGAATTTGAAGGGCTTAGTGACGTAGTCATTGGCCCCGGCGTCCAGCCCTAGAATGGTATCGGCATCGCCGTCATGGCCGGTCAGCATCAGAATCGGGCTTTTGACCCCCTGCTTGCGCATCAGGCGGCACAATTCGCGCCCGTCGGTATCAGGCAGCCCCACGTCCAGAATGACGAGATCATAAAGCGCTTCTTTCACCCGCTCCATCGCGTTCTGGCCATCACTGGCCTCGAACACATCGAAATCCTCGGTCATGACCAATTGCTCGCTGAGCGCCTCGCGCAGGTCCTCATCGTCATCGACCAGCAGGATTTTCTTGAGCTGTGCCATCGCGGCGTCCTCCTTGAACTTTCCCTGAACTTGAGCCTGCAGCAGGCCCTCCACAAGATAGGCCGCCTTTTTTTCACGCCCTCGTGTCCGAGGCCGGGGAAATGTTTCACATTTGCAGCAAGCGCGACTAAGCAGGGGGCCGAACGTTACAGGAAACGGCCCATGAGTCTTCTTCCCGATACCACCGAACTGATGGCCCGTGCCCGGGCTGATCTGCGCATGGGTGTGCCGGTGGTGCTGTCCGACCGCGCGCAGGGCAGCGTTCTTGTCGCCTCGACCGAGACGCTGAGCGCCGCACGCCTTGCCGCTTTGCGTGCCCTGGGCGGTGATCTGTGCATTGCCATCACCGCGCGCCGAGCCGAAACGCTCAAGGTGCGTGCCTATGATGGCGATCTGGCGCGGATTGTGGTGCCCGGCGATGTCGATCTGGCCTGGATCGGGGCCATCGCCGACCCTTCCGACGATCTGAACGCGCCGATGAAAGGCCCGTTGCGGTCCCTGCGCGATGGACGGGCCGATCTGCACCGCCTGGCCATCGCGTTAATGAAAGTCGCGCGCCTGTTGCCTGCTGCCGTGATCGCCCCCCTTCCCGGATCTCTTCCCACCGAGGGCCTGACCCGGATCAGCTACGCCGCTGCTGCAACATTCATGACCGCGCGCAGCCCCCTGCAGGAAGTTGTCGCGGCCCGATTGCCCGTCCAGGTGTCCGAGGCTGGGCGGTTGCATATCTTCCGACCCGAAGACGGCGGAGAAGAGCATTATGCCTTCGAAATCGGGCGGCCCGACCGGCAGGCGCCGGTTCTGTCGCGGCTGCATTCGGCCTGTTTCACCGGTGACCTGCTAGGCAGCCTGAAATGCGATTGCGGTCCGCAATTGCGTGGCGCCTTGGCCCAGATGGGGGCCGAAGGGGCGGGTGTGCTGCTCTATCTCAACCAGGAAGGGCGCGGTATCGGGCTGGCCAACAAGATGCGCGCCTATTCGTTGCAGGATCAGGGGTTCGACACGGTCGAGGCCAATCACCGGCTGGGATTCGAAGATGACGAGCGCGATTTCCGGCTGGGTTCGGACATTCTGAAGACGCTGGGGTTTTCGTCGGTACGGCTGCTGACCAATAACCCCGCCAAGATCGCAATGATGGAGCGTACCGGCATCAGCGTCACCGAGCGGGTACCGCTCAAGGTGGGCGAAACCACCCATAACCGAAGCTATCTGGCCACCAAGGCGGCGAAATCCGGACATCTGCTGTGACGCCTCACGACCTTGTGCTGACGCCGACGGCGTTGCGCTATCTTGGGCGCAGGTTTCCCTGCACCATCGGGACGGGCGGGCTCATGGCGCAAAAACGCGAAGGGGACGGGGCGACGCCGATTGGCAACCACAGGATTGTCGGCATGTTCTATCGTCCCGACCGCCTGGCCCCTCCCACACCTTGGGCGCACCCGGTGGGCCCGGGTGATCTATGGTCCGATGACGGCAGTGATCCGGCCTACAACATGTGGGTCCGCGCCCCGCATGGCTACAGCCACGAGGCGCTGCGCCGCGCCGACCCGCTTTATGATTTGGTGATGGTGATGGACTGGAACCTGCCCGACGCCGTGCCCGGACGAGGCTCGGCCATCTTCATCCATCAATGGCGGCGTCCGGGTTACCCTACTGAGGGCTGTATCGCCCTGCGCCGCCAGCATCTGCACTGGATCGCCCGGCGGGTGAGCTATGGAACCCGCGTGATCATCCCTGCGGCTTGACCCTTTCGCCGAAGATCGCAGACCCGACCCGGACATGAGTGGCCCCCAGCGCAATGGCGGTCTCGAAATCGCCGCTCATGCCCATCGACAGACCCTCGAGCCCGTTGCGCGCCGCGATCTTGGCCAGCAAAGCGAAATGCAACGCCGGTTCCTCGTCGACAGGCGGGATGCACATCAGGCCCTGCACCGGCAGGTCGAGCGATTTACAGTCTTTCACGAAATCATCCGCATCGGCGGGCAGCACACCCGCTTTCTGCGCCTCGTTGCCGGTGTTCACCTGAATGAAAAGATCAGGGCATGCGCCCAGGTCCTGCGCCAGCCGCGCTAGGGTGTTGGCCAGTTTCGGGCGGTCGAGCGAATGGATCGCGTGACCCAGTTCCATCGCCTGCCGGACCTTGTTGGTCTGCAACGGGCCGATCAGATGCAGGTCGACATCCGCATACCGTGCCATCAACGCGGGCCACTTACCGGCCGCCTCCTGCACGCGATTTTCGCCAAAGATGCGGTGCCCCAGCCCCAACACCGCCTCGACCCGGTCTATGGGCTGAACCTTGGACACGGCAATCAGCTTGACCGATCCCTCTGCCCGTCCGGCAGCATTTTCGGCCTTGTGAATTCTGTCGGTGATTTCCTGAAGTGACATGCTCTGCCCCGATCCGTTTCTGGATTCGAGAAACACCATGTGAGCGCAAAAGAAAAGGGCAGGTCCGAAGACCTGCCCAAATCTGTAACCGTTAGGTCGTGATCGCTTAGAATGCGAAGTTCACACCCAGGTCGGCAACGGTGTCGCTGGAACCGCCACCTTCTTTGACGCTTGCAACACCGCCTTTGAGAGCAACGCCGCCACCGAGGTCCTGAACGAAGCCAATACCAAAGGCTTGGGTATCGCCGGAACCGGCACCGTCACCATAGGAGAAGTTCAGGTCAGTTGCAGTGCCCAGCTCATAGTTGGCGGACAGACCCCAGAAGGTGTCGAACTCATTGTTCACATCGTTGTCAGCGTCTTCGCTACCAACAAACAGTGTACCAGCGAATGCGCCGAAGGTCGCGCCTGCGGTCAGAACGTAGATATCGGTGTCGCCAATACCATCAGGGTCAGGGCCCGGCTCGTTTGACGCGTAAGCCAGTGCGACCGAGAAGGCATCGTTCGCCCAAGCACCGCTGACACCCCACTGTTCACCAGCGCCGGTTTCTTCAGGCGAGTAGGACCCCGAAATCGCGAAATCATTAATCGCGTACTGAGCGAAGATACCGTTCACGCCTGCGCCAGTCGAGGAGTAGCCATCCAGAGCAAAGTCAACACCAACGTACTGACCGGTGAAGAAGGTCAGACCTTGTTCGTAACCATAGTAGTCGGGAAGGTTGTCGAGCACGCCGGCGATGTTGCCAACGTCAACGCGGAAGCCTTCGTACTGTGTGGTGAAGCGCGCGCCGTTCAGGGACGCCGCGTTCGCGGTGCCGTCCTGGTTTGCGTCAGCCTGCAGACGAACACGTGCGGAGAAGGCAACGCCGCCATCGGTTTCGGCATTGGCGTCGATGTTCAGACGAAAGCGGCTGGTCAGGAAGGTTTCTTTTTCGTCACCTTCTGCGCCACCGTCATATTTCAGACCAAAACGGCCATAACCGCTGAACGCCATGTTTGCGATGTCCGCTGCCGCGAAATCGGCCACTGCCATCGCGGTCAGAGCGGTCGAAGCGAAGAGAATCTTTTTCATCGTTTTTTCCCTCGGGTTTCCTTTAGTGCCTCAAGCGCATCGCATTCACGGCTCTGGCCTGAGCATGGGCATCGTGTCGCCCGTTTCGACCTGATAGCGCAAGTATCGCAGCGCGCGTTCGACCAATTGTTCCCCGACGTGGTGCAAGGATGCCACAGTGATCGCGGCACCCCGGCAACGCCAAAGCAAAAAGAGCGAAATTGGCTCTGAAAATACGGCCTTGTTGCATCGCGGCGGCTTGTCTAAAACTCTGCCAACCGGATTATCAGGACGTAGACCAATGACCAGTGGCCCTTTCCGTTTTGCTGTGCTCGCCGCAAGCCTTGTGGCGCTGGCGTCCTGTAGTGGCCCCTCCGCGCTGAGTTCGGACGCGCCCAGCGACAGCGACCGCCTTGTCGGCGGCAAACCCGATGATGTTTCAAGTGACGACCAGAACCGATCGACAATCTGGGACATTTTCAAGCCGTCCAACACCGAAAACGTTGTTGATGTGAACAAATACCTCTGGGCGGCTTCGCTGGATGTGCTCAATTTCCTGCCCGTCGAAGCTGTTGATCCCTTCACCGGCGTAATCTCGACCGGATATGGAACCCCACCCGGTGGCGGGCGGGCCTATCGCGCGACGGTCCATATCAGCGACCCCGCACTTGAGGCGCGTTCGCTGAACGTGGCGCTTCAGTCCCGCAGCGGCCCGGTCAGCCAGGCCACCGCCCGTGCGGTCGAGGATGCGATTCTGTCGCGGGCGCGGCAGCTACGCATCGCTGATGGCAGGCTCTAGAATCCCGGACCCATAGACAGTATCAACGCGCCGGGCCAAACGCCCGGCGTTTTCATTGACCAAGGACCGCACCACATGTCGCGCTATTCCGCCTACGATATCGAAGCCAAGTGGCAGGACGCCTGGGACAACGCCGGCATCTTCACCGCTAGGCGCAGCGCGGACAAACCCAAGTATTATGTGCTCGAGATGTTCCCCTACCCCTCGGGCCGCATCCATATGGGCCATGTGCGCAACTACACGATGGGCGACGTGATCGCGCGCCACAAGCTGGCCACTGGCCATAACGTGCTCCACCCGATGGGATGGGACGCGTTCGGCATGCCTGCCGAAAACGCCGCAATGGCGATCGGTGGTCACCCCAAGGACTGGACCTATGGCAATATTGCCGACATGCGTGGCCAGATGAAGCCACTGGGCCTGTCCATCGACTGGTCGCGCGAGTTTGCCACCTGCGATCCGGAATATTACGGCCAGCAGCAGGCGCTGTTTCTGGACATGCTCGACGCGGGCCTCGTCTATCGCAAGAATGCCGTGGTGAACTGGGACCCGGTCGATATGACGGTTTTGGCCAACGAACAGGTCGAAAACGGGCGCGGTTGGCGCTCGGGCGCTTTGGTCGAGCGTCGCGAGTTGACGCAATGGTTCTTCAAGATCAGCGACTATTCCGAAGAATTGCTGGATGCGCTGGACACCCTCGACAACTGGCCCGCCAAAGTGCGGCTGATGCAGGAAAACTGGATTGGCAGGTCGCGCGGCCTGCAATTTGCCTTTGAGCGCACAGATGATGGCGACCCGATCACCGTCTACACCACAAGACCCGACACTCTGATGGGCGCAAGCTTTGTCGGCATCTCGCCCGATCATCCTATCGCGCGCGCATTGGAGGCCGAAAACCCCGAAATCGCTGCTTTTGTTGCCGAATGCCGCAAGGGCGGCACCACCGAAGAGGCCATCGAGACCGCCGAAAAACTGGGCTATGACACCGGCATCCTGGTCAAGCACCCTCTGAACCCAGAGTGGGAACTTCCGGTCTGGATCGCCAATTTCATTCTGATGGATTACGGCACCGGCGCGATCTTTGCGTGCCCGGCCCATGATCAGCGCGACCTTGATTTCTGCCGCAAATACGACCTGCCGGTGATCGACACGTTCTTTGCACTGGACGATGACACGCCAGTTGCCGCCGAAGCCTTTGTGCCACCGAAAGAGCAGAAAGTGCGCTGGGTCGATCACTTTACCGGTCTGACCGAGGCCACCGGGCAAGAGGCCATCGACGCTACCATCGACTTTGCCGAAAACGCCGGCTGGGGTGAAGGCGTCACCAAATACCGCCTGCGCGACTGGGGGCTGAGCCGCCAGCGCTACTGGGGCTGCCCGATCCCGGTGGTGCATTGCGGCAGCTGCGGGGTAGTGCCCGAAAAGAAAGAAAACCTCCCCATCCGCCTGCCCGACGATGTGAGCTTTGACAAACCCGGCAACCCGCTGGACCGGCACCTGACCTGGCGCGATTGCACTTGCCCGAGCTGCGGTGCCCCCGCGAAACGCGAAACCGACACGATGGACACCTTCGTCGATTCGTCGTGGTATTTCGCCCGCTTCACCGCCCCGCGGGCCGAAACGCCAACCGTGCTGGAAGACGCCGAATACTGGATGAATGTCGACCAGTATATCGGCGGTATCGAGCATGCGATTCTGCACCTGCTCTATTCCCGCTTCTTCGCGCGGGCGATGCAGATCACCGGGCATTTGCCGAAAAAAGCCATCGAACCCTTCGATGCGCTCTTCACGCAGGGCATGGTGACGCACGAAATCTATCAGACCCGCGACACCAATGGCCGCCCGGTCTATCACCTGCCCGAGGATGTGACCGACGGCAAACTGGCCGACGGCACCGAGGTCGAGATCATCCCCTCGGCCAAGATGTCAAAATCCAAGAAAAACGTCGTCGATCCGGTCAGCATCATCTCGGCCTTTGGCGCTGACACTGCACGCTGGTTCGTGCTGTCCGATTCGCCACCCGAACGCGACGTGGAATGGACCGCCTCGGGTGCTGAGGCGGCGCATAAGCACCTCAGCCGCGTCCACCGGATCGCCTCGGAGATTGCCGAGGCAAACGATCCGGCAAATGATCAGGACGAGGCGCTGCTGCGCGAGATGCACAAGGCGATCCATGATGTGACCGGCGGGGTTGAAAGCTTCGGCTTCAACGCCTCGATCGCCAAGCTCTATGCCTTTACCAACTCGCTGGCCAAATCCAAGGCCGGAACGGGAGCCAAGGCGCAGGCGGCCAAGGTTCTGGCGCAGCTCATGTCCCCCATGACCCCGCATTTGAGCGAGGAAATCTGGCAGATGCTGGGCGGCGACGGGCTGGTCGCCAACGCGCCCTGGCCGGTGGCAGATGCGGCGATGCTGATCGATGACACCGTCACGCTGCCGATTCAGGTCAACGGCAAGCGCCGCGCGGAAATCAGCGTTCCGAAAGATATGGACAAGGCAGAGGTTGAAAAGCGCGCCCTCTCGGAAGATGCTGTGCAACGGGTGCTGGACGGAGCCACGCCCAAAAAGGTGATCGTTGTCCCGGGCCGGATCGTGAATGTCGTCATTTAACCGCAGAACTCTGCTGATGCTGCCGCTGGCGCTTGCCGCCTGCGGTTTCTCTCCTGTCTACGCGCCGGGCGGCAATGCCAACCTGCTGGATGGCAAGATCGAGGTTTCGGCCCCCGATTCACCAAACACCTATCTACTGGTGCGCAACCTCGAGGGTAATCTGGGCCGCGCGGCGAACCCGGAATACCGGCTGAATGTCTCGCTTTCGACTAGAACCCAGGGCCAGGCGATCACCGCCGACAACTCGATCCTGCGCTATGCGATCGTGGGGCGGGTAGAGTATTCGCTGATCCGGGTTGCCAATGGCGAGGTTGTCTCCTCCGGTGATGTGTCGAATTTCGTGGGCTATTCGGCGACCGGCTCGACGGTCGAGACGCTGGCCAGCGAAAAAGACGCCAACAAACGCCTGATGGTGATTCTCGCCGATCAACTGACCACCGAGCTTTACAGCTTGCCGGACCTCGCCGCATGAAGCTGAGCCCGCGCGACGCCGAGGGCTACTTCGCACGTCCTGACGCATCAAAGACCGGCATCCTGATCTATGGCGCTGACGCCATGCGGGTGGCGCTGAAACGGCAGCAGGTCCTGGCCGCGCTGCTGGGCGCCAATGCCGATGAAGAGATACGGCTGACACGGCTTACGGGCTCCGATCTGCGTTCAGACCCGACGTTGCTGCTGGACGCGATCAAGGCGGTAGGGTTCTTCCCCGGCCCGCGTGGCGCGTTCGTCGAGGAGGCAACGGATGCCGCCGCCCCCGCAGTGCTTTCGGCGCTGTCGGACTGGGCCGAGGGCGATGCGCAGATCATCGTCACATCGGGGCAGCTGAAACCATCCTCCAAGCTGCGCAAGGCGTTCGAGAGCCATCCCAACGCCTATGCGGTGGGCATCTATGACGATCCGCCGACGCGCTCCGAGATCGAGCGCATCCTGTCCGAGGCCGGCATTCGCGGCGTTGCGCGTGAGCCGATGTCGGCGCTGGTCGATCTGGCGGGCGACATTGGACCGGGCGATTTCGCCCGCACGGTGGAAAAGCTGGCTCTTTACAAACGCGGCGACGAAGCAGAGTTGTCGCTGGACGACATCCAGACCTGCGCGCCACAATCCAGTGAGGCCGGACTGGACGATGTACTCAATATCGTGGCAGAGGGGCGTCCGGGCGATATCGGCCCACTGATGCGTCGGCTTGTGGCGCAGGGGACCACCGCCGTTTCACTCTGCATCGGGGCAACACGGCATTTCCGCACGCTTTACACCTGCGCCGCCGATCCCGGCGGTCCGGCGCAGGGGATCGGGCGGTTGCGCCCGCCGGTCTATGGCAAGCGCCGCGACCGCATCCTGCGACAGGCGAAGAATTGGGGTGCGCCACGGCTGGAAACCGCGCTGACGCTGCTGACGGACACCGATCTGCAACTGCGCTCGGCCGGGCAGACGGCGCCAGCCATGGCGCTGGTCGAACGTGCGCTGATCCGGCTGGCAATGTTGGCCCGGGCGCGGTAACGCGGTTTTTGCCTTGATCCTCCCCCGGATCGCGGCACATTTAGCCGCAATCGCACAGGAGCTGAGATGTACACTGTTTACGGAAAACCGATGACCAGAACCTTCAGGGTCCTGTGGATGCTGGAAGAGATCGGGGCTGAATACAATCTGGTACCCGCTGCCCCGCGCAGCCCCGAGGTCACGGCGCTGAACGCGTCCGGCAAGGTACCGGTGCTGCAGGTGGAAGGCGATTACGTCACCGATTCCACCGCCATCATGACCTTTCTGGGCGACCGGCATCGCGCATTGACCCACAAGGCGGGCACCGTTGCGCGGGCGCAGCAGGACGCAGCGACGCACTTGCTGCTGGATGAGTTGGACGCGGTTCTGTGGACCGCAGCCCGGCATTCCTTCATCCTGCCCGAGGAGCAGCGGCATCCGGGCGTCAAAGACAGCCTGAAATGGGAATTTGCAGGCAATGCGGCCCGGCTGGCCGAGCGGATCGACGGCCCCTATCTCTGTGGCGGTCAGATGACGATCGCCGACATCATCTGCGTGCATTGTCTGAACTGGGCGATCGGCGCGAAATTCCCATTGGAGAACCAGATACTGGCAGATTACGCAAAGGGCATCCGCGCACGCGAGGCGTTTCAACGGGTTAGGGCCATGGCCTCCTAGGCTTTGGTGTCCAGTCGGGCGGCGGCGGCGCGGCCCGCCCAGCGCCCGGTGGCCAGACAAGCGTTCAACAGATAGCCACCAGTCGGAGCCTCCCAATCCAGCATTTCCCCGGCACAATAGGTGCCGGGCACCGCCGTCAGCATCAGGGCCTCGTCCAGCGCCGCGTGCATCACGCCGCCCGCGGTCGAGATCGCCTGATCCATCGGCCGCAGCCCGGCATGCCGGACCGGCAGCGCCTTGATCAGCCGTGCCAGAGCCAGCGGCGCGTCTGGCAACGGACGGCCGAACTCCATCAACAAGGCGAGCTTCGCTGCATCCAGCCCCAGCCGCTTGCGCAGGTGGTTGCCAAGGCTAGCCTTGCCACGCGGTGCGGATAGCCGCTTGTGAATGGCCTCTTCCGAGGATCCGGCCAGTAGGTCTACGGTCAGCTCCGCGCCCTCGCGCACCGGTTTGCTGACCGTGTAAACGCCGCCGCCTTCCAGTCCCTGCGCGGACAGAACCGCCTCACCACGCGAGGTGATGTCCCCGGCCTTCCACGCCACGCCTTTCAGAGGCTGGCCCAGAACCGCCTCCATATGTACCGACCAGTCTACAAGCAGCCCGACATTTGCCGGAGCAAACGGGCTGAGCGCCACGCCCCGGTCGCGCAGAATTCCGGCCCAGTTCCCGTCGGACCCCAGCCGTGCCCAGCTTGCACCGCCCAGCGCGAGGATCACCGCATCGGTCTGCAGCACGTGCGGCCCGTCGGGGGTATCGAAACCCACCCGGCCCTCCTGCCAATCGGTCCAGCGCCAGCGGGTGCAGCGGGTCACGCCCAAACCGTCGAGCCGCACCAGCCAGGCCCGCAGCAGCGGCGAGGCCTTCATCACGTTCGGAAATACCCGACCGGAAGAGCCGGTAAAGACCTTCTGATCCAGCCCGCGTGCCCAGTCGATCACGTGGGCCGCATCAAACTCGGCGATCATGGGTCGCAGCCATTCGGCGGCCTCACCATAGGCTGCCAAAAACGGTTCGAGCGGCTCATCCTTGGTCAGGTTCAGGCCAGACTTGCCTGCCATCAGGAACTTGCGCCCGAAAGAGGGCTTGGCGTCGGCAAGCAGTACCGCGTGACCCGCGCGCGCCAGTTCCTCGGCCGCCATCAGCCCGGCAGGACCGGCTCCGATCACCACTGCCTCACCCATGCAACACCCTTGCGCGCGGCGATAGGCTCGCGGATGCTGTGCACCTGCTACAAGTCATTCGAGTTCCATGTCCGATCCTGTCTGTCCCCTGTGCGAGCGTCCAATACCTTCCGGCTCCGGTAGCCTGCATCATCTGATCCCAAAACTGAAAGGGGGCAAGGGCAGGCCGACGGTTTTGTTGCATGATATCTGCCACCGAGAGATCCATGCCACCCTGACCGAAGGAGAACTGGCGCAGTCCTTCGATACCATGGCCGCCCTGCGTGCGCATCCAAGGCTGGTGAAATTCATCGCATGGGTTGCAAAGCGACCGCCCGGCTTCCGTTCGAAAGTGCCGGGCAGACGCCGGATGCGGTGATCAGCCCGGTAAAACCGGTATCCCCGAGGGATCGGTACCGTCACGCTCCAGCCCCGCCACCTCGATCCCAAGCAGATCGGGCACCGGCGCAAACACCGCGTTTTCGACATGCTGGAACTCCAGCACCGTATAAGGCCGCCGCCACAGCCATTCACGATTGCCCGCAGACCAAAGATCGGGCAGCGGTGGGTGATCGTCGGTGAAGGCCAGGAAATGCAGGTCGAACCCGTAGGCGCTGACATCCTGCAACGAAAGCAGCCGCATACCTAGGTCTTTCCAATAGACGGTATCGGCCTGAACATCACCGCTGCGCAGGGTGATCTGGCCAATCCTTGCCTCGGCAAACGGTGCCTCGGGATCGCCCGCATCCGACGCCCTGTTGCCCTCGAAATCCCATTGCAGCAATTCGATCGCGAACCCTTCGGGATCGCTCAGATGCGCCATGTAACCAATATCGAGAAACTGTTTGGGATCGCTCACATCGACGCCTTTGTCCCAGAGCACGCGCACCGCATGATCGAGATTGGTCAGCGTGATGCCGATCTTCCAATAGCGCTGGCCGGGGTCATGGGTATAACCGCCGCCGCCGGGATGCAGCACCAGATCGGCATCCTCTCCGGCGTAACCGAAACGCCCGTCACCAAGCGCCCTCATGCCCAGCATATCACCATAGAACCCACCCAGCGTCGCAGGATTGGCGCAGCGCAGATGCAGGCCGGACAGCCTCATGGACAAAGCTCTGCGATGGCTTTGGCGATGGCCGGATCCGCCGCCACGCTGTCAACCACCAGATCCCGCGCGGTTTGCATAAGCGCATCCGGCTCAACGATCCGATCCACAAGACCGAAGGCATACGCCTCTTGCGCAGTGATCTTCTGCCCAGCCATCAGGATCAAGCGGGTGCGGGCCGGGCCAATCAGCGCCGCCATGCGTTTGGGATCAGATGGCTGGGGTCGAAAGCCCAGTTTCATCACCGGGTAGAAGAACTTTGCAGAGGGAACGGCGATACGCAGATCGCAGGCCAGCGCCATCCCGTTCGCCCCTCCCGCCAGCGTCCCGTTGAGCGCCGCGACCGTCAGGCACGGCAGCGCGGCAATCGCGCCCGACAGCTTCTCCCATAGGTCCGAGGTGGCAAGCCCCCCGGTCTTGGCCTCTTCCAGATCGGCACCGGCGCTGAACACCTTGCCCCTGCCGGTCAGGATCAGCGCCCGCGCTTCGGTGGCAGCCGCGGCGATTTCGACCAGATCACTCAGCATCTCGCCGGTCAGCGAGTTGGCTTTCTCGGGCCGGTTCAAGGTCACGGTCCAAAGCCCGTCCTTGCGATCCACTTCGATCATATCAGCCCGACCCTTTTACGGATGGCTTCCTGACGGAGCGAAACTTCGGTGCCGACAAATTCATCGGCATCGGTCGAACACATCCACAGCATCGCGCGCGCGGGCCAGTCCGGCGAGATGTGATCCTCCCAGTCCAGTTGGCTGACCGGGTTGATGCCCGAGGCCTTGATCTCGCGCTGCATCTGGGTGGCTACGGTGCCCGGCGACAAGCCCATGGCACGGATGCCGTTATGACGTTCCTCCAGATCGAGGCAGCCCGTCAGCATCGCGGCGCCCGCTTTCGAGGCGCAGTAATGGCTCCAGGCTTCGATCGGGTTATGGGCCGCGCCAGAACTGACCGTGATGATCGTGCCGCCGCCGGTCTGCCGCATCACTGGAACGGCTGCACGCATCCCGTAGAAGACGCCCTTGAGGTTGATGTCAATCATATGGCCCCAAGCGGCGGGCTCGGCGCCCGCAAGATGCGAGATCGGGTCGATCGCCCCGGCATTGCCGATCAACACATCCAACTGCCCAAAGCTTTGCATGCAGGTGTTCACGGCCATCTCGACCTGCGCGTAATCCGTCACATCGCAGACCACCGGCACTGCCCGGTGACCGATTTTGGCGGCCAGTTCCTCGATATGCTGACCGGTCCGCGCCGCCAGCACCAGATTCGCCCCCGCTTCGGCAAAGATGCGCGCGGTTTGGGCGCCGATGCCCCGGCTGGCCCCGGTAATCAATACTGTTTTTCCCTGCATTTCGGGCACTCTATCCTCCTGGTCGCGGCGCTTGGCAAACACTTAGTTGACCAGCAGGGGGCGGTCCAGCCCCAGCACCCCTTGACGCCCGGTCTCCAAGAACGGACGATGCGCGCAAAATTGATCTGGAAAGGTTCCCCGATGTCTACATTTTTGCGCCGCTCCTGCGGAGCCGCCTTCGTTTATGCCATTGCCGTACAGGGCGCGTCGGCGGATCTGACCGCCCAGGATGTCTGGGCCGACTGGCAGGCCTATATGGGTGGCATGGGGTATGAGGTCAGCGCCTCGGAAGCCACCTCTGGCGCGGTCACCACCATCACGGATCTGGCGATGTCGATGCATTTGCCCGAAGAGGACGGCAACTTCGTCATGACCATCCCGGAAATGACATTGACCGAAAACGGCGACGGTTCGGTTGCCATCGGCCTCCCCGACTCGTTTCCGCTGACCCTCGACTTCAACAGCCCGGACGAGGGCGAATTTCAGGTCGAACTGACCTATTCGCAGGAAAACCTGGAGATGACGGTCTCCGGTGTCCCCGATGACATGACCTATAACTATGCCGCCGATACGGTCACGGTGGAACTGACTTCGCTGACCGACGCGAACGAGGTCATGCCCCCCGACGCGCTCAAGGCGCTGATGACGATTAGCGGCGTCACCGGGTCATCGCAGATGAAAATCGGCGACATGCGCGACGTGGCCCAGACCATGAAGGCGGCGGCGCTGAGCTATGAGATGGCGTTCGACGACCCCGAAAGCGACGAGAAGGCCCTGATTGCCGGTCAAATGGAGGGCTTGGGCTTTACCGGCAGCGGCGTGCTGCCCAAGGAATGGGACGCGGCGGATTATCAGAGCCTGATGGAATCGGGTTTCAACTTCGCGGGCGGGTTCACCTTTGAGAAGGGCAACACCAATGTGAGCGGCAACGCCGAGGAAGGTCCGTTCACGCTTGCCAGCAATTCTCAGGGTGGGACGTTCGACGTCGCGATGACGGACGCGCAGATCAAATATGACGTGATGCAGAACGACACCAAACTTGCGGTGACATCGAGCGATCTGCCCTTCCCGATCGAAATGGCCATGGCCGGGGCCGGGCTGAGTTTTGAATTCCCGGTTCAGGCCGGTGACACTCCGCAGCCCTTTGCGTTTGGGATGGAACTGACCGACTTCACCATGTCCGACATCTTGTGGAGCATGTTCGACCCCGCAGGCGCGCTGCCGCGTGATCCCGCGACCGTGGCGCTGGACACCGAAGGCACCGCGACGGTGCTGGTCAACTTCATGGACCCGGCAGTGGCGGAAACGCTGGAGGCCACCGAAGCGGCACCAGGCCAGCTTGAAACGCTCAACATCAAGCAGTTGCTGGTCTCGATGGTCGGCGCCACGCTCTCGGGCACTGGCGCGTTTGCGTTTGACAACACAAACACCGAGGAATTCGGCGGGATGCCCGCACCTATTGGCGTGGCCAATCTGGAGTTGACTGGCGCCAACGCGTTGATCGACAAGCTGATCGGCATGGGGCTACTGAAGGAACAGGATGCCATGGGCGCCCGGATGATGATGGGTATGCTGGCGGTGCCGGGTGACGCGCCTGATACGCTGAAATCGGAAATCGAGATCAACAATGAGGGCCATATCTCGGCCAATGGGCAGCGGATCAAGTGATCCCCGCGCCATGACACCAGACGGGCCGCCTGCGCGGCCCGTTTCCATTCGGACCATCCCCGTCCCGCCTTGAAGCCGTGCACCTACGGGGCTAGGTCCGGGGAAAGCCAAAGTTGAAAGATCACCGAATGACACAGCATCCCGGAAATATCTGCCATGATCTGCTGAAGGCAGCGCGCGCCGCCGGTGCCGACGCGGCGGATGCGATCGTGCTGCAGGGCAGCTCGGTCTCGGTCGAGGTGCGCAAGGGTGCGCTGGAACATGCCGAGCGTTCCGAGGATGCCGATCTTGGTCTGCGGGTCCTGCTGGGCCAGCGGCAAGCGCTGGTCTCGTCTTCGGACATGCGCCCCGAAGCGCTGCGGATGATGGCCGAACGCGCCGTTGCTATGGCCCGCGAAGCGCCTGCGGACCCGTTTTGCGGGCTGGCAGACGCCAGCAATCTGGCTGCGGATGTCTCGGTCGATGCGTTGGATCTTGCCGACCCTTCCGATCCGCCCTCGCCCGAAGCACTGATGCAGGACGCGCTGGCCGCCGAGGCCGCCGCGATGGCGGTGGATGGGGTGAGCCAGGTCTCGGATGCGGCAGCGGGTTATGGCGAACACCGCGTGCATCTGGCCGCCAGCAACGGGTTTTCGGGCGGCTATACACGTACCGGCAGGTCGCTCTCCTGCGTGGCGATATCGGGCACCGGCACCGGCATGGAGCGCGACTATGACGGCGACAGCCGCACCTATCAAAGCGATCTGCGCAGCGCGGCCGAGATCGGGCGCCTGGCCGCCGAACGCGCCGTCAGCCTGCAAGGTGCGCGCAAACCGCAGACCGGCACGTTTCCGGTCCTGTTCGATGAACGGATTTCATCCTCGCTGATCGGCCATCTGATGGCGGCCTGCAACGGATCTTCGGTCGCGCGCGGCGCGTCCTGGTTGAAGGACGGGCTGGGAAAGCAGGTGTTGCCCGAGGGTCTGTCGCTAATCGAAGACCCACATCGCCCCCGCGTCTCCGGCTCACGCCCCTTTGATGCCGAAGGGCTGCCTACCCGCCGCCGCCTGGTTGTCGAAAACGGCGTGCTGACCGGCTGGACGCTGGATCTGGCCAGCGCCCGCAAACTGGGCATGGCCTCGACCGGGAACGCGACGCGCGGTGTTTCCTCACCGCCCTCACCCAGCAGCTGGAACCTGTCGCTGACGCAAGGGACGGCATCCCGCGCCGATCTGATGCAGGACATGAGCGCCGGTCTACTGGTAACGTCGATGATCGGGTCCACCATCAATCCCAATACCGGCGACTATTCACGTGGCGCGTCGGGCTTCTGGGTCGAAAACGGAGAGATCGCCTATCCTGTCAATGAATGCACCATCGCGGGCAATCTGCGCGACATGTTGTTGCGGATCATTCCGGCCGATGACGCGCGCACCTACCTGTCGCGCGTGGTGCCGTCCCTGCTGATCGAAGGGATGACCCTTGCCGGGAACTGACCTGCCCCTGCTGACCCAAGCCGCCCACGAGGCCGGGCGAATCGCCGTCAGCTATTTCAAACGCGACCATCAAAGCTGGGACAAGCCCGATGGCGCCGGACCGGTGACCGAGGCCGATCTGGCGGTAAACCGAATGCTTGAGGACACACTGCGAGCCGCGCGGCCCAACTATGGCTGGCTAAGCGAAGAGAGCGAGGATAGCGACGCGCGGCTGGACAAATCCCATGTCTTTATCCTCGACCCGATCGACGGCACCCGCAGCTTTACCGAGGGCTCCTCGACCTGGGCGCATTCCTTCGCCGTCGCGCAGGACGGGATCGTCACGGCCGCAGTGATCTATCTGCCGATGCGCGACTTGCTCTATTGTGCCGCCGCTGGTGAGGGGGCGACACTGAATGGCGAACCGATTGCGGTGTCAGAGACCGAAGAGCTTGCGCAAGCCGATATCCTGTCGGCGCGCCCCAACATGGGCGGGCGGCATTGGAAAGCGGGCCAGCCGCCTGGCTTCGAACGCAGCTATCGTCCTTCGCTGGCCTATCGTCTAGCGTTAGTGGCGCAGGGACGTTTCGACGGGATGCTGACCCTGCGCCGCAGCTGGGAATGGGATATCGCGGCGGGCGACCTGATCCTGCGCGAGGCAGGTGGCGGATGCACCGACCGCAACGGCGCGCCGCTCAGGTTCAACAGCCCGTCGGCGCAGGTCGACGGGGTTGTCGCGGGCGGCCTTGCAGTGCATCGAGAGCTGACCGGCGCGCTGATACCGACAGCCGGAAGCGCGGGCTGAAAACCCGCCATCCGCTTGACCCGACGCATGATTTCCTTAGGTTGCCGGGCGACCCCATGACCATGAGACAAGGATTTCCGCATGGCACAGCGACTGCATCTCGTGTTTGGCGGCGAGTTGGTCGACCCGACCAAAAGCGTTTTCAAGGATGTCGACGACATTCATATCGTGGGCATGTACCCCGATTATCAATCCGCTTATGACTCCTGGAAGGCCGAAGCCCAGCGCACCGTGGACAATGCCCATATGCGCTATTTCATCGCCCATATTCACCGCCTGCGTGACGAAGAGGCCGAAGCCTCGTCAACGGAAGAGCTGGGATAGGGTTTGGCCCGCTCACTCAGCCTTGCAGCATATCGCGTCCTGTCATGGCGCGGTGGGCAGGTGCCCGAAGGTGAATTACCGCCCCGGCCCCGAGGCGAGCTGTTATGGGTGCATGTCACGACGCGCAACCGGTTTACAGTGCTGGCTGAGATGTGTCGCAGGCTGCTGGCGCAGCGGCCGGAATTGCATGTGCTGTTTACCGCCCCGACCGAGAACGAGATCCGCGCCTGGGGCGGCGTCGGCGCGAATATGATCGCACTACCTTCAGACCAACCCACGGCAGCGCGCGCGTTTCTGGACCATTGGCAGCCGGATATGTGCCTCTGGGCGGGGGGCGGGTTGCAGCCGAACTTGATCAGCCTGGCCGCCACGCGGCAGGTGGCGTTGGTGCTGCTGGATGTGAACGAGGCCGAACTGACACTGCGCAAGCACCAGTGGCTGCCGGACCTGATGCGCACGACGCTGGATTGTTTTGGCACCGTCCTGGCCAGTGGGGAGCGCGCCGCCCGCGACATTAGGCGGCTGGGCGTCATCAGCTCAAAGGTGTCGGTCTCGGCCGAGCTGCGGGCCAGCCCCAATCCCACCCCGTGGCCCGAAGAAGAGCTGGTCAAGACCACCCAGCTTCTTGCCGGTCGCCCCGTATGGCTGTCGGCCTGGACCCAGAAAAGCGAGTTTCCATATGTCGAAACCGCCCATCGCAATGCGCTGCGCCTATTGCACCGGCTGTTGCTGGTGCTGCATGTGGCCAATCCCAAGGAATCGTCATACCTGCGCGCTCAGCTTGAGGCGGCAGACCTGCGCTGCGCCGATTGGGATGCAGGCGACGAGATCGAGGACAACATACAGGTCATCCTTACGACGGAACCCGACGATCTGGGCCTCTGGTACCGGATCGCGCCACTGACCTTCATGGGCAGTTCTCTGGTGTCGGGCGCGGGCGGCCGCGATCCGCTGACGGCGGTGGCGCTTGGCTCGGCCGTTCTGCATGGTCCCAATATCGGCACCCAGCGCAGCAGCTATGTCAGGCTGGCCGCTGCGGGCGCCGCGCAATCGGTACAGGACGCCACCGCGCTGGCGGATGGGATCGTGCGGCTGCTGTCGCCCGATTACGCCGCCGAGATGGCGCTAGCGGGCTGGCAGGTGGTGACCGAAGGGGCGCAGCTAACCGATCAGCTAATCGACCTGATCCAGGATAAACTGGACGAAAGCAGGCCTGATCATGCGCGCGCCTGAGTTCTGGAACACCGCGCCCGACGCGCTGGATTGGCGGGCGCGACTGCTGTCGCCGTTGGGTGCGATCTATGGCCGGATGACCGCGCGCCGTC
The DNA here is from genome assembly GCF_041537925.1 of Ruegeria hyattellae. Lineage (NCBI taxonomy): Bacteria > Pseudomonadati > Pseudomonadota > Alphaproteobacteria > Rhodobacterales > Roseobacteraceae > Ruegeria > Ruegeria hyattellae. The sequence goes on along the minus strand of NZ_JBGOSH010000012.1, from coordinate 90,442 downwards.
TGAAGCAGCGACCCGGCAGTGCGCCCGGTGTTCCGGTGATCTGCGTCGGCAACCTGAATGCAGGCGGAACAGGCAAGACGCCCACTGTGATCTGGGTCGTGGATCAGCTACGCGATGCCGGGCATGAGCCACATGTGGTCAGCCGCGGCTATGGCGGCAGTCTGGTCGGGCCGGTCCGGGTCGAGCCGGCGCGCCATCGCGCAGGCCAGGTAGGCGACGAGCCGTTGCTGCTCGCCGCCTTTGCCGAGGTCTGGGTCGCCCGCGACAGAGAGGCCGGCGCTCAGGCTGCCGCCGCTGAAGGGGCCACCGTGATCGTGCTAGATGACGGGTTCCAGAACCCCGCGCTGGCCAAGGATTTCTCGATCGTGGTGGTAGATGCCGCGATCGGCTTTGGTAACGGTCTCTGCCTGCCCGCCGGGCCACTGCGCGAACCGGTGGATGAGGGGCTGAAGCGGGCTGACCTGGTGATGTCGATTGGCGAACCCGACGTGCAGGACCTCTTCGCTGCCAGTTGGGGCGCGGCATTGTCCGTGCCACATGCGCGCGGCACGCTGAAACCCTTGCAGACCGGAATGGACTGGACCGGGCTGCCGGTGCTGGCCTTTGCGGGCATCGGTCATCCCGAGAAGTTCTTTCGCACCCTGCGCGCGCAAGGTGCCAACCTGAAACGCGGCAAAGAGCTGGACGACCATCAGCCGCTGACCTTGGCGCTGCTTACACGACTGGAAAAAGAGGCGCAGCATCTGGGCGCGCAGCTTGTCACCACCGAAAAGGATGCCGCCCGGCTGCCCACTGCTTTTCGGCGCAAGGTCATCACTCTGCCGGTCCGGCTGCAGGTCGAGGCTGCCGAAGAGATTCGTGACCGGATGCTGAAAAAGGCGCCACCCCCCTGAATGACAAAACCCCGGACAATCGCCGGGGTTTTGCGTGAACAGGCCTGATTGCGGTGATCAGCTGCCCAGTTCTGCCTCAATCAGCGTCTTGAACGCGTCGTAAGAACCGGGGTTCTGCACCATCTCTCCATTGACGATAAAGCTGGGGGTCGCCCGCACATTGTCGCGCTTGAAATTGTCTTCATACCACCCATAAAGCGACTGCGCCTTCTCGCCATCCTGTAGACAGGCCTGCAGCTGTTCATCCTTGATCCCGGCCAGACGCCCGATCTTGGTCAGCTCTTTCACGATCTCCTGGGGGCCATCCGCCCGCGCCCAGCTGGATTGTTTTTCAAAGATCAGATCGGTGACGCCAAAGAACTTATCGGGCCCGCCGCAACGCGCAACCATCGAGGCCCAAAGGCCGGGACGATCAAAATAGGCCTCGCGATAGATGAACCTGACCTTGCCAGTATCAATGAAATCCTTTTTGAGCTGCTTATACGGCCCTTCGTGGAAATTGGCGCAATGCGGGCAGGTATAGGAGGCATATTCGATGATCTCGACCGGCGCATCCTGAGCGCCCTGGACCATATCGACGATGGTTTCTGTCTGTTGCGCCTCGGCGGCGCCGACCAGCGAGACAGTTGATTTCTGACTCAGCCATAGCCCTCCGGCGGCCAGCGCCGCGACGGCGCAGAGTGCGGGTGCAATTCGGGTCATTTCCAGCCCTTTCTTAGCGTTTCTGCCTGGTTAAAACGTTACGCCCCAATCGTTCGAGCGCATTGCGAAGGTCGTCATTCTCGACGCCCTGCGCGGCCTTGCTCGCCTCGGTGACGACCTCGGCGGGGATTTCTTCTTTCTTCGGAGCGGGGCGATGCGCGAAACTGGCCTGCCCTTCGGCAAAGCCGGTCGGAGCAGTTTGAGTAAGGCGGATACGGGCAATCGCGTTATAGCCATAGACCGCATTCACCTTCTCGCGCAGGCGTTCCTTCTGCATTTCCAGCATCGGAGCCTGCGCCCCGGTGGTAAGCAGCGAAAGCGTCGCGCCAAAGCCGCCGCGCCCGTAGCTGACATTCACAGGACGGCAAATCGCGGCGATATCCTGCCCGACGATCTCGGCCCAATGGGTGATCACCCGCGAGACGGCAAAGCCACGACTTTCACCTGCCCGGCGAATCTGGTCGTTGAGCAGGTTCGAAGTGCGTTTGAAGCCACGGGTCGTGGAACGTCTGGCCGGCATCTGGTATCCGCCTCCTTGCAGCCTATTGTAAAGCCCGCGCGAGGGTGCGCCAGCGAAACCGGACAATCGGAGACATAAATCTTGCGTGACTTAAAGCCACAGGCAGAGCTGAACCAAGCGTTGCTGAACTGGTATGACAGCCATGCCCGCGAAATGCCCTGGCGGGTCAGCCCAGCGGACCGGGCGGTGGGTATCCGACCCGATCCCTATCGGGTGTGGCTGTCCGAAGTGATGCTGCAGCAAACCACCGTGGCCGCCGTCACCGACTATTTCCAGCGGTTCACGCGGCGTTGGCCCACCGTGCGAGATCTGGCCGGGGCCGAGGATAGTGAGGTGATGGCACAATGGGCCGGGCTTGGATATTACGCGCGGGCGCGCAATCTGTTGAAATGCGCCCGGGTCGTGGCAGGTGAATTGGATGGGGTGTTCCCGGATAGCTACGGCGATCTGCTGAAACTGCCCGGCATCGGGCCTTATACCGCCGCTGCCATCGCCTCGATCGTATTTGACCGGCCCGAGACAGTGATGGACGGGAATGTGGAACGGGTCATGGCGCGCCTTTATGATCTGCATGACCCTTTACCCGGCTGCAAACCGGCGCTGAAAGCTTACGCGACCGCATTAACTCCCAATGAGCGGCCCGGAGACTACGCGCAGGCGGTGATGGATCTTGGCGCCACAATCTGCACGCCCAGATCTCCGGCCTGCGGCATCTGTCCAGTGATGGGATCCTGCGCTGCCCGCCTTGAAGGAACCGCCGCCGACTTGCCACGCAAATCGCCGAAGAAACCGAAACCCACACGATATGGATACGCCTATCTGGCACGGCTGCGCGACGGATCATGGGTGCTGGAGCGGCGCCCCGACAAGGGGCTGCTGGGCGGCATGTTGGGTTGGCCCGGGCCGGACTGGTCGGATGTGCCAGATGATGCGCCGCCCTTTGCAGGCGCGTGGGTCGACCTGCCCGGCGAGGTCCGCCACACCTTCACGCATTTTCATCTGATCCTGCGCCTGCGTACCACCATGCTGGCGCAGGCCCCGTCTGCCGAGGGGATCGAGGTGGTTGCCAAACACCGATTCCGCCCCGGCGACTTGCCCACCGTGATGCGAAAGGCGCATGCCCTCTGGCAGGCGCAATAGCAGGAGTTGCGGGCCGCAACCAAAACGCTAGGTTTTGCCTATAAGCTTCGAGTCGATGATGATCCCAAACGACACCGTGACGCGCTGGCAAAGCGCCCTGCCCTTCTGGATTTCCTTCCTGCTGATCCCGCTGGTCTGGATTGCGGCGGTTCGGGGCGGATACTGGCTGCTGGCGGTTCCGGTGGCGACCTGGTGGTCATTTGGCATTCTGGACCGCGTTCTCGGCCTCAACCTGGAAAATGCCGACCCCCAAACCGGGGATGGCGACCTGCGTTGGTATATCGTGCTGACCCAGATCTGGTTGCCGTTGCAATTTATCACCCTCTTTGGCCTGATCGCCTACACCGCCCAAAGCGACCATCTGAGCAGTGGCAGCAAGATCGCGCTGTTTTTCGGGGTGGGCGTGATCACCGGCTCGATCGGCATCAACTATGCCCATGAACTGATGCACCAGAAAAGCCGGATCGAGCGCTGGTCCGGCGACCTGCTGCTGGCGATGGTGCTTTATTCGCATTTTCGGTCCGAGCATCTGCTGGTCCACCACCGCCATGTGGGCACCCCGCGCGATCCGGTGACCGCACGCTATAACGAGGGGTTTCACAGGTTCTATCCGCGCGTGCTGCTGCAATCGCTGAAATCTGCCTTTGGTGCCGAAAAGGCGCTGCTGGCGCGCAAGGGGCAGCCTTGGACAAACCGGCGCAACCCGTTCTTTCGCTATTGGGCGCTGCAGGCGGGCATGCTGGCTTTGGCCTTGCTGTTGGGGGGGTGGTCGGGGCTTGGCCTGTTCCTGCTGCAGGCCGGGGTCGCAATCTGGCAGTTGGAGCTGGTAAATTACGTGGAGCATTACGGGCTAACCCGGAAACATCTGGGCGACGGCAAGTATGAGCATGTGAAACCGCGTCATTCCTGGAACGCGGCGCAGAAAGCTTCGAACTGGTTGCTGATCAACCTGCAACGCCATTCGGACCATCACTACAAACCCGACCGGCGCTTTCCGCTGTTGCAAAACCACACCGAGGCCGATGCGCCGCAATTGCCCTATGGCTATCCGGTCATGACCATCGCCGCGATGATCCCACCGCTCTGGCGGCGAGTGATGAACCCACGCGTGCGGGCCTGGCGGCGGCGGTATTACCCCGAGATCACCGACTGGACACCTTACAACAAGGCTCAGAACCCGTTGCCGCGCTAAAGCACTTCAGCGCGCCCAGACCGTCACCGGACCGTCCAACCCCCTGATCGTCTGGCTAGGATATTCCACCAACCCATCGACCGCAGCGGATGCCCCGCCATTTTCCGCCATGATCTGTGCCCGCGCCTCGGTGCTGATCGCGAAGGGTGCGGGCAACTGGCGGGTCAATGCCTCAAGCCGCGAGGCCACGTTCACCGCGGTACCGATCACCGCATATTCCAGCCGGTTCGCGCCGATATCACCCATCACCACCGGGCCGTAGTGCAGCCCGATGCCGATCTCGATGACCGGCAGCCCACTGCGCCGCCGCTGCAGGTTCCAGCGGTCAATTTCCTGCAGCATCGACAGCGCACAGCCATAGGCGTTGGTTGCATCGCGGTCGCCCGCAACCGGAGTGCCGAAGGTCGCCATCAACCCATCGCCCAGATATTTGTCCAGCGTGCCGTGATGGCGGAATACCTCGGTCTCCATCCTTGCGTGAAAGGCGCGCAGCATGTCCACCACTTCATAGGCGTCCCGCGACGCAGCAAATCTGGTGAAGCCGACGATATCGACAAACAGGATCGCGATATCCTCGCTGCGCACCTGTTTCAGCGGCTCGTCATTCTGCGAAAGCTGATCGACCACATTGGGCGAGAAGTAGCGAGACAGATTGGTCCTCTCACGTTCCAGTCCCGCATTGGTCATCAACAATCGGTTCAGCCGCCGCATCGACACCCCGAGTGTCACTGCGACCATCACAAAAACAATGACCTGCTGAATACGCTGAGGGATCATGAAGCTGTTCGGATCGAGCAATTCGACAACGTCAGGAAAGCCCACCAGCGCCTCGTTCACACGGTCGGTCAATCCGGGTATCGGCGTTGCAACCCACCAGGCAATCAACCAGCCAATCGTCCAAATCCCCGCTGTCCACGTCCCGATTGCGACAACCGTACGCCAGGAATAGGCCAGCGTTCCTGCGGCAAGGATAATGAAGAAATATTGAAAGTTATCGAACCGATACTGCATCGCCAACGGCCGGACATCATCGCTGAACGGGTTGGGAACAACCATACCCAGCGTCATGATCAGAAGATCGACAAAAATCAGCAGCAATTCGATTCGCGATTGCCCGACCCGACCCGCACGCCGGATCAGCCAACCATTGGCGCAGATAAGTAACAGGATGAAATGGTAATACAGGACCTCCCAATGCGGATTCAAAAGAACCAGCAACAACGCTGTTAGCCCCATCGCGATCCAGCGGGCGCGCACCGCAAGCTCAAGCCCTTCGCGTTTGTGCTGTTCCAGTGCGGCTTGAGTATACTTGTTATCCAGCTCGATCTCGTCCGGAAGCGAGAAGGAAAAGCGGTTCAAATCCGTTGTGTCCGCGCTGCTCTGGCTCATTTGTCGGGGGTCCTCGTTGCCGGTCGCAATCTAGGTATCATCCTGACAGCCATTGGTCTCTGCGACAAAAGAAAAGGCCCCGCCGGTATCGGCGGGGCAAGGTAGAGTGCCTTGTGTCAGGCCACAGGCACCGGCGGTATTCTGTATATTGGGTGGCTCAGTTCTGCATTTCGGCGCGGATCTGCTGGCGTAGCACGTCGATCGGCACGGTCTTGCCGTCGCGGCGGAAACACCAATAGGTCCAGCCATTGCACGATGGCGCGTTTTCCAGATGCGCCCCGACCTGATGGATCGAGCCCTTGATGTTGTCGCCCACCAGCGTGCCGTCGGCACGCACCTTGGCCTTGTGGCGCTGGTTCATCGAAAACAGCTCTTCGCCCGGACGCAGCATGCCGCGTTCAACCAGCTGGCCGAAGGGCACACGTGGTTCGGCGCGTTTGCTGGCGCTGACCTGCAGGGCGTCACGGTCGAACTTGCGCACTTTGGCGATACGCTTCTCGGCCACCTTGCGATAGGCTTCCTCGCGTTCGATCCCGATGAATTCACGGCCCAGCATCTTGGCCACGGCCCCGGTCGTGCCAGTGCCAAAGAACGGGTCCAGCACGACATCTCCGGGATTGGTAGAACCGACCAGAATTCGGTGCAGCAGGGATTCCGGCTTTTGCGTCGGATGCGCCTTGTCGCCCTTGTCGTCCTTGAGCCGCTCATGCCCGGTACAGATCGGCAGCACCCAGTCGCTGCGCATCTGCACGCCTTCGTTCAGCGCCTTGAGCGCCTCGTAATTGAACGTGTACTTCGCCCCTTCTGCCTTGGAAGCCCAGATCATCGTCTCATGGGCATTGGTATAGCGCTTGCCCCGGAAATTCGGCATCGGGTTCGACTTGCGCCAGACAACGTCGTTCAGAATCCAATAGCCTTCATCCTGAAGGGTCGCGCCAACCCGAAAGATGTTGTGATACGATCCGATCACCCAGATCGCGCCATTGGGTTTCAGCAACCGGCGTGCAGCCTTGAGCCAGGCTTTGGTAAACTGGTCATACGCCTTGAAGCTGGAAAACTGGTCCCAGTGGTCATCCACCGCATCAACCTGGCTGTTGTCGGGGCGATGCAACTGCCCCTTGAGCTGCAGGTTATAAGGGGGATCGGCAAAGATCAGGTCGACACACCCCTCGGGAAGACTGTTCATCACATCGATGCAGTCCCCGGAAATGATCGAGTTTAAAGGGAGCGCAACTGCGCCCTTTGTCTTGGTTTTCGTCATTTTCTGCCTCAAGTTCCGCGGCGCATTTTTGCGCTCATCTGGTTGTGTTCAGGATGAGTCAAAGCGGATTCGGCGTCAAATTCTTTTTTGAATCAAGAGGTTACGATTTACCCTTGATACAAGATATTGTGTACCGGCTTGAAGGAACGTCTATGATGTGGGGTAGGCCCAAGATTTTGGAGCGCCATTCTGTGTTCCAGCGTCGGATATCCCTTGTTTCGCGCCCACCCGTATTCCGGGTGCTGTTGCGCCAAATCCACCATGACCCGATCGCGGTGCATTTTTGCCACGATTGAGGCCGCCGCGATCGACACCGAGCGAGTATCGCCCTTGATCACCGGCTGCGCGGGCAGGGTCAGCCCCTTGGGGATCAGGTTGCCGTCGATCAGCAGAAAGTCAGGTGCCGGGTCGAGCGCCGCGATCGCACGCTCCATCGCCAGATGCGCCGCGAATAGGATGTTGTGAAACTCGATTTCCTCTACGCTGGCCTCTGCAACCGCGACCTGAGCACAATCCAGGAGCAGCGCCTCAAGCGCGGTGCGGCGTTTTTCCGACAGTTTCTTCGAATCGTTCAGCCCGTCGGGAATGTCCGATGGGTCCAGAATTACGGCAGCCGCCATGACTGGCCCAGCCAGTGGCCCGCGCCCGACCTCATCCACGCCTGCGATGCGCGTGTACCCGCGCTCGCGCAGAAACTCTTCCAACTGATAATTCGGCAGTGACATGCCCATGGCAAAGCGCGTTTGCCATCCGGACGCAAGCAAAATGGAGAGAGGGGTCGCCCCCTCTCTCCGCCTGTGCGGCCCGTTCTGCCGGGCCATCACTGCTCGATTACCTGGTATCAGCCCGCGATGCGGTAGCCTTTTCGGCGCAGGCAGCGCGGCTCATAGGCGTTGCGGGTGCGCTCACCGTTCCAATAGGTGATCTGGCATTGCTGCGGCAGCGACTTGGCGTGGTGATAATGGCGCTTCAAGCATTTCCGTTTCATCAGCGGGGCGTTCGCCGGATACCCCCTGACCGGCTTAAGGCACCGACGCGGCAGATCGTACTTTGCCACTTTTGGCGGCAAGGGCCGGACCGAATGGATCTGCGGCGCCTGCGGTACATAGCTCTGCGTTACCTTCGCGCGATCGCGTTTCTTCTTCTTGTTGTTGCGATGCAGGACCACGCCCAGAATGGTCAGCGCAGCCAGCCCGCCCAGAACCTTTGCGGTATCATCGGCGCGCGCAGGCGCTGCAGATATGGCTGTAATGGCGATGGCAAGAGAAACAATCAAAGCGATGAACCTGCGGTGCATGAGAGGGGTCCTTTCTGTCTGTACGTGCCAGCATCGAATGACGCGGGCTGTGATGCCTCGAGATTGGTGTGGGGGTGCCCGGCCAAGCAATATCGCCTGCGTGTTATTGGATATCAGCCAGCCCAGCGCCTTGTTGTTATTGAATAACCGCGCCGCCGCACGCAGGATGGGTCCCATGAAACAGATTGCATTCCTGACCCTCGTTCTGGCTCTGATCACCCTACCCCGCTCTGGCCACGCGGCCGAATGTTACGCGGATTACAAGGCCAAGCAGGACGCGCCCCTGAAACTGCATTACGGTGTGATGCAGGTCAGCGGCGCCTGTTCACAGGCCCAGGCCCAGACCGAATTGTCGCAGCGCCTGTCCGCCAATGGCTGGACGCTGCTCAACGTGATATCCGTATTCGGCCCGGACGGGCTGCAGCAAAGGAAGGCTGATGCCGGACCCTACTATCTCCGTTTCTGAAACAAGGCGGTCCGGCGCGCGCCTCGTCGGCTTCGGCATCGCCGCCATCGTCGTCATCCTTGCCACCGCAGCGGTCTTTCTGGTCCTCACCCTGCCCGATGCCAACGCCTTCAACTCGCGGGTCGAGCGGGTCTTTGTCGAAAACGACTTGACCACGCAGGCCGAGATCAAGCTGCTGGAGATCTTGGCCCAATCCGGCACCGCCTTTGGCGATACGCTGACCAGTTACCGAATGGTCATCTTCGTGCTGCTGGTCTTTGCCAGCGCCATGTTGATCGCCGCTTTGGTGTTCCTTGTCATGCTGACCCAGTTCAACCGCCGCATGGTGCAGATCGAACGTGCGGGCATTCAAGTCAACTCGCTGCTGATCAGCCGTGAGGAAAACACCGTTTACCTCAACAACATGGATTTCAAATTGACTGCAGCGGCGATCGAAACCCTGTCGGTGCTGGCCGAGGCACGACTGGATGACGACGTTCTGTCGGGCGCCGAGATCGAGGCGGTGATCTCGGGCCGAGACGCGAGTGATTGCGAAGAGGCCGCAGGCGCCACCCGCATCAAGCGGCTGCGCGATACGCTGGGCAACCAGATGATCAGCGCGTTGCTGGTCAAGAACATCACCCGTCGCGGCTATATGCTGGCCATCGAAAAAGACGTGATCCAGATGGTCTGAGCGACAAAAAAACGGGCCATCACACTTGGATTCCTTCCGATCTGCCCCCATCCTTATGGGCCTAGGCGACAGGGAGAACGAATTATGAACGTGCATGCCTCGCCACAAGTTGACGGATACCGCATCGAACTGGAAGAACTGTCGGGCCGGGTCACCCTTTGGCGCGACGGCGTCGAGCTGGCGTCGAGCACAAGCGCCAAAGTGATGTATGAGACGCGCCTGCCACCGACGATCTATTTTCCGCGCGAGGATGTGAAGGTACCGCTGAGCGAGGCCACCGATCTGCAAACATTCTGCCCATTCAAAGGGACCGCAACCTATAATAGCATCCTGTTGCCGGGCGAGACCCTGACCAATTCGGTCTGGGCCTACGAGGACGCGCTGCCCGAAAGTCGCGACATTCAGGGCTGTATCGGCTTCATGCCCAACGCCTATACCCACGCCGATTTGGGTGACAACACGCTACGCGACAGTAACGACGGCAATATCAGCGGGCCACTGATCGACTGGCTGATGCGCGGCACCTCATCGCTGAACACTCCCGAAGAATTCACACGCGAACTGGCAGAGAAGATGTGCGAACACGGGATCGCCGTGTCCCGGTTGAGCATTTTGGTCTGGTCGCTGCACCCGCTGATCGCGTGCAAACACTACATCTGGGATAAGGACGAGGATGAAATCTCGACCTATGCACCGACTTACGAAATCTACGATCACCCCGCCTATCAGAACAGCCCGCTGCGCCATGTGTCGAACGGGGCCGGCGGGGTTCGCCAGCGGCTGACCGATACCCATCTGGACAATTCTTTTCCGATCATGGAGGATCTGCGCCGCAAAGGGGCGACCGATTATGTCGCGATGCCGATGCCGTTTTCGGATGGTCGGACCAATGTGCTGACCCTGACCAGCGATCACCCGGACGGTCTAACCACCGCCAATCTCGGGCTTGTCTTCGAATGTTCGACGGTGATCGGGCGCTACTATGAAGTCTTCATGCAACGCGAAAACGCCCAGGCGCTGCTTGAGACCTATGTCGGCAAACGTTCGGGCGCGCGCGTTCTGGGCGGCGAGATTCGGCGCGGCGACGGCGACGAGATCGACGCGGCGATTATGTTCTGCGACCTGCGTGGCTCTGCCCGGCTGGAAGAGCAACTCGACAGGGGTGCCTATATTGCGCTGCTGAACACCTTTTTTGAAACCGTATCTGGTGTGGTTCACGAGCATGGCGGCGAGGTTCTGAAGTTTATCGGCGATGCGGTCCTTGCAGTGTTTCCCGCGGGCGATGATGCCGATCTTGCGCGTCGCGATGCCCTGCGCTCAGCCGCCGAGATAGTCGATTGCATGACCCGTGAGTGCGTTGCGGATACCGGCGTCACCTATGATTGCGCCATCGGGCTGGCCTACGGGCGGGTTACCTATGGCAATGTGGGATCGCGCGAGCGGTTGGATTTCACGGTCATCGGGCAGGCCGCCAATATCGCCGCGCGGCTCGGCGATCACGGCAAGACCATCGGTCACCGCATCGTGGTCGCCGAGGACATGCTGGTGGCGGATGCTGATTGCCTTTCGCTGGGTGCGCTGCAACTGCATAACGTGTCGCAGCCGGTTGCATCATATGCCTATGCGCCAAGTAACGCGGCCATGCATTGCGCGCCAAAAAAATGAGCGATGCCGCTGCTGTCCACGACCTGATCAGGCCTGCAACAGGCTGAGCGCGATGGCAGCCGGGGATTGCTGACTTGCCAAAGATGCGATCTGCGCACGCGCCAGATAGAGATGTGTTGTCTTCTCCATCGCTTCCGGGTCTGAAAGCTCGGACAAGTTCTTCAATCCGGTTGCCGAAGAAAACCGGTCCTGAAACACTTCGACTTGCTTATCGAGATCCACGGAAGCAAAGCTGCGCGGCAAGCCAAGTGCGGTTTCGAACATCGTCCGCAGCGGTGGCAGCCCGATGATATTCAACCATTTTGTCGTATCAGACCCATCATCTGCTGCAATCTCGGCCAGCTCATGCTGTGCGTAAAGCGCGATACGCATGGTTTCGTCGCTTTCCCCAATCGCGGTTTCGAATGTCTGGGTCTGGTATTTTCCCACCATCTCTTCCATGACGGTCGGCAAAGTGGTTTTGGGAGTTGCACTGGGTCCGAATCCAAATGCGTCGCTGAACGCACGATAGCGTTTATCCGCCAGTCGGTTGGCCAGCGCATCCTGGGCCGCAGTTCCATCCTCTAGGATTTTTTGCACGAAAAAACGGTTGTTCAAGTCAGATTCGAGACCAAAGGCCCCAAGCGCAACCTTCAGAAGTGTGCGATCGGCGACCAAGTCCTGCGCCGAAGAAATACTGCCAATTTCTTTCAGAAAATGCTGGGTTTCCCGCTTGATCAGAGGCGAGGCGGCAAGCGCCTCGCGTTGCTGCGTCTGCGTCCTTTGCAGAAACTGCCATCCGGCAATCCCGCCAAGGGGAACAACCGGGCGGAAGCTCACTGATGCCCCAACGCCAGCACGCGGTCTTCACGTGGCAGCAGCGCCCTCAACGCTTTCAGACAGCGGTAGTGATGCGCGCCGATCAACGCATCCGTGGCCTCGGCCAACGCCGAGCGGCTGTCATGGTCGGTGAAGACCTGGCTCAGCTCCTCAATCCGGCGCAAAAGGGCCTGTTTGGCCTCACCCGGATCGCAATCCCCGGACAATACCAGTTGCAGGGCATAGCAGGCTCGCCGGACCGGAGTGGTCGCGTCGGTCGGATGGATCGCATCCCGCAGCCGTAGGATATTTGCATCGGGCGTGACGATGGAGAGGCGCCCGCGCCGGTCCCCATTCTCGATCACGGCACCGTTGATCAGCACCCTTTCCTTGGGCGCAAGCTTCAGAACGAGGCCAGCCATATCAGGACGCCCCGCTGCGCAAACCGCGCAGGATCGAAGTGTTGATTTCAAGCAGTGGTGCAACACTCGCCATTTGGGAAAGGACAAGGCTGGTATGATGATCGACGAACTCGGCAAGGTAAAACAGCCGGGCCCGCAGATCGGCGGGCAGGCCATTCTCGGGGCTGGCCACGTCGGCGGCGAAAATCGTCCAGAGCCGCTTGTTGTCATGCAAGGCATGGGCAAGCTTGGGATAATCCACAGCGTCACCTTCCGCTGAGGCGCGAATGCGGTGCGTGATCCGCGCGAGTGTTTCATATTCCGCATCTCTCGGAGTGCGGGTCGCGGCCGAATTGCTCGAATAGGCCTGTTGGGCAGCTGCAAGCGCGTTCACTGTCGATCCTTACCTGATGATGTTCTGGGAAAGGCGGCCGGGGCGGAAACCACCCCGACCGTCAGAGATTTAGCGGAACAGCGACAGGATCGTCTGCGGCGCCTGGTTTGCGATCGACAGCGATTGAACCGCCAATTGTTGCTGGGTTTGCAACGCCTGTAGCCGGGCAGAGACCTCTTCCATATTGGCATCCACCATAGCGCCGATCCCCGATTTCAGCGAATCGGACAGGTTGCTGATGAAGTCCTTCTGCGTCGAAATCCGGCCCTCGACGGAACCGAAAGCCGCAGATGCGTCGATGGCGGTTCCGATTAGGGTTTCAACCGTGCCAAGTGCCGCATTCGCACCACCCCCTGTCGAGACATCGATCGACGCGAGCGCGCCCAACCCACCAGAACCGGCATTGGTGTACTGCGCGGTGATCACAAGATCCTGATTGGTGTCGTTGGTAAACGAGATCGTGCCAGCGGTACCGGAATCATAATCAACGTCCAGCGTCCCTCCGGCATCCGAAATCCCCAGCGCATCAATCTGGGTCTTCAGCGCGGTGGCAACTATGTCACCGGTGGTTGTCGATGCCGCATCCTCTGCCGTCACGGTATAGGAAACAGAGTGATCATTGATGTTCACCGTGACCTGATCCCCGGCCGCGAAGGTACCGGCCGTCGATGCGGGGGGACCAGTGACAGCACCACCTGCCTCGTCGGTAATAAGATCGGCCGTGCCACCGCCGCCATCGAGGCTGAACGCCGCGACATCGCCCAAAGCCGACACGCCTTGCGAGCCGGCAAAGACGTTCTTGGCCGCATAGCCACCTGTCGACAGGTTCTGTCCGGTCACGTTGATTGACGAGGGTGTGACACCGCCCACCGAGTCACGATCCAAAGACGCGAGGAAAGAAGTGGATGCGGTATTGCCATCGACAAGGTTCAACCCATTGAATTGAGCCGCCCCAACCACTGTTGAGATCTGATCGCGCAGCGCCACCACGTCAGCCTGGATCTTACCGCGATCGACGTTCTCTTCTTGCGCGGCGACGATCTTGCCCTTCATCTGGGTCAGCAGATCGGTAATGGTTTCCGACGCGTTCCGCGCAACGGATACCGAGGATTCACCAAGGCTCAGGCTGTCCTTGATGGCTTTGAAACCCTGAACATCGGATTCCATCACCTTCGAAATCGCCCAGACCGCGGAATTGTCTTTGGCATTGGAGACCGATTTACCGGTCGAGATTGCGTTCTGGGTTGCACCCAGGTTCTTATTGACCATTTTCAGGGTCTGCAGCGCAACCATTGCGCCGTTGTTCGTCAGAATGCTGGACATAGCATATCCTCTCAATGCGGGCATTTGCCCGGTTCACGTCACCCGAAGGGGTGGTTTGAAAACGTCTTTCTGACGGGTGCGGCATCCGGGAACCGAAGTGTCGCGCCACCTTCTGAAGGTGCGCTGCAACTTTCGCCCGCGATGTCCTAATGCTTTGCTAAACGCAGTATCCGGAATGGATCGACTTTGAGACAAACCTGCGTCATGCTCGCTTTTCCAATTTCGAAGCACCGCCCGGTTCATGCTGCAGGCGTTTGCCGGCCCGGTCATAGGTATCAAACCCCGACTGAAGTCGCTTGAGTTCCGACAGGCGCTCGACAACCGACCTCAGACCAGCCAACGCCGCATTAAAAAGGGCGCGATTCTGATTGGCCTTGAACCTGAGGGCATCTAGGTCGCCAACGGTTGCGACATCCTGCGCGACACCATCAAGCAGCGATTCTTTTTTCGACGACAGTGCGGCAACTTGGTCCAGCGCCCCTGAGATCAAAAGCTGCCGCTCCTGATCCAGTAGATCGTTCAGCCTAGAAATGGCGGGAGTCTGGTTTTTCTCACCCATCTTGATCAGCCACCAGTCCTTGCATCAGGATTTCGGTCAAGCCAATCCCGCCTGCGCGCGTGATTTGCAAAGCCTGTTCGCGAACCAGCATCGACGAAAACTGGTCCTCGCCCGCGCCACCGCCAAAGGAACTGCGCGCGGCTCCGAAGCCGGCCGACTTCAACATTTCCGCCAGAAACGTCGCTTCCAATTGAACCGCGGCCTCTTTCGCTGAGGCACGTGAAGGCGACGGCGTGGAAGATCCGATTCGGACGTTGTGCAGGCTTGCAGTAGCCATGATGCATTCCCTCAAATTGACAGCGTTTTTTTCAGACTGGCTTGAAACCGTTAAAAAAAACGCAACCGAATCCAGTTCAGTGTCATCAGCGACAACAATTGTTTGGTGCAACATGCTCATTGAAAACCTGACATCAATTGCCCCTGGCAAACCAGTGGGGACGGGCGACTACAGTTCCGATCCGCCTGTCTTGGACGCTGAGGATTTTGCCGATGTGGTCGCCTCGGTATCGCGCGATGGGGCCAATGCGGACAATGCGAGCGAGGGTGCCGTCCAGAACCAGGACGCGCAGGCCGAAGCGGATAGCGATCCCGAGATGCCGCCGAACGGGCAGGAGGATGCTGCAACGACGCCAGCGTCATTTTCGGTCACTCGAGCGGCGACTCAAGCAGATGATACAGTTCCCGGGCAGCAGATGCGCTCCAACACATTGTCCGGCCTGACCGGCGGGCAAGGCGCTACAGGGTCGGGGTCGAATTCTCCTGCTGGTCAAGTAACTACGACCGAGGCGCCACCCCGGGCGGATGCAATGCCCGACGCTCAGCCTCAGGGTAGGACAAACGTGCGTTTCTCGTGGGCAAATGAGGCCGGACAAGCAGGTCCTGCCAACGGGTCGACGCAAGAGGGGCGCGGCACAAGCCTTATGAATGCGGCAAGTGCGCAATTTGCCGGCTTAATGGGTCCCGCAGCAGGATCGACAAACGCAGCCCGGCCCGCACGGGCAACGAATACATCGCCAGCGCCGGAAGCCGGCGAAACTGGCCAGACAGCATCTGATGGACCTCTGGCGGGAGCGTTGCCTGTAACGGTGCGCCAGGTCCCAGCACTACAGACCACCCAAGGTTTGAACCGGATGAACGCAAACCAATCCGCTTCTGCTCTCCCGGCGCTTGCCGAGAGCTTGGCGGCGGATAGTGAGCAGTCACTCAGATTGTTCTCACTTGCGGGCGAGGACCTCTTTCCGACCCAGACCCGTCTGGAGACCATCAGCCTCGGTATCGATATAGCACGGGATGCGCCGAAACCGGGTCAGGCAGAAACCGCGCGGGCGGTCGCCTCGCAAATCAACGATGTTTTGTTGCGACGGAGTGATGGCAGTTTTGAACTTGCCCTGCACCCGGAGGAGTTGGGACGCGTACGGGTCGCGATGAAACCCGGCGACGGCATTATGACCTTGGCGATTGTCGCGGAACGGCCCGAAACCCTCGATCTGATGCGCCGTCACATAGATCAGCTTGCTTCTGAGTTTCGGGAAATGGGTTATAGTGCCGTACATGTCGATCTGTCCGGGGCGGATGACAGCGATCGCCAACCCGACCAAAGTTCCGAGACCGGCACAGTTATCGCCCGTGACGGTGATATGGACGCGCCCGAACCTGTTGCTGCCGCGCGCACGGCGCTGAGCCGCGGAACTTCGACCGGATTGGATCTGAGGCTGTGATCGAAACCACACCCATTACAAGCGCTACGTCACCCCAGGGCAAAGCAGCGGCTACCACGACGAAAGAACCGTCGGCGTTGACGTCCGACTTCGAGACCTTTCTTAAGATGCTGACGGCACAGGCTCGAAACCAGGACCCGCTGGAGCCGCTAAATTCATCGGAATACGCCGCGCAACTGGCGCAGTTTTCGATGGTCGAGCAGCAGGTTCGCACGAACGAATCACTCTCTGAATTGACTGGGCTGCTGGGGGGACCGAAGATGACCCAGCTATCAGCTTGGATCGGATCAGAGGTTCGCGCGGTCGCTCCGGCATTTTTTGACGGCACGCCGGTGCGGATCTCGACAACCCCAAATGAACTGGCCGACAGCTCCACTCTGGTAGTGCGGAACGGATCGGGAGAGGTTGTCAACCGACAGGCGCTTGCCCAAGGCGGCAGGGCCGCGATCTGGAATGGACTGGACGCTGATGGCGTCCCAATGGCTACCGGGCACTATTCCTTCTCGGTCGAAAACTATCGCGGTTCGGAATTGCTGAGTGAAGACGCTGCCGCAACCTTTAACCGCGTGACTGAAGCGCAGGTCGAAGGCGACGATGTGATCTTGATACTCGAGGGCGGACAGGCGATTTTGGCACAACTGGTCACCGCCGTTCGGTCCGGCGACCCGCAATCTCAATAGGGCCTGTCCAGACCGGGCGCGCCCCTCCCGCCGGAGCTCGCCCGACCCATGGCGCAAGACGACCCGCCCGATGACTTGCAGGCCGATTTGCTCCGCCGTGGGCTGATGGCACCGAGTGGCAAATTTCAGCCCTTGCTTGGGGGACGCACAAACCGGGTATGGAAACTGGTCGGATCCGGGCCGGACCGGGTACTCAAACTCTATCAACGCGCGGTTCCTAATCCACTGTTCGGCAACGACCCGGCGCTTGAAACGCTCTGTCTGAATGCTCTGGCCACGACCGGGTTATGTCCGAAATTCCGCGCCTCGGGCCAGATTCCCAATGCGGACTGGGTACTTTATGAACATACGGTCGGGCAGACCTGGGCCAGGGATACTGGCGCGGTTGCCGGGTTGCTGGGAAAGCTGCATAAGCTAACCCCCCCGCTTGCCCTTCCAAATGGATGCAATGGAAGCGCTGATCTTGAGGTCGCGACACATCGCATTCTATCGCTCTGCCAATCCGACGAGCGTGTGCGATTGAAGAACTTGCGACCTTCCGACACCATACCCCCGACGCAAGCAACGTGTTTGATCCACGGCGACCCGGTTGCTGGAAACATTCTGGTAAACGGCCCATCGCTGGTCCTGATCGACTGGCAATGCCCGGCGTTCGGTGATCCGGCAGAGGATTTGGCGTTGTTCCTGTCACCTGCAATGATGCAGGTTTATCGCGGCGTGCCGCTGGACCCGAACGAAACCCACGCCTTTCTGGCCGCGTATCCGGACCAGCAAACCACCGCGCGGTACGAGGCGCTGAGGCCGTGGTTCGCCTGGCGCATGGCTGCCTATTGCCTTTGGCGCGCTGAGAACGGCTCCGCCGAGTATTCCCATGGCCTGTCGCTTGAACGCGACCTGCTGGAGGCTGGCTGAATCTCAAATGCAAATCCCCCGCAATAGGCTTTGCCCCAAAAGCGATCCAGCGAAACCATCGCCCTGCGTCGCAATTCTGTTGCATTAAGCGGGTTTGCCCGCTTAACCTTGCGGGAAAGGCGGCATAGACCGCACAAAAAAACCGGGGAGTTTGCTTTGGCTGAACCAACCAGCGACGGCGCGTTTGTCGAATTCGAACGCGTTCAGAAAAGCTACGATGGCGAAGTACTTGTCGTCAAAGACCTGAATCTGACCATGCCGAAAGGCGAATTCCTGACAATGCTCGGGCCATCGGGCTCCGGAAAGACTACCTGCCTGATGATGCTGGCAGGATTCGAGACCGCCACCCACGGCGATATCAGATTGGGCGGGATTTCGATCAACAACATCCCGCCGCATAAACGCGGCATCGGAATGGTGTTCCAGAACTATGCCCTGTTCCCCCATATGACCATTGCCGAGAATCTCAGCTTTCCGCTGGAAGTGCGCAAGCTGGGCAAGTCTGAACGCGAAGAAAAGGTGAAACGCGCGCTGGACATGGTCGAAATGGGCGCCTTTGGCGGTCGCAGGCCCGCCCAGCTTTCGGGCGGCCAGCAGCAGCGTGTCGCCCTGGCCCGCGCGCTGGTGTTTGAACCGGAATTGGTTCTGATGGACGAACCGCTGGGCGCGCTGGACAAGCAGCTGCGCGAAAAGATGCAGTTCGAGATCACCCATCTGGCGCACAACCTCGGCATCACTGTGGTCTATGTGACCCATGACCAGACCGAAGCGCTGACCATGTCGGACCGCGTTGCCGTTTTCAACGATGGCGTGATTCAGCAACTGGCCCCGCCCGACCAATTATACGAATCACCCGAAAACAGCTTCGTCGCGCAATTCATCGGCGAGAACAACACGCTCGAAGGTCAGGTCAAGGAAATCACCAACGGAATTGCGGTTGTACAACTCGACGATGGCGGGTTGATCGATTGCAAGCCGGTCAATGTCGACAAGCCCGGCGAGCGGACCCGGGTGTCGATTCGCCCCGAACGCGTTGAATACAACAAGGACCGCCTCACTGAAGGCGCCCATACACTGAAAGCCGAAGTGCTCGAATTCATCTATATGGGCGACATTTTCCGCACTCGGCTGCGGGTCGCCGGCAACGACGAATTCATCATCAAGACGCGCAATGCGCCCGACCAGGTGCGCTTGCAGCCGGGACAGCAGATCGAGATTGGCTGGCTGCCCGAAGATTGTCGCGCGTTGGATGCGTGACGCCCCTTTTGTCGCTTCCGGTCCGCCGGAAGCGATGAGTATGGGAGCCGGAATTCGAGAACCCCGTGCGGCCGGTTCCCCCAGAGCAAAAAACGGGAAAACTGGGAGAGACTAATGACACTCACGAGAACTCTTCTCGCTACCACGGCCCTGAGCATGACCACCGGTCTTGCCTCGGCGCAGGACATGGCGAATGAGATGACGATTGTAAGCTGGGGCGGCGCCTATTCGACGTCGCAGCAGAATGCCTATCACACGCCCTATTCCGAAAATACCGGCGTGACCATCATCAATGACGAAAGCTCTGCCGAAGCGGTCGCCAAGCTGCGCGCGATGAACGAGGCAGGCAATGTGACCTGGGATGTGGTCGATGTTGTTGCCGCTGACGCGATCCGACTCTGCGATGAAGGTCTGGCGCTGGAAATCGACGCCGATACACAGCTTGCTGCCGCACCTGACGGCACCTCCGCTTCGGAAGATTTCGGCGAATTGCTGGTCAGCGACTGCTTCATCCCGCAGATTGTCTATTCGACCACTTTCGGGTATCGCACCGACATGGTTGGAGACAACCCACCGACCGAAATTTGCGCCGTGTTCGACACCGAGACCTATCCGGGCAAGCGCAGCCTGGAAAAGCGCGCCATCAACAACATGGAATGGGCGCTTCTGTGTGACGGTGTGGCCAAGGAAGACGTCTATGATGTGCTGGAAACGCCCGAAGGGCAGGAACAGGCGCTCGCCAAGCTCGATACCATCAAGGACGACGTGATCTGGTGGTCTGCCGGTGCAGATACGCCGCAGCTGCTCGCGGATGGCGAGGTTGTGATGGGATCGACCTATAATGGCCGTCTGTTCAGCGTGATCGAAGAGCAGAAGCAGCCGGTTGCGATGCTCTGGGACGCACAGATCTTCGATCTGGATGGCTGGATCATCCCCGCAGGCCTGAGCCCCGAGCGTCAGGCGCGCGCGCTTGACTACATCATGTTTGCGACCGACACCCAGCGTCTGGCGGATCAGGCCAAGTGGATCTCGTACGGTCCGGCGCGTGCGTCGTCTGCACCGCTTGTCGGTCAACATGCCGATCTGGGCATCGACATGGCGCCGCATATGCCGACCGATCCCGAGAACGCCAAGAATACGTTCCTCTACAACTACGAATTCTGGGCGGATTATCGCGACGACATCGAGGCCAAGTTCCAGGCCTGGCTGGCCAAGTGATCTAGAAAAACATCGAGGCGGGCCTGAGAAGGCCCGCTTTGCCACTCAGGGGAAAGACCATGCCAAAGGGCTACATCATTGCCCATATTACGGTCACGAACCCGGACGCTTATCAGGACTATGTGCGTCTGGATACCCCTATCCTGCTGCGGCATGGAGGGCGGTTCGTGGTGCGTGGCGGGCAGAGTGAAACGCCCGAAGGCAACAGTCTGGATCGCCATGTTGTGGTCGAGTTCCCCTCTTACGAGGCGGCAAAGACGGCCTATAGCGACCCCGAATATCAGAAAGTGGCAGAGATCCGGCGCGCCAATGCAGAGAGTGTAATCATTTTGGTCGAAGGTGCAGAATGAGTGATACCACCCAATCAAGTCCCGTACTTGCCGCCGATGGCAGGCCGCTCAAGCACAGCCTGAACCGGGCACTCAGGCGGCAGAAAATGCGGGCGATGGCCCTGATCCTGCCCTTGTTGGCCTTTGTGCTTCTGACCTTCATCGTTCCGATCGGACAGATGCTGTTCCGCTCGGTCCAGAACGATATCGTGCAAAACACGCTGCCTCAGACTGTGATTGCCATCCAAAGCTGGGACGCGAACAGCGGCGAAGCACCTGATGAGGCCGCATTTGCTGCCCTTGCCGCCGATTTCAAAACCGCCGTTGAAAACAAGACCCACACCCGTGTGGGAAGCCGGTTGAATTATGAGACCCCCGGTATCTCGTCGCTGTTTAGAAAGGCCGGGCGAAAGGCCAAGAGATGGGATCTCGAAACGGACGGTCCCTTCAAGGAACAGTTCCTTGATATCGATGAGGATTGGGGTGACCCCGCAATATGGCGCACGATCCAGAAGTTTTCGCCTCCGATCACAAGCGGGTATTTCCTGAATGCTGCTGACATGCAGTTGGGCGATGACGGGGTCGAGTTCCGGCCCGAGAACCAGCAAATCTATATCACGCTGTTCAAGCGAACGCTGTTCATGTCGCTGGTCATCATGGGGTCGTGCATTCTGTTAGGCTATCCGGTAGCCTGGCTGCTGGCAAACCTGCCTTCTGCCAAAGCCAATGTGCTGCTCATCCTGGTGCTGTTGCCATTCTGGACCTCGCTGCTGGTGCGCACCTCGGCCTGGAAGGTGATGCTGCAGCAACAGGGTGTGATCAACGATACGCTGGTCTGGCTGGGGCTAGTGGCCGACGATTCGCGGTTGGTGATGATCAACAACCAGTTCGGCACCATCGTGGCAATGACCCATATCCTGCTGCCCTTCATGATCCTGCCGATGTATTCGGTGATGCAGACCATCCCGCCCACCTATCTGCGGGCGGCCAAGTCGCTGGGGGCCACCAACTGGACAGCCTTCTGGCGGGTCTATTTCCCGCAATCGGTGCCGGGAATTGGCGCGGGCTCTATCCTGGTCTTCATTCTGGCCATTGGCTATTACATCACACCGGAACTGGTCGGCGGTACGAAGGGTGTCTTCATCTCGAACCGGATCGCCTTCCACATCTCGTCATCGCTGAATTGGGGTTTGGCCGCTGCGCTGGGCACCATCCTGCTGGCTGCGGTCCTGATCCTGTATTGGGCCTATGACAAGATCGTCGGCATTGACAACGTAAAGCTGGGATAACCGGAATGGCACTTACCCCCGTCACACCAAGCTCGACCTCGTTCACCGCCAGCACAACCGCTGCGGCTGGAGCCGTTGCAGGTCTGCTCATCGGCACATCCCAGGGCAATGCTTTCCTTGGCGTCATCATCGGAGCACTGCTGCTGGCGGCAGTCGCCTTTGTGGCACTGCAGATGCGCGACCGGGAAAAACCAATTCGCTGGATCATCCTCGCCGGGTTCGCGCTGGCCGGGTTTCTTATGGGCGGACTGTCCGCCGGGATCATAGGCGCGCTGTTCGGCTGGTTCTTCGGCTGGTTCATCTTCTGGATCGGTGAAACCCGCTACCGCTCAACGCTGGTACCCTACCTCACCCCGGGACAAGTGTTGTGGCATTACGGCTTCCGGGTGATATGCGGCGCGATCTTTGTCTTCCTGATCACGCCCATTTTGGTGGTGCTACCGCTGTCCTTCAACGCGCAGGATTTCTTTACCTTCACGCCAGAAATGCTGCGGCTCGACCCCGATGGCTATTCGCTAAAGCACTACAAGGATTTCTTCACCAGTCAGGACTGGCAGCTATCGTTCCGCAATTCCCTGATCATTGCGCCCATCGCGACCGTGATTTCAGTGACGCTGGGTACGCTGGCCGCCATCGGCCTCAGCCAGAGCCATGTTCCCGGGCGCCGTGCGATCATGGCCATCCTGATCTCACCAATGATCGTGCCCCTGATCATCTCGGCCACGGGGATGTTCTTCTTCTACTCGCAGATCGGTCAGGTGCTTGAGAACAATCTGGGCCTTTCCAAGACTTTTGTCGGTTATGTTAAAGTCGTGCTAGCCCATGCAGTGCTGGGCATTCCCTTCGTGATCATCACCGTGACCGCCACGCTGGTCGGGTTCGACCGGTCGCTGACACGGGCCGCCGCGAACATGGGAGCCGGGCCGGTGACTACTTTCTTCCGGGTGCAGATGCCGCTGATCCTGCCGGGCGTGATCTCGGGCGGGCTGTTTGCCTTCATCACCTCGTTTGACGAAGTGGTCGTGGTCCTGTTTGTCGGCTCTGCCCGGCAAAAGACGCTGCCTTGGCAGATGTTCACCGGCCTGCGCGAGCAAATCTCACCGACCATTCTGGCGGTGGCAACGATCCTTGTCGTGATCTCGATCGCGCTGCTGACCACGGTCGAACTGTTGCGCCGCCGGTCAGAACGGCTGCGTGGGATCAGCCCGACCTGATTGGAAGACAGTTTGAAGGGCGCGCTACCTGTGATGACAGGTCAGCGCCCTTTTTTTGCTTAGCGCAGGCGTTCCAATAGCCGCGGCGAGGCATAGCCATCCGGTACAAGCCCGTTGGCCGTCTGGTAGGACCGGACTGCATTGATGGTCAGTGGCCCGACACGTCCGTCGATTTTCTGCGTGTCGAACCCGGCACCGGTGAGGCGGCGCTGCAACTCCTTGCGTTCAGAGAAGGTCAGCGCGCGGTCGCCACGCGGCCAATCCGCCGCGATCACGAGGCCTCCGCCCAGACGATCGGCAAGATGGCCGACGCCAATTACATAGGCATCCGCCGTATTGTATTTCTCCAGCACCGTAAAATTGTCAAAGATCATAAAGGCTGCGCCCTCTGCCCCTGCAGGCAGCAGGATCGATGCGTCGCCGTGATCCGGAACCGGCTTGCCGGAGGTATCCAGCACACCCGCAGCCGCCCAGTCAGAGGGCGAGCGCGTCAGTTCACGACGCGCAAGGACATAATCGAACCCTTCGGGCAGCCGCACTTCAACGCCCCAGGGCTGACCCGTGGTCCAGCCGAACCCGGCCAGATAAGCGGCGGTCGAAGCCAGCGCATCGCGCGGATCATCCGACCAGATATCGCGCTTGCCATCGCCAGTGAAATCCACCGCGTAGAGATGGTAGGAACTGGGCATGAACTGCGTATGCCCCATCGCCCCGGCCCAACTGCCCTTCATGCCACGGGCCGAAACGTCGCCCGCCTCGAGTATTTGCAGTGCCGCCAGAAGCTCGGCCTCAAAAAACTCGGCGCGTCGCGTGTCATGAGCCAGAGTGGCCAGCGACCGGATCGTGTTGTTACCGCCGCGGAACGCGCCGAAGGAGCTTTCCAGCCCCCAGATCGCGGTCACCACCTCTTTCTCGACACCATAGCGCGCCTCGATCTGGCTGAGCGCGGCGTGGTGTTGTGCCAGCGCCGCCCGCCCATTCCTGACCCGCAGATCCGAGACCGCACTGTCCAGATATTCCCAGATCGTCTTGCTGAACTCCGACTGGTTGCGATCCAGCCGCACAACCTCGGGGTCAATGATCACATCGGCAAAGGCCTGATCCAGCGTAGCGCTGCTGATCCCCTCCTCCTGCGCCCTGTCTCGGAAGGCGGAGAGCCACAACGCGAAGGGCTCGTTTGAAGCAACTACCTGCACGACCTCCTGCCCGGTCTCGGGCACCGGGCGGGCCACCGGCCGCAGCGATGTCGTGACCAAAGCCAATTGAATAGATGCCTGTTTATTTGGATCAGGCGACGATTCCGCCACCGCGCCTGTTGATCCCAATGCCGCCATAAGGGTTCCGACGGCGCCCGACTTCCAGTTTATCATCTGAATTATCCCGACTGCCTGCTCGCCCTGAGTGTACCGCGAAACCGGCCGCGGACAAAGCGTCAGTCTGCGCTATTGCAATCTTCCGCTGTTTTGAACGGCTGGGCACGCAAATGCGTCAGAGCATCACGCAACAACGGAATGCGGCGGGGACGAAAGGACTGGCCGGTCAGGGCCAGATGGCGCATCCGGTCCAGCCGAAAAACCCGAAAGTCCCGACGCAAGTGGCACCATGCGATCAAAACGCTGGAGCGGTCCATATAAACAATCGATAGCGGATCGACGCTACGTTCAGTCTCGCTGCCATGCACATCCGTGTACCCGAATGCTACTGATTGCTCGTCCCAGGTGGCTTGCCGCAAAGCGCTCACATCGATGCTGGGCGGCTCTGGCCGGACGAACCGCGTCGCCGTCAGCACCGCATGGCTCAGCCGGTGGGATTGCCGCGCAGGTAGGCGGCCCTGCAGTTTTTTAAGTGCGTGCGACGCGGCCGAGGACAAGGCGGGATCACCGATCTGTTCTACCTCTCGCAGCCCCAGAACCAGCGCCTCAAGCTCATCATCGGTAAAGCCCAGCGGTGGCAGGGTCGCGTCCTCGATCAGGGTAAAGCCGAATCCCGCCTCACCATCGATCACCGCGCCCAGACCCCGCAGAGCGTCGATGTCGCGATGCACGGTCCGGGGCGACACGTGCAGGTCCTGCGCCAGTTGAACCGAGGTTCTGGGCGCCGGCCCTGAGCGCAGGGCCTGCATCAACTGGAAAAGCCGGGCGGTGCGCGACATCGGGTTTCATGCCTCTTGTTTCCGGGTTGGTCCAGACTACCCTAGCCCTGATGTCAAAAACTGTCATCAGGGCGGCATAATCTGAGCACCGATACCGAAATGGAGTGCTCCTGATGCTGACCCTGCTCACCTACCCCGCCGCGTTTGGCCAGTTCAGCGCCAGTCCGTTCTGTGTCAAGGCGGCCTATATGTTGCACCTGTCGGGGCAACGCTGGCAGCGCTCCGATCTTGTGAACCCAGGCAAGATGCCCCACCGCAAGCTGCCGGTGCTGCGCACGCCAGAACGGCTGCTTCCCGACAGTGACGGTATCCGCGCCTGGCTCGAGGCGCAGGGCACAGTTTTCGACGCCGGGCTAAGCGATGTGCAGAAGGGCCAGTCCCGCGCCCTGTGCCGAATGGCCGAGGATCACCTCTATTTCCATATCGTGCTGGATCGTTGGGGCAACGATCAGGTCTGGCCGGTCCTGCGCGAAGCCTTCTTCCATGAGGTTCCCGCCTTGATCCGGGGGCCTGTATCGCGCGCGATCCGCAAGTCAGTTCTGAAAGGGTTGGACAGTCAGGGCGTTGCCCGCTTCTCCGAGCCGGAGCGGCTGGACCGGGTCGAGCAGGACCTGCGCGCAATCAGCGCATACCTGAAGGATAGCCCGTTTCTGCTGGGTGAGGCACCCACATCCGCCGACCTGAGCGTCGCGCCCATTCTCGCAGCGATGCGGGCCACGCCCACCGACACGAAGCTGCGGTTGCGCATTGCCAACGACCCGCTTCTCACGGGATATATGGATCATGTGGATCAGACGATTGGCTTGCAGTGACGCCCTTTCAAACACCAGAGGTTGAGGCCGCTTTTGCCGCCTTCCCCCCATCGGCGCGGAACGGGCTTCTGCTCTTACGCGATCTGATCTTTTATACTGCATCGGCGTTGCCGACCCCTGCCAAGCTCAGCGAAGAACTGAAATGGGGCCAGCCCGCCTATCTCGCTCGCAAGGGAACAACGATCCGGCTGGGCATCCCGAAACAGGCCCGGTTCGGGCTGTTCGTGCATTGCCAGACTCGGTTGATTTCGGAGTTTTCCGAGATGTTTCCCGGTGCCGACCGGATCGAAGGCACCCGCGCGGTCTTGTTTGACGATCCGGGCGAGGTGTCACGCGAACGGCATGGCTGGTTAATCGCCCGTGCGCTAACCTATCACGTCTGACGACGTTTGCGGGTCAGTTTGCGATCGAGCTTGTCGCGTTTCTTCTTGCCCTTGACCGCCTTGCGCCGCGCGCCACGACGAGCAGGCGCGCGCGAACGGGGCATCACCTGATCTTCAATTGACAGCAGTTCCAACTCCAGCCCGCCGGTCACGGGTGTGGCTTGCGCCAGACGCACGGTCACCCGCTGCCCGATGGCGATGATCAGCCCGGTATCCGAGCCCATCAGCGTCCCCGCCTCGCGGTCGAAATGAAAAAACTCGCGCCCCAGCGAGCGCACCGGCACCAGCCCGTCCGCCGCGGTCTCATCCAGCTTCACGAAAGCGCCAAACCGCGCGATGCCACTGATCCGCCCGGAGAATTCATTGCCCACCCGCTCGCTCAGATATGCGGCCAGATAGCGGTCGGTGGTGTCGCGTTCCGCCATCATCGAGCGGCGCTCGGTATCCGAGATGTGATTGGCGGTGTCCTCCAGCCGATCGACTTCATCGGGCTGCAAGCCGTCCTTGCCCCAGCCATGCGCCGAGATCAGAGAGCGGTGCACAATCAGGTCCGAATAGCGCCGTATCGGTGAAGTGAAATGCGCATAGTTGCGCAGCGCCAAACCAAAATGGCCATAATTTTCAGGGCTGTAATAGGCCTGTGCCATCGACCTCAGCGTGCTGAGATTGATCAATTCCGCATCTTCGGTGCCCGCAGCTGCATTCAGCAGCGCATTCAGATGCCGGGTCTGCAACACCTGCCCCTTGGCCAGATTCAGCCCCGCCGCTTGCGCGGTCTCGCGCAAACTTTCCAGTTTCTCGGGGGCGGGTTCCTCATGCACGCGAAACAGCAGCGGCGAGCGTTTGGCGATCAGCGCTTCGGCGGCGGCCACATTGGCCAAAACCATGAATTCCTCGATCAGCCGATGCGCGTCCAACCGGTCGCGGAAGGCCACGCTTTCCACTTCGCCCGCCTCGTTCAGCACGATCTTGCGTTCGGGCAGGTCCAGATCCAGAGGCTGGCGTGCCTGACGCGCGACAAGCAGCGCCTTGTAGGCGGCATAGAGCGGCTTCAGAACCGGCTCCAACAGCGGTCCGGTGCGGTCATTGGGTTCGCCGTCGATGGCCTCCTGCACTTCGGCATAATGTAGCGAGGCAGCCGAGCGCATCAGGCCACGCACGAACCGGTGCCCGATCTTGTTGCCCTCTGCGTCGATTTGCATCCGGACCGCCAGGCAGGCACGCGGGACGCCTTCGTGCAGGGAACACAGATCGCCCGACAGACGATCGGGCAGCATCGGCACAACGCGGTCGGGGAAATAGCTTGAATTGCCGCGTTTGCGCGCTTCGCGGTCCAGCGCGGTGCCGGGCCGGACATAGGCCGCCACATCGGCGATCGCCACCCAGACCACATGCCCGCCGAGGTTCTTGGGGTCGTCATCGGCATGGGCATAGCACGCATCATCATGGTCGCGCGCATCTGCCGGGTCGATGGTCAGCAGCGGCATGTCGCGCAGGTCCTCGCGCCCGCTCAGACCGACCGGCTTAGCCTTGTCGGCCTCGGCGATCACCGCATCGGGAAAATCATCGGGAATACTATGCTGGTGGATGGCGATCAGCGACACCGCCTTGGGCGCGCTTGGATCACCCAACCGTTCAACGATGCGGGCTTTGGGAAGACCCAACCGCCCCTTTGGTCCGGCCTGTTCGGCCTCGACCAACTCGCCATCCCTGGCGCCCAGCGTTGCGCCTTCTGATACTTGCCAATCGGTGCCAGCGGCCTTGTCAATCGGCACGATCCGCCCGCCTTCGGCGCCTTTGCGAAAAACCCCCAGAACCCGGCGCGGGTTGGCACCGATCCGGCGGATCAGGCGCGCCTCGTAATTGTGATCTTCCTCGTGCACGACGCTCAGCCGTGCCAGGATCCGATCGCCCTCACCCAGCGCCGGATCAGAGGCGCGCGGGATGATCAAGACCACCGGCTCGACCCCCTCGCCATGCCATTCCAGCGGGCGCGCGAACAGGTCGCCATCGTCATTCGGGGCCTTGACCTGCAGCACGCTCACCGGTGGCAGCCGGTCCGGGTCGCGATAGGTCTTTTTGCGCTTTTCCAGATGGCCCTCGGCCTCAAGCTCTTTCAACACGCGCTTGAGATCGATCCGGTCAGACCCCTTGATGCCAAAAGCCTTGGCGATATCGCGTTTCGAGGTGAGGGTCGGATGCGCCGAGATCCAGTCGAGGATCTCCTGCTTGGAGGGAATTCGCGTCATATCCTCGGCCTAGCACGGCCAGTTGGCAACGTCATGGACAAAACGATCAGCCGGTCAGATCAGCCACCGTATCCACATCGCGCAAGCTGTTGATCAGCGCGATACGCTGACCCGGCAGCGTGGCAAGCGTGTCCTGCAACGCATCGGCGCTGGACCAGCGGACACCGTCAAAAACAGTGGGCGGAATTGCCACCACCCGCCGCGCACCAACCAGCCAATAGCCACCATCGGGGGCCGGGCCAAAGACCCAGTCCTGACGGGCAAGCCCCCTGAAGGCTCGGGCGATATGGGCGCGATCTATGCCCGGAATATCCGCCCCGATCACGCAAACCGGACCAGATGGCATCCCGCGCAATATCCGCCCCATCCGCAGGCCAAGATCGCCGCGCCCCTGCGGCGCGCGCGGCAAATCGGCGGGCCAAACCCGGCTCTTCATTCCCTCGCGGTCTGGAGACACGGCCAGTACGATCCGCCAGCGTGGGTCGCGCAGGCGACGGATCAAGGCTCGTGTCTGATGCCGGAACCACCAGGCCGCGCCAACCATGCCGATATCACGGCCCAGCCGGGTCTTGACCCGGCCCGGGCGCGGTTCTTTGACCATGATGACCAGCGTGGGAGTCACGAATGCCCCATCACCTTGAAGCACAGTGCAACGCACGGGGCAGGACCGTCACGCGAAATAGTCCCGCAAGATGCGCGCATAGACCTGTTTGAGCTGTTCGATCTGCCTAACCTCGACGCATTCATCCACCTGATGCATGGTGCGCCCGACCAGACCGAACTCGACCACCGGGCAGTGATCCTTGATGAAACGCGCATCGGAGGTGCCGCCGGTTGTAGACAGAACCGGCGCAACGCCGGTTTCGGCCTCGACCGCACGGGCCACCAGCTCGGAGAGTGGGCCGGGCGGGGTCAGAAAGCTCTCGCCCGAGATCTTCGCACGCATGTCGATCTCAACGCCGAATTTTTCGGCCACTCGATCCGCCTCGGCTTGCAGCCACTCCGTCACACTGGCCCCGCAATGCAGGTCGTTGAAGCGGATATTCACCGCAGCGCCGCATTGTGCCGGAATCACATTCGTGGCCGTGTTGCCGGTGTCGATGGTGACGATCGCCAATGTCGAGGCATCGAAATGATCGCTGCCCCGGTCCAGTTCATGCGTGGCCAGCTGGTCCATCAGCCGCGCCATGGCAGGCAGCGGGTTTCTGGCCCGGTGCGGATAGGCCGCATGTCCCTGCACACCGGTCACCGTGAACCACGCGGTCATCGAGCCGCGGCGTCCGATCTTCATCATCTCACCCATCTGGTCAGGGCAAGTAGGTTCGCCCACAAGGCAGACCGACATGCGCTCGCCCACTTCGGCCATGTGATCCAGCAATGCCGTGGTGCCGTCTGTGGCATCGCCCTCTTCGTCTCCGGTGATCGTCAGAATGACCGCACCATCCGGTGGGCTGTGCCGCACAAGGTCAATCGCTGCGGCGGCAAAGGCCGCAACCCCCGATTTCATGTCCGTCGCACCGCGACCGAAAAGGACGCCGTCCTTCACCTGAGCCCCAAAAGGCGGCATGGTCCAGGCCGCCTTGTCTCCGACCGGCACCACGTCGGTATGACCGTTGAAGCCGAATGTCCGCGCGTGGCCTTTCCGGCCCCACCGCGCGAACAGGTTACAGACACCGCCTCGGTCCACACGCGTGCAGTCAAACCCCTCGGCGGTCAGAAGATCGCCAAGCAATTTCAGTGCCCCGCCTTCAGCGGGCGTAACCGAGGGGCATCGGATCAGATCGGCGGTTAGTTGTACGGCGTCGGTCGTGGTCATGGGCCCTCGCGATGTATGAGTTCGTCCGCTTCGCGTCACAATTGTGACGAAAAAGTCGCGCTGCCAACCCCAAAACGCGGAAATCCGCTTATCAGAAACCCGACACCTGTGTTAACGAAAGGTTAATAATTGACCCGAGGCAGGGCACCGAGCACAAAAAGCCGCAAAAGGCTGCTGACAGACGTAACCGCGCAATTGGCGCGGCATGGATGTATTATGCGCAGGCATGACCTGCGACGGCGCACTGCTTCCAAAACAACGGGTTTGGGCAGTAGATGGCGACCGGGGCAGAACTCGACTATCAGACAAATGCCAGTGCAGTGGCAATGGCGCAGGCGATCTTTGGCGACGGCGCGACAGTGGTCAGCGCCAGCTATACCGGCGACAACCGGTCATCCGCCATATATGGGAACGGTGACGCGCTGGCCCCCGGGGCCACGCCCGGCGACAGCGGTGTGATCCTGTCCACCGGACGGGCCACCAGCTTCACACGGTCCTCTGGCGATCCGAACGTGTCGACCCGGACCACCACCAACTCAAATGGCCCTAACAACGATCCCGATTTCAACGCCGCGGCTGGTGCCAATACCTTTGACGCGTCGTATCTGGATGTCTCGTTTATTCCGACCTCGGAATACATGACGATGCAGTTCGTGTTCTCGTCCGAGGAATACCCCGAATTCCAGAACTCGATCTATCAGGATTTCGTCGGGGTCTGGATCAATGATACCCAGGTCGATCTGAGTATCGCGGGCGACGACGCCGACCCCGGCAATATCAACAGCAATTCCAACCAAAACCTGTTTCTGGACAACAGTGGCGACGACTACAACACCGAGATGGACGGGCTGACCGTTACGTTGTCGCTGACGATGAACGTCATCCCCAATCAGGTAAACACGATCCGCATCGGTATCGCTGACGTGGCCGACAACCGCTACGATTCCAACCTGTTGATCGCCGCCGACAGCATTCAGACCGAACTGGTTGCGATCACCGACACGGTCAATGTGAACCCGGACGGACGAAACACTGTCGACGTTCTGGCAAATGACCATAACCCTTCGGGGTCGACCCTGACGATCACTCATATCAACGGGCAGGCGGTCACCGCAAACAGCACGGTCTTGCTCAGCACCGGGCAGACCCTGCGACTCAACGCAAACGGTACAATCACCGTTTTTGGCGACGGTGATATCGAGGATTTCAACTTCACCTACACGGTGACGAACGGCACCAATCAGGATGTCGGTTTTGTCAATGCCAGCTCGATCCCCTGCTTTGTCGCGGGCACAATGATCGCCACGCCCGAGGGGGACGTACCTGTTGAAACACTGATCCCCGGCGATCTGGTGATGACCCGCGATGACGGCGCGCAACCGCTCAGATGGACTGGCAGCCGCAAAATCGAAGCCTCTGGCAATCTGACCCCGATCCGCATCCGGGCAAACACCTTTGGCAGCCACGGCGATCTGATGGTCTCGCCCCAGCATCGCGTTCTCGTCCGCGACAGCCTGGCAGAGCTGCTATTCGGCGAGGCCGAGGTTCTGGTGGCCGCAAAGGATCTGGTCAATGGCCGGACGGTCACACGCCAACCCGGCGGTACGGTCACATATGTCCACGTGATGTTCGACCGCCATCAGGTGATCTATTCCGAAGGCCTGCCGACCGAGAGTTTCCTGCCCGGCCCGCAGACCACCAACCTGTTCGAGCAACCCTTGATCGATGAGATTTGCACCATCTTCCCGGAACTCGACCCGCTAACCGGCCTCGGCTACAGCACCGCCGTGCGCCGAACGTTGAAAGCCTATGAGGCGCAATTACTGACATCCGCAGAGAGGGCCGCGTGACATGACCTGGATTGCACTTGCCGACACTGAAACGCAGCTTTTCTCACCTGCCGGTCTTGGGGCCGACCCGACCGCGCCCGACCTGATTGGGCACGACGACGACGATTTGCTGGCCCGTGGCACTTTGGTGCTGGAAACCGGTCTGCCGGATACCGGTCAGGCCCATACCCTGTTTCACTACAACCGCGACGGCGACTGGCCTTTTCACCTGTCGGTACAGGCGATCCCCGGCCGGGGGCTGATCTTTGTTCTCAATCAGGGCGGCGCGGTGATCCACCAGACGATGACCCTGCCCGATACCGGACGCATCGACCTGCTGCGCCTGTCCTATAGCTGGGACGCACCGGCGCGCCGGGCACAACTCGCTCTGGAACAGCATGACAGGGAACAGGTGCTGATACAGGACATCGCGGGCCCCTGCCCGCTGCGCGTCGGCGACCTGCGCGCGCTGTTCCGGCACGGGTCGCACCGCTTTGCCGCGCCCGAGACCATCTTTGCCGCGCTGTCCGACACGGTCGAGCCTGTGGGGGCCCTGCCCTCGATGCACCCTGAAACGCCAATTGCCACGCCAATGGGGTATCGCCCGCTGCGCACGCTGCGGCGCGGGGATACGGTGATCAACGCGCGTGGTGAGGTCGTGCCGGTGCTGCACCGCCTGACACGGACGGTGCCAGCGCGCGGCAGTTTCAGCCCCCTCTCCATCCGCAGCCCCTATTTCGGGCTGGATCGGGATATCGTAGTGGCCCCCTCTCAGCGGCTGCTGCTATCGGGCACCGAGGTGGAGTATCTTTTTGGCAAGCATTCAGTTCTTGCCCTGGCCCATCATCTGACCCGGGGCCGCGCGGTGACACCGGTTCCCTGGGGACCGCTGGTGACCTACTCACAGCTGCTGCTACCAGGTCACGAGGCTGTGCTTGCCGCCGGATCGGCGCTGGAAAGCCAGTTCATCGGCAGACTGCACAACAAGCCGCGCCTGCTGGCGGCCAGCCTGCTGTCCGGGTTGGAACGCAGCCGGCTGCCCGACCACGGAGCCTCGCGCATTCCGGTCCTCGGCGCATTTGACGCCCGCGTTTTGGCCGAACGCCGCGCGGCATGACCCGGCGACGCATCTTGTGCCAAACCCGTGACCTGCGCTAGGGAGCGCAGCAGCATAACCGTCTGGAATCAATGTCGCGGCGTCTTTATATCATTCTGTCTCTAGTCGCGTGCTTCTGCGCGACGGTGGGCTCGGCACAGGAGCTTGACGTTTCAACCGTGACGCGTCGGCCCTTTTCGATGGTCGAAGATGGCGATCAGACCGGGTTCTCGATGGATCTTCTGGCGGCGTTGGCCGAAGATCTCGGCTGGAACTATGACGTCCAGCGCAACGCGCAATTCGCCGATATGCTCAACTCGGTCACCGATGGCACCGCCGCTCTGGCCATCGCCAATATCTCGATCACCGCACAGCGCGAAACGCTGATGGATTTCAGCCAGCCGATCTTTGAATCCGGGCTGCAAATCATGATACCGGCGGACAATCAGGGGTCCCCCTCGCTGATGCGCGCGCTGCTGTCGCGCGAGCTGTTCATGGCGATTGGAATCGCCTTCGCGCTGTTGCTGACCGGTGGCATGCTGATGTGGTATTTCGAGCGCCGCGCACAGCCCTATTTTGACCGCAAGCTGAACGACGCCTGGTTCCCCTCGTTCTGGTGGGCGCTGAACCTGGTGGTCAATGGCGGATTCGAGGAGCGTGTGCCTCGCTCCGCCTTCGGCAAGGTCTTTGGCGTGATCCTGGTGATCTCATCGCTGTTCGTCGTATCGGTCTTCACCGCCCGGATCACTTCGGTCATGACGGTCGAGGCGATCACCAACTCGGTAAATTCCGTCAACGACCTTTACGGCAGGCGGATCGCCACGATCGAAGGCTCGACCTCCGCGACCTTTCTGAACCGACGCGATGTGAACTATACCGGTTATGACGGGCTGGAGGCAATGCTGGTCGATTTCGAGGCCGGAAACATCGACGCCGTCGTCTTCGATGCACCGATCCTGTCCTATTACTCCAGTCATCAAGGCAAGGGCGTGGGGGTTATGACCGGCACGGTGTTTCTGCGTGAAAACTATGGGATCGCCTTCCCTACCGGCTCGCCGCTGGTCGAGGATGTCAACCAGGCACTGCTGACCCTGCGCGAAAACGGCACCTACGACACGATCTACCGCAAGTGGTTCGGATCGCGGAACTAAAGCGGTGACGCGTCAGGCTTCCTTGGTTCCGTCGTCGAAAAACGGTGTCATCTGGGCGACGATCACCGCGTTTTCCTCAAGCGCGCGCTGCATCAGATCGCGTTCTTCGCCGCTGATCTCATGCCCCTCGGCCTCGCGCTCAGCCAGGGTGCCATAGCCGGTCACGTCCAGCGGCGCGGTATCGGCCTGCTTCAGGATCGCCACCGTCTCGCGCACGGCCTCGGCCTCGTCCACACCGCTGGCAAAACACATCAGAGCCGCGCCCGAGGCCCCCTCGGGCAGGCCATCGCCCTCCCTGCGTCCTATCTGAACGACAAGGGTATAGACCTGTTGGCGGGAGGGTTTTTTTGTCTTTTCCATGGGCGTCGCCATACTCACGCATCCAACGATGGTCAACCTTGGGGGATTTGATGGCTAGACTAAGAATGTCTGGATTGAGCCCAGAGCGGACCTGACCATTGAGCAGTCTAAGTCAACTGGTTTTGTAGAAACAGTAAAGTAAGGGCAGGGCGGCGAACTGCAGCGAGTTATGATATAGTTGGCGCAGCTACGACTGACGGAGGATTTCTTGATGCTACGTTTCAGTATCGCCAATTTGTTCCTTTTCCCGGTTCTAACGGTGGCTCTATTTTCGCAGGTTGCTCAGGCAGACGATATTTTGCAGGCGGCCAGTAATGGTGATGCCGAGGCGCTGGAGGCGTCGCTCGCTGCCGAAGGAAGCGTTGATCCCACCTTTTTGGAGCGGCCTTTGTTCTTCGCCGCTCAATCCGGCCATACCGACATTGTTGCAATCCTTCTCGAACATGGCGCAGACGCCAACACAATGCTCGACTTTGGTAGTCCTTTGCAAAAGGCTGCCCGTGGCAACCATAAAAAGACAGTTGAACTTTTACTGAAGGCGGGAGCCGACCCAAGCGCACAGGCCGGCGATAAAGACTATACGCCGCTTCATGATGCCGCCGAAAGGGGCGCACTGGACGCCGCCAAAGTTCTTGTCGCTTATGGTGCAAACGTTAATGCACGAGAGTTTTGGGGGGTGCCGCCAATCCATCTGGCCACAAAAAAAGATAGGGCAGAGATGATTTCGTTTCTCTCGGAAAGCGGTGCACAACCAATCGAACCGCCGCCCATTTCCGAAACTGAATTAGCGACTGCCGACCTGGAGCTCGGGCGGATTTCAGCGATTGGTTGCACGCAATGCCATATCATCGAAGAAGGAACCGCTCCAACCGGAGCGCACAATCACGGTCCGTCGCTCATAGGTGTGGTCGGACGCACCAAAGCCGGTGTTGAAGGTTACAAATACTCAAACGCAATGGCATCCCTATCTGGTGATTGGAACGTCTCAGAACTCAATCAATTCATCGCCGATCCCGCAGGGCGTGTTCCCGGGACAGAGATGGCATTGATGCCTGATCTGTCGGACGCCGAAAGGGTCGCTTTGATTGCGTTCCTTAGCACGCTTCGAGTGCAGTGAGCCAATATCAGTCAGTGCGCCAGTACAGGCAGTCGGGCTGAGGTCCGCTTTGTCTGCGCTGCCGACATTTGGCCAATTCAGATTGGCCGGAAGCAGAAGCCTCAGACCAAGGGCATGCCAAAACCTCAGGCTGCGGAGTTAAACTCCACAGCCCATCAGAGCGGTCTGTCAAGTCAGTCCCGCAGCAACTCGTTGATGCCAGTTTTCGAGCGGGTCTTTTCGTCCACGCGCTTCACGATCACTGCGCAATAGAGGCTGATGTTATTCTTCGACGGCATCGAGCCTGCGACGACCACCGAATAGGGTGGCACCTCGCCATAACTGACTTCGCCGGTCTCGCGGTCTACGATCTTGGTGGACTTGCCGATGAAAACACCCATGCCCAGAACCGAGCCTTCGCGCACGATGCAGCCCTCGACCACTTCGGAGCGGGCGCCGATGAAACAATTGTCCTCGATGATGGTCGGGCCCGCCTGCATCGGCTCCAGCACGCCGCCGATTCCAACGCCGCCCGAGAGGTGCACACTCTTGCCGATCTGCGCGCAGGACCCGACGGTGGCCCAGGTGTCGACCATGGTGCCTTCGTCGACGTAAGCCCCGAGGTTAACGAAAGACGGCATCAGCACAACACCGGGCGCGATATAGGCCGATTTGCGCACCACGCAGTTTGGCACCGCGCGGAAGCCCGCATCGCGCCACTGGTTGTCACCCCATCCTGCGAATTTGCTGTCGACCTTGTCCCACCAGCCGCCGATTTGCGGCCCGCCCTGCTGATGCTCCATATCCTTGATGCGGAAGCCCAGCAGTACGGCTTTCTTAGCCCATTGGTTCACGTGCCAGGACCCGTCGCCCTGTTTCTCGGCCACACGCAGAGAGCCGCTGTCGAGCGCGTTCAGCGTATCTTCGATCGCCTCGCGCTGTTCACCACCGGTGGCCGGGGTGATGGTTTCGCGCGCGTCCCACGCGGCTTCGATGGCCGTTTCCAGTTGCGTGTTGGACATCAGCTTACTCCCTGCAATATCTGGTCATGTCGATGTCGCCTATATTCAAACGGCAGCCATTGCGCAATGCGACGTGACACCGGCGCCTTGCGTCAGTCGCCAGTCAGGGCGCCGATCAACTCGAACATATCGCGGTCCTGACCGGTTCCGGCATTCGGCGCGGTCAGCAATACGTCGCCATAGAAAACCGAGTTCGCCCCGACCAGAAAACACAAGACTTGCTCCGCCGCCAAGAAATCCGAGCGCCCTGCCGACAGCCTGATACGGGTTTTCGGCATAATGGTCCGGGCCGTGGATCGAATCCGGCAAGCACCTGCAGCATCGACGCCCGGTCCCGAAGGTTTTCACCCATCCCGATGATGCCGCCGCAGCACAGGTCGATACCGGCATCCCGGCAGTAGGAGAGCGTTTCCAACCGGTCCTAATAGGTCCACGTTCCAATGATCTTGGCGTAGAATTCAGGCGATGTATCGAGGTTGTGATTATAGGCTGTCAGCCCCACATCCGCCAGTTTCCGGGCCTGCTGTGGTTGGAGCATTCTTAGCGTGACGCAGGCCTCCATCCCCAGTTCGCGCACGCCAGAGACCATCTCGAGGACGTTGTCGAACTTCTGCCCATCACGCACCTGCCGCAAAGCCGCGCCCATGCAGAACCGTTTGGCACACGCGGCCTTTGCTCGCTTTGCAAGCGACAGCACATGCGCCGGGTTCATTAGCTTGTCCTTGGTCAGTTTCAGCTTGCGGTGATGCACCGATTGCGGGCAATAGGCGCAATCTTCGGTGCTGCCACCCGTCTTGATCGACAGAAGGTTGGCCTGTTGGATGTCTTCGGGATCATGGTGTGACCGGTGACTTGCATTGGCCTGACCGACGAAATCCAGCAAGGGGAGGCCCAGCAGTGCCTCCATCTCGCTGACCGTCCAGTCGCTGCGCAGCACCTTGGAGGCGTCAAGCATCAGATCGGGTTCCACGGATGCGCGAAAGCAGCCCCGGCGGGCTGGCCCAGTACAACAACAATCGGCAGAGTGATCTTGACCAGATCCCCGAAAATGAACGGTGTGAACCCATAGGCGAGCACCTTGTCGCCCGGCACGAATTGCGCGAGCAAGCCAAGGCCAAGCGCATAGATCATCGCAATGCCCAGCAGGTATCCCCCGCGCCACCAACCATATAGGTAAGTCCGACACCTTTTTCAGGCGTTCCCGCAAAGACCGGGAAGCCAACGGCACCCACCATCAGATACCCAAGCACGGTCGCGGTTCCCAGACGCAGGCTGTAGGCGGCGGCAAGGGCCATGACGGCGCCTAGCTGCAGGGTCACCGGAACTGGCCAGAACGGGACCTTAACCATGGCGAGAGTCAGAGCATTCGACGGATGTGGCGTGCGAGAATTCCGCTGGCGGCCGCTGCGTTCCGGCCTTTCAGCGCCTGAAGGATGGCAGCGTGATCTGCATCGGTCCGCTGCACCCATTTCCGTTGCCAATGGGCAAAGAAATGGCGGGCGCTTGCGATGTGCAGATCGTCAATCGCATGCAGCAGGCGTGGCATGACGCACGGGGTGAGGATGACACGGTGAAAGACCCGGTTTCGGCCCTCCCAGGTGGGCATGTCCTCGGCGGCGTCACATTGCGCAAGCGCCTCTGCCGCAAGTTTGATATCCCTTGGCGTGAGGTTCTGAACCGCATGCTGCAACGCCAGTGTTTCCAGAACTACCCGCATTTCGATCACTTCGCGCACCTCTGACGGATCAAGGGCGGCGACACGCATACCACGCCGCGGCTCGCTAATCGCCAACCCGTGCGCCTCGAGTCGCAACAGCGCCTCGCGCACCGGAACATGGCTGGTCTCATGGGCGCGCGCTATGTGGTCCTGCCGCAGCTTCTCACCCGCTGGCAGGGCACCGGTGATGATCTGCTGGCTAAGGCTTTCGTAAATCGTGTCGGCAATCGTTGCTGTCATGGATTATGGATAAAACCCGCTTCGGCTGCCCTCAAGCGGAATTGTCCGGGTTGAGCGGGTCCGGTGCGATATTTGCGCCGCAGACCAGAACTGCCAGTTTCTCGCCCGGCTCAGGGCGATAAGCGCCCGACATCAGAGCCGCGAGGGCGGTGGCTCCTGCTGGTTCAACCAGAATGCGCCGTTCCTCCCAAAGTGCGGTCTGCGCCGACCGGATCGCCGCGTCTGAGACTAGCACGGCCTGCGTTTCGTTCTGCGTCGCAAGATCAAAGCAAATATCGCCGATCCGCCGCGCACCCAGCGCATTGGCTGCGATGCCCGAGACTTCGACATCAACCGGGTAACCTGCCACGCGCGCGGCATGCAACGCGCAGGAGGTTTCAGGCTCGACCGCCACCACCTTACGCGCGCCCTGCAGCCAGGCCAGAACCCCTGCGATCAGACCACCACCGCCCACCGCGATCAATACGGTGTCAGCCTGTAGCCCCTGCCGTTCCCATTCGCGCATCAGGGTGCCCTGCCCCGCGACCGTGGCAGGGGCGTCATAGGCGTGGATCTGCATTGCGCCCGAGCGCGCCTCGTGCTGTTGTGCCATGGCCAGCGCATTGGCGTATTCGCCGGGTACAACCGTCAGGTCAGCGCCGACACGCTCGATCAGGGAGATTTTGGAGGGGCCTGCCATTTCCGGCACGAAAATATGCGCGGGATACCCTAGCGCCTGTGCCGCGAAGGCCGCCGCAGCACCGTGATTGCCGCCTGAGGCCGCGACCACGCCTGCATCGGGCACGTCGCTGCAGAGCAACGTGTTGAACGCCCCGCGCGCCTTAAAACTGCCGGTATGCTGAAGCTGCTCAAGCTTCATCTCGACCGGGAAATCCAGGCCGAACCCCTCGCATGTCATCACAGGTGTTTCCACCACATGACCCGCGATCCGGCCCGCCGCCGCCTCGATCTGTTGCGTCCAACCCATTGCGATCATCCCGTCTCTGGCGCTCTGCCCACGAACCCTATAGCTGTTGGACAGACACGCAAGCCGGGACGAGACATCGCAATGAAAGAAGACCACCGCCTGAGCCCCTTCCGAGACGCCCATACTGACCGCAGCACTGCCCGCGAGGTGCCGGATACGCCGCAGACACGGTCACCGTCCTACCGGCTAGCCTTTGCGGATGACGATTTCCTGTGCCGTGACGAGCTGCGCCCGGTGCGCTTGCAGCTTGAGCTGTTGAAACCGCAGATGATGCTGGACGCACATGGCATCACCTCGACCATCGTGATGTTCGGCGGTGCGCGCATTCCCGAACCGTCGCAAAAGCACACCGCGCGCACCCAGACGCTGGCGGATCTGTCGGAATTTTATGACGAAGCCCGCACCTTTGCCCGGCTGATGACCGAGAAATCGAAAGAAAGCGGTTGCCGCGAGAACGTGATCGTCACCGGCGGCGGGCCCGGCGTGATGGAGGCCGGAAACCGCGGCGCCGAGGATGCGGGCGGATGCTCGATCGGGCTGAACATCGTGCTACCCCACGAACAGGCGCCGAACCTGCATGTGACGCCGGAGCTGGCCTTCAACTTCCACTATTTCGCGATCCGCAAGATGCATTTCCTGATGCGCGCCCGCGCCATCACAATCTTTCCCGGCGGTTTCGGCACGATGGACGAACTGTTCGAGGCGCTGACCCTGATCCAGACCGGGCGAATGGACCGCGTGCCGTT
This sequence comes from Ruegeria hyattellae, assembly GCF_041537925.1. NCBI lineage: Bacteria > Pseudomonadati > Pseudomonadota > Alphaproteobacteria > Rhodobacterales > Roseobacteraceae > Ruegeria > Ruegeria hyattellae. The sequence continues at coordinate 49,516 of NZ_JBGOSH010000012.1, read as the reverse complement.
CCTGCTTTTCGGTCGCGCCTTCTGGGAAAAGGTCATCAATTGGGAGGCGCTGGCCGATGCGGGCACGATCTCGGACGAAGATCTGGGCCTGTTCCGCTTCGTGGACACGGCACAGGACGCGGTGGATCTGATCGAACGCTGGGAACCCGCCCCTCCCCGCGATGATATCCCCGGTCGCTGAACGACGGCGGGTCAGCATGTTGGTGCGGGGCAGTGCATCCGCATGGCTGATCATGCCAGACACCAGCCGAGGTCGCTAGGTGTTGATGCACTTCTTCATTATGAGCCCTCAAAGACGCTCCAAGACCGATGCAAACGGTCAGGCGCAGTGGGAGTGTTCCCTCGGGCGATGGACGGGTTGACGCTGAAGACACGGATCACATGGCAACCATGGTTGGCGCACTCAAACTCATTGCGCATCGCTGGACCGCCAAACTGCCGTTGAAGTTCGCAGAGCGAGAAAACGATTCTGCAGGTCGTTTTCCCGACAGGCGGGGCATGGATGACTGATCCGGTGCCCAGCAGTGCATTGAAGAGCGATGTGCGTTCGAAGCTTCGGGTTGACGTATCCCGACCATGCCAAAAAAGTTAAATATCCGGCGAAAATTGTATAGAGAGTATTCTGCGTGAGCGTAACCTTTGCCGATATCGGGAGGGGAACAATGACGAAGACAGACGCAATCAATTCAGGTTACGATCCTGACCCATCACGCTCAACTTCGTTGCATGCAACCGCATATACCAACGACAAATGGTATGATGTTGATCTCAAGTCGATCATCTCGAAAAATTGGCAATGGGTGTGCCATGTCGAGAAGACCCGAAAGCCAGGCTCATACACAACCGTTGATATCGCCGGTCACCCCATTGCGGTTGTTCGGGATAAGGACGGTGTCCTGAGAGCCTTCTACAACGTATGCAAGCACCGTGCGCACGCGTTGCTTTCGGGCGACGGCAATACCACCCGGATTATGTGCCCCTATCATGCTTGGGTCTACAAGTTGGATGGGCGGCTGGCCCGCGCGCCACACACTGAAAACCTGCACGACTTCAGTACGGATGAAATCTGTCTGGACAAAGTGCTAGTCGAAGAGTTTTGCGGATTTGTCTTCGTAAATCTGGACCGAAGCGCCGTTTCACTTTCTGAACTTTCTGATGATCTTGAGACTGAGGTGCGGCACTGGGCTCCTGATGTCGATCAACTTACCTTTGGCCATCGCCTTACATACGATATCAAGTCGAATTGGAAAAACGTCGTTGATAACTTTCTTGAGTGCTACCATTGCCCGACGGCGCACAAGGATTTCTGCGATCTTGTGGATATGGATACCTACAAGGTCACAACTTTTAGCATTTATTCCAGCCACATGGCGGATGCGGGAAAATCATCCAACAGTGCCTATGACGTGTCCAATGCAACCATAAAAACCCATGCGGTCTGGTGGCTCTGGCCTACGACCTGCCTAATGCGGTATCCGGGTCGTTCCAGCATGATTGTTCTGAACATCATCCCGGTCGGTCCGGACCGGACACTGGAAACCTACGATTTCTTCCTGGAAACACCCGAGCCGGACGCGATGGAGCTTGATGCGATCCGCTACCTGGATGAAGTGCTTCAGGTCGAAGACATCAATCTGGTCGAAAGTGTACAGCGTGGGATGAACACACCCGCCTTCACCCAGGGCCGGATCGTCAATGATCCGGACGGGTCTGGCAAATCCGAACATGCCGTGCATCACTTTCACGGGCTCGTCCTGGATGCCTATGCCAAAGGTGCTACGTGACGCCGCCCAACATCCTTGTAATCATGGCGGACCAGTTGGCGCCGCAGTTCATAGGGGCGTATGGGCACAGCATTGCAAAGACACCGCACCTCGATGCGCTGGCGATACGCGGCATGCGGTTCGATGCCGCCTATTGCAATTCACCGCTCTGCGCACCGTCGCGCTTTGCATTCATGTCGGGGCAGTTGATCAGCCGGATCGCCGCCTATGACAATGCGTCCGAGTTCAAGGCATCCGTGCCGACCTTTGCGCATTATCTCAAATCGCTGGGCTACCGAACCTGTCTGTCGGGCAAGATGCATTTTATCGGCCCGGACCAGATGCACGGATTCGAGGACCGGGTGACCACCGATATCTACCCTGCAGATTTCGCATGGACCCCCGATTGGGAAGCCCCCGACGAGCGGATCGACAAGTGGTATCACAACATGCAGACGGTCAAGGAAAGTGGCCTGGCGCAGGCGACGTTCCAGATCGACTATGATGATGAAGTTGCCTTTGCGGCAAAGCGCTGGTTGTTCGATACGGCCCGCGACAATGCACTTGGAAACCTGTCGCCCTTTGCGATGGTCGCCAGCTTTATCCACCCTCATGACCCATATGTCGCAAGGCCCGAATGGTGGAACCTGTATACCGATGATGAAATCAACCTGCCCGACTTCGTTCCCGCGCTTGAGTTGCAGGATCCTTTTTCACGCCGATTGATGGATGGGATCGAAGCGTCTTTTGTGCCGCTCTCTGAAGACGAGGTGCGCAGAGCCCGCCGCGCCTATCTAGCCAATGTCAGCTATTTCGATAGCAAGATCGGTGAGCTGGTTCAAACCCTTGATGAGATTGATGCGTTGGACAATACCATCATCATCGTCACCGCGGATCACGGTGACATGCTGGGGGAACGCGGTCTTTGGTACAAGATGAACTTTTTCGAGCATTCCGCCCGCGTGCCGCTTGTGATGGCCGGACCGGGGATCACAAGCGGTAGCGCGAGCAACGCCGTTTCCCTTGTTGATCTGCTGCCGACCCTTATCGACGTCGCAGGCGGTGACATCAGCATGGTTGGCGAGCCTATTGATGGGAGGAGCCTCATGCCGCTCGCGCGTGGCGAGGATGATCCGGTTGACGAGGCAATCGGGGAATACTGCGCCGAAATGACAGGATATCCTGTGATCATGATCCGGCGTGGATCGCTCAAGTTCGTTCATTGTGACAGCGATCCCCCACAGCTTTACGACCTCGTGTCTGACCCGCTTGAAACCACCAATCTCGCAACAGACCCGCATTACGCTGAGGCCGTAGCCGCGTTTGCGAAAGAAGTCGAGGATCGCTGGGACGGTGAGGATTTGCGGCAGAAGATCATCGCCACTCAGAAATCCAGGCGCGCCCTGCACGCGGCGATGGAGGCCGGGGCCAGCGAGTCCTGGGATTATGACCCACCCTCGAATGCCAGCCAGAAATATGTGCGAAACCACATGGATTGGACATTGGCTGCCAAGCGGTACCGTTACCCACCTTTGAAGGATCAAGGCCAATGATGCTCAACAATAAAGTCGCCCTTGTCACGGGCGCAAGAGGCGGGATCGGACGGGCCATTGTCACCCGCTTCCTGAAAGAAGGCGCCACGGTTTATGCCGCCGACCTCACCCCGGAAGGCACACTGGACAAGTACGACGATGATGGCAGTCATTTCGTGACGCTGGACGTGACGAAAGAGACGGATGCAATCGCCGCAATGGAGCGTGTCCGCGATGCGCATGGCAGCTTGGACATTCTCGTGAATGCAGCGGGCATTGAGATCGAAAAAACGGTCGAGGAAACCACTCTGGACGAGTGGAACCGGAGTTTTGCCGTCAACGCGACAGGTACCTTCCTGACCTCGAAATATGCGATCCCGCTGATGCGCGAAGCGGCGAATTCAGGACGCAGCGCCAGCCTGATCAATTTCGGCTCGTATGACGGGTTCATCGCGGATCCCGGACTCGCGGCCTATTGCGCGACAAAAGGTGCCGTTCACGCCCTGACGCGAGCCATGGCCTGTGACCACGGACCAGACGGCATCCGCGTCAACGCGATCTGCCCCGGATACATCGACACGCCGATGTTGCAAAGCTTCTTCAACGGCGACGGATCCGGCGGTGCTGGCGGCGATATCAAGACGCTGCAAAAGGCGGTGCGCGACGTGCATCCGATGCGGACCTACGGAACACCCGAGGATATTGCCAATCTGGTGAACTGGCTGGCCTCGGACGAAGCACGTTACGCATCGGGTCAGTTGTGGGTTTTGGATGGCGGCCTGTCGGCGCAAGTACAGCAGATGAAACTCTGATGTCCAAATCCGTCATCATCACCTGCGCACCAACGGGCGGTATCCATACGCCTTCGATGTCGCCTCATTTGCCGATCACACCCGCCCAGATCGCAACCGCAAGTATCGAGGCGGCAGAGGCCGGGGCCTCCATCATCCATCTTCATGCCCGTCACCCGGAAACCGGCAAGCCTGATCCTCGACCGGACCTGTTTGGCCAGTTCTTGCCGGTCATCAAACAGTCCACAGACGCCGTGATCAACGTCTCGACCGGTGGCGGACTTGGCATGTCGATCGACGACCGGCTGCAGGCCGCGACCGCGACCAGCCCCGAAATGGCGTCGCTAAACATGGGGTCGATGAATTTCGGCATCTTCCCGATGCTTCAGAAATACACCGAATTTCAACATGACTGGGAACGTCCGTTCCTGGAGATGACGGAAGATTTCATCTTCCCCAACACCTTCAAGACCATTCGTCACGCCATCGATAAGCTCGGTGGCGATCATGGCACGAAGTTCGAATTTGAATGCTACGATCTCGGGCATCTCTACAATGTCAAATGGTTCGTGGATCAGGGGCTGATCAAGCCCCCGTTCTTCATCCAGATGGTCTTTGGAATCTTGGGTGGGGTTGGTGCTGACCCCGATCACCTGACGCATATGCACAACACCGCGGACAAGCTATTCGGCGCAGAAAATTATGAATGGTCTGTTCTCGCTGCCGGGCGGCACCAGATACCTTTTGCCACGCAAAGCGCCCTGCTTGGTGGCAACCTACGTGTGGGGTTGGAAGACAGCCTGTTCATCGGAAAAGGCGAATTGGCAAAGTCCAATGCTGAGCAAGTTACCCGAATCCGGGCAATCATTGAAAATCTCGGCCTCACCGTGGCCACACCTTCGGAAGCGAGGGAACGCCTCGCCTTGAAGGGTGGCGATCTTGTTGGGTTCTAGGGAGGGGCGAATGCAGACAAAAATGTTAATCAATGGGGAAATGGTTGAAGGAACGGGCGAACCGCTGGATGTGATGAACCCGGCAACTGGCGAAGTTCTCGAATCAGTGAGCGAGGCAAGCCAAGAACAAATCGACGCGGCGGTTCGCGGCGCGGCCGAAGCCTTTGAGGCCTTCTCGACCACGACGCCTGCAGAGCGCGCGGCGATGCTGCTGCAAATCGCTGACGTGATCGAGGCCAACAGCCAGGAACTTGCCGGGTTGGAAAGCCTTGATGTCGGCAAACCTTGGCCGTCCGCCCATGATGATGAAATGCCGCTGACGATAGATGTGTTCCGCTTTTTTGCAGGCGCAACACGGACGATGATGAGCTCTGCCGCAGGTGAATACGTTGCGGGCCATACCTCCATGATCCGGCGTGATCCGGTTGGCCCTGTGGCTGCAATCGCCCCGTGGAACTACCCGCTGATGATGGCGTCGTGGAAACTCGCCGCCCCTATTGCAGCCGGGTGTTCCGTGGTGTTGAAACCGTCCGAGATTACGCCTCTGTCCACCTTGCGGCTGGCCGAGCTATTGCAGGATGTGCTGCCCAAAGGGGTTCTGAACGTCATCCATGGCCGCGGCTCCGGTGTCGGGAGTACATTGATCAACAGCCCTCAGATGGAAGCCATCAGCGTCACCGGCTCGCCCGCCACGGGCATGGCCGCGATGCGAGCAGCGTCACATCAAATCAGACTTGTGCATCTGGAACTGGGTGGCAAGGCACCCGTAATCGTTTTTGACGATGCAGACCTAAAGGCCGTGGCCGAGACGATCCGCTATGGCAGCTATTTCAACGCAGGTCAGGATTGCGCCCAGCCGTGCCGCATCATGGTTGCGGACCGCGCCTACGACAAGCTCGTCGATGCAATCTCTGACCAGATTGGCCAAATCCGGATTGGTGCACCCAAGGCCGACGGCACGGAAATGGGCCCGCTGGTATCTGCTGCCCAAAAAGATCGTGTCGCAGGTTTTGTCGACCGGGCGCGTGGCACGGCTCAAGTCGTTTCTGGTGGCGCGCCGGGCAAAGGAAGCGGGTACTTCTATCAGCCCACACTCATCGCCAATGTGGACAACACCGCCGAGATTGCCTGCAACGAGGTCTTTGGCCCGGTGGTTACAGTGTCGCGCTTCTCGGACGCGGAAGAAGCTCTAAACATTGCCAATGCGGGACCTTACGGGCTGGCATCTTCGGTCTGGACCCGCGATGTCGGGCGCGCCATGCAGATGACCTCGAGGCTGCGCTACGGATTCACCTGGGTGAACACGCATGGGGTCGCAACACCCGAAATGCCATGGGCCGCAATGAAGGGGTCCGGCACCGGCAGCGACATGTCCGTTTATGCTTTGGACGCCTATACCGCGATCCGCCATGTCATGGTTGCGCACTGATGCGGCTGGTTGGAAAAAAGGCTTTCGTCACTGGCGGTAGGCAGGGAATCGGACGCGGTATCGTGGATACATTCATCGCTGAAGGCGCTGAGGTCGTCACATGTGGCCGGGGTGCCGCCCCGGACGGCATTCAAGCCGGATGGCTGGCGCTGGATGTCTCTGACACGGATGCCGTCGCCAATGCTGCTGGTAAGCTTGGCGCAGTGGACATCGTCGTGAACAATGCCGGTGTGCAGGTCGAAAAGACCGTTGTGGACAGCACAGATGCTGATTGGAACCTGGTAATGGGTGCCAATGCCAAGGGGGTATTCAACGTCTGCCGCGCCCTGATCCCGCAGATGCGCGAGGGCGGCTCGATCATCAATATCGGATCGATCTCGGGGAGCGTCGCCGACCCGTCCATGGCTCTGTACAACGCCTCGAAAGCCTTTGTTCATGGCCTTACAAGGTCGATCGCGGTGGATCACGGGCCAGGACTACGCTGCAACGCCATCTGCCCGGGCTGGATTGAAACCGGCATGTTGGATGCTGGCTTTGACCTCGCCGATGATCCGGCGGCGGCCAAGGGCGATGCCCTGGCGCGTCACGCCGTCAGGCGCTTTGGCACCGCCGCCGATATCGCGTCGATGGCCGTGTGGCTGGCCTCTGACGAGGCGTCTTTTGCCACAGGTCAACTCTTCACGGTAGACGGGGGCATGACTGCCGCCTCGCCGCTTAATCCGGGACTGTTTTGATGTCGGCAATCGAACGGACCGCCATTTTGGGTGCAGGTGTTATCGGCGCAAGCTGGGCGGCCTTGTTTCTGGCGTCAGGTCGTCACGTGGTCGTGTTTGACCCTGATCCCAATGTCGAAACCGCCGTGCGCGGGTTTGTTGAAAAAGCCTGGCCTGCTTTGGAAGAGCTGAACCTCACCAAACGCGCCACACCGGATGCCATTGAGTTTGTCCAAACAGCCGCGAAAGCTGTGAGTAATGCGCAGTTTATCCAGGAAAACGTCCCAGAGCGACTGCCCATAAAACATGCAACCTATCAAGAGATCGAACCCGTCCTGGCAAAAGACGCGATCGTATCGAGTTCGACTTCGGGGCTAACCCTCGAGGCCTTGCAGGAGGGCTGGCATGATTCAGCCAGATTGATTCTGGGGCATCCGTTCAACCCTCCGCATTTGATCCCACTCGTGGAATTGACTGCAAATGCCGCCACGGCTCCAACCGTTCTGGATCGCACCGAAACCTTCTACAAAGACATCGGCAAAGTCACGATACGGATCAACAAGGGCTTACCCGGGCATGTAGCGAACCGTTTGCAGGCTGCGGTCTGGCGTGAAGCCGTCCATATGGCGGTCGAAGGCATTGCCAGCGTTGAAGACATCGACAAGGCGATGTGGGCGGGGCCTGGGCTGAGGTGGGCTGCAATGGGACCAACGACACTGTTTCACCTCGGGGCGGGAGAAGGTGGGCTTCAGGCGTTCTGCGATCACTTCAAGGACACGTTCAACGGTTGGTGGGATGATTTGGGTGACCCGCGGCTCGACGATGCTGTGATAAGACAACTGGTCGAAGGGATGGCCGAACAGGCACGCGGCCGGAACACAGAAGAGCTTTCAGCTGAAAGAGACAAAATGCTGACCGCCATGCAGACAGCTACACGGAGCCTTCGCTCTTGATATGCGGATCGAACATTGGCCAAGCGCGGAATTCGAACGGAACACGTCCTTCAATGCGATCTTCTCTGGGCGAAAGCCCAAACCGCTGCTTGTAAGCCCGACTAAAGTGAGCCTGACCATTGAAACCGGAAGCAGCGGCAATCTCGCTAAACTTCAATTCGGTTTGCGTCACCAGACCCCTTGCGCGATCAAGCCGGATTTTGCGGTAGTATTCGACCGGCGACTTGTGAACATATTGCCTGAACAATCGGCTGAGTTGTCTTTGTGAGATGCCCAGCCGCCTTGAGATCTCAGGGATCGAGACGACCGCTTCCAGATTTGCCTCCATCAGATCGATCGCTTCCCGAACCGCAGCCGATGTTGCATATCCCATCGGTTCAATTCCTTTGGGGTTCTGAGAGCGATCCTCTCCGCGTACATCGTGGTGGAACAGGTATCGTGCCGCGGCATTCGCAATGCTCTCTCCAGCAACTGAATGCACGAACCGCAACCCAAGGTCTGTCGCGGCCGTGCCGCCGCAACAGGTGAAAACTCTGCCTTCTAAAACAAACATTTGCTCCGATACGTTGGTCTCCGGTGCGATTTCGATAAAAGCATCGATGTGTTCATAATGAACTGTTGCGGTTTTGCCCTTCAGCAGACCGGCGTTTGCCAAGACAATTGCTCCGGTGTCCAGACCGCCAACAATTGTTCCTGCCGCCGCCCATTTCCGAAGCGCTGCCCTGAGCGAGGGCGACATGTGCCGCTCGGGCGTCCAGCTTGTGCTGACGAGGACGAGCCAGGGTTTATGGTGGGCAACCGTTTCGATCGTTTTCGTCTGAATAAGCAAACCGCTGCTCGATTCTACAATTCCGCCTGTTTCCGATGCGTAGGTCCAGGTGAAGCGCGCTGATCCCGACAGGTAGTTTGCCACTCTGAAAGGGTCGACAAAAGATGTCGTCGCCGAAACGTTAAAATGCGGGGCAACTAAGACAACGATTTCGAGGTTGTGCAGAGAATTTTCGGGCATGGCCAAATTTTTATAATTGTGGCCGGAACTGTCAATTCATTGGATTTGTATGAAAGCTAGCAGATGAGCGCCGTATGGCTGATCAGCCCCGGCTAAGTGGTCCAATTTGATTGTTAGTGCATTGTCGGTCCTGTTCCCATTGGGATAATGGTTTTGCGGGGCTGGCGGGCGGTAGCCCAATGCACTGGGGCTCTTGTAACTCCCCCCTCCACGAATATGAAAGCGAAGGCCAGAGCAAATGGATGCACCGATCCTGCATTTCGGATTTGTCCGCCACAGCCAGCAACCGCGCCCGCTGGCCCATTCGTAAGCTCCGGCATCAGGTTGAGGCCGTGATCGGCAACGATCTCTTGCATAACTGCGCGGGCGTTCTTCCCAGCGACGTCACCCAAGCCAACCGTACCGCAAAGATGCAGGAACTGGATACGCAGCTCGCCGGGTTGTTTGTCACTCGCGCGGCAATCTCTAATGTACCTGCGGACACATTCGATGACTTCTTGGAACTACATGTTGAAGCGCTGTCGTGGATAGCGAGGGAAAACGCAACGCCGATAGAAGAGCGGCTTGCACGGGTTCGAGCAAGGTATAGGCTAATCTAACAACTGAGAGATCACAGGCGGTGGACTGCCCCCAGAAGCTCCCTCATTCATTATGAGAGTTTATGGGCCTGAGTTTCATGGTTTTCGTCGCCCGCTTGGGCAAGCGCGTCGTGCACGGGCCCCTCAAATTGATCAAGCGCTCGACGTGCTTATGCGGGTGGCTTGATTGAGGCGTGTTCGGGCAGGCGGCAGTTTCAAGCGACATCCTGCCACTTCTGGCATGCAAGGGCTTAAATTCCATCGCCAACGGGCTAAGTCAGTCCTGCAGACGGATGGGCCAACGATCATTGGGGACGGGATAGATGAGACTTTTGGTTTCGATGCTGGCTGTGGTCACATTAGTGATGGCTCCGGCTGCCTTTGCAAATAACGGCAAGGGCAAAGGAAACAACAAAGCCAAGAGTCACAAAGAACATGCAGTGCAGTTGCCTGCGACGGTCAATCCTGGCCGTGCGCACTGTCCACCTGGGCTAGCGAAAAAGGCCGTTCCATGTGTCCCGCCCGGGCAGCTTAAGCGCTATGGGATCGGCGACTATATCTACAACGACTACTCCGCTCTCAGCGATCCGCGCCGATGGGGTTTACGACCGAATGGCTACTACGTGCAGGCTGGCGGCTATGTCTATGAGGTCAGCCGCGATTCCCACCAGGTTTTGAATCTGATAGGCGCGGTTGCGGACATCCTGAACTGACTCGTGAACAATGAATGCCATTGCTTGAGGTCTTGGCGGGTCAGCCGTCTAGGTTGCCGAAGCCCATGCGCGGGCATCAGCAGGATTGCGTCTTTCGGAATTTGAGTCTGCGTTGAGGATAGACCGTCGTGCTCATTCGAGGTGTTAACCAATACCGTCGATGCGTGAACAGCAATATTAACAGAACGTGAACGAAGTGTTCTGTGAGCGTTCAAGCAATTTCGAGCATACTGATATTCGTTGGGCCGGGTGAACCACCAAATGCTCGACTTCATGGAAGGGGAAACGCATGAACAAGAGCGCCATTGAGCTTCCGATGCAACGCACTCCCGCAGAACCACATCCCTCAAAGTCTGCGCTGTGCAGCGGAGTCTCAAAAACTACAAATTTGAGCAGTAGTCGCTTCCCTCCTATCGAAATCTCTCTCTCGGAAATCATTAAGAACAAGCGACTTGATGAGGCAAAAAGGGACGGCTGAGTTTGCGACGCAAGAATCTCAGTGTTCCCCGACTACTTTCTACTCGGGAAACCGCAGTGGCCAGAGCCCGCTCCTGATCGGAGCGGGCTGTTTCATGTATATTCAGGTGTAGTGGATCAGCCTGTCACCTATCCCACTTGAACTGACCAGGGTCGAACAAAAAAGGCCGGGTCAGCCGCGCTAATTCGTCATTGCTTGGCTGACCCGACCCGCTACGCCTCTGTGAGTGGCAGGGCGGATGGTATTGAGCGGCTAGAGGCCCAAAATTGATTTTACGGTGGCTTCAACCTCGTCGGTCACCGGCTTGTTTGCCGCGTTTTCGAGCGCCTCGCGTTCGATATCTGCCTGATCTTCTGCCAATTCGGTTAGGTCCTCGACCTCGGCCACCTTATCCTCGTATTCGACAGCAGATTTCCGTTCAGCGTTCAGGTCTTTGGCGGTATCAATGGAGTCCTCCAGATCAGCGTTGGCGGCATTGAGCTCTGCTTCGATCTCTGGATCAGAACCACCGGCATCGGCGAGTGCGTCTTCCAGCTCGGTTACTCTTTCCTTGTTCTGTTGGACATCGTTCAGCGCTGTTTCAAGATCGTCCTCGACTTCACTTGATGGCCGCTCAGGCGGTTCCAGGCTGTCGAGATGATCTTCGGCTTCCTGCAAGTCTTCGCGCAGTTCGTCCCCCTCAAGCACCGTATCGCGGTACGTCGCAATGCGGCCGACGCGTGAATTGGGAGACGCGTTCCGCAGTGCGGTTTCGCTGGCATTGGCGGCGTTCAGCGCGCCCAGTTCCGAGGGGTGCGCTCCAAGAAGCTCGGCCATTGTGTCTCCGGATGCCCGGGCTGCAGGTCGAATTGATTTGGTGACCGTGGCGGTTCTTGCGGTTTTTTGGATTGTACGAGTGGTTCTCTGGCTGGATTTCGCTTTCGTGGTGCGGGTCTTCTGGCCGCCAAACAAGCCCTTCAGAGAGAACCCCTTCCGCTTGGAGGATTTCGAGCCAGACCCTTTCGACTTGGAGCTTTTGCGGTCAGACCGTCCCGCGGTTTTTTGTCCATCACTCTTACCCGCAGCCGATCCGCCACTCTTAGCGCCTTTGCCGACGCCACTATTGCCCTTGCCGCCGCCCTTATCGCCACTGTTGCCTTTGCCACCGCCCTTATCACCACCGTTGCCTTTGCCACCGCCTTTGCCGCCACCATTCCCTTTACCCTCTTTTGCATATGCAAAATCGGGAACCGCGACCGTCGCGACAATCGCTGTTGACCCCAGAAGGGCAATTGCGATGGCGGAAGCTTTCAACGCGCTGGTTTTGGTGGTCTTCATAACAGGCCTCACATATCACGGGCTATATTTGGCGTTCCGGACCCCGCCAAAATCGGGTGTCGGGCGCAGAAGGCTGGCGTTCGAATCAGTGAACACCGCCATTTGAACGCATGCTCGTTGAACTGAGGCGGAACTGGCTGTTCATCGACAGTTCACATTGAAATCGGTAGCTTCGGGAGAGTTTTGCGCAGTAAAGAGTGTCAACGATGAGGAAGCTCTTGGCGATGATATGTATGGCCACTCTTCTCCTGGCCGGAGAGGGGAACGCTGCTGCTCGCGAACTGAAGCAATCCGAGCTGCGCAAGGCGACCACATCGGGTGGTGCCATCCGCTTGAAGAAAGTCATCAAAGGCGTCGAGAAGGTCTTTGGCGGAACCCCCGTCGACGCACGGGCCTTCAAGACAGACAAAGTTTATTATCGAATTCTGGTTAAGAAGCCGAACGGCAAAATCATCAGCGTCATCGTCAACGCGCAAACCGGCGCTGTTGTACCAAACCGGTCACGTGTCGGTCGCCAGATATCAGAGGCTGCACGTTCAAATCCCGGACACTCGGCCAACGCCAAATCCAACGGGAAAGCCAGCAACAAAGGCATCAAAGGCAATGGCGGAAATCGTAGCGCCAACGGGAACGGTGGCGGCAATGGCGGCGGAAACTCCGGTGGCAATGGCGGCGGAAACTCCGGTGGCAACGGTGGCGGCAACGGAGGTGGAAACTCCGGCGGCAACGGCGGCGGCAACGGAGGTGGAAACTCCGGAGGCAATGGCGGCGGCAACGGAGGTGGAAATTCCGGAGGCAATGGCGGCGGCAACGGAGGTGGAAACTCCGGAGGCAATGACGGCGGCAACGGTGGTGGAAACGGCGGCGGTAAGGGCGGAGGCAAAAAATGATAGAAATGCCCCCATCCGAGCCTCTATGATTTCATGGCATGAGACTATTACTGGCAGAAGATGAACCGCACCTTTGCGAGCAGATCAAAAAGCTCTTAAATGCTGAAGGTCGGGTCGTAGACGTTGTCCATAGCGGTGTTGAGGCCCTGCATCTGGGGTCGACCGAGCCATACGACATGATCATCCTCGACATTGGCCTGCCGGAACGCGATGGCATATCCGTTTTGCGCGAATGGCGCAGCGCTGGCATAAGAACTCCGGTGTTGATCCTGACCGCACGAGAGGGGTGGAGCGAGCGGGTAGATGGTTTGGATGCGGGTGCTGATGACTACATGACGAAGCCATTTCACATGCCTGAACTGGCGGCGCGCGTGCGTGCCATCTTGCGTCGCCAAAGCGGGCAGCTAAACTCGGTGATCGAGATGGGGAATGTCATTTTGGACACTCGAAATGGTCGGGTGACCGTAGACGGAATTCCAGTTGATCTGACCGCACAAGAAATTGCTGTGCTCACCTATCTGGCTCATAACGCCGGGCGCATGATTTCGAGAACTGAACTTTCCGAACACATTTACGAGTATGACGGGGATCGCGACTCGAATACCATCGCCGTCTTCATAACCCGCTTGCGCAAGAAACTGGGATCCAATCTCATCACAACGGCTCGCGGTCGTGGATATATGATAGATTCAGCCTGATGTTATCCCTGCGTCAACGGGCATTGTTAGGCGGGATAGCATCCGGGGCTTTGTCCGTTGGGGTAGGCACGCTCGCGGTATTCTCGTACATTGATACAAGGGTTTCAGACCGGTTTGACACCACGCTGCTGGATCGCCACACGCAGCTCGTCGTGGGGCTGAATGTGGCAACCGACAACCCCGAGGCGCTACGTGACCTGATGTTCGATCCGGCATATGGCGCGCCATATTCTGGGCGGTATTGGCAGGTTTCCAGCCGTGACGGCGAGATATTTGCATCCGCCTCGCTCTTTGGCGAAACCATAGCCGAGCCACGGGGTTCCCCGGACACGCCGACCATTTGGAACACTCTGGGCCCCGAAAACGAAGCAGTTCGCAGCGTCTATCAGCTAATCACCTATGAGGATGGAACGGTTTGGGGCGTAAGTGTAGCCGAAAGCCAAGACCAGCTGGTTGAGGAACGGCGTGTCACACAGCAGAGCCTGTTGCCGGTATTCGCACTGGTTGGGTTGATTGGCGTCGCCGGATCGCTGCTTCTGACGTCTGTAATCCTGAGGCCACTTCGAAAGCTGCGAAGCGATGTGGCCCACCGCTGGGACAGGGATGAAGACCTCAAGCCTTCAGACTACCCTGAGGAAGTGTCTCCTCTGGTTCGAGATCTGAATCAACTCCTGGGCCGCAATCGGGACATCGTATCTGGGTCCCGACGACAAGCCGCCGACCTGGCGCATGCGCTCAAGACCCCAACCGCGATTTTGCGCAATGAATTGGTGGCCTTATCCGATACCGGCACCCCGATCGACACCGCGCAAGAGGCCCTTGATCGGATCGACGCACAGCTTGCTCGGTCGCTTGCACGAATGCGGGCGATGAACACTGCGGAATTGACCCATTCCCGAACAGATCTGTCAAATTCCATCAACCGGCTGACGCGGCTGTTTTCCATAATGGCTGAACGGGAAAGCAAGACTCTGGGTGTCAGCTGTGATCCGGATCTGTGGATTCGCATGGACACGCAGGACATTGAGGAGGTCTTGGGAAACTTGCTGGATAATGCGGTGAAATGGTGCCGCAATTCCGTAAGATTAGCCGCCATTCAACAAGAGGGTAACATCGAAATTCGCATCGAGGACGACGGACCAGGAATTCCCGAAGCCGCACGACGGGAAGCCCTGCGATCCGGAGGGCGGCTGGACACCTCTGTCACTGGAAGCGGATTGGGGCTGGCAATTGCGGTCGATTTGCTGAACGCCTACGGGGCTAAGCTCGACTTGGGCAGATCAGGCGCACTCGGCGGGCTGGAATGCAAGGTGGTGATCCAGTCCGTGATCAACACCATGCCAGCATAGTTAATCGCATTTCACCCACTGATTGGAATTGCTACAGAGCGCAGCCCTTGATGGTTCACAGCGAGCAATTTCTGTTGCGCTTCCGCCACGGTCTGACTTCGTTCCATGAGCAGCCCAAGTCCAATACCTGTTCTGGACTACAACCGGTCAGCTAACCAAAACAGTCGGATGTCCGTTGCGGAACCCAAAGCGCAGGATAATACGCTGAGCATGAAGGTCGACTTTTCTGATTAAGCTGTATTAGGACATACCTTGCTTGGACGGATTTCGAGGGTCGAAGTAGTCTGAGAGTATTCAACCAAGTAGAATTTCAGGACTTGAAGGGCGCGACATGGCAAAGAGCTTCGATCCACCGAATGTCTGGCGTCCTTTCGGGGCTTTCTCCCAATCTGTCATTTCAGGCAATGGGCAAACGATTTATCTCAAAGGGCAAGTTGCGCTTGGACTAGACTGCCAGATTGTCGGCGTCGGCGACATGGAGACTCAAGTCGGTCAAGTCTTGCAGAATATATCCAGCATTCTTGGCGCGATGGGCGGAAGGATGAGCGACGTCGTATCGCTTCAGCAATTCACAACAGATATTCAGAAATTCATGCGCTGTGGCGAAGTACGAACGAGCTTCTTTGAAGCACCATATCCTGTAACGACCACTCTAGAAGTTTCATCGCTATACGATCCCAGGTTGCTGATCGAGATCACCGCCATTGCGGAGATCCCTTTGGACCGCTTCGCCATGCCAGAAACTGCTCAGGAGAAACATCAGTAATTCGAAAGGGGTGCCGGATGTCCGGATTGAGCCCAACTGCGACATTGGAAAACGCCGCAACATCTTCCAGTCAGGAGGTTAAGCGGCTTGTTCAAACAGGATTTCATCGGCAATCCGCAACATATCGCATAGAAACCCGTCGAAATTCTCGCGCTGGCTGCGGTGGTAACTAAGAACGCAGCGAAGCCCATGCTCTAATCAGGCCCAAAGGTGCTGATCCCGGACACATCCTCTATATGCGTGGCCAGATCGGTTTCGTCACTCACGAGGTGAGCACGTTCACCCAACCCTGTCAGTGTAGGGGTAAAAACGTCTTGGCCTTCCCTGCGCAGAAGCGCGGCTACGCGAGCCCAGCACCATCCCCCTTGCCACGCTCCATGGACCAATACAAATGTCGCCATAACCCGCCCAACTCCGCCGATACTGTAATGACATTAGATTCAACAGGGCCACCTCGTCCACAGCATCGATTGGACGTTCAGCACGAGCATCTGCAAAAGTACACTTCTGAAATGAGCCCAGAGTCACCATTATCTGCAATCCGTTCGATTGGCTTGGCGCAGCCCGAAGCGGACATTCAAATCCGTGCTTTGCATTTACTAAGATGCGCGATCAAGCTGCCGGTTTTGTCAGCGCGACTTGCTTCCGGCACCGTTATTCTGGCAACCCTGCCTGGCGAAGTGCCTCAAAGTAGCGTTCAGCGCCTTCAGAGCCGCCATAGTCCACGTTGCTACGCCACTTCGAAATCGTTTCACTAGGTTCCATTTGCAGCATTTGCGCCAAAGCCACGGACGCTTTCTCAGGTTCCCCAAGCATTGCGTGAGCAGCGGCCCTCGTGCTGTGGAGCGCGGCATAGTTTTTCGAGAAGCGCAGACCTGCTTCTGCAAAGGCGATAGCATCATGGTCTCGACCAAGCATTACGCAAGAGGTGGCGGCACCTCCGGAAGCACCCACGAAAACGGCTCCATATCGGCCCAACCGAAGCGCCGTCTGAAAGCAACTCAATGCCATCTTAGGAAACCCGGCCCAGTTGTATCCCCAACCCATAAACAAATGCAGGCGGGCATCTAATGGCGCTCGTTGCCGGATTTGCTCCAGCGCCACGGAAAGTCGATCCACATCCCCATCCACATTGTAGTCAGCCACTGCAACACTCAGATCAAGCGTTGGGCTTTGCCCTGCCATCTGCCGTCCGGCCTCGATCCAGCGTGGCAATTTCTCATAGTAAGATGACAGCTCGCGACGAAGATCATAGGTTCTTGCGCCATTCATTGTCCAAATGGCTTCGGCATAGGCGGCAGCGAGGGTTGGTTTGGCTTTGATGGCCCTGGCGTGGTACGACAATGTCTCTTCATAGCTGTCGATGCCGGCATCAGACCATGCGATCATGCCCATCAGGACGCACTGCTCGGCGGTCAGTTCGTCTTCTGGCAATGCGGAGAGTTTTGCGGTCTCAGACTGGATCAAGATCCCACTAACGGCATCCAACAGCTTTTCTACGACCTCGTCCTGCCAATCGAAGATAGCTTCGACCAAACCGTCGAACTTCTGAGTCCAGATTTCAGAACCAGAAGGATCATTTAAGCGGGCTTCCAAACGCAATCGGTCACCGTGTCCACGCAGCATGCCGCGAAGCGTATATCCCTCTGGTGGCTCCGTGGAGGATATCGCCGCGTTTAGCCAGTTGATCGTTCGTAAATAAGAACCGAAATCTGAAGTGAGAGCTGCGGCCATTTCCTTTAGTTCAGTGCGTTGGTCGCTGCACGTCACAGGATGGATGGAGAGCTTTGGCAAGCTCGTCTCTGTGAAAGAATGCGAGCTTTGCGATGCGCCCTGGTGCGGTCCATCGTGAATCCACACATCCAGGCTGCGCTCGATGTTCTTGAGCTTCTTCTTCCCTACAGCTTTAAACGCGTCTGCCAGAGTGTGTTCAATGTTCAAGTGTACGGGTTCAGAAATAGCGATGCCACCGGTTGGCGCAATGCTCTCAAGGCGCGCGGCAATGTTTACACCGTCACCCAAAATGTCGTCACCTTTTTCTGTGATGTCACCCACATGAACACCGATCCGCATGTTCATTAACGAGTGTTCAGCCAACTGCTCTTGTAGCTGCATTGCTGCGGTCACAGCTTGCGCCGCGCTGTCAAATCGCGCCAACCAACCATCACCCATGCTCTTCACGACCCGACCTGATTGGCCCGCTATTGTTGGGGTGACAATGTCACTTTCCAGGTGATCAAGCATTAGAAGTGTAGCTTGCTCATCTTTGTGCATGAGCGCCGAATACCCAACGACATCCGCGGCCAGTATTGCCGCCAATTTTCGTTGCAATTGTTGTCCCTTGCTCGACATGCTTTGACAATAGTAGATGCGGCTCTTCACTCCAACTGGCTGATTACGAAGCCCGCTCAGGGCTCTAGGACACCGTTCGCAACCCATAGCTGCCATTCGTGCAGCAACCGGAGAATGTATGTTCCGAGCCCGTTTTGGTCATAGTTTGATCGCAGCGATCGCCTCGTAATACGAACTTCCTAAGAGACGATCATGTAGTACTTCCGCAATTTTTCTGTGATCTCCCAGATCAACCTGCTCCCTTTTTTGATGAAAAACGTATCGCCAGCCGTGAAGGTCTGCGATAACCCCTGTCCGGTTCGCCGGATTGCAAGTCCCCAGCGCGCCCCGGTGGCAGGCGAAAGCCTAAACCGCAGCGACGCAGCGCGACCGCTTAACCCTTCCTCAATCAACTTTTGAGACCGCGCCCGAAGCGCATCCGGCAAAGGTGCTGACATGATCCATCCTCCCAAACAGGATGAATCACAAATCAGAACCAATGGGAATCCCAACGATTCAGGTTTTCGGCAGGACGCTTTAAATTGCCGCCCCTCAGGGTCCGCGGCGTGCATATCCCCAGCTCACTTATCGGCAGTGACCGGTAGGAGATCGTCGAAGGTCAGCTTCGGCTTTTTGGTTGGACCGGCGATATTCCGGTCGCGGCCAATCCAGAAGTATACCTCGTCATCGCTTCCTCGTGCAAAGCGATGGAGGCGCCGCACCCTGACTCCTGACCGTGGAACGTCTTCCTCGTTCAAATATAGGCTCTCGGCAATTATCTCGCCCCGGTATTGGGGATTTTTTGACGAGTAAGCCTCGCTCGACCGCGCCCTGCGAAGCGCGATGTCGCCATCGACCGCAGGGACACCGGCTGTCTGTCGCGGCAGGTACGGGATAAACGACCGGGCTGTTTCGGACTTCAACCGGAATCTAAGATCTGCGGTTGAGGCCAGCGCGTCAGCTTCATCCGCATGGATCGCCTCCCCGGGCTCCAGGACGGTTGCAAAGAGCCCGTCCGAGCCAGTCAGTTGCCGTTCCCAACCCCAGATCAAATTCGCGGCCTCGTCCCGCAGGAAGCGTACCTCTTCGATAAGATCATTTTCACCGACTCGCGCTGCAGTGTTGAGACACAACAGCGTCGAGGAATTTGTCCGCTCCTCGTCGCCCAGATTCATAGCGTAGATCGACCATGGATCGTCTCTGGGCGCTGACTGGGCTCCGACGGGGTCGACCGACGACACAACGCCAAAGCTGTCGACGACACGAACGTCTTCAATCTCGCGCACAGCGCCTGACGGCATTGGCGCGGGGATTGTGTACCAGTTTTTCATGTCGGTGTAGAAAAACTCCGGCAGCAGAAGGGAGAGTATGTTTGGTTCCGCACCCTCTCCTGAATCGAAGTAGGCTTCGCGATCCTCGATCTCCCAGAATCGTGGTTCGGGCACCCCTCGAATCTGAAGCTGACCGGGAACCATCTCTAGCCTTTGTTCTTCACCCGGCGACCCGCCCTGGAGCGTCAGGCTGAAATCATGCCAATCCATCGCGCGGCCATCGTAGCCCCGCGCCTCCATTTTGTGCCGATCGGTTGAGAGGCTAAAACCATACTCAAGCGCAGACGGCTTCCAGCCGTCGGGCCGCACCGTCTGGCCGGTTGGTTCGGATTCTACAAGGTATTCTAGCGGAGCGTGCGCCGAAACATCCACACTTCGGCCGCCAACCTGGCAGGTCTCCAGCGGATATATGCGGGCCTCTACGTGAATCTGCATCGGCAAACCGCCGGTTTCAGCCTCAAATTCCCCCAGCTGCCACTGCCGGGCCAGGTACCAGAGCGGGTCCTTGGTGCGCGCCTCCAAAGCCGTGTTCAGATCAGCCGATACATTGGTGCTGAAGAGCTGCTGTGATCCCGAGGCGCTCATGATCCCTGCTTCCTATTGCGGCCAAAGCGATTTGTTTGGTTCCAGTTCTCACCCATGGTATGCAGATTGCTCACGTCAACCACGTTGTGCACGCCGGGCGCAGAGAACCATTCGTGCAACACGGACTTGAATTTCGCCTCCGGAATGCGCGGGCGTTCGTTAGCACCGCTGCCGACATGGGCCACGAGGTTGGAGAGCGGAAGAATCGTGTCGGTCAGAGGTGTCGACTGCGTGGTGAGGGCGCGGATGCGCAAGAGGTCAATCATCTCGCCAACCATTGCAGCGGCGTGTGAAGTGTCCCAGCGCGGGGCAAATGGATCTTCTGGGACGGCGAGCACCAGTGCATTGGGCGCCTCCGCTTGCGGCGTGTCATAGTTGATTGCGATGGCGGCGTCCTGCTGGGTGCTGGGTCGTTTCTCGACCCATTCATCAACGACAAGTCCGCTGATCGTCGCCGCGCCCAGATCATCTGTTTTCGACAGAAAAATACCACGGTGGTAAGCGCGTGGTGCAAGGGACTCGTCGCGCGTATCACTCAACTCGTCGTCGGCGTCGTCCGCAGTCGCGCCAGCACTCACCGCATAGCCGGAATGGCTTTGACCAACCTCTTCAAGAAGCCCCGCAAGTCGTGCGCGGTACTGCGGCCAGGGACCAAGCGCATCACTCGCCGCCTGCTGTGCCTCCAGCAGCGGGCTCAACGGCGCGCTTTTGCCAAAAACCGGGAACAGCGCCAACGTCTCGACACCAGTGATCAAGCGCACTGCTGCCATCGAGGCGTTCAGTTCGGCCCGCGCCTCGGACAGGGTCGCTGCCGAGCCGGCCCGGCCTTTGCGTGCTTTTGACAGGTCGCGAAGCCGCGCATCGAGCGCTGACAAATTCTGCCTTAGGGCTGTTTCCCAACCGACCATGTCCTCGGTCAGACGTTCCGGTGCCGGACGCTGGCCGGCGCCGTTAACAGACCATCGTTCAAGCGCGGCGAGAGACCTATGCAGCTTTACCACCTGCAGGCGTAAACGCCGATCGTTCGACCGGGATTCGCCCCACGCCGATCCCGGCTTCTCGTAGCGCTCGGCAATAGCGAGAAACATGCGTTTCAGCAGCGAGGCATATTTTCTCCGTTCTACCCTCAGGGCCGTTTCCAACCGCTCGGCGCGCGCCCACATATCGACCGCAGCGCCCATCAGCGCAGAACTATGCTGAGTTTCGTCCAGCGGATGCGCGGGATCAGCGGCGTTGGACAGGTCGCCGGGCGATAGTGGCTGGCCTGCATGTGCCATGCGCCAGAGCCCCGCTGCCTTTTCCGTTGCCTCGGCCGCCTTGCCCAGTTCGGTTTCGATTACGATGCCTGCCGCCACGAAGCCCGGACGATCAGGCATCCAACCCTGTTTGTACATCACTTCGACCCGGGTATTTGCCACATAGTGAGCAATTGCATACGCCTCGATACGCCGTCGCAGTGCGTCCACGCCCAGCTTGCCCAGATGGACACCATCGAGTTCCAAGTGCTTGCCGATCGAAACGCTGACCTTGTGCAGAACCTCGCCATCCCGAATGAGCGATGCGGTGGCAAGGATCTCTTCCAGCCTCGGAACCGCTTGGTTGATCATCGTCGCCAGACCGTATTCCGCCATGGCCAGTGGCGGGCCCATCTTCGCCGGCGCCGTCTGTGGCAGAAGTAGTGAAACCCGGTAGTCTGATGCGTGACCGCTGCGTCGTGTCCGCAGAAATTCGGGTCGGTGCGGGATCGGTCCACCGGACAAGACGCGCAACCATGCCGCAGCGACCTCAGCCGAGCCGCCGGCACGGGCGTGCACGGCCTCGGCCACAACCACGTCCGAAAGCGCATCCAGATCATTTGCAAGCCGGATCTTGACATCTCTTTGCTCTGGCGTGAGCTCGCCTGTAGCCTCGACCAGAGCAAGACCGTCAAAGCACCGCCGCCCGATCGGGCCACGCTTGCCCTTTCCGTCCGCGTCGACATTTTCCAAGGGGAACTTCTCGCGCAGCTCGTAAGTCACCGGCGTCTTGCCTCGGTCGCGCAGGAAACGCTCGCCCCGCAGGCCAAGTGCTTCGGGCAGCGGCACGCCGTGACGGATGTGGTCCATCAGCTTCAGCGCAGACCGCGTGCGTCGGGCGCTGAGGTCAATCTCGAACGCTCCCTCTGCCCGGTTGCGCAGATATGCGGATCGCAGGATCGCCGCGCTCACGGCCTGCGCCTGCCCCGGCGCCTGAATGTAGCCGTCGCTGCCGCCGGTGGCCGAGGTTTCGCGCAACTTCCCGAGCATACCGTACCAGCCGAGTTTCAGCCCTGCCTCTGGATGATCGTCGCGCAGGTGCTTGAGCCGGATCGAAGCCAAACCGGTGATCCACGCGTCCAGGCGATGCTGGAACAAGTCCACCACCTCCATCATCAGTGTCTCGAGCTCTGCCGCACCATCATTGCGCGCCGCGACCCCCCGCAGAGTCAACAGCGCATCACCGAAGCGGGCATTCACCGAGCGCAACTGCGGCAAAATCGCACTCGGGATTGTATGCAGTGTCTGGTTTGAAGCCTGCCTGAAACTCGCAACCGAATGGCTCAGCGACGTGTTCACGGCGGCACGCTGCGAGGGGCTCAGGCCAGATTTCCAGCCACCCTGGACCTGGCGCAGATTGCCGCGCCCGACAAATCTGGTGGTGCCTTTCACCACTTCAAGTACGCGATTGCGCATCGCACTCAGATGCGCCAGTCGATAGAGCAGAGGCCACGTCGTGTCGTTTTCATCAGGCTCGGGCAGATCGTCCAGCCTCTCTTCGCCAAGATCGCGCAGATATGCGGATGGCTTGTGATCGTCGCCGACACCCTCCACATAGGGACAACCCAGGCCGCTCACCTCGTGCTCACCCTCGTCGGCCACGTCAAGCCGCCGCGACACCCGAGAGGTCTGGAGGATATCCGTCAGTTTTTCCGAAGCGTCCGGATCATCCGGTTCAATCCGCAGCGTCACCCCGTCCGAGGCCCGCATCAGCAGGGTTTTGACACCCTCTGCGTATTGTCGGATGAACTCTTGATACGCCTCTTCGGCGCTCGTCAGTTCGTAGTTGCCCGCCGGGCTTACGAGACTGTCGGTCACCGGCTGCACGCCATAGGCACCATTGCCCACTTTCAGGCTGGGAAGGAGGCCACGAACGTGAACGTGCTGCGCCAGAAGCTCAATAAAGCTCGTATCGGTCACGTCGTTCATTGTCGAAGTTGCGGCGAGCGCACCATCCACTAACGCCGGGCCGATGACGCGGATCATTGCCGCAGCCTCGGCGTGGCCGTCCTCGTCAGCGCCCCTGGCTTGCATCGCGGCGCTTTCCTCAATGCCGAGCGCGTCCGCGAGCAAGGACGCGCCAAGCCTTTCTTTTTGTAAGAGTCCGAGTTCCCACCTCGTGTGGGGGCTCAGTTTAGCGTAGGCGCTTTCGCCATCATCAGGACCCGCCAGCGCGTTCGGTGTGTTATTGGTGGGCGTGTCCTGCGGCAGGTAGCTGATCCCGCCACCAGCGACGCGGTCGGCCAGCCACTGGGTGATCGTCTCGGTTCCGCTTTCGTCGCTGAGGCCGACGCATACAAGCCAGCTCGCCTCAAACGCCTGTTTGATCGCGCTTGGATCGCGCAGCTTGACCCCCATACCAAGCGCCACGGCAGCTTCGAAATCCGATACCCAGCTTGCAGTACCGAGAGCGGCCGGAGAGTAGGACACCTGGCCTGTGCCCCAGTCCTTGTTTGGCGAGATCTCCGCTCCTTCGCCCAGCTGGATCATATCGCCCTGGATCATCGCGAACACCGCCACCCGGTTGGGTAACGCAGGAATGCGGCCGATCCGGCTTGTCCACAATGGATCGCCGCCTTGGCCCTGCGTGCGCATCAAATGTACGGCGCGCGCCATTCCGGTCATCGCGACCAGCTCTGACCAGACAGCCACCAGTCCGGGATCGTCGACCTTCGGCCAATCACCGACACGCGGATGGTCCAACACCGCCTGTAGCGCAGTCTTTTCGTCTTCGGAAATCGGCGCGATGCCAGCCTCGGCGAAATTGTCGTCCGGGTACCAGCGTATCCACAATTCGCGCTCGCCTTGAAGCTTGGCAGGCTCAATAACTGGCTTCGCCTCGCTGATCGCCGCCGAGAGCTCGGCGATATCCGCGCTCATTGCGTCCATCGCTTTCTCGTCCCTCGGATCCGTCAGGCTGAGATTCTCGCGCATCTCCATCAGCCTCTTAGCTTCAGGGTGCGGGCTCAGCACGTTCAGATTGTCCTGCTCGCTCACCAGCCGGTACTCGAGACGCATCGGCATCAGCATCAGAGGCGCCTTGACCAGTTCGGGTCCGTTGCCCCCGGGTTTGCGCTCGTCACCTGACAGCAATACGCCGCCTGTGGTTTTTCCGCCGGTCTGGGCTGGCTTTTTTGGGGAGTTCTGTTTGCGGTTCGGTCGTTTCATCACAAAACCCTCCCGAGCGGCAGCAGGGCGGCCAGCGGCTTTTGCCAGAACGAGCGCGCCAATCCGGCCGATTGCTTGCTCTGGTTCCAGTAGTTCTTCGTCTCTTGCGCTGGCTTTGTCAGCCTCTTGCTGAAATCCACGTAATCCGCGTCGGTGATCCGCATATGTGCCCAGGACATGTCATCCCAGGTTTCAAGCGCCGGCGGGGTCTCCATGGCAAGCACCTCGTCCGGAACCAGCGGACGAGAGGCGCGGATGCCTGTGTTGCCAACGTCGAGGCCGAAACGCAGCCTGGCTGGGGGTTCGTAGATGGCAAAATAGGCGCGGTCCCTGATCGAGTCGGACGTAATGAAGTCGCGGCTGACGTCGAACCCGTAATAGACGCAATCGCGCCCGATCTTTCCGAAAAAGACTGGGTCGTAATCCTCCGCCGTGTTCGGATCCCATTCGTCACCAGCCGCAATGCTGATCACGACCAGCGGGTCTTTAAGCTTGCGCACGACTTCGCCCTTGATAGCGGCGACCAGGTTGGCTTTGCCGTCGGCGTCCGCCGGGTTCGAGTGCGTGCCAAGTTTCTTGCTCCACTCCCGGATTTCGATGATGTCGTCCATTCCGGCATCTTCAGGCGCTGCGCCTCGGTTCCAGAACCGGGAAAATACGGTGCCGCGCATGTCTGTGGGGTACTCGCGCCAGCGCAGCTCTTCGTTCATCGCATGGTTCGCACCGACCATCAGCGCCTCGACGAAATGACGGTTTTCTTCGTAGAACGACACGGTGTTTTCGGGCAATGCCGCTGCGTTCGACAGCACACCGTCGCGGCTGATGCGCATCAGGTAGTCGATCAATGGCTCCGGCACGCGCGGCGCACGCCAGATAATGCCTCCGACCTCTTCCTCCGCCGCCGTGCGGCCGGCGATCAGGTGGTCGGCCTTCTGCCGGGGCAGGGCGACCAGTTTGTCGCCGACCAGCTTTGCCATCTCAGCCGACGCGTAGCTGCCGACCACAGCTCCAGGTACTTGCGGCCGCGGCTTTTGGCCAAGCGTTTCGGGGTTGAAGATCCCCTCCATCGCCTTCGCCACCTCGCCGCGTTCACCGCCCTCTGCCAGCCGTTGCTCGCGACGCCACAATGCGCCATCCTCGCGCGGCTTGGCGCTGGCGCTGGGGGTTTCATCGCCCGGCATCGCAGCCATCGGCACAACCCGTCCGCCCCCGTCACTGCGCTGGGGCTTGCGGGAGAGCGTGCGGCGCATCGACAGCGAGGTGAAGCCCTCGGGCAGCCGCATTTGCTCAAAACGCATCCTGACCGAAGGCGCGGTGTCATCTGACGGGTCCACCCGTACGAACGCCGTCAACGGCTGGGAAAGCTGGACCGCCGTCTCGGACGCCAGACGGCTGAAATGCTTGGCGTCCAGTCGCCTGGCCAGAATGCTTGCCACCTGTAACTGCTGCAAGGCCTGATTGGCGGCCAGGATTTCGTCGTACTGCTCCCAGCAGAGTTGTGCGAAATGCTCGTCATTGGCGCGAACGATGTCGTGACCCAGCCCTGCTGCGGCACGGAACTTGAGGTCCAGATTGACTCGGTCAAACCAAAACCCCAGCCTTGCCCGCTGTTTCGATACTTCTTCGGCTGCTGCGTAACGTGCGCCGTAGGCCGGGAAGGTCAGCAAAGGGTCCTCACCCTTGCCGTCGACATCTCCATCGCGATCTGCCAGTACGGTGGCAAGCGTGGCGACCATCCGATCCTCAAGATTGTCCGGCGTATCCGTCTTGGGCACGACCGCATCCGGCTGGCGCAGCGCCGCTTGGGCGGGAAAGATGTAGCCCGCCGAGACAAGCCCCTCATAATACCCAACATTCTCGCCAGAGACCCAGAGCGGTGCGCCCGCTTCGTCGGCCTCATCGGCACGGATGGCTCGGAGTTTGCGCAGCAGCGCCTCCAGATCCTGGCCGCCTTCGGTCTTGAACGTGTGTCGGTAGTAGTAGGGCAGGATCACCGCGTTACCACTCGCGTGATTCCAGGCCAGAGCGGCGCCATCACCGGGGTCGGGCTCTGCTCCAAGCGCCGCTTCGAGGCCGACCTTGTAGCTGGGAACCAGAAACAGCGTGTAGGCCGTGCTTTGTTCCAGCTTGCGGCAGGCCAAGAGCCGCGAAAACCCGCGCCCGGAATCGTCGTGCAACACTTCTCCCGGAGTACCGCTGACCCCGTCCATTTCCACCTGCACATGTGCTGTGGCCCAGGCATGGTCCAGATTGGGCAGGCTCGCCTCGGCGGACGTCACTTCGATCCGCGGACACAAGGCAGAACCCTGATCGAGATAACTGAACTCATCGCGTTTCAACACAATGGCCACCAGCCAGGGGGTCAGGCGGTTCACCGCGCCACTGTCCAGTGTGTAGCGCCAGGGCAGGTCTGCGTCCTTCAGCTGTACGAATGGGAAATAGTTGGGCTCAAAGCCTTTGTTGGCATCCTCAGGCTCAACCCGCATGATCTGTCCTGGGTCGAGGCCTATCACGTCGCCCGGCCCCATCAAGTCTGATGAAACCGGAACGGCGGATCCCCGGACGCTGCCATTGCCGAGAATTTCCAGATCATAGCTCAGGCGGGGCCGGATACCGGCCAGATCGGCACCCGCCGCCGCGCCGCTGCGGAGGTTGGGAAGAAAGGCGAATTTTCCAACGCTCATATTCCTCTCCCTCTTACGCTGCTATGTAACTGGCGACCGGTATGTCACCCGCCGTTTCCCGTTGCACGGTCAGGCTTGGGCTTGCAGCGTCAGCTTCCCGGATCAGTTTGCTTAGGCTGTCGCCCCGAGTGACCTTCGATTGGAGGCCAGCCACCACGTCCTCTGTCACAAACGATGTCTGGGCCACCGTCACCGGCGCCGATGAAGCAAGTTGCGCCTTCTGCGCTGTCATCCCGCGCAGGTCGCGGTGCAGCGTTCCGGCAGCCACCCTGGTAAACGTTGCCGACGACAGCGCCGCCTGGTGAACGCGTGCGGGTTGGTCGCTGTCATGGAGCGGTATTTCAATGATTTCATACGCATATTCATCCTCGACCAATGCCGGACCGCTAACCATTGCGTCGTCAGAGAACTGAAAACCCGCCTTGTGGAATTCAAAGACCGGGTCCGACAGCCGCTGCGCGTCGCTGATCGAAAAGAAGTGACCGCGGACAAATTCCGTCTCTGCCGGCACCATGTCCAGCGCGGTACCGTTGTTCAGCACGCGAATATCGACCTCCGCCGGACCGGACACATCTGCCTCGCCGATTTTCTGCAGGGTAATCTGCAACGGCACGGCCGATTGCATGAACCGAAGGCCGCCCAGCGGGTCGACGGGTTTGTTCTCATCCGCCAGGGTGCGGAAGCTCACCGCAGGCCCTGCGCCCGACTGCTCGACCGGCTGAAACCCTTCGGAGCGCTCCACTGCGTCGCGCAACAGATCAACGGCGCTGGCCACAAAGGTTTCGATGGTCTCGCGCTGACCCCAGCGATGCTCCACCGCGAAACGCACCTTGATGCCCAGGACTTTCACCCAGACCTCGCCGTTGATGTACCAGGTGTTGGGTCCGTGCAGCTCGATCGAGAAGTAGAGGCTGGCCTTGTCCTTGCCATCGACCAGAATGCGCAGACTGCCGCGCAGCGAAACCTGGAAGCTGAACGGGTTGAAATAGATCAGCGCATCGAAAGCCACATACCCGTCGGCCGCCACCCGACCCAACAGCGGCACCTTGGGACCTTGCGCGTACATATCCGCCCGGGCGCCCACCTGCAGGGAGTTATATGTCGTCGCCTGGTAGGCCGAAAACGTCAAACGCGGGTTGTTACCGCCAAAGCTGATCGACAGCCGCGCCAGATCTGGCAGGTTGTCAGGCTTGGGATAGTCCGGGTGCAGACCCCCGAAACTTGCCACCTGCTTGATGTTCTTGCCCCAACCGGTGCGGATCGCCACGTCGCCGTCCACTGCGAACGTCAGCACACGGGACCCTTCCAGTGTCGCGTCAAAGTCAATGGTGCCGGCGGTGAAGTCGATCTCGCCCATGAACTGCAGCTTGAGCGATACCAGGACCTTGTCCTCGTCCGGCAGGATCATCGACACCCCGCCCAGGATCACGATCCGAACGTCCTGACCGAACTCCAGAAGCACGCCCATGGTGATATGGATGAGGCTCGGCTGCCCCCAACTGATCCGCACACAGGGGCCCACGATGTGCTGGCCTTCCTCTGCCGGCATGATTAGCGCCATGTCGTCCAGGATTTGTCCCGCACTTTCGACTGGGTCCGGCGGGAACAGCAACCCGTCCAGCCGTCCGTCGAACAACACCTCGCGCATCGCGTCGGTGTCGATGGTACGGTTGATGCCGATAAAGCCGCCGACTCCGGTGAGGAAAAACCCAAACGCCAACGGCACTGTGAATTCGGCAAAGATCGACCCGACAAAGCTGAAACCCGGTTCGCCTTCGGGCATCTGAGTGGTCAGGATCGCGAAGGCGGAAAAGCCGAAATTCTCGAACTGAAGCGCCATCGCGCCGCGGTATTCGTGATCGGAAACCGAGATATACCCGCCGCCGGTGATGGGATCAGCGTTCAGTGACAGCGCATAGCCGGATGGTGGCTGAAATCCAAAGTCGATCTGTGCCGAACCTAGGTTGCCCGGATCAGCGGTGCTGCGCGGCGTGACAGTGGCCTTGACACCAACGCCTTCCGCTCCGGCAAAGAGCGGCCCCAGCTGCAGCGATCCATCGACCGTTGCCGTCATCACCGTGGCTTGCTCGGTCAGATCGCCATAAAGCGAGATGTTGACCTGATCGAGTGTCAGCACGTTGGCGAGGGTCTTGTCGATGGGAATGACAAAGCTCAGGCCCAAACCGCCGCTGATCTCGAGCCCGCTTTTGCTGCTCCAATTCAGGCCTGCCTCGAAGGGGATTTCCAGCTCGATCGCTTCTAGAATCTTGTTGAGCAGACCGTCGCCTTCGCCCGCGCCGAGATATATGACAGCTTCCTCAATCTCCCCGTGCAGGGTGAATTCGGGATCGTTCAGCGCGCCGGCAATACCCAAACCGAGACCCGCGCCCCCCAATTCCAGCCGAGTGGCCTCGGGTCTGCCCAGGACAAGGATCGGCGCGTCGACCGTGTCCCAGACGATGTCGGCGATGACATTGATGTCGGTGCGGCTGCTCAGCATGCGAACACCGTCCGGTGAGACCCCGACTCGCAACGGAGCGGTCGCAAAGTCACCTGCCAGCGCCAGTGTCACCGGGCTGTCGTTGTCGGGGATGCCGATACTGGCCGCTGCGCCGCCGAAGACCGTCGGCGACAGGGCAAAACCGGTTGGCGCGCCGCTTGGCTGGCTGTCCGGAGGCAACGGTGTCATCAGGATCGCAGGTTTGATCTGGGTTCCATCGCCGGGCCGAAAGGTGATCGGTGGCATGGCCGTCAGCAGTTTCATGTCAATGGCATGCGGGTTATCCGCCGTCACCTCCGGACGCAGCACGTCCGGACCGGCGCGGCTGACGCTCGCGGTTGCCCCCAGTCCACTCAGCGCGCCTTCAAGGGCATCGAGGAAAGTCGCGTGATCAAAAGTGCCGCCCCAGCCATAGACTTCAGGCAAGATCTGGTCAGGGGCCGAAAGCGCGCGCGCGAGCGCGCCCCAATCGACTATGCGCTTGTCATAGACTAGGCGTCCGGTTGTGGCATCCGCTGGCTCCGGCTTGCGCTGCAGGACACCGAGGAATGTCAGAATGCCGAAGAAGCCTGGGGTTTCCTCGGCCAGGCCTTCGAAGAGCAGGAGGGCAAGAACATCCTCAGGTAGGCTTTGCCAGAATGCGGCCTCGTCAA
The DNA here is from genome assembly GCF_041537925.1 of Ruegeria hyattellae. Taxonomy (NCBI): domain Bacteria; kingdom Pseudomonadati; phylum Pseudomonadota; class Alphaproteobacteria; order Rhodobacterales; family Roseobacteraceae; genus Ruegeria; species Ruegeria hyattellae. The sequence goes on along the minus strand of NZ_JBGOSH010000012.1, from coordinate 19,037 downwards.
ACGGATGGTCCATTTGGCCCATGGGCGGCAGGTCGCCCAGATTGTGCAGCGCCGCCACTGCGCTTTGCAGAGCAACCATCTGACCCTCACCGTCGCTGACGGCATCAGAAAGCCCATCCACAGCGGAGCCGACCGCCGTAAAGCGGCCCAAAACCGCGTCGTCAATTGCAGCGGCCCGCCAGCCGAAGTCATCCAGGAAAGCGCGCAACGAAGTGGTGCTTTGCACAGCGTCCGACAACGGCGACAAAATCCGCGAAGCCAGCGCCAGCATATCGTCCAAGAACTGGTCGCTCATGCCGCGCCACCCACACCATCACCCGGCAGCAGCGGAATTGCGACCGAGGCTGGCTCCCAGCCGCCGGGGTTGCCCCAGGCGACATTGATGTCGCACCAGGATGCAGCTTCATCGTCCTGCGGGAAAGGCGGTGCAGCCAGAACCGCGTTTTTTGGCCAAGTCCAGAATCCGGTGGGGCCGGCGGAGGCCAGCCGGATTTGCCAGAGGTTCGCCTGCGGCCAGGCACGAAGGCCAGGAGATGTGAAGAACCAGCGGTCGGCCTGGTTTCCTGATTTGGGAACCCCAACCGGACGTCCAAAGGTATGGGCCATGGACTGCCAGAAATGCGTCGCCAACCCAGCGCGGTAGACCGCGTGGAGAACCTTCACAGGCGCATAGGCTCCGATGTAATAGGGCAGGGCACCGTCCTGGACGATGTAGTCGCGAAAATAGACCCGGCGGATCGTGCGATAGAATCCAAGCACCGCAGCGAAGTCGGGCCCGATTTTGCTGAGGACGTTTCCGGCATCATCTTTGAGCCATTCCGCCTCCTTCCAATTGTCGCCGTCAACGTCGACATCGACCGCAAAATAGATTGGAGTAAATGGAGGTTGGCCAACTGCCATGGCATTTTCAAAGGCTTGGCGCATGGAGCTTTCTCTCATCCGGTGCGCAGGATCAGCCGAGCCCAGCGGGTCAGCGGCTTGTTGGTACAAGCTCACCACCTGTAGGCCACCCGCAGCGATGTCCTTGGCTTCCTGAGCGGACAAGTCAGGCCCGCCCCTTGGCGGTAAATACCGGCCCGTGAACGTTGGTTTATGAACGATCGGGTCATGCTCGAAATCGGTGCCGCCATCGGAGTTTTCGCGTGGGGTCCGAGCCGTGAAGACGTCTTGCAGGAAGCGTATCTCCACTTCTGTGTCACTGGCACGCTCGTAGTCCGCCCGGCTCGCCGGGTCGAGATGGTCCAATCCGATCTGCGTGGGCGGCGTGTTGATGTCTTCCGACGCAATGTTGGTATCGGTGAACCAAAAGACGTTTGGCACGCCATCGGACCTGGTGAAATTGTAATCCCCCTCCGGCTCCGGCCCGTTGATCTGATAGCTTTTCTGTGGGCGCAAAGCCCAGTCCAACGGGTCCGGACCGTCAGTGACCGGTGGCGACTCATCAATCGTCACGAGCCTAAGCATGTCGATCTCGTTGTCGGTCAGGGCCGGATCATCCGTCGGAATGGTGTCCAGAGCGCAATCCCAGACGCGCCGGAAATGCACTGGCAAGTCCGTGGTACTGCTGAACCATCCGATTGACATCAGCGGAACGACCTCCGCCGCCTCCGGCATTCTGCGCGCCCAGATGCTGATGGGCGCGGGCTGAAGCCAGGTTTTGATCGGGCGGTTGTCCTCCTGCCCGTCCTCTGGCTCAGGTCCGACCGGTCCTTCGGTTGCAAGTGCGCCTAGGGCGTTGCGGACAGCGGTCTCTGGCCAATAGGTGTCCGTCACGCCGTCCGGTGCGGTGCCATAGAGTTCGAAGTCGCAAATGATCCCTGGATAAAACGGATGGGCCGTTGACTCGGCAGAATCTAAATAGCCGTAATTCATGACTGCCTTTGACCAGTGCCTCCAATAGTGAGGCGAAAGCTTCCCCGGCGCTGTTTCCAGATAGACGACCAGTGTGTTTCCCTGTGCGATCAGGTCGCCGACCTTCAAAGCCGCCGCGATGGCATTTAGGGTAGATTCGGCCTCGAGCTTCGCCAGAATTCTGGCGTCGCGCCCGGTGGCCGCCTGCCACTTTGCATTCGCGCGCTGGATGGGAAAAATCTTTTCGGGGACTTCCGCGTCACCTCCCTCTCCGTGGGCCCAGAGGCAAAACGCCTCATCAACGGCGACCTCGTCATCGGTAGCATGGCCGTGAAAGTAGCGTCCGGCGAACGCCGCCATGTCGCTGCTGGTCATGAACGGCGGAAGGACAAACCAATTGATCTCGCGGTTGCCTTGCGTCTTGTCATCAAGCAGATCGAGCTCCGCCGCAAACCCCGGCGTCGGATTGGTGCCCGCAAAACCCGGGATTGCGGCGTCGCCCTCATACATCATCTGCAGCTTGTTTAGATGGGCGCGGCCTGTCGTAATTCCGTAGCGCATCGCGAGTTCACTTCTAGGCTAGATTCATATGTACATCCGGAACAGCGGTTTCGAACCCGATCCGCTCAACTAAAATCTACTGTTAGAAACCCGGCTTTTTCAAAGCTCTAGACCTAGTGTCGAGGCTCTCGTATTTGCTTGTATATTTCAACGCTGCGCTCGCATGGCCCCGATTTCAGCGCTTTCTTGCCTGCGCGTCTCCTTCCCAGCGCTGCGGAGGGACATTAAAGAAGCAGCCGTTCGCGAGGCACAGAAACGGAAGGCCAACACTGCGGAATCCTGGCGCATGGATGGGACCTTATCTCAAGGTTCGTTGGGAGTGGATTTACCTATATGGTGTCGTAGATGGCTTTGTTGCACAAATCGCGGCGTGAACGCACTTCCCCTTTGCCCGGACGGACTTAGCCTACGGCTTCAGTGACAGGTATGCCAAGAGCGGTGTAGCGGTTGAGCACCGCGACACGGACTTGGATTTCCGCGACCTGTCGGTCGAAATCTCGGGCCATGAGGCCTTGGCCAAGCAGTTTGACGCAGTTCATCTTTGTCTCTGCGCGGCTTCGGCGGTGAAATCCTGTCAGCCGCCGCCACTGCGCTCGCCCAAGATATTTGCAGGCTCGTAGCGCTTCGTTCCGCGCGACAGCACCCGCGGTGGGTAGTGTCGCAAAGTTTCAGATTTCGGTTGCTTTGCCGGGCGAGCCAAGCCAGACCCGCCGCCTTCCCGAGGCTCATTCAGGATCAAAGAGTGGCTTTGTCGCAAATTTTTTCATGGATCAGAGCGACTGATCTGTCTGGACGGATTTATCCCGCGAGCTCAGCAAACTGACGAAAGCCACACTTCAGCTGGCCAAGCTGCCCCTTGCGTATCATGTTGGCGGCCTCGATCCCGGCAAGTGTCGCTGCACGGAGGCGAAGCTTTTGAACCCCAACATCGGTGTCGTGAGCCTTTTGATGAAACGGTGATCCTGTTCTATCATGTTGTTGAGATACTTTGATCTGACGGTGTCGATCTTTACAGGTATCCGCAGCCGCTTGAAGATCTTGTTGACCTCTTTGGTCCCGGCCGCATTGCTTCTGCTTTTGTCAATGGTGATCCGTTTCGGGATACCATTGTTGTACAGAGCATTGGCGAAGAATTTCTTTGCAGCCTTCGTGTCTCGCTTCTCGGAAAGCATGAAATCAAGGGTTTGCCCGTCGCGATCTACCGCACGATACAGATACACCCATTCGCCACGGACTTTGATATACGTCTCATCCATACGCCAAGATTCGGCGGTGTTGGCCTTCCGTTTCTGTGCCTCGCGAGCGGCCTCGGGTGAGTATTTCACGACCCAGCGGTTCAGAGTAGAATGATCAACCGACACACCACGTTCTGCCATGATCTCTTCCAGGTCGCGGTATGAGACGCCATAGCGAACGTAGAAATAGACTGCGAACAGGATCACAGATTGTGGGTAGTGCGCACCTTTGAAGTCGATCATCGGACACTCCTAGACGTTGTCACAGACAAACCACCAGTTGGATCAAACCGCGCGAAGGTGCAACATGCCGGCCAAAGTTTGCGACAAAGCCCCTGATCTATCGTCAGCATCGTCAGCAACACCAAACGCTGACGATGCTGACGATCAAATGTAGAGTTCTGAAGTCAGAAGATGAAGTCTCCCGCGTCGAGCGTTCCGGCGCCGGTGCCGACCAGCGTCATGGTGTTGCCCGCCCCGTCGGCGATCACCGCATCCACCGGTCCCGACAGGTGGTTGGCCTGTAGGTCGGCGAAATCCGTGATCGCGGCGACGCCGGAAAGATCGATCCGGTCTCCCGGACCGAAACCGATCACCTGGTCGGCGCCTGCCGAGAACACCAGCACATCCGCATCCGCCCCGCCGCGCAGCGTGTCGTTGCCGCCGCCGCCATTGAGCAGATCCGTCCCGTTGCCGCCCCAGAGCTCATCATTGCCCGCCGCACCCAGCACCGTGTCGGCCCCGTTCGCGCCATAGGCCACATCATTGTCCTCGCCCAGCCACAGCTCGTCACTGCCGCCGCCGCCGGCCAGCGTGTCATTGCCCGCCCCGCCAAAGGCGGTGTCGTTGCCGGTACCGCCCCAGATCCGGTCATTGCCGTTGCCGCCGCCCAGCTCGTCATTGTTGCCGCCGCCGCCCAGCGTGTCATTGCCCTCGCCGCCATAGGCGGTGTCATTGCCGGTGCTGCCCCAGAGCTGGTCCTGCCCGACGGCCCCGAGCAGCAGATCCGCGCCCGCGCCGCCGCCCAGCGTGTCATTGCCGGTCTCGCCCAGCAACTCGTCATTGCCATCGCCGCCATAGACCTCGTCATTGCCCTCTTCGCCCAGCAGCGTGTCATTGCCGCCGCGCCCGTTGAGCGTGTCGTTACCGCCGCGCCCCTCAAGCTGCTCGCCGACCCCGTCCTGGCCGGTGATCGTGTCATCGCCATCGCGCGAGCCGTGCACCTCTTCGACATTGCTGATCGTGTGGGTAAAGGCCTCACCCCGCCACATGCCCGTCGCCGTCCCGGTCTGCAGGTTGACATTGACCACCTCGACCTCATTGCGGTCATAGCGCAGCAGGTCGAACCCACCACCCCCATCAACCGTGTCATCGCCGGCCTCAAGAATGAATTCGTTGTCATGGTCGTTGCCCAGCACCGAGTCCGAGAGCATCGTTGTGTGTACCGAGTTCAGGTTTTCGACACCGGTTATCATGTCTATATTGCCATGCCCGTCATCGCTGACTGTGCCGGTGGTCAGGTTGACTGTAACGCCGTTGGTGATTTGCCAGTCGCTAAATCTCAGCCTTAAATAGCCGTCGCTTGGGTTCAGGTTAAAAATGTCATTGCCCGCATATGTCCGGATGACGATGAAACCTCCGGCCCCTGCCGTGACCGTATAGGTGTCGTCGTGGACGGTGCCATCGATCACAAGACCACCGATTTCGGTCGGAAGCGGCACGCTCACATCCACCAGCTTGGCCGAGCCATTGGCACCCTTGTCGATGAACCCGGTATTTGCGGTGCCGTTGATCCAGACCGTGACACCCGCATCCAGATCCCAGAGTGCGATGGAACCCTGACCGGTGACCATGTCGGAGAAGACGATCGTGTCCTGACCCGTACCGGGCCGGATCGCATCCACGTCGGAATTGTCGCCCGGGTTGAGATAGTCGTTCCCGGAACCGCCAACGATTATGTCGTTTCCAAGCCCGCCGCGAAGCGTGTCATTGCCATCGCCGCCATACAGTTCGTTGTCGTGAGGGCTACCGATCAAGAGATCGTCTCCCACACCGCTTTCTGCGTTTTCGATCACACTGCCCGGCGCAATGGCCAAGTTGAGACGCAACCCGGCAATGCTCGAAAACTCACCTTCACGCAGATCGATGACCTGGTCTGCGTCGGTGTCATAAAATGAGAACCAGTCAATACCGCCGCTATCCTGAACCGTAAAGAAACGCGGCACATCTTCATGGCTGACCTTGACGTCGCCCGACTGCCACCAGAACACATACTCGGTATCGCCGGGATTGCGGACAGGGTCCGGACCATAGAGCGCATTGATTGCTTCGACATCTGCGACTTGCGGAGAAAGGATATAGGCATTGGTTCCCGGCGCGTATTCATGGTCGCCTGGAAAGAAATACGACATGATTGTATATTGAGTGCTGTCATTGAGAAACAGGTTATCAACGCCATATGTCGCTGTGAAATTGTAGTTTCCGGGGTGGCCCAATCCCAGTGCATGCCCAATTTCGTGCAAATAGACTTCAAATGCAAACCCCCACGGCTGAAGTGGGTCGCCGGCGGATATGCTCGAATGTACGTTGATATAGGCAGTATCAATATAGGGTCCGGCAAGATCAAAGTCGGCGTGGGCACCTTGCTCTTCATCGTCAAAAACGATCTGTGCATTCGCGGCAGTTTCGACAAACACCAGACCCGAGGCTTCGGACCACGCATCCAAGGCCGCGCGCGCGAAATAGGCACCCTTTGCGTCCAGATCCGCGACTGAATAGGTGATTTGCCTGGAAGCGTCGATATCAAAACTGCGCCGCGCCCCTCCGATACTCTCCCAATACCCATCGGTGAGTTGTTCAGCGAATTGTTCTACGGTCGCTCCATCTAGATTGCCATATTTCACCAAATCGCTCAAATCGCCGAAGTCCCAGACTGTTCCGTCTGAAAACCGCACCTCGTCGATTCGATAGGATCTGCTCCAGAAGTGGTTTTCGATCTCGATAGTATCACCACTTACATGAACTAATATCAGATCGTCGCCGTCGCGACGCGCAGTTATATCAATGGCAGTAATGCCTGAACTAAATTTTATCTTATCCGAATCCTCAGGAAGAAAATCATTATCGTTATTGTAAATCGTGTCCTGACCCCAGCCGAGTTCAAATAAATACTGATCACCCCCATCGCCACCGCCTAACTCGTCATTCCCATTACCGCCGCGCAAAGTGTCTTTGCCGTCATGACCAAAGATCGTATCATCGTCATCACCCCCATCTAGAGAATCGTTGCCGCCGAAACCCAAAATGCGATCATCTCCCTGAAGACCCCGCAAATAATCTCGAGAATCAACGCCACGGAGGATGTCGTCGGAATTTGTTTCGACATTTGTCAGAAGCTGCAGGTCATCCAGGTCCCAGACATTTCCATTTTCGAACCAGACTTTGTCGATCTGCTGGGAGCTTGTCTGAAAGTGGTTTCTGATCGTTACGCTATCGCCGTCGACATGGGTCAAGACCAAATCACCACCGACCCACTGACCTTTAATGTCGTTGGCACGTATTCCAGCGCCAAATTTGATCCCATCGGGACTGTTAGCGCCCCCTCCGGTATTGTAAATTATGTCCTGACCCCACCCAAGATCAAATACATACAGGTCTTCGCCACCGCCGCCGCCGCTTAGATAGTCATTTCCGGTGCCTCCGCTCAGAGTGTCACTTCCGTCATTACCAAATATGCTGTCGTCGCCCGCCCCCCCGTCCAAGAGGTCATCACCACGATTGCCAGTGATTCTGTCATCTCCTTGTAGGCCTAATAAGGTGTCACCGGAATTGGTGCCGACGAGTTCGTCTGCCAACTCTGTCCCTGCATTGGAGAGCACCTGTAATTCGTCGGGATCCCAGATTGATCCATCTGAAAATTGGACGTCAAATCGTCTCGCAACATCAAAATAGCCCGAAATAAGAATACTATCACCATTGACATGGGTTAGAAGCAAATCATTGAACCCAATTCTGCTTGCACCAAAGTCTTCAACTTCAATACCCGCACCAAATTCAATCTTACTAGCAGTACTTAAGATCGGACTTCCGATCGTGTCCTGCCCCCAGCCATAGTAAAAAATGAAGGTGTTGGATCCTTCGCCACCGTTTAAGTAGTCGTCTCCGGCACCACCCCCAAGACTATCATCTCCGTCATAGCCTAATATCGTGTCATTTCCCGAGAAACCGAATATGGTGTCGTCAACATCCAAGCCAATCAGGAAATCATCCCCTTCGGTCGCGGTATTCGCTAAAGTTTGTAATTGATCGAGGTTCCAAACTGTGCCGTCATCGAACCTTACCTCAGCAATTGGTTGGCGTTTCTGCGATTGTGAGTAATGCTCGCTAAACTCCAGCGTGTCGCCGTTCGCGTGTGTCAGTATCAGATGCGTACCAGCTCTCCGAACGCTGATATCGTTGGATGTAACACCCGATCCGAACTGAACTGTGTCTTGGGGCAGATTACCGGCGAAGACCACGGGCAAATATCCGATTCGATCATGCCCCCAGCCAGCGTAAAAAACAAAAAGATCGTCGCCTTGGCCGCCCTCTAAGTAATCATCCCCAGAGCCACCGCGCAATGTGTCATTACCTTCGCCGGCAATGAGCGAATCATCGCCGCTGCCGCCAGCCAGTTCGTCATTTCCTCCATTTCCCAGGATACTGTCATTTCCCTGAAGGCCGGATAATGTGTCATCAGAATTGAACCCAGTCAGGATATCGTCCGATTCAGTTCCCGTATTCGCCAGTGCCTGCAACTCGTCTGTTTCCCAGACCGTGCCATCGGCGAACCTCACCTCGGCAATTGGGTTGTGGTATCTATGAAATTGGTCGATGAATTTCAAACTATCGCCATTAGCGTGCGTCATGATCAAGTCATCACCGACTCTGCGCGCGCTCAAGTCGCGGGCCTCAACACCCGTTCCAAATTGAATCGCATCTTGAGCCTGTGGACTGCCCTGAAACACCCGGTCAGTTTTAATTGCATCCCGCCCCCAGCCTAGGTCGAAAAAGTACAGGTCCTCGCCATCACCGCCGCCCAGGGTATCATCCCCGAATCCGCCCCGTAGGGTGTCATCGCCGTCATGGCCATAGATGTAGTCATCGCCGGCGCCCCCAACCAGAATGTCACTGCCGTCAAAGCCATAGATAAGGTCGTCATCTACGCCTCCATCAAGGCTGTCACCGCCATCTGTGCCGCGCAAAGTATCGTTGCCAGCGAGACCCAGCAGCGTATTTCCCGCCGCATCCGCTGTGAGATCATCTGCACCTTCCGTGCCCGAAACCACCAATCCGCTCATTTTGCCTGCCCCCAAACGGCCCTTCGGGCCGAATTCGCTTCATCAATCATGTGTTTTCTTACTCTTAGAACTGGTCAAGGAGCTTTGTTTTACCGCAACCGTTCAGGTCTAATTCCGATCTTCCCCAATTGAACACAATCCTAATCTGTCTTCGAATGCAACGCTCAACCGGCGCACTGCATCTAATCTTAATTCTAAATGGACCAGGGTTTCCGCTCACGAACAGGTGCCGCTCAAAAGGTAGATTTGGTTCGTGCTTCGCATGAGATCAGATACCGCCTGAATCGGATGATCTCAGATATTTCTGATCAAGCGTTCGCGCTTAAACCAAGAGGTATACGAAAGCCAAGGGCAGTAACGCGTGTGTGTCATCACACTCGCCTAAGCGACATAGCTAAGTGGAGTTCTGCTCTTTCAATGCAGAGCGTAGTCCACCCCCAAACGTAGCACAGTTGTAGCACCGTGCGTTTGGGCAGAAACGCAAGAAGCGCCCCGCGGGGCACTAAGTGCTTGTATGTGTTTTGTAAAGTTGGTTGCGGGAGTAGGATTTGAACCTACGACCTTCAGGTTATGAGATAGCCTAAGCGGGGTCGCACGGGTTACGCCTGATTTTGCCCACTTACCCTATCTTATTGTAATCGCTTATCTTTCCTTGACGGCGGCTGCGCCCAGCTTCTACGCCTTACTCCATGATTTGCTTCCAGTTGCTTCCACAATGCTTCCACGGGGCGAAAGAAGGGAAAGGAATGAGCCATGCCAAAACTGACCAAACGCATTGTCGAAGCGCTGCCAATTGAGGCTAAAGACTACTTTGTCTGGGACAGTCAGATTGCCGGGTTTGGCGTGCGAGTAATGCCATCGGGGGCCAGAACCTATCAGGCGCAATATCGCAAAGGCGGGCGCACGCGGCGTGTCTCGATTGGGCGGCATGGCAAGATCACCGTGGACGAGGCGCACAAGCTGGCAAAAGAAATCATGGGCGACGTGGCAAAGGGTGAAAACCCCGCCGAAGAGATCGCCCAGCACCGCCGCGCGCCAACCGTTGCCGCGCTTTGTGAGCGGTTCTTTGACAGCCATGTCAAGGAACGCTGCAAGCCCTCCACGCAGGGCGAGTATCGCCGCGCCATCGATCTCTTTATCAACCCTGCGTTGGGCAGTTTTAAAGTGGTGGATGTGGAACGGAAAGACATTGCCGATCTGCATCATAAGTTCCGGGACAAACCTTATCAGGCGAACCGGACACTTGGGGTCTTGTCCAAGATGTTCAATCTGGCGGAAATCTGGGGCTTGCGGCCTGATGGGTCTAACCCGTGCCGCCATGTGCCGAAATACCGCGAGGTGAAACGCGAACGCTTCCTGAGCCAGCATGAATTGCAGCGCTTGGGGCAGGTCTTGGCGGAAGTGGAACGCAATGGCACGGAAACACCCTTTGTTGTTGCCGCCTTCCGCCTGTTGATCCTGACCGGCTGCCGCTTGGGGGAAATCCAGACCCTGAAATGGGAATACATCACCCCGCACGGCATGGAATTGCCGGACAGCAAGACCGGTGCGCGGCGCATTCCCTTGCCGCAAGCCGCGCGCGATGTTCTGGCCGCCCTGCCCCGCACACCCGGCAATCCTTACGTGATCGAAGGCAAGCTTGAGCGGAAATACGCAACCGATCTTCAACACCCATGGCGGCGCATTCGCGATCAAGCCCGGTTATCAGATGTACGCATTCACGATCTTAGGCACACTTATGCGTCCAATGCGGTGTCTTCCGGCATGCCGATACAGATGGTCGGGCGATTGCTGGGTCACACGCAGTTACAGACCACGATGCGTTACGCACACCTAGCCGATGATCCGGTTCGGCAGGCGGCAGAGAAAAACGCGGAAATGCTCGGAAATGCGCTGAATGTAACTGAGAATGACGCCCGTAAGTTCCGTGTGGTTTCCTGACATTTCCGCACATCTTGGAACCTTCGTTGAGGTCACGAACCCTAACGAAAGGTTCTTTCTGAATGTAGTGGCAATCCGAGTTGGTCGGATTTCGGACCGCAAATGTCCTCACTTCTAACATTCCGCCAATCTGCTCTGTCGCGAGAATCAGAGTGAAGCTGATCGCACAACAACCGGGTCAAGGGGGAACCAGCGCATCGCGATAGAACAAAAGGTAATGCAATGTAATGTAACGTAACCACTTGTAATCTTAACATTTAGTTCGGCTTCGCGCATCACTAGGTCATCGAAAGTTCCAAACCCGGAAGGAAATCTAAATGACCAAGGCGCTATCCAACACTGAAACACAGAACAGTCCAGCCAACGACCATCTCGACGGCTTCATTGATGAGACAATGGCAGCGAAATTGCTCTGCCAAAGCGTGCGCACCTTGCAAAAATGGCGCGTGACCGGCTTCGGCCCGAAATTCTACAAACCGGGCCGTTCCGTCCGTTATCGCCGCCGCGATCTGAACGAATGGGCCGAAACCCGCTGCCACAGCAACACCAGCTATAGCGGGCTTTGAGTTTTGCCCGTGCGGGGCTGGCAGCGCCGTGCGGGATTTTGGGGCCGGATGGCTCTTTGGGGCGCGGGCGAAACGGTCCCGCGCCCTTCCCACACCAACGAACAACTCGAAAGAGGTAATGAAAATGGCAAACCAGCCAGCACATAAATTCAAGATCGGCCTACTGACGGCCACCATCTGGGACAATGACGGTTTCTATTCCATCGACCTGTCCCGGGCCTACAAATCCGATACCGGAGAATGGCGGAACACTAATAGCTTCCATCACTCAGACCTGCTCAACCTGGCTAAATGCGCGGAGCGCGCCGAAATCTGGATTGGCCGTCAGGTAAATGCCAAGTGATGGCAGCGCCGGGCGTCCGCGCCCGGCCCCAAAACACAAGCTGCCCCGCCGGAGGCACAGGTTCCGGCACATGACCAAACATTCCCTCAAATCTCACATGCAATGGCGGCACTGCCGCAAAGAGGGGGGTCTTGTAACACCCCCCTCCACGAATACGAAAGCGTAGGCCAGAGTAGATGGACGCACCAATCCTATATTTCGGCTTTGATGGGCTCAAATTCACCATTCAGGCCGATATCCCGGAGGCCTTCCGCGAAGAACTAGCCTCCGCCAAGAAACACGCACAAGAGACCCATGGGGAGTGCGTCTTGCAGCTTGGTCCAATTGCCCTGAATGTCACCAACAAGGGCGCACGTGGATTTACCGCCCATACCGGTGATCACGGAGCGGTCTGGCTGTTCCAAGACCCTCAGGACCGTATTCCCAACAATCCCGGTATCACAGTGGATTTCCGCGCCTTCGGTCTGGCAACAGGCGGCCTTGAGGGGGCGGAGAAACACTTCCGTACCTGCATGGACGCTTTCCGGATCAACTATGTTGAAACGCAGCTGCGCGTGGCGCGTGCGGATTTTGCCGTCGATCTGCTGGCCCCATGGTTCGAACCGGATCGTGAGGCTCTAGTCGTGCCGCCCGGAACCAAGGTCACGGAATACACTGGCGTCGATGAGACTGCGACCGTTTCAAGCGGGGCGCGCGTTGTTGGCCTGCGTGCCGGTGCCGTCGCCAATCGACAGTTGGCCATCTATGACAAACGCGGCGAGATCATCCAACAGAACAAGATGGGCTGGCTGACGATCTGGAACGCTTCACTCGCAGCTATTGGGAGGCCACCCCTCGATCTGAGCGACCGGGCAACAAGCCAAGTCTGGCGCTTTGAGATGCGTCTTGGCTCCAAGCAACTCCGCAACAAGTTCGAAATGAGAAGCTGGCAAGACGTGCATGATACGATCGGAGACGCATTTACAGACGCTCTGAGACGCATCCGCTATTGCATGCCCACCACCGACAGCAACCGCGCCCGCTGGCCCACCCACCAACTCTGGCAGCAATTCGAGGCCGTGATTGGCAATGACCTCTTGCACAACTGCGCGGGCGTTCTGCCCAGCGAAGTCATCCAAGCCAACCGCACCGCCAAGATGCGGGAACTGGATGCGCAACTCTCCGGGCTTTTCGTTACGCGAGCGGCGATATCCGACGTATCTGCGGACGATTTTGATGACTTCTTGGAACGGCACGTTGAAGCGTTGGCACGGATTGCGAGGGAGCATGCCTCGCCGATTGCAGATCGGCTGTCCAAGGTTCGAGCAAGATATAGGCTACTCTGACAACAACAATGATCACCTGATGGAGCCATCGTTCGCGACTGTCGGAGCCAATGGCGGTTATGCGCAGATTCCAGACTTTGCAAAGCCAGCCGTTTGACCCGATCCGCCACAATTTCATGCTGCGGTGCCGCCCTCAGGAGCAGACGTTCGCCGCAAGTGCAGCATGCTTGCCCGGTCAACTGGCGGCAATGCGGACAATGCTGCCATTCCTGGCAAGCTACCTGAAACTATTCGAAGATGGGCAATTGATGAGCCATCAAGACCAGCTTGCAAAACTCAATGGCATGTGACTTGTTGCGCCTGATCGGCGGCTCTACTTACCAAAGTGTAACTCCGAACCTGACAATAAGTAGTGGCTATATCTCGTGCTAAATAAAATTCGATCAAGCTTAGTGGTTGCTCTGACCATTGCACTCCTCCCGATTGGTGCATCTGGGAATACGAGCGCAAATTTTCCGGAATACGCTTGGCAGGAGCATCCAAGTTGCGCCTTGATATGGAAACTGGGCGACTATGAATCCAACGAAATCGTCTGCAATGAAGATTTTCACATACTAACGCGAAACTTCAAAGGCGGCGTTCATTTTGAAACAGTTATGAAGGGGCATGTATCCGGGAACCTTCCGGACGAACACGTGGAAGTACCCGAAAGTATACCGCCGGAAATTGTAGACTTGTTTGAGGATATGAGAAAGTGCCGTGATTCCGATAGCTGCAGTATTAGTGAAGAAGTAGCCTTTCAATTCAGCTCGGTTGACCTAGATGAAACAGCATGGATTTTGTACCCGTTGGGTAAAAACGTAGGCGGTCCAGTTGTTTATTTTTTTAGATCTGCGGGAAAATTGATAGCAATTAGCGGTACCAAAAATCTACCCTGGGTTCATGACGACCTTGGTATATTTGAATTTTTCATTATTGAGTTGGTGTGAGAATGGCTTGCTTGTTGATCTGTCATTTTGGGCTCGAAGCGGACCTCGGGCCACGCTAGACTGCGCAGCCGGTGAGTCCAACAAAGAGAATTCTACCGCGCCCGACTTCCTCGGTGCGCGGAGATAGGGGTAGGTGCATGATGGGAGCTCTGGCCTACCCCACAATCCAACAAAGGAACGAAGGGCGGCTGTGCGGACTAAGCAGACCTGCGCGACAAAAGCGAAGCAGCCGCCTCAAAGAACGCTTTCAGAACCAGTCGTTGTTGCAGTTGGGAGAAGAAATTAGACCGACTGATAGAGGGCTACTCACCATCGGTCAAAAGTGAATTCCATAGAATTGTGGGCTGACGCGCATCGAACTCTTGTATCCTTGATTGAAGCTCTTGTTCCCAGGGACCCGGCTTTGCCCGCGCAGCCTCTATTGCTCGTTCAAAGGCGGTCAGAGCTTCTTCTTCGCGCCCAATTTGCGATAGGGCGATCCCGCGCTCAAGGTGGATTGCAGCACTTCTTGCAAACATAAGAGGCAAAAAGTCTAACCAAGTGCGTGTAGCCAGTGAAATGTTGCAATAGCGAAGCTTCTTGCTCCCTTCGTAGTTATCATTCCTGCATGCCATGGCCATCGAGTCGGATAGCAGGCCCAATGGCAAGAGGAGCAAAAACGAAAAAACAATCCAGACGCGAACTGCCCTCCCAAACCGCTTGGAAATAGCAGCAATCCACTTCCACCTTAGCGAGGCGGCATTCTCTGATGATGTACTCATACCGGTTGTTAGCAAAGAGGATTGCTCTTGGGAACGATGTCGCTAACCAAAGTCAACACTTCCATGACACCGAATACCGATTGTGGCATAGGTCAAAGGAATGTTGTTAAGGGCTCACAGCCGTCATCTGACAACTTCTGTCAGGCATCAATGGCCTCCCAACGCGCCAGAGGTCGGCTGTGCGGACAAAGCGCATAGTCATTTGAGTCGATTGGCTACCAGTTTTGTGCATTACGTTGCATAAGAACCGCAAAAGGCTGGCGATTGGTTCAAAGAAGATGTGGGCAGTATCTCTTATATGTTTCGAACATGTGGCACTTGGCCAAGGAGCTCAACGCTGCTTTGGTCTTTGCAGCCTGTATTGTCATGTCTTTCCTACTGTTTTTTCTGCTGGCCTGTCTCCACCAAGCGCAGCTCTTAGGGATTATAGGATTTGTCATTTTGACAACCATACCTAGTCTCGTATTTTTACTTGGCTTCTTCCGCGTTCTTCATGCATTTTCTGTAGTATTCCGGAAGTAAGCGATGGGCTGCTAAGGGCTCACAGCCGCCTTGCGGCAGCGCAGCACCCGATTTTTTGACTGCTGAGCGCCATCCCCGGTTTTCTGAAATCTTCAGATGACCGTGGGCAGCCCTTTGCTGCCATTGGTGTATCTGCCACTGATAGGCTATTCGGTCCAAAATTCGGAGCAAGTACGTGTCAAACTCAGTACCTAGTGCAGAAGCGCGGTCACTCGTAAGGCAAGCCTTAGAGAACGCTGCGGATCAACGCCGTTTTGAATCTCGACGGAACGCGTGTCCATTACTCACCAAGCTGGGGTGTTTGCCATCATGTCTCGACGGAATTCTGATCGACAGTGGCCCGTCGGTCTTTCACAGCTTGGCGTTTCGAATGGCGACGTACAACGGGGAGAGTTTATTCCGTCGATGGGAGCAACTTTTGTCGCAAGCTTATGAAGCTGAAGGCTGGGAATGCGAGTACTCAAATTGGAATTCTGAGCAAGACCATTGGGCTAAGAAATGGAATAAATTTAATCAGTTTTTGTGGATGCTGCAATGCTATGAGTATTTTGCCGACAAAGGTGGCAATGTATCATTCCCATACTCGAAGACAAAGGCAAAGCCAGACATCCATGTGAAGTATGGCGATGGTTCGGAACTTTATGTTGAATGCTATCACTACACGAAGTGGTGGGGAACCGAACAGTTGGTTGAAGGCCTACTATCTGCTTTGGACCAGAATTTGCATATCGAACGCATGCACAATCTCACATACGATAACAACCGTTTTGCTGATAACCCCGATGAAGCTGTTATAGAAGTGTTGGCTAAGCTGCGCGGGCACCTGAATCCAGACAGGCTCGCAGACCTAAGAGAGCAAGCGCGCATCGAAACACCTGTTGAAGTATGCGAACTCGGAGAATTTGTCGTGCTTCTTGATGGGTCCGGCACCTATTCCGCTCGGCCCAACAGGCACGGCGACCCAAACGATTCCTGGCCCGTGTTCAGAGATGAGATTTTGCGCAGCAAATTTGAAAGTAACGGTTTGCCAAATCACAAACCAAACCTTTTGTTGGTCAACTGTTTAGGAACAGATTTTCAGACTAGTTTGAATGAAAACTCTGAGGTTTCAAGTCTGCCGTCGTCATTAGACGAAGTCTGGTTTTGCACATGTGGTATTGACGATAAAATAGAGACAAGTCGTCGGTTGAGGGTTCATAAGCCAAGTTGTTAGGTCTTCATTGTCTGCAACTTTACAAAGCCCGCTATCTGCGCACTGCTGTCGTCGGTACAGCTTGCAGCAAGAGTGACGGTGCATGTAAGGCCGTGAATGTCCGCTTCTATCTGCCTGAGCATGTGACCTCGCAAGCGCAGCGAACCAAAATTTTCTGCCCGAGGTTCTGGAGAGTCATGTCTGCTTTTGGGCTGAGACCGGTCACAGAAAAGCTCTGTTTTGGTCCGCTATTTTGGCGTGTCTTGCCGGGGTCCGTCTTGCAGAAAAGCTTCAGTTTTTCCGAGCCAACCAGACACCGACTGAAGGCTATTTGTCATCCAAGTATCTGACAACCATCCTTTTGTTCTCTTCTTTGTGCAGTTCCCAATAACTCATGGTAATCTGATTTGTGATTTGGCCGGGGGTTCCAGAACCGATGCTTTGTCCATTCACTTTGGTCACTGGCATGATCCCACCGGCAGTTGAAGATATGAAAATCTCGTCTGCACCTAAGAGTTGGTCTTGAGGTATGTCGACGGCTGAGCAGTCGATTTCTAGGTTCGTGCAAATGTCGAAGACCGTTTGACGTGTGATCCCGAGAAGCACACCGAACCTTGGTGTTAAAACTCTTCCATTGATGACGGCAAAAATATTGAACCCGGGTCCTTCAGACACGTTACCATTTTCATCAATGAGGATAGCCGTGTCAGCACCGCGGTCGTAGGCCTCATAGAGGCCTTTCACCAGATCCAACCAATGATAGTTCTTCACTGTCGGATCGACTGACTTTGGAGGAATGCGCACCAAGGATGATATTGCTGCATTTAGTCCATGCTTCATCTGCTCTGGATTGGCCACCGATCCAAACGGGATTGCGAACGCGATGAACTGGTTGACGGCATGACGTGGATCCCGGCTGAATGTTGGAGACATGCCGCGCGTACAGATAAACTCGACGTATGAGTTCTTTAATCCGGATAGTGCGACGCAGTTGTGCAGTATCTCGATGACCTGGCCTCGATCATACTCAATCGACATATGCAGCTTTTCCAAACCTGCGAAGAACCGATCAAGGTGATTTTCTAGTCGAAAGAAGGCTCCGTTCCAAACATGAACTACATCATACGTTGCGTCGGAATGAAGCAACCCATAGTCCAGCACCGAAATCTTGGCTTCAGAAATCGGCAAATACTGCCCGTCCAGGAAAGCCACGCCTGGAGGATATGTTTTAGGGTCTGTGTAATGCTCGGAGAGGCTGGGTAGTACATTCATAATGTGAAAGCTACCGGAGTAGGGACTGCAATCGCAATGTCTGTTTTGGGCTGCCCACGGTCATCTGAAGATGCCAGAAAACCGGGGATGGCGCTCAGCAGTGAAAAATCGGGTGCTGCGCTGCAGCGAGGCGGCTATGAGCCCATTTAACTGGATGCTGCGTTCGTTACAAATGTCAGCTATGCGCAGAATTCGGAGACTTTAATGCTCTCTAAATTAGGAAATTTGGACGGGCTATTTTCCGCGTTACTAATACATCCTTTCGCGGCGGTATGCCTCTGGATCATCGACAACATCAATATGTGCCTCTTGATAATCAATCATTGCGAACATGAAAGATTCAATTTCCGGCTGCTCTCCGAATTTAACAATGAGCTGGGATGCACCAAGGCGTGCATACGAGATGATCCCCATGCACGCCCGCTGCATTATTACGTCATCGCTAAATCCTGACTCACGCTCATGCACCGCTCTTTGTTCAAATTCTTTCTCTAGGTCTGAGAAGTTGATCCCCAGCTCCGTCAGCGCGGTTTTGAAGAGACGGCGATCAACACCCATTTCCAGGGACAACCGGTCCATAAACTTATCGCTCGAACGGAAATTTTTGAAAAACTTCAACATAGGTTTACACTTATCTGTGTCTCAAGCGCGGCTCAACCAATCGTCTACTGGAAAAATGCGTAGAAGAACAGGTGCGTTTGGATTGAGCGGCTCCGCGCAACAGTAGCGACAGGCGACCGGAATCCCTAAAATCGGTCGCTCGGCAATTCCAACGTAATGCTCCGCTCTAAACCGCTATGCCATTCCCGCAATGGAAGCTTAGGGCTGGGAGCGGGCACCACGTGTTCCGATACAAAGGTCCGCTCCGTCCGCGAAGCCGACCTTGATGTTACTTCGCTGGGGAAGAGATCGCAGTAGGTGCTCGGCAATGCCTGTTGCGTTTCCGCCACGGCCTGACTTCGCCCTTGTTGCTTCCACAGTGCTTCCAGTTGGTTTGGGGCAAATGGAGACACCGCCCTTGGGCGGTGCGTAACGTGTTGTATATGTTTGTTTAAGTTGGTTGCGGGAGTAGGATTTGAACCTACGACCTTCAGGTTATGAGCCTGACGAGCTACCGGGCTGCTCCATCCCGCGACACTTTATGTGACCTATCGCTTACGCTACTTGAGGTCTTTGATTGGTCTACCGGCTGTTGGGCTG
>NZ_JBGOSH010000011.1:0-198162 GCF_041537925.1 Ruegeria hyattellae | reverse complement strand
CTTAAGGGCAAACCAAACAGCACTTTGATCGTCAGACAGGCTTGTATCGCCGCATCACTATACGCCTGTTGACGGCCCCGTCGACCAGATGGCGTCGCATCCCACGCCATTGAAGCGTCAAACCAGATCGACAGCGAACCTCGTCGCTTTAGGGCTGCGTTGTAAGACGACCAGTTCGTGGTCTTGTCCTTCCTGGGTGTCCAACTGCTCATGTCTTCCAGCTACCACGCTGGATTCATAACATGAATCCCATCACCCAATTGGCGCAACAAAGCCGAGCTTCGATGCAAAGGGCGGATGAGTCGAGCCGATCTTCGTCAAACTCATGCTGCTCGGAGAATTCACTCTGGCTGAGTAGAACAGTGAGCTTACCGGGCTTGAGATCAACACGCGTGACCAGCAAGAGGCAATGTATCGTACTCTTGGCGGACAGCAGTTTCGCGTTTGCGGCAGAGATCTCAGCTACCGACGCATCAAGTATGAGTTTAGCGGGCAAGTCCGGTCGGTTCAGGTTTTGACAAACTAGATCTGCGATCAGCGTCTCCAAATGTTACGCAGGCAACCGCCAGGCATCCGGAAGCTTTCGGCTGTGATCCTTTACCAGCCGGTGGGAGATGTAGTACCGAAGGCGTTTTCCGTTCTTCCTGCTATGACTGGGTGTCTATCGATCTGTGGTTTCATCGAAGAGCTTGCCAACCACACCCGCCCGCATCAGGCACTCGGCATGGGTCCACCAGTTCCAGAAACCTTATTAGAGAAAACCCAAATCAGTGGCCCAGAGTAAAGGGGCTAGACAGTTGTATGAAGGCCAGTTCTTGGTCTCGTACGTCGTAGGGGACCAGCTGCTCATGCCATCCAGCTATCACGCTGGATTCACACAGTGAATCACTCACCCCGTTTGTGCGACAAAGCCATCCCCCGGTCGGAATTGCCCCGCAGCGATTGTGCCTTGCACGTCGTCTACGACCATTGGGACTTTGGTCAAGGGCTTAGATGCACAGATAATTTCACCAAAATACCGGGCTTCAGTACGCTTGCTGAAATCTGACCGAATGCTGCAATGAAACGCCCTTGTCCTGTGACATCGGGAACCAAAATTACAGCGGGGCGTAGAATTAGGTTAACGATGTCACCCGCCTTCAAGAGACATTGCGTTACGGTCCCATCGGTGTCCGTCGTCAGGTGTTTTGGGACAGATGGCGCCCTGAACTAAGAGAGAGTGTGGCTCTGATGCTGCCTCTGCAGCCTTTATGAAGGCGATTCGGGCATCGGCAACCTGACATCCGCCGACCTCTACTTCGGTCAAGCTGAAGCACTCCTCAGACGCAGAAAGGAGATCAAAAAAACCAGACAATCCAGAAACGCCGCTTGCTGCATCAACAAAACGCGGCATAGATTGAGACAACGGCGAGCCTGATCCTCCCAAGCCAATCAAACGCTCATGTTCCAAAGCAACTGATGATAGACAGGGAGGAGCAACATCAGACGTGCAACAGGAAGGGCATTCGTCAATGCTAGAAAGAAGCTCATTCTCGATTGCGAAGATTTACGTTCCAGGCCAGCGAGCAAAAACACTGGATCCTGAGAAAGTCGAAGCGATTGCATATGACATCATGGAAAACGGGCAAATCACACCGATTCAGTTGCGTGCCGATGGTGAGAGGTTTGTGTTGATTGAAGGGCTGCATCGACTTGAGGCGCTTCGAGCGCTGGGTGAAGAAACGATTGACGGCATCCTTGTCCGCGCGAGGTTGCACTGAGATTTTCAGCACCCGTACCGGCGATCAATGACCAGCGCTTTGACGCGATCTAAGAACTCTTCCCGAGTCTCCTTCTCCGGCTTGTTCCAAGCGGTAATCAGGGCAACCAATCGGCTCTCTATGACGATCAGGTCGTTGTCGGGAACCAGCCAACTTTGGCTTGGTGAAGTTTGCAAACACCGCATACGGCCTGCGAAGTACCGCTATCATTGCTGACGTTACGTCTTATTGACTGGCCTATTGGTTCGGTATGTTGACGTAACCGTAAGCTCTGTATCAATATTTTGACTAGCTGGTCAAGAAATGACGCAAGAGACCGGTTTCTTCCCCCTTACGTGAACAAAGTCCTTTCCTAAATGCGAGCTGTCGCTGTGGATCGCCACTCACGGATTACAGGTCCTTGAGCCCTCTTTCAGGGTTCGGACCAGATCCACAGCGACACCTTTGAATGCCCAAGTGTTGAAGGAATCTGAAGATGCAAATCAAATCGTTTCTCAATCGCTTCAAGATGGCGGAACCGGCCCAAGCCTCAGTTTCAGACGATACAGACGAAGCCAATTCGGCCAAGGACAATAGGTTGCCACTGTTAGAGAAGTCAGAGCTAACTGCGCTATTCCAATCTGTGCTTGATGAAAAGCGGCATGACCTACTTGGTCTGAGGGAGTGAAAAACTGGATGCAAGTAAGTTAGACGGCCTTCAAGCTTGATGAAGTTGCGTTCTTCGCAGCCTACTCGGCATCAAGCCTGCCCCGGAGACACGGTAACGTATATGCTACCTAATCGGGGATGTTTGCAGGCCATCGGTGCCAGTCAGTTCATACCCAGTGCTTCCTTGTACATTTCCAACACTGCTTCTTCTTCCGCGACATCATCATTGTCGCGTTTGCGCAGGGCTATCAATTTGGCAAGCACACGCACATCGTAGCCTCTGCCTCGTGCTTCCGCCTTAACTTCTTTGATCTGATCCGCAATGTCCTTCTTTTCGGACTCAAGCCGTTCGATGCGCTCTACAAATTGGCGTAGTTCGCCGGCTGTTACCTTATAGGAATCTGATTGAGTTTCCTGTTCCAAGTTCTCGACCTCTCATTTCATCGTATCTTGCGAGTTTCGCTTCAAGCCGTCGTTCTGGACATTTGAATGACACAAGCAGGTAGCTTGGCTACATGAAGTTCACGTAACTGTTTGACATTGCACTTATGTTACAGATTCGCGAGGGCAAAAAAATGCCGCACGCCTTTGCTTCGGCTATCAGCATCTCTCCGTCGGGCTGCTACTGAGTGTGAAGCGCGGGATAGCGCGCCGCTGCATCTGCCGCAAGCACCCTTTAGAGACCACCCGGTCGGTTGCACCCAATGCCTCGATCCGCTAACTCCTGCGGCCAGAAGCGACTCGCACGGGGCGATCATGTTCGATTTTATCGTTTGGGCAGGCACGGCCCTTTCGCTGGCCGGATTGGCTGGCCTCGTCTGGTGCATTCTGCGCGTTCACAAGGCACGCCGGTCGGGGCTGAGCGACGAAGACTTGCGCGCCGCGGTTCAGGCGGTGTTGCCCTGGAACCTCGGCGCGCTTTTTCTGTCTGTGCTGGGTTTGATGGCGGTCATCGTCGGCATTTCGCTGGGTTGAGCGCCGGGCTAATGCCGATCGGATCAGATTGGCATATTGTCAAAGCGGGCTTCGATGAGTTCATCGCACAGATGCGCATCAAGGCGGCGCAGGCGTTTGGGCACACTGGCACCCTCTTCGCCCAAGCGGCGGATCACAGCATGCAATGCGGGTTGCAGGCGCAGGCGCCGGTCAAAGGATGCTCCGGCGATTTGCTTTTCGAGACGTTCCGCTTCCAGTATCAAGTCTTGAGCAGTCATTTTCGGTCCTCCCTGTGATCAACATTCTACTCAGAATTGTAACAACGGGAAGAAAAACTGACGGGTGATCGGCCGGAATTTATGCAATATCCCCTTTATGGCCGAAGAAACCGGCAACATTTCGCCGTTGTGCCCTGTATTGTCGCATCTTTGGTCGGGACGCGCCTTGATTGTGATCAAACTTTCTGAGTGCCCGGATTTTCCTGACAGTCAAGAACATGAACGCGGAGCAAACCAAGACGGGCGCAGACCTGGCAAAGGTTGACTTTCGGAGCTGGCCTGCAAGGCTCGACATCTGGACAGGCGGGTCGTCGCGGCATAGGAACAGGCCATGGATATTCGACCGATCACACCGCGCTATGCCGTTTCGCCACAGATTTCGGCCGAGGATGTGCCAGCCATCGCCGAGGCGGGCTTTACCCGCGTCATCTGTAACCGCCCCAATGCCGAGGTTCCCCCCAGCCATCAGGCCGACGTCATCGCCGAGGCCGTGCGCGCGGCGGGCTTGGAATTCGAAGTGCTGGAACTGACCCATCAGACCATGACACCGAAAAACATCGCGCAACAGATGGCGCTGGCCGAGGCCAGCACCGGACCGGTTCTGGCCTATTGTGCCTCGGGCACGCGCTGTTCTGTGGTATGGGCATTGGGACAATGCCCGTCGCGGACGCCAGACGATATCCTGGCGCAGACCCAAAGCGCCGGATACCAACTGGACGGGTTGCGCCCGACACTCGAGGCGCTTTGCGAAGCGGCCTCCGAAGCCAGCTAAACTCTGCTCAGCGGCTTTCAGGAGCGAGGCGCGACCCCGTTTCCCGCACCCGACGGTGTTTGGATCATTGGTGCGATTTCCCTGCCTGGATGTGACCCCTCTTGCACAGTAGGGCCGTTGGCTCTGCTTGTGGCGTGCTCTGCAGAGGGAGGTGCAATTACCGCCGGAGCGGGTGCATTCTGCGCAGGCCCGGACAGATCGTCGAAACTCTCAACATCGTCCGATTCGGAATACAGGTCGGGCGGAGCTTCGTTCAGCCGCAGAGCGCGCATCCCCCGACACTGACCCAACCGCGCCCTCGCAACCGCCCGACCGTCGATGGTCAGCAACTCGGCCTCGCCCAGTTGGCAGGGGTCCAGCGGCAACGCGTCTCCAGGTTGCAACCCGGACAGCGTAGAGAGCGGCACCTGCAAACGGGTCAGCACCACCTGCAATTCGGTCCGCATGAGCCCGAAATTATGCTCCAGCCCGACGGATTGAGACGCTGCAACTTCCGGCACGACCTCCTGTTCGAAGGGGCGATCCGACAGCACCACGGTGATCTGTCCCTGACAGGCCCCGTGCCCGATATCGACCACCAGATCGCAGAGCCGATACTGCTCCTGCTCCATGACCAGGATCAGGTCCGAGAGTTTTTTCTGTCGGCTTTCAAACCTGTAGTTGCCTAGGCACAACCAATCCTCGACCTCACCCAGCAGCGCACCCGCTTCTGCTAGCAGACGTTCGGCCAAGGGCGCCAGAAGGGCGGCATCGATGTCGGTGAAGGGCCGGTCATCGGGTGGTAGCGAGCCGACCTCGCCCATGGTCTGAAAGCGGATCATTGCTGCAGTCGCCTGGCGGTCGACACAGATCGCCGCGGTCAACCCGCCGGGTTCGCCCAGCACGAGCATCAGGCGGTGTTCCTCCAGATGTGCGGGCAACAGGTCGCGGGGAAGGCTGTTCTCAGTCGCGCCGATCACCGCCATCGCGGGCCCCGAAACACCCGCCGATGCCTGCGCCAACCCCCGGCGCAGCGCGCGCAGCAGCGGGCGGGCGGATTGCGCCGCACCCTTTGCCGCCTGCGCGATCTTGCGCGCGACTACGGTATTCACATTGCGGGGATCTGAGCTCACGGAATCGTCCGCCTGTCCGACTGTGCCATGACACCGGTTTAGGCAGTACGCGTTACCAAACCCTTACGCGTGTCCTATTCAGCGGCCATTTCCTGATTGGTCGCAAGGCTGACACGGAAACCCGCGCCGCCCTGCCCGGCCAGATAGGTCACGTTGCCGCCCAGCCGCTGCATGATTTCGCGGCAGATCGCCAGACCCAACCCGGCACCGCCTGCTTTCTCGGAACTCACACGGGCAAACTTCTCGAACACCATCGATTGGGCCTCTGCCGGGATGCCGCTGCCATTGTCGATGAAGTCCACCACCACCTGACCACCTACGTCATGAACCGAGATCTTCAGCACCGGATCGCGCGCATCGCAGTATTTCTGCGCGTTTGCGATCAGGTTGATGAAGACCTGCCCCAGCCGGTCCAGATCCGACCGCAGCGCGATACGTTCCATTGATTTCTGGCGCTTCACCACGAGCTTGCGCATGGATCCGGCCAGCGCCGAATCGAGTGCCCGGTCCAGCACCACATCCAGCCGACCGTCACGCAGGTTCAGACTGACTTGGCCACTTTCCAGCACGCTCAGGTCCAGCAGATCGTCGAGAAGCCGCGTCAGACGCAGCGCCTCGTCATGGATGATCGTGGCATAGCGGGTCTTGTCCTCGGGCAGCAGCCCGTCGGTATCCCGCAAGATCTCGGAAAAGGCGCGGATCGAGGTCATGGGCGTGCGCAATTCATGGCTGACCTGGCTGAGGAAGGAGTCCTTCTGCAGCGATATCTGGGTCAGTTTCTCATTGGCTTCCCGCAGCTTGCGCGCGGTGCGGCTGAGTTCCGATGATTTGGCCTCAAGCTGGCTGGAATACTCCATCAGCTGCGCCGATTCGTCAGCCACCGCCAGCAGATCCTGCACGGATACGGACGACCCACCGACAATCTGCCCGATCATCGCATGGGCCGCCGCCGCGCCGACCGAGCCGCCAAGCTCGCGCTCAAGCCGTTCCAGAAAGGCCGGCGTCGGGTCGGGCAGAACGCCGCGCCCGCCCTGCTGCAGGGCCTCGGCATGAAAGAACTCCTGCGCCTCGCGGGCGCCCAGAATACGCTGGGACATGATCATCAGGTCTTCGCTCTGCGCAACCAATCCGGTCCAACCCCGCGCGCTTGCGGAATGGTCGAAGACATTAACGAACTGCGCGCCCTGCAACCGTTCGAGTGGACTGGGAAAGCTCAGCAGCGACACGAAACAGAAGGCCACCGTGTTAAGCGACAGCGACCACATCACCGAATGCACGGTCGTGTCCAGGCCGGCGATGCCAAAGAGCGCATCGGGTCGCAGCCAGTGCCAGCCAAAGAGACCGTTGGTCATCACGCTTTCGGACAGCAGCCCGCTGCCGATGCCGGGCAACAGCAACGTATAGAGCCACAGCAGGAACCCGATGCTGAGGCCCACCAGTGCGCCGGCGCGCGTCGCGCCACGCCAGAACAGGCCACCGACCAGCGCCGGCAGGATCTGTGCGATCCCGGCAAAGGCGATCAGACCGATCGAGGCCAGTGCGCCGCCGCCGGTAAACCGGAAATAGAAATACCCCAGCGCCATGATCACCGCGATGGACACCCGGCGCGAGAACAGAACAATATTGCGCACATCCCCCGAGACAGACGCGCCTCCACCTTGCGAATAGAGCCAGATCGGCATCACGATATGGTTCGACACCATGGTCGACAACGCCATCGCCGCCACGATCACCATCGACGTAGCCGAAGAGAACCCCCCCAGAAACGCCAGCATGGCCAGACCGCCTTCACCCTGCGCCAACGGAATGGTCAAAACGAACAGGTCGGGATTTGCGCCTTCTGGCATCAGATCCAGCCCCACCACCGCGATGGGCACCACAAAAAGGCTCATCAGCAACAGATAGAGCGGAAAGGCCCAGGCCGCAGTGCGCAGATGCCGTTCATCATCGTTTTCGACCACCATGACCTGAAACATGCGCGGCAAGCAGACAAAGGCCGCCGCCGCCAGGAAGGTGATCGTGGCCCAGCGGCTTTTGTCGATGGTCCATGTACCGATCTCGGATTGGTCGATGCGCTGCAGCATCGGCTCGATCCCGCCGCCAATGCCCCAGACCACAAAGACACCTACCGCCAGCAGCGCCAGCAGCTTGACCACCGCCTCGATGGCGATGGCAGTGACAACGCCGTGGTGGCGTTCATTGGCGTCAAGGTTCCGAGTGCCGAACAGGATCGCAAAGACCGCAAGCCCCGCCGCCACCCAGAACGCGCTCGACCCTTCGCGATAAAACCCTTCGGGGTCGCCCTCGGCAAAGATCGAAAAGGACAGCGTGATCGATTGCAGTTGCAGCGCGATATAAGGCGTCACCGCGATCACCGCCAAAACCGTCACACAAATCGCCAGCACGTTCGACTTGCCAAAGCGCGAGGAGATCAGGTCGGCGATCGAGGTCACCCGCTGGCTGCGCCCGACGCGCACCAGCTTGCGCAACCCCCACCACCAGCCGATCATCACCAGCGTCGGACCCAGATAGATGGTCACGAACTCCAGCCCGCTGCGTGCGGCATAGCCAACAGCGCCATAAAATGTCCAGGCGGTGCAGTAGATCGAGAGCGAAAGCGTATAGATCAGCGGCGAGCGCAGCCAACGGATTCGCCCGGTCGCCGCCAACCGATCCGAGGCAAAGGCCACGCCGAACAGGAAAACCACATAGCCCAGACAAACCAGAATGAGCACATTCAGCGACGCCATCAGCCGTGCTCCGACCTGCCGGGCTCCGGCGCGCTCCATCTTCGCGCGGCCAGACCAAATAGCCCGCCGACTATGATCAGTAGGACCCAGATGCCGAAGATATAGGTGATCGCCGCCGACATCGGCACCGGATCGCCATCGCCCGATCCGTCAGGCCAAAGCAGCGGAATGGCAAAGAGCAGCGCCCCAAAGATTGGCAACAGACGCGCGGCATCGCTCAGGCGGCGGCGGCGATAGCTTTGTTTTTCCAGAAACACCGGTGGCGACTGCACCGGGCCGGGCGCGCCCTCTGGTTCGACGCTCATGTGCGGCTGGCCTGCGCATGCAGATCACGCACCGCCGTCAACACCTCGGCATTTGAAAACGGCTTGGTCATGAAACGGCTGACACCGGCCTTTTCGGCCATGTCCCGGTCGCGGGCCTGCCCGCGCGCGGTCAGCATCAGGACCGGCAGGTCCTGCATCCCGTCTAGCGCGCGCACCTCCTTGAGAATGTCCATGCCGCTCTTGCCCGGCAACATGACATCAAGGATCAGCAGATTGGGTGCTGCGGCGGTGATCACCTGCACCGCGTCGGAGCCATCAGCATGGGTATCGACCTGCCAGCCTTCGCGGCTGAGCAGGAAGCGGATCGCTTCGGTGATGTTCGGTTCATCTTCAATTAGAAGAACACGTCGGTTCATTCCGGCCCTTCCTCCCCAAAAAAGGCAATCGGGCTTGCGCCCGTCTGGTCTGCGTGGCTCAGATTAGACCCGCTGTCACGGAACTGTCAAAACTCTTCCGACAGGATCGACGGTTCGCGCCGGGCCACGCAGGACCGTCGCGGGCAGACCCGGCAAGAACTGCCCACGGGTAGCGCGTCGGCCCGATCCTGTTCATCGCTGGGAACTGGCAGGATCAACATGATCGAATGATAGACCGGGTCCACGTCGAATCCGGGAACCTCCTGCGGCCAGGCCACGGCCAGACAATCGAACTCGGCGGCACTACGCCCCAACTGCGACACGCGGCGGCGGATCGGCACCAACGGCCGGTTGAGCGCGGTAAAAAGCGGCCAGAGCGGGCAGGATTCCCCGTGGCGCGGCAACGCGAAACCGGGAATCGCCTTACGAAACACAACACTGCCCGAGGCATCACATTGTACCAGACCCACCTCATGGGCCAGCGCGCCCTCGGGCAAGGTTGCCAAGCGCCGGAACACGGCCGGAAGGTCCACCTCAAAGCGCCGCGCAAGTCCAAGCGGATCAAGGCCCAAAGCCTCCAGCGCCTTCAGAACGTCACGCAGCGGCATCGCACGCACATCGGCGGCATAAAGCGCCAGGATGTCCGCCCCCACCGCCCGCGCCGCGCCACTTTCTAGCTCCTGTAGCACTTCACTCGGCACGTCTCCCGTGGTTTCGATTTCGGGGAAGTGATGGCCGCGCGCTGCGACAAATGCCTCGACCTGTTCCAGCGGCATGCCGCGCCGGTCGGCGCTGCTGCTGTCGGTTTCATCCAGATACCCCACCAGTGCCTTGGAGCTTTCGGCCAGACGCTCGGCATCCTGATTGAGGTTGCGGTGGAAGCGGTCGCGCCATTCCGGCTCCAGATCGCCGGGCTCGGCGAGAATCGAGGCGGTCGAGCGGATCGCGGCGGCGGTGGACAGCAATTCATGCAGCGAGGCGGCCAGCAGCGGATCATGCGTCAGCCGGTCCGACAGGGTCACGACGGTGCGTTCCAGCGTGGTGATCCGCCGGTGCTGCCGCGCGACGATCTCGGCCCAGCCGGGAAAGCGACCGGCAAATTCATCAACCCGGTCGGTTTCCGCACCTGCCGGTCCCGCCTCGGCCGCCGCCTCGCCCAGCGCGGCGATCAGCGCCGCCTCGGCCCCTTCGGTCAGCATTGAGGGTTCGACCTGCAACTCGGTCGCGATATCGACCAGCAGCTTGCCGCCGATTCTACGCCGGTTATGTTCAATCAGGTTGAGGTAGGAGGCGGAAATACCCACTTTGCGGGCAAGGTCGGCTTGCCGGAACCCGCTGATCATCCGACGCTCGCGGATGCGGCTGCCTGTCAACGTGTCCCTTGCGATGGTCCGGCCCTCGGCTTTTGTGCCTCATATCAACGGCATTCTGCGCCGCGACATAAGAGAATTTACAAGATTCTCCAGCATCTGTCGAATAATTTACAGAATAAATATTCATTTCAAAGGGTTTGTTGCGCAATTTTCTTAACACCTTCCATACTTGTTTTGCACAGATAAGTGCCTGCGCCCAGCGGAGGAGGAACCGCAAAGCGCAAAATGTAATGGGAGGAACGAATGTCCAAGAATGATGTCACCCGTCGCAGGGTGCTGAAAACGGGTGCCGTGGCGGGGGCTGGTCTGGCGCTGCCGACGGTCTTCACCGCACAATCCGCAAGCGCGTTTACCAATGAGCCAACCGGCAGCAATGTTATCCTCGGCTTCAATGTGCCTCAGACCGGGCCTTATGCCGAAGAGGGCAATGACGAATTGCTGGCGCAGCAACTGGCCGTCGAACACCTCAATGGTGAAGGTGATGGCGGCTGCCTGAACACCTTCAGTTCCAAGGCGCTGAAAGGGAATGGCATCCTTGGCAAGAAGGTCGAATTCGTTACGGGCGATACCCAGACCAAATCGGACGCGGCCCGCGCATCTGCCAAGTCGATGATCGAAAAAGACGGCGCGGTAATGATCAATGGCGGGTCTTCGTCGGGCGTGGCCGTCGCGGTTCAGGGCCTGTGTCAGGAGGCGGGCGTGATCTTTATGGCTGGTCTGACCCATGCCAACGACACGACAGGCAAGGACAAGAAGGCCAACGGTTTCCGCCACTTCTTCAACGCCTACATGTCGGGCGCCGCTCTGGCGCCGGTGCTGGCCGCCGAGATGGGCAAGGAACGCCGCGCCTATCACCTGACGGCGGACTACAACTGGGGCTGGACCCAGGAAGAGTCGATTGTCGCCTCGACCGAGGCCTTGGGATGGGAAACGGTCAACACGGTGAAGACACCGCTCGCATCGACCGATTTCTCATCGTATATCGCGCCGGTCCTGAACTCGGGCGCGGATGTGCTGGTTCTGAACCACTACGGCGGCAACATGGTCAACTCGCTGACCAACGCGATCCAGTTCGGCCTGCTCGACAAGGTGGCCAACGGCAAGGACTTCAAGATCGTTGTTCCGCTCTATTCCGAATTGATGGCCGCTGGTGCGGGCGAGAACATCAAGGGCGTGCTGGGGTCGATGAACTGGAACTGGCAGTTGCAGGATGAAGGCACCAAGGCCTTCGTGAAATCCTTCGGCGAAAAGTACGACAAGCCGCCGTCCAACTCAGCCCAGACCTGTTATGCGCAGGTTCTTCTCTATGCGGATGCGGTCGAACGCGCGGGCACCTTCAACCCCTGCGGTGTTGTCGAAGCACTGGAAGATTTCGAGTTCGACGGGCTTGGCAATGGCCCGACCTGGTATCGCGGCGCAGATCATCAGTGCTTCAAAGATGTTCTGGTAGTGCGGGGCAACGAAAACCCGACCAATGCCTATGACACGCTGGAAATCGTCGAGATCACGCCGCGGGCACAGGTCGAGTACGATCCCGAGCATCCGATGTTCGCGGGCGGCAGCCTGGGCGAGTGTAACCCCGGTTCCTAACCACTCACGCAAACCGGGACCGGTCGCGAGTGATCGCGGCCGGTCAATAAGAGCGGCAGGCACAAAAGCCAAAGCCGCACCGGCCAATCCAGAGGTGGGGACAGATGGACGCCATTCTTCTGCAAATCCTGAACGGGCTCGACAAAGGCTCGGCCTATGCGCTGATCGCGCTGGGACTGACACTGATCTTCGGCACGCTGGGTGTTGTCAATTTCGCCCATGGCGCGCTGTTCATGATTGGCGCCTTCTGCGCGGTAACGCTGCAACGGGTGCTGAACCTGAGCTTCGAGACCGTAGACGAAACCCAGAAGGACTTTCTGGGCAATCCGCTCAAGGTCAAGACGCCCTATGTCGAGGCCTGGTTTGGGCCGGAAACCGGGGCCGCGATCATAGACTGGTCAGTGCCACTGGCGATCCTTGTTGCGATCCCGATCATGTTGCTGGTCGGCTACGTGATGGAGCGCGGACTGATCAAGCATTTCTACAAGCGACCCCATGCGGATCAGATTCTGGTCACCTTCGGACTTGCCATCGTCTTGCAGGAGATAGTGAAATACTTTTTTGGCGCCAACCCGATCCAGACGCCACCACCAGAGGCGCTAAGCGGATCGATCGATCTGGGCGTGTTGGTTGGATTTGACCCCAACGCAATCATCTATCCTATCTGGCGGCTGATATATTTCGCGTTTTCCACGCTGATCATCGGAGCGATTTTTGCCTTCCTGCAATTCACCACCTTTGGCATGGTCGTACGCGCTGGCATGGCGGACCGTGAAACCGTCGGTCTGCTCGGCATCAATATCGACCGGCGCTTTACCATCATGTTCGGTATAGCCGCCGCAGTCGCCGGACTGGCAGGCGTGATGTACGGCCCGCTCAACCCGCCGAATTACCATATGGGCATGGATTTCCTTGTCCTCAGCTTCGTGGTTGTTGTGGTCGGCGGCATGGGCTCGCTGCCCGGCGCGGTTCTGGCGGGGTTCCTGTTGGGTATTCTGGAAAGCTTCGCCTCAACCACCTGGGCCACCACCACGATTCCGGGCATCAACCAGATAATCATCTATCTGGTTGCAATCATCGTGCTGCTCACCCGCCCCCGCGGGCTGATGGGCCGCAAAGGCGTGATGGAGGACTGAGCCATGCTGGGACTGAACAAGAAAGACACGTCTCTGCTGCTGATCGTGGCTGTACTGACGCTGCTCGCCCCATTCATCCTGAACCCATTTCCCGAAGGCAGCGCCATGGCGCAGTTCAACGCGGGCTACCCGGACCTGATGCAGCGGTTCGTGATATTCGGGATCTTCGCCATCGGCTTCAACATCCTGTTCGGACTGACCGGGTACCTCAGTTTCGGCCACGCCGCTTTCCTGGGTGTCGGATCATACGCCGCCGTATGGATGTTCAAGTTAGTCAGCTACAACGTCATCCCAGCCATCGCGCTGAGCGTGGTTGTCGCGGGTCTGTTCTCGCTGCTAATCGGCTTTGTCAGCCTGCGCCGCTCGGGCATCTATTTCTCGATCCTGACGCTGGCATTTGCACAGATGAGCTTTGCACTGGCCTATTCAGTGCTGTCGAACCCGCGCTTCAACCTGACCAATGGCGAGACCGGTCTGCAGGTCTATGCTGATGATCCGCAATGGCTCCACCGCGACGGGTTGCCGGACCTGCCACATCTCTTTGGCTTGTCGATGCGGTCCACCTACAGGCTGGATGTCGGCGGATGGAGCTTCGATTTCAACGCGGGCTACTACCTGTGCGCGGTGATCCTGATGATCGTCTTCTATCTGTCGATCCGCATCTTCCGCTCGCCCTTTGGCATGATGCTGCGGGCGGTGAAATCGAACCAGCAGCGGATGAACTATACCGGGCTGAACTCGCGGCCCTACACGCTGGCGGCGTTCGTGATCTCTGGCATGTATGCCGGGCTGGCGGGCGGCTTGATGGCCGCGATGGATCCGCTGGCCGGTGCCGAACGTATGCAATGGACCGCCAGCGGAGAGGTAGTGTTGATGACCATCTTGGGTGGCACCGGCACCCTGATCGGGCCGGTTCTGGGCGCGGGCTTCATCAAGTATTTCGAGAACATCTTCTCGAAGATCAACGACAACGTGCTGCATGGCTGGTTCGCCTTCCTGCCCGACGGGATGGAGGATTTCATGGTCTTCATCCTGCACCCCTTCATTGGCAAGGGCTGGCACCTTACGCTTGGCTTGCTGTTCATGCTTGTTGTGATTTTCCTGCCTGGTGGTTTGGTCGAAGGGGGCCAGAGGCTGTTGAACTGGGTGCGCGGCAAGCGCAAGGACAAGAAAACCAGCGGCAAGACCGAGCCGGCGGAATAAGGGGGCGCAATGATGAGCATTCTGGAGGTTAAGGGCGTCAACAAACGCTTCGGCGGGTTGCAGGCATTGGGGGATGTGAACCTCAGCGTCAAGGAAAACTCGGTGCATGCAATCATCGGACCGAACGGCGCGGGCAAGTCCACTCTGCTGAACTGTCTCGTGGGCAAGCTGATCCCCGATACTGGCAGCGTGATGTTCGATGGCCAGTCGGTGCTGGGGCGGGCCCCTTTCGAGATCAACCAGATGGGCATCAGCAGGGTGTTTCAGACACCCGAGATTTTTGGCGAACTCACGGTGATGGAAAACATGATGATCCCGATCTTCGCCAAGCGCGACGGCGCCTTTCGCATGCATGCCTATGAGACCGTGAAGAACGAGAAACAGATCGTCGAAGCGGCAGAAGAGATGCTGGAAGAGATGAATATGTCCGACAAGCGCGACATGCATTCCGCATCGCTGTCTCGCGGTGACAAACGGCGGCTCGAGATCGGCATGTGCCTGAGCCAGCAACCGCGCCTGCTGCTGCTGGACGAGCCGACGGCGGGTATGGCGCGAGCTGATACGAACAACACGATCGACCTACTGAAACAGATCCGCGACGAACGCGACATCACCATCGCCAT
Source organism: Ruegeria hyattellae (assembly GCF_041537925.1). NCBI lineage: Bacteria > Pseudomonadati > Pseudomonadota > Alphaproteobacteria > Rhodobacterales > Roseobacteraceae > Ruegeria > Ruegeria hyattellae. The sequence goes on along the minus strand of NZ_JBGOSH010000011.1, from coordinate 183,299 downwards.
CATCGAGCATGACATGCATGTGGTTTTCAGCCTGGCCGACCGGATCACCGTGCTGGCGCAGGGCACACCACTGGTCGAGGACAGCCCCGAAAACATTCGCGGCAACCCCAAGGTCCGCGAAGCCTACCTGGGCGAAAGCGCGTAAGGAGAAATCACAATGAATACCAAACCCGATTTCTCCAAACATGCCAATCAGGCCAGGACCGCCCCTGCTTTCCTGTCGGTTTGGGACATGCACTCCTATTACGGCGAAAGCTATATTGTGCAAGGTGTGTCCTTCAACGTGCACGAGGGCGAGATTCTGGCGTTGTTGGGCCGCAACGGTGCAGGCAAAACCTCGACGCTCAGGTCCATCGCGCGGCTGGGCGACCCCGAGGTCAAACATGGCGAGATCTGGCTCGATCACAAACCGCTACACAAGATGGCCAGTCACGAGGCCGCCGCATCAGGGTTGGGCCTTGTGCCTGAGGATCGCCGGATCATCCCCGGCCTGACGGTAGAGGAAAATCTGCAGCTGGCCCAGATCGCGCCGCCAGTCGGCTGGTCTCTGGAGCGGCTCTATGAGTTGTTCCCGCGCTTGGGAGAGCGACGCAAACAGGAGGGCGTGACGCTATCAGGCGGCGAACAGCAGATGCTGGCCATTGCCCGTGCGCTGGCGCGGGACCTCAAAGTTCTGCTGCTGGACGAACCCTACGAAGGTTTGGCCCCGGTGATCGTTGACGAGATCGAAAAAACGCTCATGCATATCAAGGAACAGGGCATGACCACGATTATCGTCGAGCAGAACGCGGTGCGGGCGCTGGAATTGGCGGACCGCGCGGTCATTCTGGACACCGGCAGTATCGTCTTTGACGGCACCGCAGCGGAAGTGCTGGAAAGCGAAGAGATGCGCGCCGAATATCTGGCGATCTGACACAGGTCACGGATTTTTCGGATCGGCCGGTTGCCGCTGCTGCGAAAGCCATCGTAAATGTCCTCATGAATATCTGCGCTTTGACGATGGTGTATCGCGATTACTGGGCCCTGTCCCAGTGGTACGCGCATTACAGCCGGCATCTGGGCCCCGAGAACCTGTTTGTGGTGGCACACGGGGCTGATCCCAAAATTCAGGACCTGTGCCCGAACGCCAGCGTCATCACCGTCCCGCGCTACAAGTTCACCTATTTTGACCTGTCGCGGGGCCGCCTGCTGAACGGGTTTCAGGTCGGGCTGGACGAGATCTACGACTGGGTCATCCGCACCGATGTGGACGAGTTGATCTGCCTCGATCCGGACCGCTATCAGGGTTTCGCCGATTTCTTCGCCCAAAACCCCGGACGTGCCCAGTTTTCGCTGGGGTTGAATCTGGCCGAATTGCCCGACGATTCCGCACTCACGCCCGGCATGTTGGCACTGCAACACCGGCGCCGGGCGCTGTTTTCGGCCCATTACAGCAAGGCTTGGGCGGCGCGCGGACGGATCGGGTTGCGCCGGCACGGGGTCGAGATCCGGCCACGCTTTATTGACGCCTACCCCTTCTCAGTCCCGCGCGGCGCCTATCTGGTGCACCTCAAATATGCCAACGGGCAGGCACTGGCCGAGAGCGACACACACAGGATGCAGGTTGCTTCTGAGCCGGGACGCGGTACGCCCGGCCAGTCCTGGCTTGATCCTGACAACCGCAATCGCAGATTCCACGACCGTGTCCGCAACTTGCCGGTGACCGACTGGAACGAAGCCGAAGCGCAGGCCTACTCGCAGATCAGCGGCGAACCCGAACGGGAGCGCCGTATCGGCGTAATCCGTGTGCGCGATGTGGCACTCAATCTGGCCACCGATTTGCCCGGCTGGTTCCGGTCAGCTTGATCCGGTCCTATTTCTGGATGCCAGGCTGTCGCCTCTTTCTACGCCTCATCAGTCGACATCTATGCCTGTAACTCCTGTCGCCATGGGAGCAGGACGCGAGCTCAAAACCTCTGGATTACAATAAATCTGGTTTCAAACCGACGATTGTGTTTCCCCTATCCAGAATGTTTAGTACCCCAAGTTTCTTAACTCTTAAGGTTCTCGCCAATGCCTTCGAACCCATATGAATCACAACCACCAAAAGCGTTCTGGCGATCAGGTGTCTCGGAACGAAATTTGCTGGGTATTTCTGACATTTTTCAACCCAAATTCGAAATCGACCGAACTGTCCGCATTTCCTGCGCAGGAAGCTGCTTTGCACAGCATATCGGGGCGCAGTTCAAGAAGCGTGGATTCAACTATATCGACCTGGAGACGCCGCCCCCGGCGCTGTCTCGCGAGCGTTGGCATGTATTTGGCTATGACCTCTATTCGGCGCGTTACGGCAACATCTACACGCCACGGCAACTTATCCAGATGCTTGCCCGCGCGCGTGACGAGTTGAAACCAGTTGAAGCCGCCTATATCGATGATAACGGACGCGCGCGCGACCCGTTCCGCCCCGCTATCGAACCTGACGGCTTTGCTGATATCGACGAACTTGAATCGGATCGACGCTATCACCTGTCTCAAGTCGACTCGATGTTGGATCAAACTGACCTGTTCGTCTTTACGCTTGGATTGACCGAGGCCTGGGAATGTATTGGTGACAGCGTGGTTCTGCCAACCTGCCCGGGGACGGTGGGTGGAACCTTCGATCCAGCGAAATATCGCTTCAAGAATTTCGACTACGAAGAAACGTTGCAGGACATGAACGCCTTCATCGCGCTTGCGCGCGAAAAGAACCCAAAGATGAAATTTCTGCTGACCGTCTCGCCTGTGCCGCTCACCGCAACTGCGACCGATCAGCATGTTCTGCCCGCTACAATATACTCCAAATCGGTGCTGCGTGCAGTTGCTGGCGCACTCTCACAGAAGCACGATTTCGTCGATTATTTTCCCTCCTACGAACTCATCGCCTCTCATCCCATGCGCGCGATGTATTACATGCCAAACTTGCGAAATGTTGCCGCCGAAGGCGTCGCGCAGGCCATGGATGTATTCTTTTTCGCGATCGGCGATCAGTCAGCAGACATCGAAAGATCTGATCAGGCAACACCCGTCGAGGCCTCCTCTGACGACCTTGTTTGTGAAGAAGCCATTTTGGAGACTTTCAGTCAATGAGCCTCTTTATCTGCGGAAACTCTCATACCGCGGCAATCAAGCAGGGCATGATCCGGGTTGGAAAAAAACCTGCCGACGTCCATATCTTTGCGCTGGGTAGCGGCGCCTATGAAACAGCGCCGTTCAGCGACTTGCGGAATGACCGAGTATTCTTCTCGGAACCGCTCTTTACCGAACGGCTCAAGACCGCGACCTCTGAAGAGTCAATCGATGACTCACATATCTGGGGCCTGGTGACCGGGACCCATAACAGCCGAATACTCCGAGGAGAGTTCTGGAAGCAGGCGGCTCCAACCTATCTCGACCACCCCAACCTGCGGCCGGTTTCAAGGGCTGTCGTCGACGCGATCATCGATGACGATCAGAGATACATCAGGACTTTCCTTGCGCAACTCAAGCAGATCAACGCTAAGTTCTTTGTTATTTCCTGCCCACCGGTGCGGCGCAATAGTGTCATCGCCGAAAGCGGTATTCCACTTGATGTCATCGCGGCGATCGACAGTCGCGCGCGACAGCGTTTCACCGATTGGCTGACCGAACAGGGCATTCCCTTTATCGCGCCGCCCGAGGGCACAATCGACGATCAGGGGTTTCTTCTGAACGAGTATTCACAGCAAAAAACGGTCGGTGGGAAACGCGACCCGCATCATGCAAACGCGGATTACGGGACGCTCATGTACAAAAAGGTTCAGGAGTTTCTCGCGCAAAACTACCCAGATGCGATGCAGGCGGCATCCTGACCTCGAACAGGGGCCGAACCCATTGGTTTTTTGCCTGCCGATCTAACCGCAATCAGAACCTGAAACGATGAAATGCGGATGGAGAGGCAAACACCAAAGGGTCAAACGGTATCGCGTGACGGGTACGAGCGCGCATTTTCCTTCAAATCCGCCGAAATACCGGTCACCATGGGAGCATGAGCGATCCCGCCTTCGAATATGCCCCCATCGGCCTCGTGGAACTGGAAAACCGCGTCATCCGACGTTGCAATCTGTATTTCGCCAAGATGTTCGGCGGCGACGAAGAGGACTATCGCGATATGCCTCTTTTGCATCTCTACCCCAGCCAGGCGGATTTCGAACGGATCGGCGCGCGCAGCCTGACGGTAATGCGCGAAACCGGCTATTACTCGGACGAGCGTATCATGCGCCGCCGCGACGGCGATCTGTTTTGGTGCCGGGCACGTGGCAAATCGCTGACACCGGATGATCCGTTCCGCCACGGGATCTGGAGTTTCTCGGACATATCCGAGGATCGCCCGGTGGTTGAACTGACTCCGCGCGAGCGGGATGTGGCCATCCTGTCCTGTCGTGGGCTGTCGGCAAAAGAGGTCGGCGCGGAACTGGGCTTAAGCTATCGTACCATCGAGGCGCATCGCGCGCGGCTGTTGGAAAAATTCGGGGCGCGCAAATTGCCCGAACTTGTGGCCAAATTATCGGGGATGCCGCTGTGATGGCGGTTGCTACTCGCAATTCAATGCACGAAGCCCCATTTAGCCCTGGGACACGGCGCTTTCCATGGCCGGAAGCTTGGCCTATAACGCCGCGTAAAGTTGAGGTCCGAAGCACAAGGACCAAGGGGAACGTCGAGGACTCGCATGACAGACAATAAACACGAAGCGGACGTGGCATTCATCAAGGCACTGGCTGAGTTGCTACGCGATAATGACCTGACTGAATTACAGGTCAAACGCGATTATGGCGACGAGGACAGCCTGAACGTCCGTGTCAGCCGCATGGGTCCGGCCGTGGCAGCGGCGCCTGTTCAGGTTGCCGTCCCCACCACTGCCCCGGCAACACCTTCCGCAGCCCCCGTCACAGCACCCGAAGCCCCTGCCGCCGCCGAGGACCCCGCCAGCCATCCCGGTGCCGTAACCTCGCCGATGGTGGGTACCGTCTATATGCAGGCCGAGCCCGGCGTCCCGGCGTTCATTACCGTCGGTGCCACTGTCAGCGAAGGCGATACATTGCTGATCGTCGAGGCGATGAAAACCATGAACCAGATCAGCGCGCCCAAAGCCGGAACCGTCAAACGGATCCTGGTCGAGGACGGTGCCGCCGTGGAGTTCGGAACACCTCTGGTCATCATCGAGTAAGGCGGTCCCATGTTCGACAAGATCCTGATTGCCAATCGCGGCGAGATCGCCCTGCGTGTAATCCGCGCGGCACAAGAGATGGGGATCGCCACGGTCGCCGTGCATTCCACCGCCGACAGCGATGCCATGCATGTGCGAATGGCCGACGAATCGGTCTGTATCGGCCCTCCGCCCAGCCCGCAGAGCTATCTCTCGGTGCCAGCCATCATATCGGCCTGCGAGATCACCGGCGCGCAGGCGATCCACCCCGGTTACGGATTCCTGTCCGAAAACGCAGCCTTCGTGCAGATCGTCGAGGATCACGACATCACCTTTATCGGCCCCACCGCCGAGCATATCCGCGTCATGGGTGACAAGATCACCGCCAAGGACACGATGAAGGACCTGGGCGTGCCTTGCGTGCCCGGCTCGGTTGGGGGCGTACCTGATCTGGAGACCGCTCAGAAGATCGGCGCCGAAATCGGTTATCCCGTCATCATCAAGGCCACCGCCGGTGGCGGCGGGCGCGGCATGAAGGTCGCGCAGACCGCCGAAGATATGGAAACCGCTTTCCGCACCGCGCGGGCCGAGGGCAAGGCCGCCTTCGGCAATGACGAGGTCTATATTGAGAAATACCTGACCACGCCGCGCCATATCGAAATCCAGGTCTTTGGCGATGGCAAGGGCAAGGCAGTGCATCTGGGCGAGCGCGATTGCTCGCTGCAGCGCCGTCACCAGAAAGTGTTCGAAGAGGCCCCCGGCCCCTGCATCACGCCTGAAGAACGCGCCAAGATCGGCAAGGTCTGCGCCGACGCGGTCGCCAAGATCAACTATATCGGCGCGGGTACGATCGAATTCCTCTACGAAAATGGCGAGTTCTATTTCATCGAAATGAACACCCGCCTGCAGGTGGAACACCCGGTGACCGAAGGCATTTTCGGCGTTGATCTAGTGCGCGAACAGATCCTCGTGGCGGCAGGCGAGCCGATGTCGTTCGAGCAGAAGGATTTGCGGATCAACGGCCACGCAATCGAGGTGCGCATCAACGCCGAGCGGCTGCCCAACTTCGCCCCTTGCCCCGGCAAGATTACTGCCTTTCACGCCCCAGGGGGCCTCGGCGTGCGGATGGATTCGGCGCTCTACAATGGCTATTCGATCCCGCCCTATTACGATTCTTTGATCGGCAAGCTGATCGTGCAGGGCCGCGACCGGCCCGAGGCTCTTGCTCGTCTGCAGCGCGCGTTAGGTGAGTTGATCGTGGACGGTATCGATACCACGGTGCCGCTGTTTGACGCGCTGCTGCAGGAACCCGACATTCATAGCGGCGACTACAACATCCACTGGCTTGAACATTGGCTTGAGACCAATCTGGGCGAGTGACCGGGACACCCGGTCATGACCCTATCGCCTGAACTGCTGCTGCACGGCTATTCCATCGGTATCTTTCCGATGGCCGAACACAGGGAAGATCCGGAAATTTTCTGGGTCGACCCGAAACTGCGCGGTGTCTTTCCGCTGGACGGTTTCCATATCTCGCGCTCGCTGGCACGCCGCCTGCGGCGACAGGATTATAAAATCACGATAAACCATGCCTTTGAGGCCGTATTGGACGGCTGCGCCGATCGCAACGAGACCTGGATAAATACCGAGCTTCGGTCCCACTACCTGACGCTGCATCAGCGCGGCAACGCCCACTCGCTCGAGGTCTGGGACGAACACCAGCTTATCGGGGGTGTTTATGGGGTGGTTCTGGGGGCAGCGTTTTTTGGGGAAAGCATGTTCTCGCGCCGCCGTGACGCGTCAAAACTCGCGCTGGCCTATCTGATCGATCGGCTGGTGCAGACCGGCTTTCACCTGTTCGACACGCAATTCCTGACACCGCACCTGGCTTCGTTGGGTGCGATCGAGATCCCGCGGGCAGATTATCATGCAATCCTGGCAAACGCTGTTTCGTCGCAGGCGGAGTTCTGCGATCCGCTCGAACAGACCCCTCAGGGCGTCATACAGCGGATCACCCAGACGTCGTAACGGGCATGATCCAGCGCGTTCAACGCCGGTGAGCTGGCGATCATCCAGCCATCGAACTGCGCCTCGGATTTGCCGGTTTCCCAGATGGTAAGATAGGCAAACGCATCGCCGGTCGGGTTTTCAACCGGAAACCGGCAATCCCCCAAGGCCACATCAAGACCGAATAACTGACCGGTCTCGCCATTGCGGATCTCGACATCGACGGTCTGTCCGTTCACCTTGTCCAGCCCGCGCAGCACCCCGCCGGTGCCCGAGGTGACGGCATCCTGTGCCATCGCGCCCTGCGTTAGCAGGCCCAGCGCAAGGGCCGTCGCGCGGATCACCCGCCGCTCCCGTCGCCGGCGACGAATTTGACCAGAAGCGAAATCAGGCTGACCGCACCCTGGGTATCCTCGATCTGATCGCCCGCCTCGAAATAGAAGAGCGAGCCGCCCGGCATGATCTCAACGAAATTGCCACCCAGCAGCCCCTCTGACGAAATCACCGCGGCGCTGTCATCAGGTACCTGGATCTTGTTGGCGACCGTGAAAGTGGTGTCGGCCCGATAGCTCTCGGGGTTCAGGTCCACACCGGTCACGGTGCCGATCTTGACACCCGCCAGACGCACATCGGTGCCCACCGTCACGCCCTCCAGCGACCGGAAGGACGCGCCAAGCTCATAGCCCGCGCTGGAATTCGACAGGCCCGTGGCCTGGGTGGCATAGACGCCAAACGCGATGGCGGCGGCCAGCACGGCGCCGCCGACCACGATCTCTGTGGTGTTGTGGGTACTCATGAAAAAATCCGCCTATTCGGGGGTCCAGGCCTCGTAATCGCGCCGCTCGACCGGGTCCGCCCGGCGCAGCGATCCCGCTGGCGCATAAGCCAGCGGCGTGCCGGTCAGGTTCTCCTGATGCGGCTTTTCCCATGCCTTGTGACTGAGGGGGTTATCGGTCGGTGGCTCATCCCAGGTGCGATGCAGCCAGCCATGCCAATTGGGATCGATCCGGCTGGCCTCGGCCTCGCCGCTGAAAATCACCCAGCGCTGGCTGTCATCGGCATTGTGATAGAACACGTTACCTTCGTCATCCTTACCCACTTTGATGCCCTTGCGCGACGTATAGATACGTGTGTTCAGGGTCGACCCGTTCCACCAGGTGACCGCGCTCAGCAGAGTGTTCAGGATTCCCATACGTGCCTCCGGCATTGCTGTCTCCGCAGATATGGACCAAAGGCGCTCTAAGGTCCAGTGGAACCGGGGTTATGCGCTTATTGCGGCAGCGCCGCAGTGACCTCGATCTCAATGCGGTCTTCTGGCGTTATCAGATTGCATTCGATGACCGTTGCCGCAGGCGGATTGTCACCAAAAGCCTCTACCAGCAGCGGCCAGCAGAGTTCAAACTCCTTCATGTCCGGCAGATAGTAGTTCACCCGGACCACATCGGCAAAACTCGCCCCGGCCTCGGCCAGTGCCTTTCCGATTGCGGTCAGAGAGGATTTACACTGGCCGGCTACATCTTTGGGCACGTCAGCGCCCTGGGCGCATGTTCCGGCGACAAAGACAAAGCCGTTTGCCACGACAGCGCGGCAGTAACCAACCTTTTTCTCGAACTCTCCACCCGAATGAATTCGTCTGATCATGTGACGCCTCCAGATAAAAAAACGGCGCGGTCAATGCCGCGCCGTGACTATCATACCATTATATTTTAACCCGCCGTCGCCGGTTCCTTGTCAGCATCGGCATAGATCATTAGCGGCTGCGCCTCCGAGGTCACCGCCTCTTCGTTGACCACAACCTTGGTCACTTGTTCCATCCCCGGCAGGTCGAACATGGTATCGAGCAGAATGTCCTCAAGGATCGAGCGCAGCCCACGCGCGCCTGTCTTGCGTTCGATGGCCCGCAGCGAGATGGCCTTGAGCGCATCGTCGGTGAAGTCCAACTCGGTATCTTCCAGCTCGAACAGGCGCTGATACTGCTTGACCAGCGCGTTCTTGGGCTGGGTCAGGATGGTCACCAGCGCGTCCTGATCCAGATCCTCCAGCGTCGCCAACACCGGCAGGCGTCCGACAAATTCAGGGATCAACCCGAATTTCAGCAGGTCTTCCGGCTCCAGTTCCTGGAAAATCTCGCCCACGCCTCGGTCATCATTGTCGCGCACATCGGCGCCAAATCCCATTGCCGAGCCCTTGCCGCGCTGTGCAATGATCTTGTCGAGACCGGCGAATGCCCCGCCGCAGATGAACAGGATATTGGTGGTGTCCACCTGCAGGAATTCCTGCTGCGGATGCTTGCGACCACCTTGCGGAGGCACACTGGCAACGGTGCCTTCCATCAGCTTCAGCAGTGCCTGCTGCACACCCTCGCCCGAAACGTCACGGGTGATCGAGGGGTTCTCCGACTTGCGTGTGATCTTGTCGACCTCGTCGATATAGACAATGCCACGCTGCGCGCGCTCGACATTGTACTCGCTGGCCTGCAACAGCTTGAGAATGATGTTCTCGACATCCTCGCCCACGTAACCGGCCTCGGTCAGCGTGGTGGCGTCGGCCATAGTAAAGGGCACATCCAGAATCCGCGCCAGCGTCTGCGCCAGCAGCGTCTTGCCGCAACCGGTGGGGCCGATCAGCAGGATGTTCGATTTGGCCAGTTCGATATCGCCGCCCGCCTTCTGGGCGTGGTTCAGACGTTTGTAGTGATTGTGCACCGCAACCGACAGAACCCGCTTGGCGGTGGCTTGGCCGATCACATAATCGTCAAGCACGCCGCAGATGTCTTTCGGTGTCGGCACACCGTCGCTGGATTTCAGACCACTGGCCTTGGTTTCCTCGCGGATGATGTCCATGCACAGCTCAACGCACTCATCGCAGATGAACACGGTCGGCCCCGCGATCAGCTTACGCACCTCGTGCTGGCTCTTGCCGCAGAAGCTGCAATAGAGCGTGTTCTTGCTGTCACCGCCTGAATTCGTCGCCATGCTTTACCTTTCGGGCTCCGTCATCGCCGCCACTTCCCGCAGCAGCTTAGGCCAGCGCACCGGCCTTCACAATCGCAATTTGCACCTGTTCACGGCCTTCAAATGCCGTGCACAGCCTTATGCCTCGTCGTCGCCAACCTTGGCCCGGCTGTCGACGATTTCGTCGATATGACCCCAATCCTTGGCCTCTTCCGGGCTCATGAAATTGTCACGGTCCAGCGCCTTTTCAACCACTTTCTTGGATTGGCCGGTGTGCTTGACATAAATCTCGTGCAGCCGGTCCTTCAACTTCTGGGTTTCGGCCGCGTGGATCATAATGTCACTGGCCTGACCCTGATACCCGCCCGAGGGCTGGTGCACCATGATCCGGCTGTTGGGCAGCGAGAACCGCATCCCCGTCTCACCGCCGACCAGCAGCAGCGACCCCATCGAGGCCGCCTGACCGATCACCAGCGTCGAACATTTCGGCCGAATATACTGCATCGTGTCATAGATCGACAGACCCGAGGTCACCACCCCGCCAGGCGAATTGATGTAGATCGAGATTTCCTTGTTCGGGTTCTCAGCCTCGAGATGCAGCAGTTGGGCGACCACCAGATGGCTCATCCCGTCATGGATCGGCCCGTTGATGAAGATGATCCGCTCCTTCAGAAGGCGCGAAAAGATGTCATAGGCCCGTTCGCCCCGGCTGGTCTGTTCAACGACCATGGGCACAAGGGTATTGGCGTAAGTATCAACGGGATCGAACATGGAAGACCTGCCTGCTCTTGAAGGGTGCGCCGGAATGATACCGGGGCCGGGTTACCCGAGTCTTAGTGTCGGTGCCGGGGGGCTGCAAGGGGTGGCGGCCCGATTGATGGCAGCTTGCAGCTCCTGCCCGGCGATCAGCTCTCGGAGTTGGTTTGGAACTGTATCGCAGGATGCCGGAATTGCTGGCCTTGTTGATCGGGGGCGGAGCGGCAATCTGCGTGGTCTTTGCGATGCTGATCATTCCGCCCGTCACTACACACCCGTTTCGGGATAGGCCCGAGCGATGGAAATTGGCACCGTCAGGTTCGCGAAAACCGCCATGCTCGGACGCGTGCTGGGCCTCGTTGAGCGCCTTGCATTGCAAGCTCGGAAGCGCTTAAAGATAGGGAAATCGAGCATAAATGGAGACGACGATGACCCGAGTATTGGTGATTGGACTGATGACTCTGACCTTGGCCGCCTGCGAAACCGCCAAAGGCGCAGGGCGCGATATTGAAAAGGCTGGTGATGCGATTACGAACACCGCTACCAATGTTCAGGAAAGCCTCTGACCGGGTCGTTCCGACTACAACATATAGCAGTGTTACCGCAAAAACTTCGTCACAAAAAGCGGGCGCACACAAGATATTGTTGATTTCCGCGCCCCGAACCGATATCTGACAGGTACAGGTGCATAGACGCGGTACGCATCAACTGACGACGGGGCTTGCTTGGATCACTCAGGCAGGCCCCGTTTCTTATTTTCGTTGAGGAATTAGAAAAGGCGCCAGGTGCTCAGACGCGGTCCTTGCATGCGCCCTTGCGGGCGCCCCTGACGCCTTACCGATCCATCGCAACCCAGAGGCCGCATCCGAACCAGTCACGACCGCCCCGAAGGGCTGCCGCTGCCGGACCCCGCCCGAAGGCTTTGCCCGACGCACACCGACCGTTTGAAAAGCGTGCCTTTCGCCTCAGATCCTAAGACCCTCTGCGATTGACTCGCCCCCGGTAAGCCGCTGACATTTCAGAGTAAAACCGAAGCCCTACCCTGACCCGCCATGACCCCCTGGCCGCTGCGCCCTGCTGTGTTCCCGAAGGTCCGCTGCAGTAAGGGAACATTGGCAAAACCCGCCAGATCGGGCAAGAAAATAGCACTGCAGCATGACATTTAGACGGGGATAACCTGTAGATATCCGCCGGGACAGACATGTGGAAAACTCCAAAAAATCGCACTGCGCAAATCACCTTGCGACGGGAAAACGGAAAACCGGCACCGGTCGGTGAAATTCAAGCGTTTTCTGCACCTGCAAAGGCCGTTCGAACCTTTTGTGCGCCGACTCAGTTGGCTGTGTTCCAATTCCTTCCCGGTTTCAGGACGGAGATTCGCGCCTTCCCATGTTGCGCGAGGCTTCGCCGCGAGCATTCGGCAAAAAGAAGATGGTGGGGCAGAGCCGGTCAAAAGCGGAGTACTCGCCGAATATCCGTTCCGAAGAATAGGAAAACGGGTATCGCGACGCTAACCCCCAAACTCGTTAATAAATCCGCCTTCCGGCTCCGCCCCGTCCCGGTTTGAACCGGGACCCTTTGGTGCTGCCCTAGCGGAGGCCCCAGTAAACATCCGGGTGAGACATCCCCGCCAGGGTCTTGAACATCAATTCACTCTTTCAAGGACCGTGCTGTAGGTGGTGCCGGCGCGCAAGCTGCGGAAATCGGCGTAGATCTTGCCATCCTCATAACGCGCGTCGATCAGGCCGTTCACCTCGCGATCAAGACCGGGCAGGCTCTCGACCATGGCGATGTTGCCCGATCCGTCCAGGCTGATCGTGCCGGTCATCTGAGCTTCGTTCCAGCGCTCCGAACTGGCGCGACTCCACTTGCTTGCGCCCCAGAACACGTTGTCCTGCTGCTCCTTGATCTCCAGCACCCATTCGGACTGGTTGAAGCGCGGCGCACCATCGCTGCGCTCGTTGGGCAGGGCCGCAACGGTGTGGCTTCCGCTCCAGGTACCGCGCAGGTCGGGGGTCTCGCTGGCGAAGGCGCTGGTGGCAAGAGCAAGCGTTCCGGCAAGGGCCGCCGCACCTATGGCTTTCATTCGTGTCATGGTTTCCTCCTTTTGATCGCTGTGTCGGTATTAAAGGTTGGGAGGGGTGGCGGTGTTTACAATCTGCGGATGTCTCTATGAACGGAACTTAACTCGGCTTTCATGTCGGGCGCGTCACGTCCAGGCCAGCGCCGCGCCCAGCAGAACAAACCCGATCCCGGCCACTTCGCGGGTTGAAAAGCTTTCCCCGAAATAAAGCAGCGAGGCCCCGGCGATCAGGATCACCTCGGCTGCCAGAATGCTGACATAGATCAGGCCCAGCCGTTCACTGCGCAGCGCCGTCATCTCAAGCGTCGCGCCCGCAAGGATCGCCGCAATGATCAGCAGGGCGATGCCCGGACCGGGTGCGGTCCACCACAGTTTCATGCCGATCATGGCAAGGGCATAGAGACCAGCCGAACCGAGGGCGATGACAGGGATCATGGACATCTCGGCACCTCGCTGGCTGTTTACGTTAGGTCAAACGTAGCAGAGGGGGCGGGGGTTGGCTGTGATGTGGGTCACAGCCTTGAGCGGGTTGTGCATAGGGGCGCTAACGGCTGGTCAGCAGAACTGAGGGCAGCGCCGACCCGTGGGGGGTGGGCCAGCGCGACCCCGGCGATGCCGCCGGGCAGAAGGGATGGTTGGGGTGGGCTTTGATGATGTGACCGCCCCCGGACGGCATGGAAGTTCCAAGGTGGGTCTGCAACAATCCACAAAGGAGAGCGGTCACATCATCAATGCCATTCGCTACCACTAACAAGATGTCTGCCATTCTTACCGAGTGGGCACGCAATTTTCGTTGAAAATCGCTGCCGCCCACCCGCCATGAAAACGGACAGCCTTAGCTGTCCATTTTCAAGGCGCTAATAAATGCCTCCTGCGGGATGTCGACCTTCCCGAACTGGCGCATCTTTTTCTTACCCGCCTTCTGCTTGTCCAGCAGTTTGCGTTTCCGCGTGGCGTCGCCTCCGTAGCATTTCGCGGTCACGTCCTTGCGCAGGGCGGACAGCGTTTCGCGCGCGATGACCTTGCCGCCGATCGCCGCCTGAATCGGGATCTTGAACATGTGGCGCGGGATCAGGTCCTTGAGCTTTTCGCACATGGCGCGGCCGCGCATCTCGGCCCGGTCGCGGTGTACCATCATCGACAGCGCGTCGACGGGTTCGTCATTCACCAGCACCGACATCTTGACCAGATTGTCCTCGCGATATCCGGTCATGTGATAGTCGAACGAGGCATATCCCTTGGTCACCGATTTCAACCGGTCGTAGAAGTCGAACACGACCTCGTTGAGCGGCAGATCATATACCACCATGGCGCGCGTGCCGGCATAGGTCAGGTCCTCTTGGATGCCGCGCCGGTCCTGACACAGTTTCAGCACGTCGCCCAGATATTCATCAGGAACAAGGATGGTGGCCTTGATGCGCGGCTCTTCCATATGATCGACCAGCGTCATGTCGGGCATGTCGGCGGGGTTGTGCAGCTCGGTCATGGTGCCGTCGCGCATGTAGACGTGATAGACCACCGACGGCGCGGTGGTGATCAGCTCGATATCGTATTCGCGCTCGATGCGGTCGCGGATGACCTCGAGGTGCAAGAGGCCCAGAAAGCCGCAGCGGAAGCCAAAGCCCAGCGCGGCCGAGGTTTCCATTTCAAAGCTGAAGCTTGCGTCGTTCAGCGCCAGCTTGTCGATTGCATCGCGCAGGTCCTCGAATTCTGAGCTGTCCACCGGGAAGAGGCCGCAGAACACCACCGGCTGCGCCGGTTTGAAGCCCGGCAGCGCGTCTTCGGTGCCGTTGCGGTCGTTGGTGATGGTGTCGCCCACGCGCGTATCGCGGACCTGCTTGATCGAGGCGGTGAGGAAGCCGATTTCACCGGGGCCGAGGCTGTCGACCATCTCCATCTCGGGGCGGAAGACGCCGACGCGGTCGACATGATGCAGCGTGTTGTTCGACATGAACTTGACCCGCAAACCCTTTTTCAGCGTGCCGTCCATGATGCGGACCAGAACGATGACACCGAGATAGGCGTCATACCAGCTGTCCACCAGCATCGCCTTGAGCGGCGCGTCGAGCTTGCCCTGCGGCGCCGGCAGATGGGTCACGATGGACTCCAGCGTCTCGTGAATGCCCTGCCCGGTTTTGGCTGAGACCTGAATGGCATCTGTTGCATCGATGCCGATCACATCCTCGATCTGTTCGGCCACGCGGTCACAATCGGAGGCGGGCAGGTCGATCTTGTTCAGCACCGGGACGATCTCATGATCGGCGTCGATGGCCTGATAGACATTCGCCAGCGTCTGCGCCTCGACCCCTTGGGTGCTATCGACGACCAGCAGCGAACCTTCGACCGCACGCATCGACCGCGAGACCTCATAGGCGAAATCCACGTGACCGGGCGTATCGATCAGGTTCAGCACATATTGCTCGCCATTGTCCGCTGTATAGTCGATGCGGACAGTGTTGGCCTTGATCGTGATGCCCCGCTCGCGCTCGATATCCATGCTGTCGAGCAGTTGTTCCTTCATGTCGCGATCCTTGACAGTCCCGGTCTCTTGAATGAGCCGGTCGGCAAGGGTGGATTTGCCATGGTCGATATGCGCGACGATGGAGAAATTGCGGATATGAGCGAGGTCTGTCATGGGTTGGGGATATGGAGGGGAACGCGAAGTTGGTCAAGCAGGATCGGGTCTTGCGAACAAGGGGCGCATTAAGGCGGCTGGCTAACAATTGCCGCCGTGCGACGCTATCGTCTAGTACCAATCAAGACTGATCCGGGCGGGTATGCGTATCCTGCATTCCGTCGTGGCTCTTTTGTCGAAAATGCAGAACGCACATGATCACCACAAAGGGCCACCATCCTATCAAAAAAATTGAAAACCCCAGAAAACTCCTGCCGCCCAGGACGGTTTCCGGGAAGTAAAACGCAAGATAGGCCAAGCCTACCCAAGCACACGAAACACCCACAGAGGTTGCAAATCCGGCTGTCGCCCAGAATGGCAATTTGCTAGGCTCTGATCTTCGCTCCTGCAAATCTTGCGCCTTTCGACCTTGGGAACTGGCCTCTGCTTGTAGAGTAAGTAACCCATCTGGGAGTTTTCAAGCCGGTCAGCAATCGTTCTGTGCATGGCAAAAGACGGTCTTGTTTGCATTTTGTGGTCAAACCAAGGGCGCGCGCGGCGACTTTCAGCCTTGTTTCTGTGCGCATTCCGTTGAAACTTGAGTGGTGTTCAGCGCTGGGGCATGCGAATGACCATGACCAAATCCATCACCGTGAAGATCACCGGTGGCGTGCAGGGCGTCTGGTTTCGGGGTTGGACGCGACAGGAAGCTGAGCGGTTGGGATTGGAGGGTTGGGTGCGCAATGAGGCGGATGGCTCGGTCGCAGCCTGTCTGTCCGGGCCTGTTGCGCGGGTCGACGAGATGGTGGCGCTCCTGCACATGGGGCCACCTGCGGCGCGGGTTGATTTGGTGGAGGTTTATCCCTCACCCGCCCCAAAGACGAAGGGGTTTGTCGTTTTGCGATGATTGGCCCGAGCGCGCGCTGCAGCGTCACCACCTGTCGTTAAGTGCAGCCCTGGGGTGACAAGGGCGTTGATCGGCGAATCACTTTGCGACATACTCTTTGTTAATTCGAATGGGGGCAAACTCCGTCGTGAAGTTTGAGGTGCGAGATGAAGAAGATTCTGACAGTCGTTCTATGCGCGGGCAGTCTGGCCGCGATGGCGCCATTGCCTGTGGATGCAGGTGCGATCAGCAAGGCATGCCGTGCCTCTGACCGGCCTGCGGCCAATACGCGGTTGTGCAATTGCATCCAGCGGGTGGCAAACCAATCGCTCAGCGCGGCGGAGCGGCGCAAGGTGGCCCATTGGTTCTCGGACCCGCATGAGGCGCAGGAAATCCGCATGTCCGACCGGAGCAGCGATGAACGACTCTGGCGGCGCTACAAGGCCTTTGGCGCGCGGGCACAGAATTCCTGCCGCTGATCGGTTCTATAGATGGACGGGGCAATGTCTTGTCCCTGATTGCCGCTCTGATTTCTTAAAACTTATACACTCGGCGCCCTCCCGCCGGGATTTCGACGATTTTCTTGACGCCCTCGCTGCAGGGGTTAAGAAAACCGGAAACTACGGGCGGAGATGACATGCTGACCAAAGGCGTGACATTGCGCGGTCTCGAAGTGTTCGAGGCGCTCGCGCGGACCGGATCGGTGGCGCAGGCCGCTGAAACCACGGGGCTGAGCCAGCCTGCCGTCAGCCAGCAGCTGCGCAATCTCGAAACGGCGCTGGGCATCGATCTGGTCGATCACGGCAAACGCCCCATGCGGCTGACCCCGGCAGGGCGATCCTTTCTGTCCCGCACCGAGTCGGCGCTGGGTGAACTGCGGCTGGCGCAGAGCGAATTGACAGTGATGGACCTGAGCCATCTGACCACACTCTCGATCGGATTGATCGACGATTTCGACAACGATCTGACCCCGCGCCTGGCCACTATGCTGGCCAACAGCCTGACGCAATGCCGGTTCAAGCTGATCACCGCGCCCAGCCGCGAGATCAGCGCGGCGATGCGCGCGCAAGACCTGCATATCGCGGTGGCCGCCAGCCCCGGTGAGCCGCTTGAGGGAGTCACAGAATATCCCCTGGTCAGCGATCCGTTCATGGTGGTGGCACCCAGGGGAATGGTCTCGGGCGATATGGCCGTCTTCGATCAGCTGCGCGACCTGGCCTTGCTGCGCTATACTGACGAGCAGCTGATCTGCCACCAGATCGAGGGTTATCTGACCCGGCAGAACCTGCATTTCGAGCATCGTTTCGAGATCGGCTCGCATCTGGCCCTGATGGCCATGGCCGGGCGGCGTCTGGGCTGGGCGGTGACCACGCCGCTGGGCTTCATGCGGGCGGGCCGGTTCCACGGTCAGATCGAAGCCTTCCCCCTGCCCACCGCGCCCTTTGCCCGAACTATCTCGCTTTTTGCCGGGGCCGATTGGGCCGACACGGTGCCACGCGATGTGGCGCAGATGATGCGCCGGCTGGTGCAAAGTCAGATGATCGACCCGGCAGTGACGCAGATGCCCTGGCTAGGCGATCAGTTCAAGGTCATCGCGGGTTGACTGGCAAGACGCCCTCGGACCTCGCGCGCCGGACACAGCAGGTCTATGAGCGCAATGCCGACTGGTTTGCACACACTCGGCCCCGGGCGTTGGTGGAAAAACCCTGGCTCGACCGGTTCGGTGCGCTGCTGCCGGATCGGGCCAGCATCCTGGACCTTGGCTGCGGGTCCGGCGAG
The DNA here is from genome assembly GCF_041537925.1 of Ruegeria hyattellae. Classification (NCBI taxonomy): domain Bacteria; kingdom Pseudomonadati; phylum Pseudomonadota; class Alphaproteobacteria; order Rhodobacterales; family Roseobacteraceae; genus Ruegeria; species Ruegeria hyattellae. The sequence goes on along the minus strand of NZ_JBGOSH010000011.1, from coordinate 165,038 downwards.
CCCATCGCGACCTATTTCTTGCGGCTGGGGCACCGTGTCGTCGGGATGGATGCTTCAAATGCCATGATCCGCATCGCCCGGCAACGACACCCTGAAGGCGACTGGCGGCTTGGCGACATGCGGGGGCTGAATCTAGCCGAGCGGTTCGACGGAATTATCGGCTGGACCAGCTTCTTCCACCTGACGCAGGCCGAACAGCGGGACGTGCTTCCGGGCTTGGCCCGGCACCTGCGTACAGACGGCGCGATGTTGCTGACCGTGGGGCCCGAAGCAGGCGAGGTCGCCGGTAAAGTCGGAGATGACTCGGTGTATCACGCAAGCCTGTCGCCACAGGAATATACCGACATCCTTGCAGAGCACGGCTTGCAGGTCGTGGCCTTCACCCCGCAGGACCCAGAGTGTTACGGGATGACCTTACTGCTGGCGCAAAAGAGCGGTTGATTACTTGCCCCGCAAGGAGTTTTGCAGGCCTCGCGCGCCCTGCTCGATCAGATCAAGCGCCTGATCGAAATCGCGCGTGTAGTAGGGATCGGGCACGTGATCCATGCCGCTTTCAGAGGCAAAATCGGTTAACAGGCGTACGGACGTCGCGTGCCCCGCCGGGCGCTGGGCCTCGATATCGGCCATATTGCTTGCGTCCATGGCAATGATCAGGTCGAACAGATCGAAATCGGCACGCGAGAACTGACGCCCTCGCAAGTCCGACATGTCGATACCGCGCGCGCCGGCCGCCTCCTGCATCGGCGCATAGGGCGGCCTACCCACATGCCAATCCGATGTTCCCGCGCTATCGGTGTGGGCTTCGGGCATCAACGCTCGAAACACGGCTTCGGCGGCGGGCGAACGGCAAATGTTTCCAAGACAGACAAACAGGATACGATGGGTCATGGGTACGGCTCCTTTGCCGGACAGGAATAGACCAGAAAGACTGACATGGAAAAGATCGTGATCCTCACCGGGGCAGGAATTTCCGCAGAAAGCGGGCTGGGCACGTTTCGCGACGAAGATGGACTCTGGGCGCAGCACCGGATCGAGGATGTGGCCACTCCCGAGGGCTTCGCCCGAAATCCCGAACTTGTGCATGCCTTCTACAATGCCCGCCGCGTTCAGGCGGCAGCGGCCAAACCAAACCCCGCGCACACGGCGCTGGCACGGCTACAACGGCACTGGCCGAGCGAGGTCGTTATCGTCACGCAGAACGTGGACAGCCTGCACGAAGCCGCCGGAGCAGAGCGCGTGATCCACATGCACGGCTCGCTGGCCGGCGCGCTCTGCGCGGTGTGTGACCATCGCTGGCAAGCCCCGACCGAGATGCAAAGCGGGCAGCCCTGCCCCGTCTGCCAAGTCGCTGCCGGGCGGCCCGATGTGGTCTGGTTTGGCGAAATGCCGTACTTCATGGATGAGATATTCGATCACCTGGACAGCACCGACATCTTTGCTGCGATCGGCACCTCGGGCCAGGTCTATCCGGCGGCGGGCTTTGTACAGGGAGCACGGCGTGCGGGCGCTGCAACGGTAGAGATCAACCTGGACCCCTCCGACGGAGCCTCCGCCTTTGATCAAGTTGTGACCGGCCCTGCCACCAGCACGGTTCCCTCTTGGGTCGAGAACCTGCTGGCCAAAGCGCGCTGACCGGTCCGGGCACCGCCCCGGACCGACGCGCGGGCGACGGCCGCAGCGCGGCCCGAGACCGGGCGTCCCCGGTTCAACCATCGCTGTGGGTCTTGTGTTTCATAACACCATGATCGGGCTTGCGCTCCAGATCGACAAGGATGTCGATCTGCACCTCACCGGCCTGCTCGAAAATCAGCGTCACGGGAACCGTATCGCCATGCTCCAGCGATCGGTTCAGCCCCATGAACATCACGTGATCACCGCCGCGCGCCAGCGCGTGACTTTCACCCGCCGGGATCTCAAAGCCCTCTTCCACATGGATCATCTGCATCACCCCATCGCCGCTTTCGCGATGAGTGTGCAGTTCCACCCGTGACGAGATCTCGGCGGCAACCCCGATCAGGCGATCATCCTGATCGGTGTCGTTCACGATCACCATGAAGGCCGCACCGGCCTTGGCATTTTTACCCGATGCGCGGGCATAGGCATCTTCGACGCTGATACCGCCAGCAAAGGCAGTGCCTGCCATGGCGACAAAGGTGGGGACGGACAGGAGCAGGGATTTGAAAGACATGTGGTCTCTCCTTGGTCTGAGATCTGAAATCTTGGAAGTCCGAAGTCAGGCCACAAACGGGGGTGCGCGCGCCAGGGCATGGCCGGGTTGAACGCGCACAAGGACAAGTTCCAGGGAGACCGGCGGCGCGGATACCGGGGGTGGAGCGACACTGGGTTCCACCTCGACCAGTTCCAGTGCCCCGAGCAGAGACATCGCTTTGTCGGGGCAGTAATGCGGCGGCCGGGTGGGCTGACCTTCGGCATCGACATAGACCACGACTGGCCCGGTTCCGGTGCAAATCACCATCTGCCCGACCGAGGCTGAAACACCGCGCGACATGGCAAGCCCCTGCCCGGTCAGCGCCAGGAGCGCCGAGACCGCCAGAGCAAGGGAGATGCGCATCCGGTTTCTCATCGGCCTCCATATGAAAGAGCCGCCTTCCTTGCGCAAGCCTAATCCGGCCTGTGCAACAATCAGACGCAACTGCCTGGCCCACAAGAAAAGTCAGCCGGGCCGCCAGATCACAGGCCGAGGCACCAACGCATGATGGCCTTTTGCGCGTGCAGCCGGTTTTCTGCCTCATCGAAGATCACCGAATGCGGGCCATCCATCACCTCGGACGTCGCTTCCTCCTCGCGATGCGCGGGCAGGCAATGCATGAACAGCGCGTCGGGCTTGGCGTGGGCCATCAACTCGGCATTGACCTGATAGGGCCGCAGCATGTTGTGGCGGCGTTCCTTGGCCGATTGCGCGTCATGCATCGACACCCAGGTGTCTGCAACCACCAGATCAGCTCCCTCGACCGCCTTGAACGCATCGCGCTCGGTCACCACGGTCGAGCCTTTCTGACGGGCGAAACCGATGAATTCCTCCTCCGGGTCGAACTGGGCCGGGCCAGTGAAGGTGAAGTCAAAGCCGAACTGCCCGGCCGCGTGCAGGAACGAGGCGCAGACATTGTTGCCGTCGCCGGTCCAGACCACCTTCTTGCCCGCAATCGGCCCGCGATGTTCCTCGAATGTCAGAACGTCGGCCATGATCTGGCAAGGGTGGGTGCGGTCGGTCAACCCGTTGATCACCGGCACGTCGGCATATTCGGCCATCTCGGTCAGGATGGTCTCGTCAAAGGTGCGGATCATGATCATGTCCACATAACGGCTGAGCACTCGGGCGGTGTCAGCGATGGTCTCGCCATGTCCCAACTGCATGTCCTTGCCCGACAGCACCATGGTCTGCCCGCCCATCTGGCGTACGCCCACATCAAAGGACACCCGCGTCCGGGTCGAGGGCTTTTCGAAGATCAGCGCCACCATCCGGTCCTTGAGCGGCTGGTCTGCATCAAGCGCGGCTTTGGGTTGACCCAGGCGGGCCGTTTTCATCGCCCCAGCCTGATCGATCATGGCCCGCAGATCAGTCGCTTCGGTTTTGTGGATGTCGAGAAAATGGTTCATAGCGTTTCGTTTCTGACTGATGGCGGAGGTGGGGGCCAACCCCCACACCTCTGAGATTTTTGAATACAGAAGAGGGTCAGGCGGATGCGAGGCTGGCTTCGACCTGCACGGCAACCTTGTCGAGGCGGGTGAGCGCCTCGGCGATGTCGTCCTCGGTCAGGGTTAGTGGTGGCAACAGCCGAATCACGTTGTCGGCCGCTGGGACGGTGATGACCTGATTGTCATAGCCCGCATTCACCACGTCGATATTGGTGGCCTTGCATTTGATGCCCAGCATCAGGCCAGTGCCACGCACCTGGTCAAAGACCTCGGGATGTTCGGCGGCCAACCCTTCGAGCTTCTGGCGCAACAGACCCGCCTTGCGATTTACTTCGGCAAGGAATTCGGTGTCGGCGACATGGTCAATCACCGCGCAGCCCACCGCGCAGCCCAGCGGGTTGCCACCATAGGTCGAGCCATGGGTGCCCGCGGTCATGCCCGACGCAGCCTCTTCGGTGGCCAGCACCGCACCCAGCGGGAAGCCGCCCCCAATACCCTTAGCCACCATCATGATGTCCGGCGTGATGCCCGCCCATTCATGGGCAAAGAGCTTGCCGGTCCGGCCCACGCCGCATTGCACCTCATCCAGGATCAGCAACAGCTCATTTTCGTCACAAATCCTGCGCAGGGCCTTCATCTCGGCGTCAGGAACCGGGCGAATGCCGCCCTCGCCCTGTACCGGCTCGATCAGTATCGCTGCGGTCTTGTCGGTGATGGCGTTGGTGACGCCATCCAGATCTCCGAAAGTCAGAAGCACAAAGCCCGGCAGCAGGGGGCCGAACCCCTTGGTCATCTTTTCCGAGCCAGCCGCTGCGATTCCCGCCGAGGAACGGCCATGGAACGAGCCGTCGAAGGTGATGATCTCGACCTTTTCAGGCTGGTCCTTGTCGTGAAAATGCTTGCGCGCCATCTTGACCGCCAATTCGCAGGCCTCGGTGCCGGAATTGGTGAAAAAGACCGTATCGGCGAAGGTGTTGTCCACCAGTTTGTCGGCCAGCGCCTGCTGTTGCGGGATCTGGTAGAGGTTCGAAACATGCCACAGGTTCTGCGCCTGCCCGGTCAGCGCCATGACCAGCGCCGGATGGGCGTGGCCCAATGCGTTCACCGCGATCCCGGCTCCCAAATCTAGGAAACGTCGGCCATCCGCCTCGGTCAGCCAGGCGCCTTCGCCCTTCACAAACTCAAGCGGGGCACGGTTATAGGTCGGCAGAACGGACGGGATCATCGGATCATCCTTTTCATCTGGGGTGGGCCCAAGCGCGTGAAACACATGAGTGATACACCGGGGCCGGGTTCGTCAACTGATTTGGTGAGAGGGTGCGCCAAACTGGGCGCAGGTTCAAACGGGCCGGATCACGCGATCAGGCGTCGGCGTCGCTGCAGGCGAATATAGGTGCGTTTGAACATGGTGGCAGTGCATACCCAAGGATTTCCGGTTTGGAAACCCCTTATCGCGAGTGAAGACCGCGTCAGGCCTCGCGCCAGCGACCCAGCTTGCCCATGCCGCGGGTAAAGGCCCAGGCCAGAATACGTGGCATGCCCTTGGCGGCCAGTGCGTCGACACAATGGGCCTGAAACTCGGTCAGCGTGGCATCCGGGTGGCGGAACGCCCCATTGGTGTAACAAATCGAGCAATAGGTGGCGCTGCGGCTACCATCCGCCTCGCTGCCCCCACTTTCGGGGTCTTTCGACAGCGGCATTCCACAGCTTTGGCATCGGTCCGACATGACGTTCCTCATCCTGGCTTGCTTGCAGCAGGCATCTTTCATAGGATCAAAACCATGGAGTGGAGTCAATGGTTTTGCCATGCGGATCGGTGAACTGTCAAAGCGGAGCGGGCTAAGCCGGGACACGCTGCGCTTTTATGAGAAACAGGGGCTGATCCACTCACGCCCCGGCGCGGCGGCTACAAACAACTATCGTGACTACCCCAAGGACACGCTGATCCAGCTTGAACAGATCGCGGACGCGCAGGCTGCTGGCATGAGTATTGCGGACGTGATCCTGTTCCTGTCGCAGCTTGAGGCCGCAGACAGCGACGATTTCGATGGCGAGGCGTTTCTGCAGGCCCGGATCGACGAGATCACCTACCGCATAAAGCGGTCCGAGCGGTTTCTGGACAGCCTTCGCCGTGCGCAGCAGGTGTTGGCCACACCTCCGACGGAATCCTGAGGCCACTTTCCACTTGCGTCAGGGCGTGGCTTGCCTCACCGCTTGCGCATGACCCGTGCCACCCGCCAGAACCCAGCCCTTGCGGCCCTGCTGATCGTTGCCGCTTCGGTCTTTCTGGCGGGCACGACCCTGCTGGCCAAGGCGCTTGGCACGGAAGCGCTTGGCACGGCGCTGCATCCGATGCAGGTCAGCCACGGGCGGTTTCTGTTTGCGTTCCTGCTGATCGCCAGCGTGGTGCTGGCAACACGGCCCCGCTTGAGCCGGGTGCATTGGCGGCTGCATCTGGGCCGGACAAGTTGTGGCTGGATCGGCATCACGCTGATCTTTGCGGCTGTGGCCTATATTCCGGTAACCGACGCCACCGCAATCTCATTCCTGAACCCGGTCTTTGGAATGATGCTGGCCATTCCGCTATTGGGCGAGCGGGTCGGACCGGTTCGCTGGTTGGCGGCCTGCATTGCATTATTGGGCGCGCTGGTGCTGCTGCGCCCAACGCCTGCCAGTTTCCAGCCCGCAGCGCTGCTGGCGCTTGCGGCAGCGATGGTGATTGGGTTCGAACTGATCTTCATAAAGGCGCTTTCGGGGCGCGAACGGCCGATTCAGGTGCTGCTGATCAACAACAGCATCGGGTTGACCATCGCCACGGTCGCGGTGCTGCCGGTGTGGGAGGCACCAAACGGGGCGCAATGGGCAGCCCTTGCCAGCCTGGGTGGGCTGATGGCCTGTGCGCAGTTCTGCTTTGTGAACGGAATGGCGCGAGCGGATGCGTCTTTCGTGGCACCGTTCAGCTATGCCACGCTGGTTTTTGTCGCCCTGATCGACTTTGCGGTGTTCGGTGTGATCCCGGATGCGGTCAGCCTGACCGGCGCGGCGATCATTGTCGCCGGTGCGCTGTTGCTGGCCCTGCGCGAGGCGCGGCTGGCACGGGCCTGACTCGCCTCATGCCTTAAGGCGATAGCCGCTATTCAACATCCGCCAGACCATCGCGCAGACCGCCAATGTTACCAGCAGACAGATCGCAAGGCCCAGCACCGGTGAGCTGTCTGAAACCCCGATCACGCTGAACCGCACGCCATCAATCAGATAGAAGACCGGATTGATATGAGTGATCACGTTCAGTACCGGCGGCAGGGCTTGGACCGAATAGAAGGTGCCCGACAAAAACGCCAAGGGCGTGACAATGAAATTGGTGATCGCCGCCATCTGGTCGAACTTGGTGGCAAAGATCGCCGCAACCAGCCCCAGCGCGCCCATAAACACCGACCCCAGCGCGATAAAAACCAGCACCAGCAGCGGATGATGCGGGACCACACCCAGCACCAGCGCCATGCCGCTCGCGATGGCAAGCGCCACCAGAACGCCGCGCGCCATACCACCCGCCAGATAGCCCAGCAAGATCTCGGTCGCCGACAGGGGCGGCATCAGCGTATCGACGATATTGCCCTGCACCTTGGAAATCATCACCGAGGACGAGGTGTTGGCAAAAGCGTTCTGGATAACCGTCATTGTCAGAATTCCCGGCGCCAGAAAGGTCAGGAACGGCACACCCATCACATCGGGCCGCCCCGGCCCGATGGCGATCGAGAAGATCAGCATGAACAAGCCCGCCGTCACGAGAGGCGCAAGAATGGTCTGCGTCCAGACCGACAGGAAGCGAATGGTCTCGCGCTGCGCCAAGGTATAGAGGCCCAGCCAGTTCACCCGCCCGAAGCGGCGTTGGCCCAATGCTGAAGGGTCGTGCATGGTCTGGCTCCGAATCTGATGCCGATCTGCCTTGTAACTCAGGCGGCAGTGATTAGAATAGGGCGTCAGGTAATATTTCGAAGGCGGCGCCGTCAGGGGCCGCTTTCCCGCTTTGAAAGGCAAGCCATGTCCTGGACAGACGAGCGTGTGGAACTGCTCAAGAAAATGTGGGGCGAGGGCCAGTCGGCCAGTCAGATCGCCAAGGAACTGGGCGGTGTCACGCGCAATGCTGTGATCGGCAAGGTGCATCGTCTGGGCCTGTCGAACCGCACCGGCGGGGCTTCCCCCGCCAAGACCGAGCCAAAGGAAAAGCCCGCGCCAAAGGCCGAGGCAAAGCCGAAACCGGCACCCAAGACCGAACCGGCGCGCCCGATCCCCGAACCGGCTGCCGCCGCCGAGATCAAACCGCTGCCGCCACGCAAGCAGATCATTCCGGCTGGCCAGCCGCTGCCGCCGCAGCCTTCGGCCAATGAAATCAGCCCCGAGGCGCTCGCCAAGGTCAACGAGATCGAGAAAAAGGCCAAGAAGATCAGCCTGATGGAACTGACCGAGCGCACCTGCAAATGGCCCGTGGGTGACCCCGCCACCGAGGATTTCTGGTTCTGCGGCCTGCCCGTTCAGCAAGGTAAACCCTACTGCGAGGCGCATGTGGGCGTGGCCTTTCAACCGATGAGCGCTCGCCGCGACCGCCGCCGCTGAGGCACCATCACGAAAAAAATGCCCGACAGCCCGCGCCCGACCCTGCGTGGGCTGTTTGCGTTTCGAGGGGCTTGGTGCCGCGCTTCAGCGAACCCGAGGCTCGCACACACGCAATTTGGTCTTGAAGATATTGGCCTCGAACGGTTTCAGAACCGGAAAGACCACCGATCCGGCCGTCGCCCTTAGATCGGGAAAAAGCGCATCAAGCTCTCGCAGAGACTGCTCCGGCATGGCGTCGATTGTGCAGTCCCCGGGATAGAGCGATTCCGACCAGATCCCTTCAGCTTGCACCAATTCGTGCTGATCGAAGAGGATATGAACATATTCCACCCCGACCTCGGCAGTGTCCTGGCAGATCTGCACCCCGTCGACCAATGCCATGGCGGGGGCCAGCATAACGGGCGCTCCGAAACAGATTTCCAACTCGGCGGCGGTGACCAGCAGGCGGTGCTGCGGCGACACCTTGAGGTCACGCGCCGGGCGCCCCGGTCCGAAAGCACCCGCCTTGATTCGCACTGGTCTTAGATGCGGATTGCGCCGCAACTCCGTAGCGGTCAGCCTCCGCCTGCCTATCCAGCGAATCTGCTTGGCGGAACCGTTGGCGGTGATGACCGCATCGCCGGGTTTCAGCGTCTCGATCCGGCGCTCTCCGTCCGGGGTCAGGATCAGCGAGCCTACGACGAAACACACGAAATCCGGCAGCGTATCATATTCGGAGGGGCCCGCCGGTACGATGTTGTTGTTGGTATTTTCGATCGTCTCGCCAACGTCCACCGACCCCGCGGTCAAGATCATGTATTGTGTGCCTTGCCATTGCAACAACGTGAAAGTGACGGGATTCCCGGCAACATCCCCACTATAGGTTTCAAAAACCTGGAACGACGTTGAATCTCCGATGAAGCCGGGGATGCCACCTACAGCCAACTGCGGGTTGCCGTCTGCGTCGGGATTTTCAAGAAAGTCATCCGTATCGATAATATCGACCTGAAACGCGTTCAGCACCGTTACATCGGTGTTGCTGAGCGGGTCAGCATCCAGTTCGTAAATGGTTAGCTTCTTCATGTCCGCCCCCCATTGGAGTGCTGCTGGAAGACAATGTTACTCGGTGTTGATAGCCAAACGGTAAAACCTGCATACTACTCCGCGCAGACTACACTTTTATCGCAAACGCATAATCGAGACCTGCTACCATGTGTAAGCAGTGTTGCCAAACAACAAAAAAACGCCCGGTCCGGAACCGAGCGCTTGCGAGGTAGCTTGGGAAACGACAGGTCTGCTATTTGACCGGAGCAGCTGACTCGAAGTTTGGGATCGGGTTGGTTGATGCGGTGTCTGCTTCAATGCCGGGCCAGTTGTTTTGCGCCAGATCAATATTGCCGGGAATGTCCTCTTCCCAGAACATCACTACGTTCGGCGTGATATTCAGAAAGAGCTTGTCATCGACGATCCGCCACAGGTTCGGGTTGCCAGGCACCTTGCCGCCGCGCGAGACGCCATAGGCACAATGCCCGTCATATTGCGGTGCATAAAAGGCGGGATTGGCCTGGAACTTGTCGCGGTTTTCCGCATTGGCAAAGGCGAATGTCGCGCCGTTATATTCAGAGGTGAAAGCTGTGTTGCCCTTGATGCCTTCGGGCTGCGCCTCACCGACCTTTACCTGCGGCAGGTCGCGATAGGCCACAACATCGTAGCCTGACACGGCAAAGCCTGTGTCGTCGATGAATTGCGGTCCGGCAAAAGCGGGAAAGGCCAAGGCGGTGGCGGCGGCGGTCGCAAGGGCAAAGGCAAAACGTTTCATAAGGCGGGTCCTCTGAGGGGTTATGTCGCAATCAGGTGCCGGTGCATCACCGGCGTGACACTGACAATAGGGGCTTTGCGGCCCTTGCGAAGCCCCGCTCGCGGCGCTGTGACATGGCACGAGAATTCGTGAGCGCCGCCTACCGAAATGTTTCAATATGTCGGGTTATGCGACAGCCGGGGTTGGACTTTGGCCACCGCGGTATTAGCTGCGGGTCTCGGGCCGTTAATGCCCTGCAAGAAACGGATGACCTGCTGATGACCGATCAATCGACCTATACCCCTCCGAAGACCTGGACTTGGGACGCCGAAAGCGGCGGACGCTTTGCCAGCATCAACCGGCCTATCGCCGGTGCGACCCATGATAAAGACCTGCCAACCGGCGATCACCCGATGCAGCTTTATTCGTTGGCGACGCCAAATGGCGTGAAGGTCACGATCATGCTGGAGGAGTTGCTGGCGCTGGGTCATTCCGGTGCCGAATATAACGCCTGGCTGATCGATATCGGCGAGGGCGACCAGTTCTCCAGCGGCTTTGTCGGGGTCAATCCGAACTCGAAGATTCCCGCCCTTCTGGATCGCTCAGGCGATGACGAACTGCGGGTGTTCGAAAGCGCCTCGATCCTGTTTCACCTGGCCGAGAAATTCGGGAAATTCCTGCCAAAAGATGGTCCGGCGCGGACCGAGGTAATGAACTGGGTGTTCTGGCAAATGGGCAGTGCGCCGTATCTGGGTGGCGGCTTTGGCCACTTCTATGCCTATGCGCCCGAGAAATGGGAATACCCGATCAACCGCTTCGCGATGGAGGCCAAGCGTCAGCTCGATGTGTTGGAACGCGAGTTGACTGACAAGGACTATATTGCGGGCGATAACTATACCATCGCCGACATGGCGATCTGGCCCTGGTATGGGCAGTTGGTGCTCGGGCGGCTCTATGATGCAGCGGAATTCCTGGATGTTGCCAGCTATGAAAACGTGCTGCGTTGGGCCAAGAAGATCGACGCCCGTCCTGCGGTCAGCCGCGGACGGATGGTCAACCGGGCATTTGGTGAGCCGCATACGCAGTTGCACGAGCGCCATGACGCGAGCGATTTCGAGCATCGCACCCAGGACAAGCTGGAACCAGCGGCAGAGTGATCTGCCTCTTGGCGCGGCCCTGACCGGTCGCGCCTGCAGTGCCAGCGTATCTCTTATTTCAACACTGGCGGCTTTTCCGGGTCCATGCCCGGCGCCGCAGGTGGTGGTGCTGACGGCTCCGGCTGAGGCAGGTCAAAGCGCAACCCGTGACGGGCCAGCTTTGCCGCAACGGGATCGGTTGAGGCAAAGAAACCCACATCCATAGCTCCGGCTTCGATGCCTGAAAAGGTCAGCGCCTCTGAGGTCGCCTTGGCCAGCGCATCGCGCGCACCTTCATAGGCTTCCACGAACGCCAGAAGGTGACCGCGCCCGCCGCCCTGATAGGTCACACCAACCAGATAGGCCGCCTGAGCCAGACCACCGGCAGTGGCCAGCTTGGCGTCAAGCGCGTTCAGCAGACGATCCGGCAGACCCGCAGGCGCGTGCAGTTCGGCGATGTGGCCCTCGACCTGATCGGGTACCTGACCCAATGTATCCAGCAACCAGTCCACTGCCTCGGACGGTATCAGCTGGGCCGAGGGGGCCACATCCAGATTTAGGCCAAGCCCGATCCCCTGCCCCGCCAGCATCCCCACCAGTACCCGGCCAGACAGCGCGGCATAAGGCGCGGGTCGACCTGCGAACCGGGCCAGCCGATCCTCTCGATCAAATACCAAGACAAAGCGGCCATCGGCCACGTCAAACAACTCGGGCGAAATCTCTTCACCCTGCGCTTCCTGCGTCAGCAGCAAAAACAGCTCGCTATCCGCCAGTCGCTCAAAGAACCGCAGCCGCGCGCCATCGTCCGCTCCGTCCCGCTCCATCGCCGCATGGGCGGCATCCAGCGCCGTTTGATCAGTCATGTCTCACATCCCACAACTGCTGCGACAGAGCCGGCAGCAAATCAGCCTCAAACCAGGGGTTTTTCCTGAGCCAAGCCGTATTGCGCCAGGGCGGGTGGGGCAAGGTCAAAACCGAAGGCGCACGACCACACCACGCCGAGTCCCTCTCGGTCACGCCAATCCGTAGGAGTTGACCATTTGGTCAACCTAGCTGTTCAGTAGAGAATGAACACTGCGCTGTATGCGTGGCACGACGGTTGCCTCAAACCAAGGATTTTGTTTTAGCCAACGGTTGTTTCGCGGACTTGGATGCGGGAGGATAAAACCTCCGTCGTCGCACTCACTTGAGTGCCTTACCGCGTCTGCAACGGACATCCCTCTAAGCGATGGTGCATGCCACGCAATCGCATACGCGCCCAAAATCAAAGTGAGCCGTACGTCCTGTAGAGCCCGTAATACCGGAGCACGCCAAGTTGTCGCGCAAATTTGACGTGGCGGCTTGTCACCGCCAGCCCCTCCCCCGGGGAAACACAAACCCATTGGGAAAATGCCTACCTTTGGATCCGAATAAAACGTGTCCTTGTCGATTGCTAACCAGGTGCGTAGCCGATCACCTGAAGGATCATCGAAAGGACGCCCCTTGTTGTGCGTAATACGGCCGGGCGCCTGTCCAACAATCAGGATTCTTGCCTGTTCACTCAGCTGAAACAACGGATTGGGTCCAAGCGGCAAATCTCTACAAAGAGTGCAGGCACGCAATTCGGATTTCAGGGTTTCAAATTCACTCATCGATATAGCAGCGCATCCTAACGATAGTTGTTATACCTTGAAATCAACATTCGTCCAACGGGCGAAGCTGTTGCAAGAAGAAGATGATGTCGCGGAATTCCGGTCCCATGTTAGAGGCGGTTCTTCTGATGAAGGTGTTGCAAGCGTTGCATCTACCCCTCTAAGTCGCCCCTGCTTAGAATTTGCTTACTGTTGCATTCTACCAAAAACGAAAGGCATCAATTGCGTCACTACAAACAATTCGACTCAAAGTAGTATGCATATAGAATGAATGGATATATCTATTTGTTTTATATTACTTTTCCAATTCAGCCCGTTTAAGAACTTCAGTTAAAACTGTGCTGTTAATAGCAGCCTCTTGTCCACCCTCAAATGAAGCGCTCCGACTGAGCTAAGAAGGTTCGGCCGATGCTTCACTCATCCTCTTCGTCGTTGTCGTCCGCCTTGTCCTTGTTGCCTTCACTCAGGTATCTGGGCCAGAGCATAATCAACATCGAGGAACGAAAATTGAGAATTGAGTGGGAGCATCCAAGGTGTATCGCCTGCCTTGGTTTAGAGGAACTGAGCCTTGATCATATAATACCAGATAGCCTCGGAGGTATCCTCACCTCCCGCTTCCTTTGCCGCGAGTGCAACAGTCAATTTGGCTCCACATTCGAAGCTGCGGCTCGCCTCACACCAGAACTTCGCAAAGCGGCATCGGGGCTAGGGCCAGACCTCACCCAGTTGAAGGAACAACTCGAGCGCGGCGCTGAGTACCAAGGTCAATTTGGCGATCTGTCTTCGACGTCGAAAGTGCGAAAAGATGGCAAGACAGGTGTGTTTTGCTTGGAGGACGGCTCTATTGTGGTGCCGGAAGAAGACACGCTAACTCAGATCAAGTCACGCATCGGAAAAGGAGGTGGCACGGCATCGGAAGTTGAATAGGCGATATTGCGCTGGAGAGATGCTCCGGCTGGGCAGGATACAGAATTGGAGGAAGGCTTGCGTGTCAGGAAATGGCAAGATCATCCCTCGAGCCCAACATATTCCGAGCCCCCAATAAGCCCGCTCGTTCCTTTGAAGACAGCCTATGAATTTGCAGCACTTCTCATAGGCGGCAAGATCTATGACCAAGCCTTCGATCCGCCTCGTACGGTCCTACTGGATCAAGATGAGGAATTGGCGGAAGAGATAGTGAAATACCTGTGGGCCGACAAACCAGACGCTTTTCATGGGATTGCCTTTGAAGGGAACTATGGAGGCGCACGGTTTCAGGTTCGCCTGTTTGGCCTCTTGGCCTACCGCGTCAGCTTTCCCAGCATTGGTATCGAACTGCCGCCAGCGGTTTACACTCATCGGCTTGATAGCGGAGAAGAAGGGTTCCGCTTTGAGGATCAACTCGAGTAAAACTGGATAAGAAGACAATTCTTCGGGTGGAAACACAGAGGAAGGTCGAAAGTGCATTTCGGATTTCCAATCGAACCGGGCAAGGCGCAATCTGCACAACAAAACTGACCCAAGGTGCATATTCAAATAGCGGGCGACCAACAATTATTTTGAAAAATAGAAATGAGAACGAGTTACGACGCTGAGCAGCGTTTCACACGTAGTGTTACTTTAAACAACGATTCATTAATCGCGGACATGTAGACAAATTGACGTCGTACCCCATTGAGAAGTGAATTTACTCACGGAGTTTGTGTATCATATTCGAGCTAAACTGCTGATGGTATTGGTGGTATTAGATGAACAAGGGATCATACGTCGGAGCAACGGTTCATTGCTCCCCTAGGGTCAGGACCCATTGATTTTCGTTTTGATGCGTGATTCACGGCTGAAAAACGAGCGGTGAATATGTCTGATCTTTTCTGGCTGACGGATGCGCAGATGGCGCGTCTTGAGCCTTACTTTCCGAAGTCCCATGGCAAGCCTCGCGTCGATGATCGACGTGTATTGAGCGGGATTATCTTCATAAACCGCAATGGGTTAAGGTGGCGCGACGCCCCGGCAACCTATGTGCCGCACAAGACGCTCTACAATCGTTGGAAGCGGTGGAGCGATCGGGGCATCTTCGCGCAGATGATGGTCGGTCTGGCCGCCGATCACGGCGAAGAAAAGACTGTCATGATCGACGCCACCTATCTGAAGGCCCACCGCACAGCGACCAGCATGGGCGTTAAAAAAGGGGGCGTGGACGCCTGATCGGTCGGACCAAAGGCGGGATGAATACCAAACTCCACGCGATTTGCGACAGCCAGGGGCGACCACTGAACCTGTTTGTCACTGCTGGGCAGGTCAGCGATTACATCGGCGCGCGGGCCCTGCTGAGCAGCATACCGGAGGTCGATTGGCTGCTCGGCGACCGCGGCTATGACGCCGATTGGTTCAGAGAAGCGTTGAAAGACAAGGGGATACGCCCATGCATCCCAGGACGAAAGCAACGCAAGAAAACAGTCAAATACGACAAGCGCCGATACAAACGACGTAATCGGATCGAGATCATGTTCGGCAGGCTGAAAGACTGGCGGCGGATCGCAACACGATACGACCGCTGTCCGAAGGTCTTCCTCTCAGCAA
This sequence comes from Ruegeria hyattellae, assembly GCF_041537925.1. Classification (NCBI taxonomy): domain Bacteria; kingdom Pseudomonadati; phylum Pseudomonadota; class Alphaproteobacteria; order Rhodobacterales; family Roseobacteraceae; genus Ruegeria; species Ruegeria hyattellae. Next base: position 149,664 of record NZ_JBGOSH010000011.1, on the reverse strand, counting down.
TCGCGCTCGCCGCTATCGTCATTTACTGGCTATGAGTCCTGACCCTAGCGCCGGACGGCCGGAGTTTTCACACAGCCTCAGCCCGAACCGGACATTCGCAAAAAAACCTTGCAGATTAAGCGATACGCAAAAATTTGCCGTGCGTCGGCAAAAGTCGCGTATCAGACGACCAGCGACTAACGTATTTCAAGTGAACAAACGCAAGGATCAGAGAAAGAACTCTGCCCGTTCCACTACCCAAACCAATGCGACCAGACTTGCGCACGCCGCAACGACAGCGCGAGAGTTGACCCAGATACGACCTGGTTGTTTGCGCAACAACAACACCAAGGGCCAGACCAATAGAACGATCATGACTTGTCCAGCCTCTACTCCAACATTGAAAGCCAACAAGCTGTGCCAAACGTTTGGTGCATCAACTCGTAGAATTTGGTGCAACATGAAGGAGAACCCAAACCCGTGCAGCAACCCAATGCCGGGCGTGATGGCAAAAGCCTTCAGGTCGCCATGTCCTTTCTCTGGTGGCCAAACCGCCATTGCAGCTGCGTAGATTATTGAAAGTGCTATTGCCAATTCGACAGTTGGGATGAACCCCAAGAAGCGATCAACAACACATTCCCATCAAGATGAAGGAACAATAGGTTCCTCAAGAGGGCAGTTCGCCTTCTACACCCCGCACAAACCAGTTCATTTCGTGAACCTGCTTGTCAGTCAGCGCATCTCCTTGTCCGATAACGGTATCGCCATTTGCGTCAACGATGGGGCCGGAAAACGGATTCAAAGTTCCGTCTTTCAAGGCTTGTTCGATCCCAGTCGCGACCGTTTTGACACCGTCTGGCAGGGATTTATTGTAAGGTGCCATCATGACCAATCCATCACTAATGCCATCCCATGTGTGACCGGTTTCCCAAGAACCATCCATTACATCCTGGACTCGACGTATGTAGTACGGACCCCAATTGTTCACGATGCCAGTTAGGTGTGCCTGTTCAGCGAATTGAGACATGTCTGCGTCCTGCCCAAAGCAATAAACCCCTGCCTCCTCTGCTCGCTGGCAAGGTGCTGGGCTGTTTGTGTGCTGAGTAATGATATCAGCGCCCTGGTCCAGCAAAACCTGCGCAGCGTCGGCTTCCAGCGCTGGATTATACCAAGTGTTAACCCAAACAACTTTCACCTCGATATCCGGATTTACTTTTTGCGCCGCCAAAGTGAACGCGTTTATTCCCATGATGACTTCGGGGATTGGAAATGACGCGATGTAACCTACGGTATTCGTTTCCGTCATCATTCCGGCGATTGTTCCAAATATGACCCGGCCTTCATGGAAGCGAGCATTGTAAACGCTCACATTGGGCGCAGTTTTGAAGCCTGTGTTGTTTTCGAACCGAACGTCTGGAAACTTTTCAGCAACTTGCAGCGTAGGCTCCATAAAACCGAAGGACGCGGTAAAAATCAGATCGTGCCCCGATAGGGCGAGCTGAGTGATCACGCGGGTGGCGTCTGGGCCTTCAGGTACGCTTTCCACGAATGTTGTTTCGACATTGTCCCCAAAATGAGCGATGACATCCTGCCGTCCGACTTCGTGCCGATAAGACCAGCCATTGTCACCAATTGGGCTCGGGTAGACAAACCCAACTTTCAACTTTTCTTCAGCAATAACGGGAGCTGAGCCAAATGCAATTGATGCAGCGACACAAAACCCACTTAAAGTAAGTCTATTGAATTTACGTCTGTTTTCCATCGAACTTCCTCCCTCTTCATCCTCCGGGTCCATTCTGCTTGAACGCTGCCGCTCGACATTTGCAATTTTTCTGCAAATATCTGGGGGAGACACAACGTGCGACGTTGCCCGCAGACCAGCACTGTTCCGGCTTCCTGTTCGGATTTGATGCAGAAAATTACCAATCACCAACTGATGCAATCAAGCGCATACATTCGCCCGAATTGTTCGCATTATTAGAACACCGTTGTCGACTTGCGGTCTTCTGTTGAGACTTCGCAACCAACTAAGGGCGGAATTCTCAACGGGGCACGCGACTCGATGCGGGCTGCGGTCAGTGATCTATGAACAGTAGCGATCTCTTCACCCGGCCTTGGATTTTGCGCCTGCCTCTACGGTTTCCAGGGTTTGCACCAATATCTGGGCCAGCGCCTGTGTTGCCTCTGACATTTGCGCTGGATTTCGACCACTGAGGGTCAGAAGTTCATATACGTTTTGACCTTCGATCTGGCGGAACAATAAATCACCACGGGTTACCTCGTCGCGTACATCCGCCCATGTCAAAAAGCTGACACCTGCCCCCTGCACAACAAGCTGTTTGATTGCGCTTACCGAGTTAGATTTTGCAATCGCCTGCGAGTTCAGACCCATGCGCTGGATCATGGACTTCACGGTCGCGTTCAATGACAAGGAACGGTCTGGAAGCACCAGCTGTTGCCCTTGCAAATCCGCCTTCCCGACCAAGCCTTTCGAGCTAAACTCAGGAGTGGGCTTCATCACCGCTCCAATATCCAGCCTTGCTTCATAGTGACATCGAAACCCGAGATCCCCGGGCATGTTAAATGCGACAACAAGATCAAGTTCACCCGCCAGCATCTGCTGAACAAGCTGTGAGGTGCCGGCAACACTAACATCAATGGCGATCTGCCCGTGTTGCTTGTTCATTTCATCGTAAACCGTTGCCAGAAAGCCTTCAGCGAAACACTCCATAATCCCCAGGCGCACATGCCCGGCACGCCCTTTCAAGACCTCGACTTCACTTCGCATGGCCTGATCTTGTATCTGGAAATTCCTGATGTAATCGACGACCAGCTTCCCTGCCTCCGTCAAGTTCATCCCCTTTGGATGTCGCAGGAACAACGGGGTTCCAAGTTCCCGCTCCAAGTTCAGAACATGTCGATTTATCGCTGACGGAGCTAGGTTCACGCGTTCCGAAGCTTTTCGGATCGAGCCGGAGCTGGCAACAATTTCGATAACATGGGCGGCTTGGGTCAGAAGAGGCATTCAAGTGTCCTAATTTTCAGTCCGGCTTGTCCTGTTTATTATCATAGATTGGAACACCCTTTCCTCCTAACTTAACAAAAGTTCAAAGGGATTAAGAGATGGCACGCGATTTTTTGATTTGCGCACCGCACGTACTGACCATGGATGCGCAAAACACTGTTTTGAACGACGGGGCGATTTTAGTGCGGGGAAATGAAATCGCGACTGTTGGTACACGAGAACGGTTGGCACGTGAAAATCCGCAGGTAGAAATCCAGGAACTTCAAGATTGCCTACTAATGCCCGGTATAGTTAACGCGCATTGCCATTCAGGTATTTTGCGTGGCACAGCCGAGGGATTACCAGTCTGGGATTGGCTGAGAATGTATATTGACCCAATGCACCGGGTGCTCAATGCGCGTGAGGCGGAAGCGGCCTCATGGCTTTGTTATGCGGAATCAGCCCTCTCTGGATCGACGACCATCGTTGACATGTGGCGCTATATGCACGGCAGCGCCAGAGCAGCAGACACCATCGGTACACGTGCAGTACTTGTTCCTTATGTCGGCGAACACCCGGACTATGACTATTTTGAAACTCTGGAAACTAACGAGAAACTTCTGGAAGATTGGCATCGCAAATCGAATGGGCGAGTCAACGTTTGGGTTGGGTTGGAGCATTTGTTCTATGCTTCGCCCGAAAAGCACAGGGATTTCATCGATCTTGCATTGAAATACGACACTGGCTTCCACACTCACAGCAATGAAGCAGAGATTGAATTGCAGGAAATGGACCGTCGTTATGGCAAGCGTTCGGTTCATGTTCTCAAGGATTTCGGGTTCTTTGAGCCACGCAATACGCTTCTTGCGCATTGTGTGTGGTTGGACGATTCTGAAATCGACGTCCTTGCCGCAAATAACGTTGGCGTGGCCCACAACCCGGTCAGCAACATGAAACTCGCGAGCGGCATTGCGCCGGTAGAAAAACTGCTAAAGGCTGGCGTCGCTGTCGGTATCGGCACAGATGGAGAAAAAGAGAATAACAATCTCGACATGTTTGATGACATGAAATGCACGTCCCTTCTTGGGAAACTGAACAATCTGGACGCAAGTGCGTTGGACGCGTGGGAAGTCCTGCGGATGGGCACAATAGACGGCGCAAAAAGCATTGGTCTGGAGGAAGAGATTGGTTCGTTGGAAGTTGGCAAGAAAGCCGACATAATTGCTGTGCGAACGGACACGCCGCGGATGACACCGTTGATCAGTGACGGTGAGTTTTTCAACCTCCACTACAACCTCGTATATTCGACACGCGGATCAGACGTGGTCATGACAATGGTGGACGGAAAACAGATCGTGAAAGGCGGGCACCTTGAAACCGCCGACCTGTCTGAAGTGATCAGTGAAGTTCACGAAATTCTTCCCGGATTGTTTGAACGTCGCGCGGCCTTTCTGTCCGAAAATGAGGATGGCGCGGTTAGCCCTGTTTGAGCAACGGAACTGCTTATGTTGCAACGAGTCTGCAACGGGCAAATCGCGTTTGTCGAGCTTGCAAGTGGAATGGAAAAAATGTCAACTGACCTTAAATATCTGCGTGAAACCATTAAGATAGCCAAGGAATGTCGAGACACAGGTAATCATCCCTTTGGAGCCATATTGGTCGGCCCTCAAGGCGACATCCTGCTTCGCGCCGGAAATACGTATTCGTATGAAAAAGGTGTGGGACATGCCGAATTGAACGTTGCGCGAACAGCCAGCCGAAAATATCAACCGGACTATTTGGAGACATGTACCCTTTATACTTCAGTTGAGCCTTGCTGCATGTGTGCTGGTGCGTGCTATTGGGCCGGGATTGGAACTGTCGTGTACGGAATGACTGAAAAGCGGTTGGCGGTCTTAACTGGTGACAACGAAGAAAACCTGACGTTGAACATGCCGTGCGAAGCCGTATTTGCTGCCGGGCAGAGAAAAGTTGTGACGCGAGGTCCATTCGAGGAAATCGAAAACGAGGTCGCTGCCGGTCACATTGGTTTTTGGTAATTGCCTCACGATCCAGAGGCATTCGATAGCCGACATTCGAATCACAAATCGGATTGGCGGTTTTGTCCGAACGTCCGCTGCGGACATGGAGCCGCCGTTGATGTCTGAGCCGGTTTATAGGTCCTGAACCTAAAAAGAATTGGTGTTGTTAGTCAAAAATCTAGTTCCACCGGCTTACCGGGTATTGTTCACAGTTAAAGGCAAACACTAAACCCATAGAGGGTTTTGTCTCGATCATTGGATCTGTTTCAGAGCGAAAGAAACCGAAATCCACCCCGCCCAGTCCACAATAATGCTCGAACTAAAATCCAAAGAACGAGGCAGCCAAAGTCAAAACCAATGCATAGACGCAACTATCGATGCGTACTGATCTCGTCGTAGAGGTGGTCGAACAGATCGTCATCGTCGTCACCGTTCTTACGGCGGATCGGATACGGTGCCCAACCCCGTTGAAGGTGGTGTCCGTCAGACCTGACCGAGCCTGTACCTCTGCGCGCATCTCCGCCACGTCGGGGGTGATATTGGTGTCCAGCAGGTTCCTCTGCGCCTCGACGCGCTGGCGCGCGCCCTTGAGGCCGACAGAGGGATAGGAGCCCAAGGTCATCTCACGCTGCTTGCCATCGACCCTGTAGCGCCAGATCCACGTCTTGCTGCCCTTTGGGTGAACGATCAGGGCGAGGCCACCGCCATCTGCCAGCTTGACCTTCTTGTCGCCCGGTTTCGCAGCCTTGATCTGCTTGTCTGTCAGTTTGGCCATCTTGCATACTTTCTCACTGGCGAACCCCACACAGACCCCCACAATGGGAATTCTGGCAGAGCCCAAGTTTCCTTGGGGGTGAAAAAGACTGACACGTCAAAGGCCTTATCTACAAAGCCCTGTGACTGCGAGTGAATTCGAACTGAGGAGAAAAATGGTGGAGCCTAGGGGAGTCGAACCCCTGACCTCTTGCATGCCATGCAAGCGCTCTCCCAACTGAGCTAAGGCCCCGATCCTGCACTGATCAATCAGTGGCGGACGTTTATGAAAGGCTAGCCCCGAGCGCAAGTGTTAAATCGTCGGAGCCGGCATTTTTTGGCCGCCGCTGCCCAGCCGGGCAAAGCGGCGAGGCATCAGGCGTCGTCGTCTTCGGAGGCAACGTCGGCGATTTCTTCGAGAGGAACGTTGTCCTCTTCCTCGTCGTCGTCCAGCAGATCGTCTTCCAGTTCGATGTCGACATTGTCGTCATCTTCCAGAACGGTATCTTCGCCTTCGGCATTCTGCTTGGCCTTGACCGATGCGGCGTCTTCGGCGTCAGCGGCGATCATCCGGCTCTTGCCGGTGTCGAACTCCACGACCTCGCCGGTATAGGGGCTGACGATCGGGTTCTTGTTCAGGTCATAAAACCGTTTGCCGGTGGTCGGGCAAGCGCGCTTTACGCCCCATTCTTCCTTGGGCATAGAAAATCCCCTTGATATCACGTGAGTCGTATGAAGATTCTGGTCACCTGCCATATGCTGTAGGGACTGTCAAAGCCTTTAAGGGCGGGGGACGCAAACATGGCCGATCATCACCTTCCCGGCGCGCCGCCGGTACCACTGCTTCTGCGTCGCTCGGCGCGGGCGCGGCGGATCAGCCTGCGGATATCGCAGCTTGACGGTCGGGTCACCCTGACCCTGCCCAAAGGCGTGCCCGAACGCGAGGCGCTCGATTTTGCCCGATCCAAGGAAGGCTGGATTCGCAATCACATCAGTGCTCGTCCCGATCAGGTTCTTATGGCGCCGGGCGCTCAGATCCCAGTTGAGGGGATGACGCGCACCATTATCGCGGCGTCAGGTCGGCGGGTGGAATTGCGTGCCGATGAGATCGCCGTGCCCACAGGAGCCGAGGCGCGGCGGCTGCAGCGCTACCTCAAGGAGCTGGCCCGCGATCGGCTGGTTGCGGCATCGGACCACTATGCGCAGGCGGTGGGGCGGAACTATACCCGGATCACGCTAAGGGATACGCGGTCGCGCTGGGGGTCGTGCTCGTCTCAAGGGGCGCTGATGTATTCTTGGCGGCTTATCCTCGCTCCGTCCGCGGTGCTGCGCTATGTGGCGGCGCATGAGGTGGCCCATCTGGCCGAGATGAACCATTCGGCGCAGTTTTGGGCGCAGGTCGAACGTATTCACGGACCCTATGAGGCACCCCGCCGCTGGTTGCGCAAACAGGGTGGCGCGCTGCACCGGTTCCGATTTGAGGATGCTGATGGTTGACCTCTGCCGCTTTTGTGATCACATGGTCTTATGTTGACCACGCGCGCGCCAGATCAGGCCCCGGTTGCCCATGATCGCATCTACCGCAGCCTGCGGACCCGGATCATGCATGGCGAGATCGCGCCAGGCGCATCGCTGACGCTGCGCGGGATCGGCAAGGAATACGATGTGTCGATGACCCCCGCACGTGAGGCGGTGCGGCGGCTGGTGGCCGAAGGCGCGCTGTTCCTGTCCAGCTCGGGCCGGGTGTCGACCCCAGAGCTCAGCAATGACCGGATCGAGGAACTGGCCGCGCTGCGCGCCCTGCTTGAAGTCGAACTGGCCAGCCGTGCATTGCCGCGCGCCCACATCGCGCTTATCGATCGACTGGTTGCAATCAACGGCGCGGTCGCCGAGATGGTCAGCAAGCGCGACGCGGTGGGCTATATCCGCGCCAATCTGGAGTTTCACCGCACGCTCTACCTGCGCGCTCAGGCACCGGCCATGCTGGCCATCGCCGAAACCGTGTGGTTGCAGTTGGGTCCGACCATGCGCGCGCTTTATGGCCGCCTGCGCCGGACCGACCCGCCACGTTACCACCGTCTGATCATCGCCGCCCTAAAGGCGGGCGATGAGCCGGGGCTGCGGCTGGCGGTGCGCTCGGACGTGACTCAGGGATTGCGATTGCTAGTGAGCTGAGGCAGCGCATATCCCCGAAGGGCGGCTCCGGCCGGAGAAGCGCCAGATAGGCCGGCCAGTCGCGCCATTTCGACATATTGCGCGGGCAGGGTGTGCCTGCAATCTGGCTTGAACACACCTGCGCGCGAACATGATTGCCTTCGTCTACAGCGCTGCGATATTCTTACTGGGCTGCGATTCTATTTTGAGCGCGCGTCCGACACTCGAACCAAGCCCAGCGGAGCATTGTATGAAGACCCGGCCCGATATGCCGGTACTGGCGGCAATGACGCTATGACCACAGGTCTGCATTATGAGAATCTGGACAGCCTGATCGCCTGCCCGCATTGCGACCTTCTGCATGAGTTGGAAGAGCTGCGCCCGGGTCAGCGCGCCAAGTGCAGCCGCAGCCATACCACCTGATCACCATCAAGACGGAAACCAGTGACCGGACCCTGGCCTTTACCCTGGTCTCGGCCGTTTTGATGGCTGGTGCGCTGTGCTTTCCGTTTCTGGGCATGTCCAAGGCGGGGCTGGAGCGCAATGCCTCAATCGTGGAGGTGATCCTGGCTATTTCCGAAGGCCGGTACTTGCTGCTGGGCCTGTGCGTGCTGCTTGTTGTGGTGGTGCTGACGATGCTACGCGCGGCGCTGCTGGTTTATTCGGTCTGGCCGCTGCGGCAGGGGCACCCGGCGCTGCCCCATGCCCAGCTGGCCCTCGCCTGAGCCGAGGCGCTGGCCCCTCAGGCGATGACCGAGATATCCAACATCGGAACCGCAATGGTGCTGATCAAGATCGGCGGGTCGGCCACGATCACCTTTGGCATTTCGTTCTGGCTGTTCTGCGTGCTGGTGCTGGTGCTGGTGATCGGGTTCCAAAACGCCTCGGTCTGTCGTTGTACGATCTGGTCCACCATCCGCAAGGCGATGGCATGATCAGCGCACGCGAGGCAGCGCATACGATCATCGAAAGTGTCATAATCTTTTTCAAGAAAGGCTACTATCTGGTCGCGACGGTCATCATGGCGGTCAACCTGCTGATCCCGATCGCGAAATTCCTGATTGTCCGATTTCTTGCGCTCAGCATCCACTATCGCTGGAACCTCAGCACCCATGCGCGGCTGGCTCTATATGAGCTGGACGAATTCGTCGGGCACTCGTCGACGATCGAAGTGTTTGTCGTAGCGCCGCTGGCGTCCCTTATTCGCCTCAGGGCGATCATATCGCCCAATGTCAAGGGGATCGAATTCAAGCTGACCTCGGCCGAGACCGGGTCGATTTGGGTGGGGGCTCCGTTGCTCCACAAGGGCTTCAAAGTCGGCAAGGTCGAGGATCTGTCCCTCAGCGAGGATGGCAGCACAATCACGATCACCGCCTTCGTGAACGAACCTTATGACACGCTGACCAAAACCGGCTCGCGGTTCTGGAACGCCTCGGGGATCGAGGTTGACCTGACCGATGAGGGGTTGACGGTGGGCGTGGAAAGCCTGTCGCCGCTGCTGCAGGGCGGTATCGCAACCTCGATGGGCAAGGTGTCATCCGGTCAGATCTGAGCGTGACCCGAGCGTCCGGGTCATGAACACACTGAGCGGGTCTTCCCGGTAGTTCCCAAAGGGCTGGCATTCGCTGAAGCCATGCGCGGTATAAAGCGCGCGGGCGGGGGCAAAAAGCGCGTCCGATCCGGTCTCAAGGCTCACCCGCTGCAAGGCGCGGTCCTGCGCTTTGGCAATCAACACCTGCAGGATGGCGCGCGCCACGCCGCGCCCGCGCGCCTCGGCGGCGGTATGCATGGATTTCAGCTCGCCATGGCCCGGCGCGATCTCGGTCAGGGCGCCAATGCCCAGCACGGCATTGCCCTGCCGTGCGCTGATCAGAACCGCGCCCGCTTCCAGCAGCGCGTCGGGTTCCATGACATGGCAGCTTTCCTCGGGCGAGGCATCGCGCATCAGCTCGAAATGGCGCAGCAGCAGGGCGCGTATGTCGGCGTTCCGAGCGTTGTCGCGCCCGACCAGCAACCCGGCCGTCAAGTCAGTGGGTCCAAGGGCTGCGCCGGTTGGTCGCAAAATTCTCACCATACCCCATCGGGCGAACATTCTGCTTGCGCTTGTGCGGCTCGGTCACCTGGGCATCAATCCCATGCGCCTTGGCATAGTCCAGCGCCTCTTCCTTGCTGTCGAACTGCAGATGCACTTGCGTCTGAGTGTCGGCGGACGACGTCCAGCCCATCAGCGGATCAATTTCGCGCGTCGAGGCGGGGGCATATTCCAGCACCCATTTCCGGGTCTTCGCCATCCCCGATGTCATCGCGTTTCTGGCAGGTTGGTAGATGCGAGCGCGCATTGCCGTCTCCGTTTGGTCATGCGAGCCCATCTTATGCCGCACTCGGTTGGGTGGGGCAAGCACCGTTGAACAGACAAAGCCGGGACCGACCACGCCAAAGAGTAAGCACTGCACAAAAGTCTCCGGACTCGACAGAAGCGTCCCTGGCATCGCAAGTTGGCAAAACGGAGATCGGCAACTGTTTAACGGCGCGGGGGCAAAACATGGAGCGCGCAATCGCTGCGATCGTTTCGCTGGATGTGGTGGGGTATTCTCAGCGCATGGCGCGCAACCCTGACGCCACTTTGGAGGATCTCAGGACGGTCTTCGATACTGTGGTCCGACCGCGTGTGCGCATCGGCAATGGCCGCATCTTTAAATTGATGGGGGATGGAGCACTGGTTCGTTTCGGCACAGCCTCTGACGCGATCGCCACTGCCCATGCAATTCAAAAGGACATGCAGGGTAACGCGATCCAACTGCGCGCCGGGGTTCATGTAGGTGACGTCAGCATCAATCAGGAAGACGTATTCGGCGATGCGGTCAACGTGGCCGCACGTCTGCAATCCGCCGCACAGCCTGGAGGGTGCCTTGTCAGCCGCGTGGCGCAGCAGATCGCCGGCGGATCGAATGGCGTTCCGTTGAAATCAGAGGGGGCATTGACGTTCAAGGGTGTGCTGGCGCCGATCGAAGTATTTTCAGTCGACCTGCGCGGAAAAGATGCCCAGGCCCAACGGGTGAAACACGCTAAAAGTCAGAATATCCGCTTTGCAACCTCACGCGATGGCACCCGCATTGCCTGGACCGAAACCGGCCAGGGCCGGACCGTTGTAAAAGCGCCAAACTGGGTTCAGCACCTTGAAAGTGATTGGACCCACAACCCGATGAACGGCTGGTTGCCACATCTGAGCCATCACTATCGGCTGATACGTTGCGATGGCCGCAATAACGGTCTGTCCGACCGAGGCATCGCCGATGTCACTTTCGACCGTTTCGTCGATGATCTGAAAGCGCTGTTCGACGCTGCGGGTGTGTCGCGCGCACCTGTATTCGGGGCCTCGCTGGGCGCGGCTGTAGCAGCGGCCTTTGCGGCGCGTTACCCTGATCGGGTGTCTGGTCTGATATTGTTAAGCGGTTTCGTGCACGGTCTTGCCAAACGGAACAGGCCACAGGATTTGGCGTTGGGGCATGCGATGATGGACCTCTCGCGCGATGCTTGGGACGCCAGCTATCCCTCTGGTCGTCACCTCTTCGCGCAGGCATTCTTTCCAGAATCCAGCCCACAGGATCAGGACCTTTACGCTCGCTTCATTCAGATGGCGATGACACATGAGGATTTTCTGCGGATCAGTGATTGCGTGGACGTGGTCGATATCGAGCCCCTGTTGCCCGACATTCGCTGCCCGGCGCTGATCCTGCATGCCGATCGCGAGCGCGTTCATTTCAAGGATCAGGGGCAAAAACTGGCGGCGGGAATTCCCGATGCGCGTTTTGTCGGGCTGGATACCGCAAATAACAATATGCCCGACTATGACCCCGAATGGCCCAAAGCCCTGCACGAAATCGAGAGCTTTCTGCAGGATATTCCAGATCTGCCCGAAATGTCCTGATGACAGAATCCGACATCAGCGGCACCGCTCCTCTTGAACAAGAACAAAAACAGATCAAATCTGGCAGCGAAGGGAATCGTTCATGCCGTATGCCAATTCCGACCGCAGCCAGCTTGCCACTGAAGACGTCCGCGCTCGCCCCAAGCTGGAAGGCGGCAAGCGCTTTGTCATGCAGACCGAGTTTACCCCCGCCGGTGACCAGCCCACCGCCATTGCCGAACTGACCCAAGGGATGAGCGAAGGCGAGCAGAACCAGGTGCTGCTGGGCGCCACCGGCACCGGCAAGACCTTCACCATGGCCAAGGTGATCGAGAAAACCCAGCGCCCGGCGATCATCCTCGCCCCCAACAAGACGCTGGCGGCGCAATTGTTCGGCGAATTCAAGGGCTTCTTCCCCGACAACTCGGTCGAGTATTTCGTCAGCTTTTACGACTACTACCAGCCCGAAGCCTATGTGCCGCGTTCCGACACATACATAGAAAAAGAGAGCCAAATCAACGAACAGATCGACCGCATGCGCCACTCGGCCACGCGGGCGCTCTTGGAGCGCGATGACGTGATCATCGTGGCGTCCGTCAGTTGTATCTATGGCATCGGCTCTGTCGAGACCTATGGGGCGATGACGCAGGACCTGAAGGTCGGCAAGGAATATGACCAGCGGCAGGTGATGGCCGATCTGGTGGCCCAGCAATACCGCCGCAACGATCAGGCCTTTCAGCGTGGCTCGTTCCGGGTGCGGGGCGACTCTCTGGAAATCTGGCCTGCCCACCTTGAGGACCGCGCCTGGAAGCTCAGCTTTTTCGGCGAAGAACTGGAAACCCTTACCGAGTTCGACCCGCTCACCGGTGAGAAGACCGACACTATGGAACAGGTCCGTATCTACGCCAATTCCCACTATGTGACGCCAAAACCGACGATGCAGCAGGCGATTCTAGGCATCAAGAAAGAGCTGCGGGTGCGCCTCGATCAACTGGTCGGTGAAGGCAAACTGCTCGAAGCGCAAAGGCTTGAGCAGCGCACCAATTTCGATCTGGAAATGCTCGAGGCCACCGGTGTCTGCAACGGAATCGAGAACTATTCGCGCTACCTCACCGGCCGCGCCCCCGGCGAACCGCCCCCCACGCTGTTCGAGTTCATACCCGATCACGCCATCGTCTTCGCCGATGAGAGCCATGTCAGCGTGCCGCAGATTGGCGGAATGTATCGGGGCGATTATCGGCGCAAGTTCACGCTCGCCGAACACGGGTTCCGCCTGCCGTCCTGCATGGATAACCGCCCCCTCAAGTTCGAGGAATGGGACGCCATGCGTCCACAGTCGGTCTTTGTCTCGGCGACACCAGCGGGGTGGGAGATCGAGCAATCCGGCGGCGTCTTCACCGAACAGGTGATCCGCCCCACCGGCTTGTTGGACCCCGAGGTCGAAATCAGGCCCGTAGACATGCAGGTGGACGACCTGCTGGACGAGGTCCGCAAAGTGGCCGGTGATGGCTATCGCACGCTGGTCACCACGCTGACCAAACGCATGGCCGAGGACCTGACCGAATACATGCACGAGCAAGGCATCAAGGTCCGCTACATGCATTCCGATATCGACACGATCGAACGGATCGAAATCCTGCGTGACCTGCGACTGGGAGCCTTCGACGTGCTGATCGGAATAAACCTGCTGCGCGAGGGGCTCGACATCCCCGAATGCGGGCTGGTCGCCATCCTGGACGCGGACAAAGAAGGTTTCTTGCGCTCGGAAACCTCGCTGATCCAGACCATCGGCCGCGCCGCACGAAACGTCGACGGCCGGGTGATCATGTACGCCGACAAGATCACCGGCTCGATGGAGCGCGCGCTAGGCGAAACCAACCGCCGCCGCGCCAAGCAGATCACCTATAACGAAGAACACGGCATCACGCCTGAGACGGTGCAGAAGAATGTCGAGGATATTCTGGCCGGTCTCTACAAGGGTGACGTGGACATGAACCGTGTAACCGCCACCATCGATAAACCGATGCACGGCGCAAATCTCGAGGCCCATCTGGACGGGTTGCGCGACAAGATGCGCAAAGCCGCCGAGAACCTGGAATTCGAAGAGGCCGCCAACATCCGCGATGAGATCAAACGTTTGGAAGCGGTCGATCTGGCCATCGCCGACGATCCCATGGCGCGGCAATGGGCAGTCGAGAAAGCCTCAGAAGACGCGGTGAAGACCAAAGGCCGGTCAACGGCTGGCAGGCCGGGGCAGCGGGGAGGAAATGTGAAGCGTAGAAAGCGGTAGTGTTAATCAGGTCTCGGAGAACTTAAGACAAAATGGGCGACATCTGGAAAACTCTCATACCAGTCGCAATTGCAATTGGCGGTTGGGTCTTCACTTTCTGGCTCACGGAAAGAAATCGTTCTCGACAAAGCGAAAAGGAACGAGAAAGGCGCGCTCAGGACCACGAGAAGGACTTAAGAGAACATAGGCGGGAAAAGAACCTAGAACGGCTGGATGAGCAAATTGAGAAGCTATACGGGCCACTGCATGCGAATTTACTGGCGGGTGAAGCAGTCTGGGAGACATTCTGGAAGATGTTCAAGCCGTCTCACGGTCAAAGTGGCTATTTCCACCCTCAATTTGAAAACACGTCCGAGGAGCTTGGGGTTTGGAGACGTTGGATAATTCAAGTATTTCAACCGATTAATCGAGATCTATCTGATATTATCATTAAGAACGCGCAATTAATCGAGCCGGACGATGAACAAATAGGCCTGGAAAGCGGCGCAGTGGATCAGGGTGTCTATCCTGACGAATTTCTTCAACTAATAGCGCACGTGAAAGCATACGATGGAATAATTGCAGCTTGGGCAGAAGGTGATTACCGCTACCACACTGCAGAGAAGAACTTCCCGAAGGAGCTGCGACCCCTTGTAGAAGAAAAGTACTTCAATCTCGTGCGAAAGAGGTTGAACCTGTTGCAGGCGAAGATGTGAGTACATCCATGAGCTGGCGTAGGTGGGTCCTTAGCTCTCTTTGCTTTCAGCCTGTCACAACACATGATGGGCGAATTCACCCACCTTAAAGACCCAACTCCACCTTCTTCTTCTTGGTCAGCCCAGCCAAAACCAGCTCATAAGACGTCACGATATGCTCGCGCAAGGACGTCTCGTTCATGCCGCGGTCCTCATAGACCTGTAGCCATTTCATGCCCCGCGACGCCAGATAAGGCGCGGGGCGGATACCGGGTTCACCGCTCAGAACCTCAAATGCCAGATCGGTGGCCTTGAAGGTGAAGGCGTCCTTCCCCTCGTTCCACCCGCAGATTGCAAACACCTTGCCACCCACTTTCCAGACATCCGCATTGCCCCACTGTACTACGTGGCTGGTGGCTCTCATCCCCGAGCAAAAGGTGTTGAATTCATCCCGCGTCACATGGCCCATCCCGACTGACCTACCCAGAAGGCCGCCTGTGTGACTTCACTCACCAGTTCACAACGGTGAAATTCACCATCACACCTTTGTCCTTCTTTTCAAACTCACGCGGGTCAGCCCAAACCTTGATCGAAACCTTGCCCTTTGTATCGAGCTTGCGGTCCAGAACAAACTCTGTAATCGGAATAGTCAGTGATGGAACGCCAGACCCCGGCGGTTTGGGGACCCATTTTCCGTCTACCCGGGGAATAGTAGCCGCACCGTCCACCTTCTTGTTCTTCTTGGCCAGTTCCTTCTTGAGTTGTTCGGCAAAGAATTTGACGACCGTCTTGTCGACAGATTTGACCTCTTTCTGGCACTTTTTAACAAAGGCTTTCTCCAGTTTCCCCTTCTTGTCCAGCGGCGCGACCGTCGTTCCGATCTTGCGCCCCACCTTCTTGCATGCGCCTTCCATCTTCTTCTTGGCGGCATTTGGTATCAAATCGGGCATCGTGGTTCCCTCCAGATAATTGCTTCAAATAATACCTGCATCATAGCACAACACGATTTTGCTCCGAATCTGGCTTGTCCTGAAACGGCTCAAATCCAAAGAACATCCTATAACTGACCGTAAACAATTGGGTTTTCGCGTCGAAACCACATGCCAGAGCGAGGAATGGGCGTCAGCGCCTATCCCCCTGCCCCACGCATCTGCTGATCAATTGCTCCAATTCGCAATCACATCATACCCCTGAGGCGTTGGTACGGCTTCAAGGTAGTCTGCAAAGGCTCCCCAAAGTTCAGCCACCTTGGGTGCGTTCGCATTCGAGGTCGCTTCGCTTTCGACGATCGACACCACATAGCCGCTGCCATCCTCGTTCATCACGTTGATGAAATTGTGCATGCCCGGCATCCCAAGGATCTGCCCCCTCAGTTCTTCCATCTTTGCTGTCGCCGCCTCGCGGGTACCGGGCTTCATTTTATATTGAGTTACTCTTGCAAACATCTTAGGTCCTCCCAATGAGCGCGTCGCGCCCCCAACGCGGGTCTTGAAATAACACCCGCCGCTGTCACCATAGCATAGTTTGCATCACCCCCCGATCAGCCGCAGCAGAACCACCAACCAGACCACCCCGGTGGCCAGCGCGGTCAGGGCGACGGCGGCGCTGGCGGCATCCTTGGCCTGACCTGCCAGTTCGTGTCGCTCGGTTGAGGTGAAGTCCACCGCCCGCTCGATTGCAGTGTTGAAGAGTTCGGCCACCAGCACCAGCAGACCAAGCGCCAGGATCAGGGCGCGCTCTCCGGCACTCAGCGGCAGCCAGAATGCCAGGGCTGCCGAGACAAGGTTGGCCCAGACCCAGCAGCGAAACGAGTATTCTTCGCGCCACGTCGCAGCCAGCCCCGCCAAGCTCCAGATCGTTCTGTCTTTCAGGTGTGCAAAGAAATTGCGCATGGGTCCTCCGCTGCGGCTTTCCGGCCGTCGTCGTAAGGATGCAACCGGGCCGGGACGCGAAAATCAAGCACCCATCCTAGTGCCTCATCAGATTTGAAAAGAGAAAAGGGCCCCGCCTCGCGGCGGAGCCCCCTTTTCCGTCAGACGCGCGCGTCTTATTCGCGGCTTTCCGGTGTATCGACCAGCGTGTCGAAATCATCGCTGATAAAGTCGTCCTCCATCACCGGCGCAGCAAGCGCTGCAGCGGCTTCGGCCTCTTCCCGGCGCGCTTCAATCACGACATTGTCGCGGTCCTGCGCCACGCGGCGCACGCGCTGGGTGGCACCACCAGTCCCGGCAGGGATTAGACGACCCACGATGACGTTTTCCTTCAGGCCGACCAGCTTGTCCTTCTTTCCCTGCACCGAGGCTTCGGTGAGCACCCGAGTTGTCTCCTGGAAGGAGGCCGCCGAGATGAAAGAGCGGGTCTGCAATGAGGCTTTGGTGATACCCAGCAGGATCGGTTCGCCCTGTGCCGGACGACCACCCTTGGCGATCGCCTTTTCACAGGCCGCGTCAAACTCCTGCTTGTCCACATGTTCGCCCTTGAGCAGCGTGGTATCCCCGGATTCCTGGATCTCCCACTTCTGCAGCATCTGGCGCACGATGACCTCGATGTGCTTATCGTTGATCTTCACACCTTGCAGGCGATAGACGTCCTGAACTTCGTCGATCATGTAATCGGCCAGCGCCTCGACACCCATGATGGACAGGATGTCATGCGGGGCCGGGTTGCCGTCCATGATGTAGTCACCCTTCTGCACGAAGTCGCCTTCCTGCACCGGGATGTGCTTGCCCTTGGGCACCATGTATTCGACGGCATCCATCGACTCGTCTGCCGGTTCGATCGAGATACGACGCTTGTTCTTGTAGTCACGGCCAAAGCGCACGAAACCATCTGCCTCGGCGATGATTGCGTGATCCTTTGGACGACGGGCCTCGAACAGTTCTGCAACGCGGGGCAGACCACCAGTGATGTCCTTGGTCTTGGCGCCTTCGCGCGGGATACGCGCAACGACGTCACCGGCATTGATCTTGTCACCGTCTTCGATCGACAGAACAGCGTCCACCGACATCGGGTAGTGAACCGGGTTGCCAGCGTCGTTGCGCACGGGTTCGCCATCCTCACCAACAAGAATGATTTCTGGCTTCAGATCGTTGCCTTTGGGGGCCGCGCGCCAGTCGATCACGATCTTCTGGGTCATACCGGTCGCATCGTCGGTCTCGTCACGGACAGCAATACCCGAAACCAGATCGACATATTTCACGGTACCCGACTTTTCCGCGATGATCGGCAGGGTATAGGGGTCCCACTCGAACAACTTGTCGCCCCGCCCGATCTTGTCACCATCCTTGACGAACAGCTTGGAGCCATAGCCCAGCTTGAAGCTGGCGCGCTCTTCACCATGCTCGTCATTGATGATCAGCTTCATGTTCCGGCCCATCACCAGGTTCTCACCCGCCGAGTTGGCCAGGATCTGCGGGTTCTCGAAGACGATGACACCGTCCTGACCGGCCTCCTGGAAGGATTGCTGGCCACCCTGGGCAACGCCGCCGATGTGGAACGTCCGCATCGTCAGCTGAGTGCCGGGTTCCCCGATCGACTGCGCCGCGATGATGCCGACGGCCTCACCGGTGTTGACCATGGTGCCGCGCGCAAGGTCACGGCCATAGCACATCGCGCAGACGCCTTCCTCGGCCTCACAGGTCAGCGGCGAGCGGATGCGCGCGCTGACAACACCGGCCTCGTCGACAGAATCCGCCATGCGTTCGTCGATCAACTGGCCTGCAGCGATCAGAACCTCGGTGGTGCCGGGCTTGAGGATGTCATCGGCAGCCACACGGCCCAGAATGCGGTCGGCAAGCGAGGACACAACCTCACCATCGTTCACCGCAGCCTCAGCTGTGATAGCACGGTCGGTGCCGCATTCATGCGCCCGCACGATGCAGTCCTGCGCCACGTCCACCAAACGACGTGTCAGATAGCCCGAGTTCGCAGTCTTCAGAGCGGTATCGGACAGACCTTTCCGTGCGCCGTGGGTCGAGTTGAAGTATTCAAGAACGGTCAGACCTTCCTTGAAATTCGAGATGATCGGCGTTTCGATGATGTCGCCATTCGGCTTCGCCATCAGGCCGCGCATCCCGCCCAGCTGCTTCATCTGCGTAACCGAGCCACGGGCACCGGAGTGGGCCATCATGTAGACCGAATTCGGTTCCTGTTCGGCCCCGTTCTCGTCGCGATCCGAGGACGAGATCGTGCCCATCATCGCATCGGTGACGCGGTCGTTACACTTGGACCAGGCATCGACAACCTTGTTGTACTTTTCGCCCTGAGTGATCAGGCCGTCCATGTACTGTTGTTCGAAATCCTTCACATGGCTGCGGGTGTCTTCGACGATGCCCCATTTGTCATCGGGGATCACCATGTCGTCCTTGCCGAAAGAGATGCCCGCCTTGAACGCTTCGCGGAAGCCCATGGTCATGATCTGGTCGCAGAAGATGACCGACTCTTTCTGACCGCAGTAACGGTAGACGGTGTCGATGACCTGCTGCACTTCTTTCTTCCGCAGCAGGCGGTTGACCAGTTCAAACGGCGCCTTGGCGTTCAGCGGCAGCAGCGCGCCCAGACGGACACGGCCCGGCGTGGTCTCGAACCGCTGTTGCACTTCCAAGCCATTTTCGTCGATCTGGGTGATCCGCGCGGTGATCTTGGTGTGCAGGTGCACTTCACCTGCGTCCAGCGCATGCTGAACTTCTTCGATCGAACCGAACACCTTGCCTTCGCCCGGCATGCCTTCCCGTTCCAGGGTCACATAGTAGAGACCAAGGATCATGTCCTGCGACGGAACGATAATCGGCGCGCCATTTGCAGGCGACAGAACGTTGTTCGTCGACATCATCAGAACCCGCGCTTCCAGCTGGGCCTCAAGGCTCAGCGGGACGTGAACGGCCATCTGGTCGCCGTCAAAATCGGCGTTGAAGGCCGAACAGACCAGCGGGTGCAGCTGGATCGCCTTGCCTTCGATCAGAACCGGTTCAAACGCCTGAATGCCAAGACGGTGCAGCGTCGGTGCGCGGTTCAGCATCACGGGATGTTCGCGGATCACCTCGTCAAGGATATCCCACACTTCGGGACGCTCTTTCTCAACCAGTTTCTTCGCCTGTTTCACGGTCGAAGACAGACCCTTGGCTTCAAGGCGCGAGTAGATGAACGGCTTGAAAAGTTCCAGCGCCATCTTTTTGGGCAAACCACATTGGTGCAGCTTAAGCTCCGGACCGGTCACAATGACCGAACGGCCTGAGAAGTCGACGCGCTTACCCAGAAGGTTCTGACGGAAGCGGCCCTGCTTGCCTTTCAGCATGTCCGACAGCGATTTCAGCGGGCGCTTGTTGGCACCGGTGATCACGCGGCCACGACGGCCGTTGTCGAACAGAGCATCCACCGACTCTTGCAGCATCCGCTTTTCGTTACGGACGATGATGTCAGGCGCGCGCAGTTCGATCAGACGCTTCAGACGGTTGTTCCGGTTGATGACCCGGCGATAGAGATCGTTCAGATCGGACGTCGCGAAACGGCCACCATCCAGCGGCACCAGCGGGCGCAGTTCCGGCGGGATCACAGGGATCACGGTCAGAACCATCCATTCCGGGCGGTTGCCGGATTCCAGGAAGCTTTCGACCACTTTCAGGCGCTTGATGATCTTCTTGGGCTTTAGCTCGCCGGTGGCCTCGGCCAGATCAGCGCGCAGTTGCTCTGCTTCGGCCTCGAGGTCGATCTGCGCCAGCATCTCGCGGATGGCTTCGGCACCGATATTGGCCGTGAACGCGTCCATGCCATAAGCATCCTGCGCGTCCATGAACTCTTCTTCGGTCAGCATCTGGCCATAGGACAGGTCGGTCAGACCGGGCTCGATCACAACGTAGTTCTCGAAGTACAGAACCCGCTCCAGATCGCGCAGCGTCATGTCCAGCATCAGGCCGATGCGGGAGGGAAGCGATTTCAGGAACCAGATATGGGCAACGGGCGCGGCCAGTTCGATATGGCCCATCCGCTCGCGGCGGACTTTCTGCAGAGTGACTTCCACACCGCATTTTTCGCAGACAACGCCGCGATACTTCATGCGCTTATACTTACCGCAAAGGCATTCGTAATCCTTGATCGGGCCAAAGATACGGGCGCAGAACAGACCGTCACGCTCGGGCTTGAACGTGCGGTAGTTGATGGTTTCGGGTTTCTTGATCTCACCATAGGACCAAGAGAGAATCCGTTCCGGGCTCGCCAGCGAGACCTTGATTTCATCAAAGACCTTCTGCGGGGTCAGCGGGTTAAACGGGTTGTTGGTCAGTTCCTGGTTCATTTTGATACCTCAAATTCGTGCGGAAGGGTTGATTGGAGTGAGGGTAACAGCCCTCACTCGGTCTCTTCCGCATCCAGGAGTTCCATGTTCAGGCCGAGGCCGCGGACTTCTTTCACAAGAACGTTGAAGCTCTCGGGAACGCCCGCTTCGAAGTTGTCCTCGCCCTTGACGATCGACTCGTAGACCTTGGTCCGGCCCGCCACGTCATCCGACTTCACCGTCAGCATCTCCTGCAGGGTGTAGGCGGCGCCGTAAGCTTCCAGAGCCCAGACCTCCATCTCACCAAAGCGCTGACCACCGAACTGCGCCTTACCGCCCAGCGGCTGCTGGGTGACGAGGCTGTAGGGCCCGGTCGAACGCGCGTGGATCTTGTCATCCACAAGGTGGTGCAGTTTCAGCAGGTACTTGATGCCCACGGTGACGGGGCGCGCGAATTGCTCGCCTGTCCGACCGTCGAACAGCACCGACTGGCCGGATGTGTCAAAGCCCGAGCGCATCAGCGCGTCGTTGACGTCGGCCTCTTTGGCGCCGTCAAAGACCGGGGTCGCGATCGGGACGCCGTTGGTGACATTGTCTGCCGCCTCGACCAGATCAACCTCGTCCATGACCGAAATGCCTTCTTCATAGACATCCTCGCCATATGCGAGCTTCATCGCCTCGCGCACCGGAGTCAGATCGCCGGAGCGGCGGTATTCACCCAGAGCCTCGTCGATATTCACACCCAGACCACGCGCAGCCCAACCCATATGGGTTTCAAGGATCTGACCAACGTTCATCCGCGACGGAACACCCAATGGGTTCAGACAGAAGTCAACCGGAGTACCATCGGCCAGGAACGGCATGTCTTCCATCGGAACAACCTTGGAAATCACACCTTTGTTCCCGTGACGACCAGCCATCTTGTCGCCCGGCTGCAGCTTGCGCTTCACAGCGATGAAGACCTTGACCATCTTCATCACACCCGGCGGCAGGTCGTCGCCACGGCGAACCTTCTCGACCTTGTCTTCGAACCGCGCGTCCAGAGCACGCTTCTGCACTTCGTACTGCTCGTTCAGAGCCTCGACGACCTGTGCGTCCCGCTCGTCCTCAAGCGCCAGCTGCCACCACTGACCACGGGTCAGGGTATCCAGCAGATCCTCGTTAATCTCAGAGCCTGCCTTGACGCCTTTCGGACCTTTGACGGCTTTTTTGCCCAGGATCATCGACTTCAGGCGTGCATAGATGTTGCGGTCGAGGATGGCGAGTTCGTCATCCCGGTCACGGGCCAGACGCTCGACTTCCTCACGCTCGATCTGCAGCGCACGTTCATCTTTCTCGACGCCGTGACGGTTGAAGACACGCACCTCGACCACGGTTCCGAAATCGCCCGGTTTGACGCGCAAGCTTGTGTCACGCACGTCGGATGCTTTCTCGCCAAAGATGGCGCGCAGCAGCTTTTCTTCCGGTGTCATCGGGCTTTCGCCCTTCGGAGTGATCTTGCCGACCAGAATATCGCCCGGCTCAACATCCGCGCCGATGTAAACGATGCCCGCCTCGTCGAGGTTGCGCAGCGCCTCTTCACCGACATTCGGGATGTCGCGGGTGATCTCTTCGGGGCCCAGCTTGGTGTCACGGGCCGCGACCTCGAATTCCTCGATATGGACCGAGGTAAAGACGTCATCGCGCGCGATACGCTCAGAGATCAGGATCGAGTCTTCGTAGTTGTAGCCATTCCACGGCATGAAGGCGACGACGACGTTCTTGCCGAGCGCCAGTTCCCCCATATCGGTGGACGGACCATCGGCCAGCACTTCGCCCTTCTGAACGGTCTGACCCACCTTCACCAGCGGGCGCTGGTTGATGCAGGTGTTCTGGTTCGAGCGCTGGAATTTGCGCATCCGGTAGATGTCCACACCGGCGTCGCCCAATTCCAGATCCTCGGTTGCCCGGATCACGATCCGCTGGGCGTCGACCTGGTCGATGATGCCGGCGCGTTTCGCCATGATCGCAGCACCAGAATCGCGCGCCACGACTTCTTCGATCCCGGTGCCGACCAGCGGCGCCTCAGCCCGCAGAAGCGGGACCGCCTGACGCTGCATGTTCGAGCCCATCAGAGCGCGGTTGGCGTCATCGTTTTCAAGGAACGGGATCAGCGAGGCCGCGACCGAGACCAGCTGTTTCGGGCTGACGTCAATCAGGTCGACAGCATCGACAGGCGCGAGCGTATAGTCGCCGGACTGACGGGTGTTGACCATCTCGTTGATGAACCGGCCCTCACCGTCCAGCGTCGCGTTGGCCTGCGCCACGGTGTGACGCATTTCCTCGGTCGCTGACATATAGTGAACCTCGTCGGTCACTTTGCCTTCTGTCACGACACGGTAGGGCGTTTCGATAAAGCCGTATTTATTCACGCGGGCAAAGGTCGCCAGCGAGTTGATCAGACCGATGTTCGGGCCTTCAGGCGTTTCAATCGGGCACATCCGGCCATAGTGGGTCGGGTGCACGTCGCGGACCTCAAAGCCCGCACGCTCGCGGGTCAGACCGCCGGGGCCAAGTGCCGAGAGGCGGCGTTTGTGGGTCACTTCGGACAGCGGGTTGGTCTGGTCCATGAACTGCGACAGCTGCGAGGAGCCGAAGAATTCGCGCACGGCAGCGGCAGCAGGTTTCGCGTTGATCAGATCCTGTGGCATGACAGTGTCGATCTCAACGCTGGACATGCGTTCCTTGATCGCGCGTTCCATCCGCAGCAGGCCAACGCGGTACTGGTTTTCCATCAGCTCGCCGACCGAACGCACACGGCGGTTGCCGAGGTGGTCAATATCGTCCACGTCGCCCTTGCCATCACGCAGTTCCACCAGCGCCTTGATACAGGCGATGATGTCTTCCTTGCGCAGGGTACGCTGCGTGTCTTCGGCATCCAGCGCCAAACGCATGTTCATCTTGACCCGGCCAACGGCGGACAGGTCGTAGCGCTCGCTGTCGAAGAACAGCGTGTCGAAGAGCGCCGAGGCCGCTTCGACGGTGGGTGGCTCGCCCGGGCGCATCACGCGGTAGATATCCATAAGCGCGGTATCGCGGCCCATGTTCTTGTCTGCCGCCATGGTGTTGCGCATGTAGGGGCCGACATTGATGTTGTCGATGTCCAAAACCGGAATGTCGGTGATGCCCGCATCGATCAGGTCCTTGACAGTGCCGCCGATGAGTTCGCCGTCCTTGTCATATTCCAGCGTCAACTCATCACCGGCTTCGACATAGATCGCGCCCGTTTCTTCGTTGATGATATCCTTGGAGACGAACTTGCCCACGATATGGTCGAACGGCACTAGCAGATCGGTGACCGCGCCCTCTTCGATCAGCTTCTTGACAGCGCGCGGGGTGACCTTCTTGCTCGCTTCGGCAATCACTTCGCCGGATTTCGCGTCGACCAGATCATAGGTCGGGCGGGTGCCGCGCACACGCTCGGGGAAGAACGGGGTGACCCAACCTTTCTTCTTCTCCAGCTTGAACGGCACGGTGTTGTAATAGGCATCCATGATGCCTTCCTGATCGAGACCCAGCGCATAAAGCAGGGTTGTCACCGGCAGTTTGCGGCGACGGTCGATACGGGCAAAGACGATATCTTTGGCGTCGAACTCGAAATCCAGCCAGCTGCCGCGATACGGGATGATGCGACAGGCAAAGAGCAGTTTGCCCGAAGAATGGGTTTTGCCCTTGTCATGGTCAAAGAACACACCGGGCGAGCGATGCATCTGGCTGACGATCACCCGCTCGGTGCCGTTCACGATGAAGGTGCCGTTCGGGGTCATCAGGGGCATGTCGCCCATGAAGACATCCTGTTCCTTGATGTCCTTGACCGACTTGGCACCGGTATCCTCGTCGACATCGAACACGATTAGGCGCAGGGTGACCTTCAGCGGCGCGCTGTAGGTCATGTCGCGCTGCATGCACTCTTCGACGTCGTATTTGGGACGTTCCAGATCGTATTTTACGAACTCCAGAACGGAGGTTTCGTTGAAGTCCTTGATCGGGAAGACCGACTGGAACACGCCCTTGATGCCTTCGCCGTCAAGCGGCAGGTCGGAATCGCCGGAGCGCAGGAAGAGATCATAGGAAGATTTCTGGACCTCAATGAGGTTCGGCATATCCAGAACTTCGCGGATTTTGCCGTAATATTTACGAAGACGTTTCTGGCCAAGGAACGTTTGAGCCATGTCAGATGTCACCTTTCAGGTTCTCAGCGGTCAAGACTGCCGTCGGGCCCCGGCAGCTTGCCCCTACGAGACAGCAGGTCCGGATCAATTCATGGCCACCGTCCCGAGTGGCGGCCTCCCGATCCGAAAACCCTGCCTTAGAAAGCGCTCTATCGGGCAAAGCCCTTTCTAAGACAGGTTCGGCTGGACCCGGATTTCTCCGGGCCCAGCCAAATTATGCGGCACATCATTGATGCGCCTGCCGAATGGCTTAGGCCACTTCGACTTCGGCGCCAGCTGCTTCCAGCTTGCCTTTGACTTCTTCAGCTTCGTCTTTCGACACAGCTTCTTTGATCTTGCCACCCGCTTCGACCAGTTCCTTGGCTTCTTTCAGGCCAAGACCGGTCAGTGCGCGGACTTCTTTGATCACGTTGATTTTCGAAGCGCCGGCGTTCTTCAGAACGACGTCGAATTCGGTCTTTTCTTCCTCGGCTGCGCCACCGGCGTCAGCAGGGCCAGCCATGACAACTGCACCGCCAGCGGCGGGCTCGATGCCGTACTCGTCCTTGAGGATGGTTTTCAGTTCTTGTGCTTCCAGCAGGGTCAGACCCACGATGCTTTCTGCGAGTGCTTTCAGATCAGCCATTGTATCAGCTCTTTCCGTTTTTCAGTGTGTGTTCCAACGTCAGGGTGCTCACCCCACGCCGGTCATTCAGTGCCAACCGCTTACGCAGCTTCCGCCTTCTCTTCGATGGTCGAAAGGATGCTTGCGATGTTGCTTGCAGGTGCGCCAATTGCGCCAGCGATGTTCGAAGCAGGTGCGCCGATCATGCCCGCGATGGTAGCAATAAGCTCCTCGCGCGACGGCATTTTCGACACGGCTTCGACGCCGGCACGGTCCAGAGCGTTCTCACCCATCGAACCGCCAAGGATTGCGAACTTCTTGTTCTCCTTGGCGAAGTCCTCGGCCACCTTGGCTGCTGCCACGGGGTCCTCGGAATAGGTCAGAACAGTCATCCCTGTCAGCAGGTCAGCGATGCTTTCACACGGCTTACCCTCAAGGGCGATTTTGGCGAGCCTGTTTTTGGCAACACGCACAGATCCACCCGCCTCGCGTGCACGCGCGCGCAGATCCTGCATTTCAGCAACTGTCAGACCGACGTAGTGGGCAACCACAACGACGCCAGAGCTTTCGAAGATCTGGCCGAGTTCCTCGACCACTTTCTCTTTCTGGGCTCTATCCACAGTTCTCTCCAAGTTAGGGATGTCAGACATCCCGGCTCATATTTGCCGCGGCCAGGGCCCCGGCGTTCAGGTCCGTTGTTACGGGGTTGAGCCAAAATTCGCCCGAAGGTCACGCCCTCGATCTCATTGGTCTTTACCCGTCTCAGGCAGGAAATTAAGACCCCTTGCAGGGTCACCCACCGTCTTGGACGAAACAAAATAAAGCGCACGACGAATCGCACGCTTTATTCCGCAGCCCTATTTAGGCCAGAGTGGCGGGGTTTCCAAGAGGTAAAGTGACAGATTCACCCACTTCGGCACGGGGTCTGCAGGTTACTTTAGGTAATCTTCTCTCAACTTTCGCCGCAGCACTTTGCCGGACAATGTCACGGGCACTTCATCGACAAAATTGACCCGCTTCGGGATCTTGTAATTGGTCAGCCCAGCGCGACAGGCAGCAAGTATCGCATCCTCGGTTACGCTCTTATCGGCACGAACAACAAAAGCGGCGGGAACTTCGGCGGATTTCTCGTCCGGGATTCCGATAACACCGACCTGAACCACACCCGGCACCGTTGAAATGACATCCTCGATCTCGTTTGGCGAGACGTTAAAGCCGGAGACGAGGATCATGTCCTTCTTGCGGTCAACGATTTCAAGGAAGCCGTCTTCATCCATGACACCGATGTCACCGGAATAGAGCCAACCGTCGCGTAGTGTCTCGGCCGTGGCATCCGGGCGGTTCAGATATCCGGTCATCAGCGTCGGGCTGCGCGCAATCACCTCTCCCGGTTCGCCCAGCGGCACATCATTGCCGTTCTCATCCACTATGCGAACTTCTGCCCCCGGCACCGGAATGCCGACTTTGCCCAAGCGGTTATTGGACGGTGGGTTCAGCGTGAGAACACCGGCGATTTCGGTCATCCCATAGCCCTGATGGATAGGGATGCCGGTCTGATCCTGCCATTTGGTGGCCACGCCGACCTGCTGCGCGGCGCCGCCCGATGCGCAGAAACGTATGTTTTCAAACATCCTTCTGTCGAACCAGGGCTCGACCATCATGGCGGCAAACAAAGTGTTGATCCCGGTGAACCACGTGGGATTGTATTTCTCAAACGCCGTTTTTAGGTTCGAAATCGGGCGCGGGCTGGGCACCAGCACCCCGTGACCACCGATTTTCAACGCTGCGACGAAGATCAGCACATACGCGGTGATATGATAAAGCGGCAGCACCACAAAGGCGGTTTCACCACTGTCTCCCAACTCACTCTCAGTCATCAGAAACGCTTGATGGGCATTCAGCACAACGGCTTCATGGGACAACTCGGCACCTTTGCTGCGCCCGGTCGTACCGCTGGTGTATTGAAACAAGGCCGTATCTGTTGGCTCAACGTGATCAGAATAGACAGCTACGTCCTTGCCCTGAACGGATTTGCGGCCCCGGGCCAGCGCCTCAGACATCGTGACATGCGGAGTCAACATGTGTGGGATCACCTTTCGCACTCGTTTCAACACGAAACCAAGCAAAGCTTTCTTGAGCGCCGGAAAAAAATCGACCAGCGACAGAGTGATCACATGTTTGACACCCGTTTGCCCGATCACCTGGTCGACCTTGTCGCCGAACAGATCGATAATCACCAGGACGGTTGCGTTGCTGTCGGTCAGCTGATGTTCAAGCTCCTGCGCGGTATAAAGCGGATTGACATTGGTACTGACACACCCGGCCTTTGCGATGCCTAAGGATGCCACGCAAAACCCGATGCAGTTGGGGGCCATCAATGCGACCGTTTCGCCAGCCGCAATCCCAAGATCTTCGCGTAGAAAGCCCGCGAAATGATCCGACAGCGCGTCCAGTTCGGCATAGGTGATCGTGGTCTCCGACCCGGTCGGTAGGATCGTCGTCAGCGCAGGACGATCACCATAGGATCGGCTGGCCGCCCTGAACAACTGTGCAAGGGTCCGGTTCTCGGTGCTGGCCGGATCGAATGTCAGAGCCGCCTGTGAATAGTGTTTTTCCCATGGCTTCTGCATATCTGACCCCTCTAAAAAACCGTTGCTTGACAATGCGCTTGGCAATCACCCTACAAAAATCGCGCAATCTTACAAACCAAACAGACGAGGACGGGCGCTCAGCGCCGAGTGGCCAGTAGCCGCACACCGCTCAAACCGCCGATTTTGTACTGTCCGACAAAGAAAGCATAGGCGCTGTCCCAGCTTTCGAAATGCGCCAGACCGAAACGGTCTACCGTCTGGTCTTTCAGGCTGCGGTACATCGCAAGGCGCTCGATCAGAATATCGCGCCAGATCTCACCCAGATCATCCGCCTGCCTCACTGTGAAGCCGGCCCGCTCAAGCCGCTGGCAATATTCGGGGATCGTGCACAGCCCTGCAAAGGCCAGCTCCCTTTCCAGCCGCTCTCGGCTCTCGCCCGAGGTCGCTTCAGTGGCAACGATATCGGTAAATGCCAGCCTGCCGCCCGATTTGAGAACCCGCGCGGTCTCGCTCAGGACCTGACCCTTGTCGGGTATATGGCAGAACGCTTCCTGACTGATGGCCACATCGAATTCATCATCCGGAAAAGGCGAATTCATCGCGTCGGCGCAATGGAATGTCACGCGATCCGCCTGCCCTGTCATCCGGGTCAGCCGTTTCGCGCCCTCGATCCGGCTGGCGGTCAGATCGACTCCGGTCACCCGGCACCCGTAGTTGCGGGCAAGATACCGCGCCGGCCCGCCCAACCCGCAGCAGATATCCAGCACATGATCGCTCTCCGTGAGGCCCGCCCGCTTGGCCAGAGCGTCATTTGCCGCAACTCCCGAATAGTGGTCCTGATCATAGGCCTGAAGTGTCTCTTCGGTCAGGGTGTCCAAATCCACACCGTCCCGCTCCAGTTTTTCCAGGATTTGCGGCAGGCTGATCGGATGGCTGTCATAGAAGGTACGTACTTCTGCCAGATGGGTATCTTTGCTCATTTGGTACTCCGATGGTCTGCTCGCGATGCATGTCTGCCCCCATCCTGCACCGCTTCGGAAGCGACCGAAACCCGTCAGGCGCGCATTAGGTCCCAACCGTCCATTGGCTGCCGTTGACATCATGCAAACTGTCCTGTCCATTTGCCCGGGCGCTGGTCGTGCAGCCAGCGGCGCGCCCTCCCTGACCCACAGTAGCACCACAGATCACAAATGCTGACCCTTTCCCAACATGAAACGCAGCTTGCGTCGACCTATGTGGACGAGTTCGCAAGGGCCTGCCTTGGCGGTGCCAGCCCGACCTTCGACTGCATCTATCGCTCAAGCAATTTTCCCCAGACGCGTCTCGTCATGCGGGTCAGCACCGCCGATGAGTCCTACGCGCTGAAGATCGACTCCGAGTCGCCCCTGACCGGGCGACTGAAGGCAGAGTTTGGAGTCCTGCAGGACCTGCACACCTATTTTCAGGGCAATGAAACCTCACAGGTCGTGCGCCCGGTGTATTACTCGCCGGGACACGCCTTTTTCGTCACCGTGTTCATCGACCGGCCCACGGCGGTTGATCTGATTTATGACTCCCCTGATGACGGCAAGGTCGCGCAGGTCTATCGCCGGGCCGGGTCCTGGCTGCATGACCTGCACCGCTTTCGCACCCCCACACATATACCGTTCTGGCCGCAATGGATGATGGAAAGCACCCGGGAACTGGCCAAAACCGCCCGGCCCGATATCGCGCAGGACTGTCGGATGATGATGAACATCATGCGCGCCGATGCCGGGCGGCTGCGTAGCCAACCCGATCTGCGCGTCTTTTCACATGGCGATTTTCACGGGTTGAACCTAATCCTCGGCCAGGGCACGGTTTTCGGGTTGGATTTCACCGAAGTGATCGAGAAACTGGCGGTCTATGACATTGTCGATTTCCTGAAGGCGGATGTGTTCCGCGATGATACCGGACAAGATCTGGACCGCAGCGGTATCCTCAGGAAAAACAAAGAGATGTTCTTTCGACTCTACCGCCACCCAATCGATATGGACATACTGGATTTCTGCATCCGGGGAAGGCTGCTGAAAGACTGGCTGGAAATATCGGGTGAGGACTACAATCCAACCGAGTTCGAGGCACAAAAATCCCGACACCTGCAACACCGGCTGCGGCGGGCACTTACCGAGCCCGTCACCGTGGATTGACCCAGACTGGCCAGCAGGTCATGCAGGCGCGCATAAAAAACCCGGGGCGCGGTTCGCGCACCCCGGGGTCTGATCTTCTGGCCCGAGGGCCTTGGCTTATTCGCCCGAGGCGCTTGCCACGTCGAGGGTCACGCCGGGGCCCATGGTCGAGCTCAGCGCGATTTTCTTCATGTAGGTGCCCTTGGCGCCTGTTGGCTTGGCTTTGGCCACAGCCGAGATGAAGGCACGGACGTTTTCGACCAGCTTGCCTTCGTCGAAGGACGCTTTGCCGACACCGGCATGCACAACGCCGCCTTTTTCCGCCTTGAACTGAACTTCGCCGCCCTTCGCTGCTTCCACGGCCGCTTTCACGTCCATGGTCACGGTGCCGACCTTGGGGTTCGGCATCAGGTTGCGGGGACCCAGAACCTTGCCCAGACGACCGACGATCGGCATCATGTCCGGTGTTGCAATGCAGCGATCGAATTCGATGGTGCCGCCCTGAATCGTCTCCATCAGGTCTTCGGCGCCAACTATGTCCGCGCCTGCGGCCTGTGCCTCTTCGGCTTTGGGACCACGTGCGAACACGGCAACGCGCATGGCTTTGCCGGTACCGTTGGGCAGACCGACCACGCCGCGTACCATTTGGTCTGCGTGGCGGGTGTCAACGCCCAGGTTCAGAGCGATCTCGACGGTTTCGTCGAATTTCGAAGTTGCATTGGCCTTGACCAGAGCAACGGCTTCTTCGACCGACAGGTTATTCTTGCCAGCCACTGCTTCGCGCGCTGCGCGGGTGCGTTTTCCGAGCTTTGCCATCTTACTTCACCTCGATGCCCATGGAGCGGGCAGAGCCCAGGATGATCTGCATTGCGCCCTCGATGTCGTTGGCGTTGAGATCCTTCATCTTCGCTTCGGCGATCTCGCGCACCTGCTTCGAGGTGACGGAGCCGACGATCTCGCGGCTGGGGTTCCTGGCACCCGATTTCAGCTTGGCGGCCTTCTTCAGGTAATAAGACGCAGGCGGCGTCTTGATGTCCATGGTAAAGGACTTGTCCTGATAGTAGGTGATCACGGTCGGGCACGGCGCGCCGGGCTCCAGATCTGCGGTCTTGGCGTTGAACGCCTTGCAGAATTCCATGATGTTGATGCCGCGCTGACCCAGCGCCGGACCAACCGGCGGAGAGGGGTTGGCTTGACCTGCAGGAACCTGCAGCTTCATTGTACCAGCAAGCTTCTTGGCCA
Source organism: Ruegeria hyattellae (assembly GCF_041537925.1). Lineage (NCBI taxonomy): Bacteria > Pseudomonadati > Pseudomonadota > Alphaproteobacteria > Rhodobacterales > Roseobacteraceae > Ruegeria > Ruegeria hyattellae. The sequence goes on along the minus strand of NZ_JBGOSH010000011.1, from coordinate 117,819 downwards.
TCTGGTTTTCTCCTTTTAAAGCATCCGAACCACCGCGATGGCCGGACAGGGTTGCCCGTGGTCCGGTGCCGTCACGCGTGACGACCGCCTTCCACGAATGTGTGGGATTTCCCGTGCGGAAATCCCCGGTTCAGCAGATCACGATTGCTTCGTGACCTGCGTGAAATCCAGCTCGACCGGAGTTTCCCGACCAAAGATCGAGACGGTGACCTTGAGCTTCTGGTTGTCGTCGTCAACGCCTTCGACCATGCCGTCGAAATCCTCGAACGGGCCGTCGTTGACCTTGACCTTTTCGCCGATCTCAAAGGTGATCAGGGTGCGCGGCGCATCTTCGCCTTCCTGCACTCGGTTCAGGATCTGGTTCACCTCGGCATCGCGCATCGGCATCGGGCGGCCCTGCGGACCCAGAAACCCGGTGACGCGGTTGATAGAGTTGACCAGGTGATAACCCTGATCGGACATTTCCATATGCACCAGGACGTAACCGGGCATGAAGCGGCGTTCGGTCGTGACCTTCTTGCCCCGGCGCACTTCGATCACCTCTTCGGTGGGCACCAGAACCTCGTCGATCTCATCCTCAAGCCCAAGCTCGGCGGCCGAGGTGCGGATCTGCTCTGCGATCTTCTTCTCGAAATTCGAGAGAACGCTGACCGAGTACCACCGTTTCGCCATGAACTTGCCGTCCTTGTCCTGCTTGCGATGCGCCCGTCTGCCGAACTGCATCTGACATTGAAATTTCTTGTGCGGCAGAGCCGCTTCCGCCGGAACAAAAAGCGGCGCGCAACTCGAATCGCCGCACGCCCGTCCCGAAGGGTGGCGCTGACCTACTCCGAGTACCCCCGATACGCAAGAGGGATCGGGAAGAAACCGGGTCCGGTTTAGTTGAATGCGCCCAGGATGGCCTGCAGCCCGCTGCGGATGCCAAGATCAACCAGCGCAAAGAAAACAGCCGTCAGGGCCGCCATGATGAAAACCATCACCGTGGTCAGCAGCACCTCGCGGCGGGTCGGCCAAACGACCTTGGAAACCTCGGCGCGGACCTGCTGGATGAACTGGATCGGGTTAGTGATAGCCATGTGGCACACGTCTCTCTGCTAGCGGATGGGCGGGACATAGCCGGGCATTGCGGCGATTTCAAGGGCTGCATGCAGGGGATCACGCAGCGAGGTCATGGTTTCGGGTTATCGTCCCATTCATCGCTCAGGATACGGCGCGCGTCGCCCTCAGGATCGTCATATTGATTGCTGCGCATCGTATAGATGAAACCCAGCAACCCGACGCCGCCCAGAAGCAGCGAGATCGGGATTAGATAGGTCAGGATATTCATCACTTACCTCAGGCGCAGCGCGTTGAGCGATACTGTAATCGAAGAAACCGACATCGCCAATGCGGCAATAAGAGGTGTCGCAAGCCCCGCCACCGCCAGCGGCACGGCGATCAGGTTATAGACCGTCGCGATGCGGAAGTTCTCGCGGATGCGCCGCGTGGCTTTCACCGCGATAGTGCAGGCATCGGCGAGCGGTGACAGGTCATGGCCTAGCAGCACGATGTCCGATGCCACCCGCGCCGCATCCAGCGCCGAGGCCGGTGAGATCGACACATGCGCCGCTGCCAAAGCCGCCGTATCGTTCAGCCCGTCGCCCACCATCAGAACCTTGTTGCCCTGATCGGTCAGGTCACGAACCCGGCGCGCCTTGTCCTCGGGCAGCGCCTCGGCCTGCCAGGTTTTAATGCCTAGACGGTCGGCTAGAGCCGCAACAGCGGGTTGTGTGTCGCCGGACATCAGCAGCACGTCCTTGCCCGCCTGCTGCAACGCTTTCATAGCCTCGACCGCACCGGGTCGGAGAGCGTCATGGAAAAGGAACGCGAGTGGCGCCTCGGTGCCGATAGCCAACCAGGCAGCGGTCTGCGCACCGGGTTTTGCCCCGACCCACGCGGCGCGGCCCAACCGAACCTGTTGCCCCTCGAACATCCCCTGCGTGCCAAAGCCCGGCACCTCTTCAATATCGGTGAGCTTGGCAGGCGTCATCCCGGCCTTGCCCACGGCAGCGGCGATCGACACTGAAAGCGGATGTGACGAGGCCTGCGCCAGCGCCAGCGCGATCTGCGCCTTGCGCAGAGGAATGTCGGCCAGGTTCACGAGTTCGGGCGTGCCTGCGGTCAGCGTCCCGGTCTTGTCAAACACCACCGTGTCAATCTCTGCAAGCCGCTCAAGCGCCGTGGCGTGCTTGATCAGCATCCCCTTGCGGAACAGACGCCCCGAGGCGGCGGTGGTCACCGCAGGCACTGCAAGACCCAGCGCGCAAGGGCAGGTGATGATCAGTACGGCGGCGGCAATGTTGAGCGCAACACGCAGATCACCGGAATAGACATACCAGCCCAGAAAGCTGAGTGCTGACAGAATATGCACGCCGGGCGCATACAGCTTGGCAGCGCTGTCGGCCAGTGATGAATAGCGCGAGCGCCCGGATTCGGCGATGGCCACCAGATCGGCCATGCGGTGCAGGGAGGTCTCTTGCCCCACGGCGGTGACGCGCACAGTCAGTGGCCCGGTCAGGTTGACCTCGCCCGCACTGACCGCGAGCCCCGGTTCGGCATAGACCGGCAGCGTCTCTCCAGTCAGCAGCGAGCGGTCCAGTTCCGAACGCCCTTCGGTGATCTCGCCATCCACCGGCATCCGCCCGCCGGGCCGTACCAGCACCAGATCGCCAGGAGTCAGTTCGGCCACCGCAACCTGTACCTCGCCCGCCTCGGTCAACCGGATCGCGCGATGCACTTCCAGCGCGGCCAGTTCCTCAGCGGCGGAGCAGGCGACCGCCCGGGTTCGATGATCGAGGTAACGGCCCGCCAGCAGGAAGAAGGTCAACGTCAGCGCCGCGTCGAAATAGGCATGCTCTCCGCTCAGCGAGGTTTCCCAGAGCGACGTGGCCAGCGCCAGCAGGATGGCCAGCACGATGGGCACGTCCATGTTCAGCCGCCGCACCCGCAGCGCGCTCCAGGCGTTCACGAAAAACGGCTGCCCCGAGAATGCGATCGCGGGCAGCGCGATCGCCGCCGAAATCCAGTGGAACAAGTCCCGGGTGGCATCACTGGCCCCGGACCAGACCGACACCGAAAGCAGCATCACGTTCATCGAGGCGAACCCGGCTACCGCCAGCCGCATCAACAGATCGCGGCCCGCCTGATCGGTCTGCGTCGCGGATAGTGCGCCGGGATCAAGCTCATGCGCCTCATACCCAGCCTGCTCCAGAACCTCGATCAACGAGGCGGTCTGCATGTCCGGCGCGGCCTCGATCATCGCGCGTTTCAGCGTCAGGTTCACCCGCGCGCTGTCGACGCCGGGCACCGCGTTCAGCGCGCGTTCGACATTGGCGATACAGGCCTGACAATGGATGCCGGGCAACGACAGCGCGATCCGGACCTCTTGCTCCGCAGGCTCGGCCACCTGCGCCGGAGCGGCGACACAAGCCGGGCAAGCAGCAGCTGTTTGGCGCAGTTGAGCGGTCACGGGTTACCCTTTCACCCGCAGCACGACGCGTTGGCTGAATTGGGTGCCGTCGGCGGATTTGGCCATCATGCGGATATTCCAGTTGCCCTTGCCCAATTCGGCTTTCGCAACATAAGCGGACCCGTCAAAACGGAATTCGGGCGCCATATCTTCTTTGACATGGGTGGCACGGCCCAGTACCGCGTTCAGTTCCGATACTTCCACCGGATGGCCATGCCGGTCAGTGATCGACAGGACAACCAGCCCGCCCTGCGCCTCGGCGGCGACGGTCCAGCCCAGCGCTTCTTGTGCATCGCGCTTGTCGTCGAATTGTTGCGATGCCACGTAGGAGTTTTTGACCTCGAGCCCCGGAAAAGTCCGCACCGCACTGAAGGCAAGCACCAGATTCACCGCGATGATGACCGCGAAAGCTCCAATAAAGACCGCTGCGGCATGTTTGCCCGTGAATTTGCGTTCCGACATGCTCAATTCCCCCGCCCATTGAAGGTGGTGTCCTTGTGGGCGCGCTCACCATTCGTCAGATCCTCAACCCAGATTCGGACCGGGGTATTGGCCCGCTGTGACGGTGCTGCGTCCTTGGGTGTCACGATATAAAACCGTTGCAGATAGGAGATGTTCGCCGGAACTATCACTGATGCATCAGGTAGCCCTTCCAGTTGGATGCGCATGGCGGGGTCACCGCTGGCGGAGAGCAGGAACGGACGGTCCTCGCCATGTTTGTTGCGCAGCCGCACGTCATAGGTGTTTCGGATCGAACCATCGGACAGAGTCACGAAGGTCGGGTTGCGCACCGGTGCCACCGTCAGTTCGATATCCGAACGGATGAAGAGCGCGAAGAGCAGCCCAACCCCGACCAGCGACCAAAGTGTTGTATACATGATCGTGCGTGGCCGCAGGATATGTTTCCAGATGTTCCGGGGTGGTTTGCCGGCGCGCTCATTGGCCTCGTCCGACAGCGCCATATAGTCGATCAGTCCGCGCGGCTTGCCGATCTTGGCCATCATGTCGTCGCAGGCATCGATACAGAGCGCGCAGGTGATGCACTCCATCTGCTGGCCGTCACGAATGTCGATGCCAACCGGGCAGACGTTCACGCAGGCCATGCAGTCGATGCAGTCGCCCAGCTCGCTATCATCGGTCCGCTTGCCCTTGCCACGCGGCTCTCCGCGCCAGTCGCGATAGCCGACGACCAGCGTATCCTCGTCCATCATCGCGGCCTGGATACGGGGCCAGGGGCAGGCATAGATACAGATCTGCTCACGAGCGAAACCACCGAAAAAGAAGGTGGTGGCCGTCAGGATCGCCATGGTCGTATAGGCGATGGGATGGGCCTGTCCGGTGACCAGATCACGTACCAGGGTCGGCGCGTCAGCAAAATAGAACACCCAGGCCCCGCCGGTAGCCAGCCCGATTAGCAGCCAGACCACCCATTTTGTGATCCGCAACCGGGCCTTACGCAGATCCATCTTTTTCTGGCGGTGCAACCGCAGCCGCGCGTTCCGGTCGCCTTCGATCCAGCGCTCGACAAGGATAAAAAGGTCGGTCCAGACAGTCTGCGGGCAGGCATAGCCGCACCAGACCCGACCCAGCGCGGAAGTGAACAGGAACAGGCCCAGCCCCGCCATGATCAGCAGGCCCGCGACGAAGTAGAATTCATGCGGCCAGATCTCAATCCAGAAGAAATAAAACCGACGGTTGGCCATATCCAGCAGCACTGCTTGATCCGGCAGGCTAGGGCCCCGATCCCAGCGGATCCAGGGCGTCAGGTAGTAGATTCCCAGAGTCACCGCCAAGATGATCCATTTCAGATTGCGGAACGCGCCGGAGACGCGCCGGGGGAAAATCGGCTCCCTGGCAGCATAAAGGCTGGGGGCGGGCTGGGGGTCGTTCACGCAAATGCTCCGGTCAAGAGAGGATGGGATTCAGCACCTTCTCACAAATCATAACAGATCAGACTTTGATATGGGTCAAAACGCGCATCGTATAATCATCTTTTGTCACATCTCGCCCGCCTGCCGCTTCAGCCACGCAACGAAGGTCTTGACGGTCGGGCGCAGCGGTGCCTGCCCTGAGACGATGTAATATCCACGGGTATCGGGTTCGACATAAAGTTCGACGAGGCGACCCGACAGGATGTCCTGCCTGACGAAATGCCGCACTGTGATGGTGACACCCTGCCCGGCGCGCACACCGTCCAGCATCAGGTTTCCCGGCAAGGTGATGCGCCCCGCCGCCGGGTCCAGCGCGGCCCCGCGCCCGGCCAGCCATGTCGAAGCCTCGGTTGTACCGATTTCTTCCAGCCAAGGCAGATGCGCCAGTTCCGTAGGTGTCCAATCACTCTTGCCCCCCAATAGCCCTGGCGCGGCGACGAGAACGATCGGGGATTGCAGCAGCATCTGCGCCTGTACCCCGGTCCATCCACCCGCCCCGTATCGGATCGCTACGTCAACGCCACCGGGGCGCAGGTCGACCACGTCGGGCGAGGGTTCCAGAATCAAGCTGACCTCTGGGTGATCGAGGCGAAAGGCAGGCAGCCGGGGCATTAACCAAGACGCCGCGAAGGTCGATGTGAGCGAGACATGAACAGGGCGATCCGTACCGGATTTGGTCACATCCGCGATGGCGGTGCCGATAGCCCCGAACCCAAGCTGCAGGGCACGCGCCAAATGCTCGCCATCGGGCGTCAGGGCCAGTGATTTTCCGCTGCGATCCAGAAGAGCAACGCCAAGATGGCTTTCCAACGCCCGCAATTGCTGACTTATGGCCGCGTGGCTTACATTCAGCGCTTCACCTGCCTGAGTGACATTTCGCCTTTCAGCGAAGGCAGAAAAGGCTCTCAATGACGCTAGCGGCGGAATCTCTTTCCAATTCATATGTAATCTCTGCTTACAGATACGAATGGTAATTGAGTCGCATTTTTCGCGCCAAACCGCAATCTTGAATCCAGTCAGTACGCTCTACAGGAGACAGACCATGCTAACAGTTTTTGCCCGGTCGTTCATGACCGCCACCCGCATAAACGCCCCGCATATTCGGGATGTGCCCGGCCCCAAGGCCAAAAAACGGCGGCGCTGGTTGCCTGAGGGTCATTGGTGGATGCAGAAGCGGCGCGATATCGATCTGAACGATCTGTGAAGGCGCGCGCCAATCGCTGACTGGACCGCCGCCCGTCTTGCGCCTATTTTCGCAAAAGTCGGCGTCGGCTGCTCAGGAAACGCGCGAACAGATCGAGCAGCCGACACCGGACCTTCGGGCGTATCACCGCCCGAAGGTATTCTGTTTATTCGCCGCCGCCCAGTTGGTGGACATAGGCGGAAACCGCGCGAATTTGCGCCTCGGTCAGGCGGTTTTGCCACGCTGGCATGACGCCAAAACGGCTGTTGGTGACAGTTTCCATCAGGGTGTCGTAGTCCCCACCATAGAGCCAGAGCGCATCCGCCAAGTTCGGCGCGCCCTGTTCAGGATCGCCGGTGGCGTCCTCCATATGGCAGGCAGCGCAATTGTCGGCGAAGACCACCGATCCGTCCTCGACCTGAGCGGCGTCATGCGGCGTGCCTGAGAGCGACATCACATAATTCACCACCTGATCGACCTCGTCACCGGTCAGCAGCTCGTCACGGCCAAAGGCAGGCATCTCGGAGTAGCGGGCATCGGGGTCATCCTCATTGCGGATGCCGTGGCTGATGGTCAGGTGGATATTCTCGATATCCCCACCCCAGAGCCAGGCGTCATCCAGCAGGTTCGGATAGCCCACCGCGCCTGCCGCGCCTGACCCGTGGCACTGCGCGCACCAGGTCCGGAACACCGCGCCACCAGCGGATACCGCATAGTTGTGCAGATCGGCATCTTCGGCGATGTCTTCCATCTTGATGGCAGCCAGCCGACCGTTGATCTCGGCATTGGCTTCCTCAACCGATACGATCTCCGAGGCGACATCGGCGCGGGTCGACCAGCCCAGCACACCTGCGGTCGCCGAACTGACCAGAGGCCAGGCCGGATAGGCGATAGTATAGATCAGCGCCCAGAGGATGGTGGCATAAAAGGTCCAGAGCCACCAGCGTGGCATCGGGTTGTCGAACTCTTCGATCCCGTCCCATGTATGGCCGGTGGTGTTGGGATCGCCCGGCTGGTGATTGGCCGCCTTGTTCTGTTCCTCGTGCTGGCTCATGTTCTCGCCTCCTCGTCTGTGGCGGCTTTGGATGTGCGCGCATTTGGTCCGGTATCGCCGTCATTGGGCGAATCGACATGTCGGAACGGGATGTTCGCGGTGTCCTCGTGGGTCTTGGAACTGCCCGGGCGGAAGGCCCAAATCACGATTCCGACAAACACCACAAAGAGAAGTAGCAGCATCCAGCTATCGGCGAACTGCCTGAGCAGGGTGTATTCTTCCATCTCTCCCTCCTCAGCGGTTCGCATCAGGCGTGAAGGTCGAGAAATCGACCAGCGTGCCCAGCATCTGCAGATAAGCCACCAGCGCGTCGGTTTCCGAGATTCCCGGCTGACCGTCGAAATTGCGCACATTGACCTTGTCACCATAGCGTTCGAGCAGCCCGTCATAGTCGCTGTCGGGATCGGCTTGCGCCCGGAAGTCTGCCTGCGCGGCCTCCAGCATCTCGTCGCTATAGGGCACGCCGGTCATCGCATTCGCAGTCATCACGTCCTCGATGTATTTGCCGTCAATCATCCGGTTTTCCAGGAAGGCGTATTTAGGCATCACCGATTCCGGCACCACCGCTTCGGGATTGCGCAGGTGGTCCACATGCCAGTCGTCCGAATAGCGCCCGCCGACACGGGCCAGGTCCGGCCCAGTCCGCTTGGAGCCCCATTGGAATGGATGGTCATACATCGATTCCGCCGCCAGCGAGTAGTGGCCATAGCGTTCGACCTCGTCCCGCATGGGGCGGATCATCTGGCTGTGACACACATAGCAGCCCTCGCGGACGTAGATGTCGCGCCCGGCCAGTTCGAGAGGGGTATAGGGACGCATGCCCTCGACCTTCTCGATGGTGTTTTCCAGATAGAACAACGGGACGATCTGCACGATACCGCCGATGGACACCACCAGAAAGCTCAGCACCAGCAGGAGGGTCGCGTTGGTCTCGATGATCTTGTGTTTGTCGAGAATTGCCATTGCTCCGGCCCTCCTTATTCAGCCGGGACCGCGACGGTCAGGTTGGCCTCTTTGGCCGGTGCCCGACGGACGGTCATCCACAGGTTATAGCACATGATGATCGCACCGCTCAGGAACAGGACCCCGCCCAGCGCACGCACCACATACATCGGGAACTTGGCGGCCACGGTGTCGGCGAAAGAGTTCACCAGGAAACCGTTGGCATCCACTTCGCGCCACATCAGGCCCTCCATGATACCGGTCACCCACATCGAGGCGGCGTAAAGGATGATCCCGATTGTCGCGAGCCAGAAATGCCAGCTGACAAGGCTGAGCGAATAAAGACGCTCGCGCTTCCACAGCACTGGCACCAGATAATAAAGCGCGCCGAATGTGATCATTCCGTTCCAACCCAACGCGCCGGAATGCACGTGGCCGATGGTCCAGTCGGTGTAGTGGCTGAGGCTGTTGACCGCGCGGATCGACATCATTGGTCCTTCAAAGGTCGACATGCCGTAAAAGCCCAGCGAAATCACCATCATCCGGATCACCGGATCGGTACGCAGCTTGTCCCAGGCACCGCTCAGCGTCATCAGACCGTTGATCATGCCACCCCAGCTGGGCATCCACAAGACGATCGAGAACACCATGCCCAGGGTCGAGGCCCAGTCCGGCAAGGCGGTGTAATGCAGGTGGTGCGGTCCGGCCCAGATATACAGGAATATCAGCGCCCAGAAGTGAATGATCGACAGCTTGTAGGAATAGACCGGGCGCCCGGCCTGTTTCGGAATGAAGTAATACATCATGCCTAGGAAACCAGCGGTCAGGAAAAAGCCCACGGCGTTATGGCCGTACCACCATTGCACCATCGCGTCCTGCACACCCGACCACAGGATCACCGATTTCGACCCCCAGATGCTGACCGGGACAGTCATGTTATTGACCAGATGCAACATTGCGACGGTCACGATGAAGGCCAGATAGAACCAGTTGGCCACATATATATGCGGCTCTTTCCGTTTGATGATGGTACCGAGATATACTGCCAGATAGGCTACCCAGACCACGGTCAGCCAGAGATCGACATACCATTCCGGCTCTGCATATTCTTTGGATTGGGTGCCGCCCAGCACATAGCCGGTCGCGGCCAGAACGATGAACAGCTGATAGCCCCAGAACACGAACCACGCCAGATTGCCGCCCCAAAGCCGCGCCGCCGAGGTACGCTGTACCACGTAAAAGGACGTCGCGATCAGCGCGTTGCCGCCAAAGGCGAAAATCACTGCCGATGTGTGCAGCGGGCGCAGCCGTCCGAAATTGGCATATCCCTGCGCCCATTCGAAATTGAGCGACGGAAAGGCCAGCTGAAACGCAATGAACACACCGGCCAGAAAGCCAACGACGCCCCAAAAGGCGGTAGCTATCACGCCATAGCGGATGACACCGTCCATGTACTCGCCGGAATAGTCAATCGGAGTGTCTGGCTCATCGGTCCTGCGCAATATCCACAAGAACATTCCGCCGGACACCAGCAAAACGATGATGGCATGAACCATGTATGCCTCATCGCGTGCGTAGTTGATTGCCATCATCGAAAACAAGGCAACCAGACCAAGCATCATGAGCTTGATATAATTCAGCATTTCGCGTCCCTTTATTAAACCCGCTGCGAATCCAATAGGCGCCGGGTCTTTCTGTCTGGGCGCCTAAATGCATCTCGCACAGGTTCGTTTCCTTGATCTGTGTCAAGACGATAACCTGAAATCCGTGGCAGTCATATCCTCATCGAAACGCAATCTGCAGTATTGCCAGTGACCAAGTGTCACTAAGAGGAGCACATGTCCTACAAATCCCTTTTGACCGTATTGACTGATACCGGGCAAGCGCGCGGTGTTCTGTCTCATCTCACCACGCTTGCCCAGGAACTGGACGCCCATGTCGAAGTGCTTTGCCTGGGCGTCGACCGCACCCAGACCGGGTATTACTATGCCGGGGCGAATGCGTTGATCCTGCAGGAAACACTGACCCGCGCCACTGCCGAGGCCGCCGAAATCCGGGAACAGGCCGAGACAGTCCTGGCACCTTCTGGGATTCGCTGGTCAACGCAGGAAGGCGTCGCGCAAATGGCCGATATCGGGCGCCACGTGGCCCATCGCGCGCGGTTTGCCGATCTGGTCGTGCTTCCACGTCCTTATGGTCCAGACCATGGGACCGAGGCCGAGCCGATTGTCGAGGCCGCCATGTTCGAGGGCCACGCCCCGGTGATCGTTCTGCCCGATGACAATGCCTCACCCGCGATGCCCAAGCGGGTTTTGATCGGTTGGAACGAAAGCGTCGAGGCGATGCGCGCCATCCGCATGGCGCTGCCATTTCTGAAAGCGGCCGACCTTGCGCGGATCGTAGCGATCGCGCCGCCGACCCATGGCCCGGACCGGTCCGATCCGGGCGGGCTGCTATCGCAAATGCTGGCCCGCCACGGGGTCAGATGCGAGATCGACGTGCTGAACAAATCCATGACGCGGGTGTCCGATATTCTGAACCGGCACGCGCTGGACAAAAATGCCGACATGATCGTGATGGGGGCCTATGGGCATTCGCGATTCCGTGAGGCCATTCTGGGCGGCGCCACCCGCAACATGCTTGAGGTTGCGAAGGTTCCGATCTTTCTGGCCCATTAATCGCGGCGTGACTACAGAGCTCAGCCGCCCATCAAGGCGGCTTGCCACCTGTCAGCCGCGTCTGATCAGACCAATCAGGAACAACAGGATCACCGCCCCCACGGTCGCAAAGAAAATCGACGAGAACAGCCCCCCGCCCAAAGTAAAACCAAGGGCCGGAAAAATCGTTCCGGCAAGAAAGGCCCCGACGACGCCAACGATGATGTTGCCGATCAGGCCGAATCCGCGCCCTTCCATGATTTTCCCTGACAGCCAACCCGCGATCGCGCCGATCAACAGCATTGCCAAAAGGCCACTGAATTCCATTCCAAGCTCCCGAGAAGTGTTTCCAAGGTCTTAATAGAACACGGAAACCGTGGGCGGTCACGCCTGAAAGGAAGTGCCCAGCGTCTTGACCCAAGGGTCAGATCAGCATCCCGCCATCATTGTCGTCACCGGCTTCGTCCATCAGCCGGTCCATATCCGGCACGGTCACATGGCGCTTGCCGTCCAGAACGATTACCCCGTCTTTGCGCAGCGCCGAGATCTGGCGGCTCACAGTCTCAAGCGTCAAGCCCAGATAATCCGCCATCGCCTCGCGGGTCAGCGGCAGGTCGAACACGACCCTTCCGGCAGCCACACCCAGGCTCAGCGACGCGTCGCGGCGGGCGATGATCGACAGCAGGCTGGCAATCTTTTCGCGCGCGGTCTTGCGACCCAGCACCAGCATCCACTCCCGCGCCGCGTCCAGTTCATCCAGCGTCATCTGCAACAGCCGATGCGCGATATGCGGCGTTCTGGCCATCATGTCCTCGAACGGGGACTTGCGGAAACAGCACATAACCACGTCGCTGGTCGCGACAACATTGTAGGCCGCCGAATCACGGCCTGGCCGCCCGACGAAATCCGATGGCAGCAACAGCCCGACCATCTGGGTCCGGCCATCCTCCATCGTCTGGGTCAGAGTCGCCACGCCCGAAACCACCGAACCGACGAATCCCATCTGGTCGCCCGCCCACAAGATCGTCTGACCGGCCTCGTAGCTGCGGTAATATTTAATGGTTTCAAGCTCTGTCAGCTCATCCGCATCACATTTGGAGCACACGGCGCGATACCGGATCGGGCATTCGCCGCAGCCCGTCGGCGCCAACTTTGCGTGCTTGGTCATATTTTGTCCTAATTGATCTGGGTCAAGGCCTCGAATTGCGCCCTGATAATACAGAGGTGGCATGAATACGAAACCGAATTTGGCAGGGCTAGGCCTTTTTGACGCAAGGGTACCTCGTTACACGAGCTATCCGACTGCGCCGCATTTCAACTCGGACGTCGGGGCCGACCTGTTCGGCAACTGGATTTCAGAGATCGCACCCGGAAGCGCGCTCTCGCTCTACATCCATGTACCCTTCTGTCGCCGCCTCTGCTGGTTCTGCGCCTGCCGGACGCAAGGCACAAAGACCGCATCCCCGGTCGCCGCCTATCTTGAGACGCTGAAGACCGAGCTGCGGCTATTGCAGCAGCATCTGCCAGCGGAGGTGACCCTGTCGCGGCTGCATTGGGGCGGTGGCACGCCCACTCTGCTGGCCCCTGAGATGATGCGCGATCTGGCCCGCACCATCGCGGACGTCGCGCCTTTTGCCGAAGAGGCCGAGTTCTCTGTCGAGATCGACCCCAACGAAATCGACGCCGCGCGTCTGGACGCGCTGGCTGAGGCGGGCATGAACCGCGCCTCGATCGGGGTGCAGGATTTCGACGAGAATATCCAGAAAACCATCGGCCGGCTGCAAAGCTATGAGGTCACCCGCGATGCCGTCGAGATGCTGCGCGCGCGCGGCATTCATAGCCTAAACGCCGATATTCTCTACGGGTTGCCCCTCCAGACCACGACGCGGATCACCGAAAGCGTCCAGAAACTGCTGTCGCTAAATCCCGACCGCGTGGCGCTCTATGGCTATGCGCATGTGCCCTGGATGGCCAAGCGTCAGCAGATGATCCCCTCGGACGCGCTACCCACCCCCGAACAGCGGCTGGGCCTTTTCGAAACCGCGCGGCAACTGTTCCTGTGGGACAATTACAACGAGATCGGGATCGACCATTTCGCGACCAAAGAAGACGGGCTGAGCCGCGCCCTGCAAAACGGGCGCCTGCGCCGCAACTTCCAGGGCTATACCGATGATCGGTCGGATGTTCTGATCGGCGTCGGGGCATCCTCAATCTCGCGCTTCCCGCAGGGCTATGCGCAGAACGCCTCGGCCACGGCAAAACATACTGCCGCAATCCGCGATGGGCGGTTTTCTGTCGCGCGCGGGCATGTCTTTAACGGCGAAGACAATCTACGCGGGCGTCTGATCGAGGCACTGATGTGCGATTTCCGCATCGACCGCGACGAGATCGAACGCCGTTATGCCCTGCCGCGCGATTCACTGGAGGATATGTTCCAACGGGCCAACGCCGCCTTTGACGGGCTTTTGCAGATCTCCGATGACGGGCTTTTCATTCCGCAGCCAGCCCGGCCCCTGACCCGCATGATCGCCCGCCATTTCGACGTTTATGACCTGAGCAAAGCAGGCCACAGCTCGGCCGTCTGATCCGCACCTCAATCCCCGTCATTCCGCCCACGGCACCCGCCCGGTATGCAAGGGGCTTGACGTGCGACCCCCTGATTTCTCACACTCAGGACAGAGCGCGCCGGGTTGTCACCCAGCGCACCGAGGCAGAGGCCAGTCATACAGCGCAAGCGAACGGACCCGCATTCGTTCGGCCCTAGCCGTGCAGCGAACACAAACACTGCAGCACTCCAAGAGGGAACCCACCATGCGCGTTTTTACGGTCCTAGGCCCTACCCAATCCGGCAAATCTACGCTCGTCGAGGCGATCAGCCGCCTCGACGATCGACCCACCAAATTCGATGTATCCGGAACCGTGCACCTGCACGGTTTTTCTTACTTGGGCGAGCCGTGGTGCGCGATCGACGTGGATGGCGGCGGCGACGCGCTGGCCTATGTGGGCCCGGCGATGGCGCTGTCAGACGCAGCGGTGGTGGTTGTGCCACCTGATCCGGACGCGGCGGTGCTGTGCGCACCCTATCTGCGACTGGCCGAAGATGCCGGCATTCCCTGTTTCCTGTTCATCAACAAGATGGACAACCCCAATGGCCGCATCCGCGATATCATCGCCGGCCTGCAGACCTATTGCACCCACCACATCACTTTGCGGCAAGTTCCCATCCGCGACGGTGACCAGATCGTCGGCGCGGTCGACCTGATTTCCGAGCGTGCATGGAAGTATCAGGAAGGCCAGCCCTCGGCCTTGATCGAATTGCCGCAATCCATCGAGGATCGCGAGCAAGAGGCGCGCGCCGAACTGCTCGAAACCCTCTCGGATTTCGACGATGCCCTGCTGGAGCAATTGATCGAGGACAAGCAGCCCGCAACCGCCGAAGTTTTCGATATCGCCGCCAAGGTGCTGCAGAATCACCAGTTGATCCCGGCCTATCTGGGGGCCGCTGAACACGGCAACGGTTTGACGCGGATGATGAAGGCGCTGCGGCACGAGGCACCCGAGTTCGACATTGCCGCCGACCGCGACGAAGCAGGCGAGAAGGCACGCGCAATCGCGGGCTTTGCCGATGTGAAGAAACATATCGGCAAGATCACCGTGCTGCGCGGGCTGGGCGAAGGCGTCAAGGCGCATGAGGCTTTGGGCGGCGAAACAGTAGGCAGCCTGACCGCGCTGGACGCCAAGACGCAGGTCGGGACGCTCGCGGCGGGTCAGATCGGCCTTGCCGTGAAATCCGATCACCTCAACCCCGGTCTGCTTTATGACAGCAGCACCAGCAGCTCGCTGCCGGAATGGGCGCAATGCCACTCGCCTGGTCACCGTCAGTTGGTCACCCCAACCCATGAGCGTGACGATGTGCGCCTGTCGAACGCGCTGTCGCGGCTGGCCGAAATCGACCCGGGGCTGAGTCTGCAACCGGATCCAACCTCGGGCCATCCGGTTCTTGGCACGCAAGGCCCGCAACACATGCGCCGGGTCACCGAAAAACTGGCCGAGGATTTCGGGATCGAAATCTCCACCGATCAGGTCGAGACCGCCTATCGCGAGACCATTCAGAAGCCGGTCGAACACCGCTATCGCCATCGCAAGCAATCGGGCGGCGCGGGCCAGTTCGCGGATGTGGTGATCTCGCTCACGCCGCTGCCGCGTGGTGCTGGCTTCGAGTTCGATGAGGTGGTCAAAGGCGGCACCGTGCCGCGCAACCATATCCCCGCCGTCGAACACGGTGCTGAAGATGCATTGGCCGAAGGGCCGCAGGGTCACCCGGTGGTCGATGTGAAGGTGACACTGAAAGACGGTAAGCACCATTCTGTGGACAGCTCGGACTATGCCTTTAGGATGGCTGGCAAATCCGCTGTGCGCGAGGCCCTACCGATGGCCAAGCCGGTTGTGTTGCAACCTATTTTACGGGCCGAGATTCATCTGCCGTCACAATTCGTCGGCGATCTGGTGCCCACAATCAGCTCGCTTCAGGGGCAAGTGCTGGGGTTTGAGGGCAATCCAAATGCCTCGGGTTGGGAGATTTTCAACGCGCTGCTGCCCGCAGTGGCGCAGGATGAGTTGCACCGATCGATCGCCAGCGCCACGCGCGGCACCGGTTGGGCGCAGATGGATTTCGACCATTACGAAGAGTTGCGCGGGCCTGCGCCAAAATCGGCGAAAGAGAAGATGGCCAGCGCCTGACCCGGCCTCGCGGCGACATTAAAGCGCGGACCAAGGCGTTTGCAAACGCCTAGCAAGCGATTTCGAAACCGCTTGGCCCACTACCCCGCCGCCGCGATCAACTCGCGGGTGTAATCGGTCTGCGCATTCTCGAAGAGCGACTCGGCTGCGCCCGTCTCGACCACATCGCCCTGTTTCATCACGACCACTTGATGCGACATTGCCCGCACCACCTTGAGGTCATGTGAAATGAACAGGTAGGCCAGCCCGTATTTCTGTTGCAGGTTTCGCAACAGCTCCACAATCTGAACCTGCACGGTCATGTCCAGCGCCGAGGTCGGCTCGTCCAGCACCAGCAGCTTGGGTCGCAGGATCATCGCCCGCGCGATGGCGATCCGCTGCCGCTGCCCGCCGGAAAACTCATGCGGATAGCGATCCATCGCCGCAGGGTCCAGCCCAACCTCCTCCATCACTTCTGCCACCAGATCGCGGGGCGCACGATGTGGATCAACCTGGTGAATGGCCAAGCCTTCGGAAATGATCTGCATGCAGGTCATCCGCGGGCTCAGCGAGCCGAACGGATCCTGAAACACGATCTGCATGTCCTTGCGCAACCGCCGCAGCTCGCGCGTTGACCATTTGCGCACGTCCTGGTCGCGAAAGGTGATGCCACCCTCCGACGCGATCAGTCGCATAATCGCCAGTGCCAGCGTCGTCTTGCCCGAACCGCTTTCGCCCACGATCCCAAGTGTTTCACCGGCGCGCACGGTGATCGTGGCGTCGTTGACCGCCTTCACATGGCCGACCGTGCGTTTGAGAAACCCGCGCTGGATCGGGAACCAGACCTTGAGATGATCGGTGCGCGCGACTTCTTCGGCGCTTGCGTCAACCGGCTTCGGTGATCCCGAGGGTTCCGCGGCCAGCAGCTTCCGGGTGTAGGGATGTTGGGGTTTGTCGAAAATTTCGGCCGTCGCACCGGTCTCGACGATCTCGCCATCTTTCATCACGCAGACCCGATCGGCGATCCGGCGCACGATGCCCAAATCATGGGTGATGAACAGCATCCCCATATTCTCGGCCTTCTGCAGGTCAGCCAGCAGTTCCAGGATCTGCGCCTGAATGGTCACGTCCAGCGCCGTGGTCGGTTCATCCGCGATCAGGATGTCGGGCTTGTTGGCCAGCGCCATGGCGATCATCACCCGCTGCCGCTGTCCGCCCGAAAGCTGGTGCGGATAGGCGTCCAGACGCTCTTCGGGGTCGCGGATACCGACCTTGTTCAGCAGTTCCACAATGCGCCCCCGCGCCGCATCACCGGTCACACCCTGATGCAGGGCAAGGCTTTCGGCCATCTGCTTCTGGATCGTGTGCAACGGGTTAAGCGAAGTCATCGGCTCCTGAAAGATGAAGCTGATATCGTTGCCGCGCACATCCATCAGCCGCTGTTTTGACGCGCCGATCATCTCTTGCCCGTCATAAGTGACCGAGCCGTCGACAATTGCGCTGTCGCCCAGCAGGGACACGGTGCTGAGCGCGGTGACCGATTTGCCCGACCCGGATTCGCCCACCAGCGCCACGGTCTCGCCACGCTCCACGTTGAAGGACACGCCGCGCACCGCTTTTGATATCTGCCCGTCCTGACGAAACGAGACGCTCAGGCCTTTGACCTCGAGAACCGCACTCATGAAAATGTCTTCCTTGGGTCAAACGCATCGCGCACGCCTTCAAAGATGAAGACCAGAAGCGACAGCATGATGGCAAAGGTGAAAAACGCGGTGAAGCCCAACCATGGTGCCTGCAGGTTCTGTTTCGCCTGCAGTGTCAACTCGCCCAGCGAGGGGGACGAAGAAGGCAGACCAAAGCCCAGAAAGTCGAGCGAGGCCAAACCGCCGATCGTGCCGGTCACGATGAAGGGCAGGAAAGTCAGCGTCGCCACCATCGCGTTGGGCAGCATATGGCGGAACATGATGGTCATGTTGCCCACGCCCAGCGCCTTGGCCGCGCGCACATATTCCAGGTTCCGCGCGCGCAGGAACTCGGCCCGCACGACCCCGACCAGCCCGGTCCATGAGAACAGGATCATCAGCGCCACCAGAAGCCAGAAACTTCGCCCCAGAATGGCGAACATGATGATGATGACGTAGAGCGAGGGGGTTGCCGACCAGATCTCGATGATGCGTTGAAAGACCAGGTCGAGCCAGCCGCCAAAGAACCCTTGTATGGCCCCTGCGAAGATGCCGATCAGGCTGGCCACTCCGGTGACAAGCAGGGTGAACAGGATCGACAGGCGGAAGCCATAGATCACCCGCGCCAGCACGTCACGCTTGGTGTCGTCAGTGCCCAGCAGGTTCTGGCCGTTTGGTGGCAGCGGGGCCGCGCCGGGACGATCAACAGAGGTGTTGAAGGAATAGGGGATCGGCGGCCAGATGGCCCAACCGCGTTCAAACCCCTCGGCCTGATATGTGCCCGCCTTGATCTCGGCGATGATGCCTTCGGGATCATCGAAACAGGCCTCCAGTCCACCGCTGTCAATTAGGCATTTCACTTCGGGATCGCCATAGATCGCCTCGGTCCGGAAATCACCGCCGAAATCGGTCTCGGGATAGAACTTGAAGATCGGCGTGTAGTAGTCGCCGCGATAGTTCACCAGGATCGGTTTGTCATTGGCGATGAACTCGGCAAAGAGCGACAGGCCAAAGATCACTGAAAAGATGATCAGCGACCAATAAGCCCGGCCATTGCGGCGGAAATTGCGCCAGCGGCGTTGGTTGAGCGGAGAGAGCGCCATTTAACCCTCCCTCTTTTCGAAATCGATACGGGGATCGACCAGCACATACATCAGGTCGCTGATGATGCCGACAACCAGCCCCATCAGACCAAAGATGAAGAGCGTGCCAAAGATCACCGGATAGTCACGCGCCACGGCGGCCTCGAACCCCAGCCGCCCGAGCCCGTCGAGCGAAAATATCGTCTCGATGATTATCGAACCGCCAAAGAACACCCCGATAAACACCGCCGGGAACCCGGCAATCACGATCAACATGGCGTTTCGAAAAACATGGCCATAAAGCACTTTTTGCTCACTTAGTCCTTTGGCGCGCGCGGTCATGACATAGTGCTTCTTGATCTCGTCCAGAAAGGAATTCTTGGTCAACAGCGTAAGCGTCGCAAAGGCGGCAATGGTCGAGGCCAGCACCGGCAGCGTGATGTGCCAGAAATAGTCCAGCACTTTACCGGTCAGGCTTAGGCTGTCCCAATTGTCCGAGGTCAGGCCCCGCAGCGGAAAGATCTGCCAGTAGGAGCCACCGGCAAAAAGCACCAGTAGAAGAATCGCAAAGAGAAAGCCGGGAATCGCATAAGCCACAATGATCGCGCCGCTGGTCCAGGTATCGAAACTGCTGCCATCCCGCACCGCCTTGCGGATACCCAGCGGGATCGAGATCAGATAGGCGATCAGCGTCGACCAAAGACCCAGCGAGATCGACACCGGCATCTTTTCCAGCACCAGATCAATCACGCTGATCGAACGGAAATAGCTCTGCCCGAAATCCAGCGTCAGATAGTTGCCCATCATGCCCAGAAACCGCTCCAGCGGCGGTTTGTCGAAGCCGAATTCCTTTTCCAGTTCCGCGATGAATTCCGGCGGCAACCCGCGCGCGCCGATATACTGCTCATCCCCGCCTTGCGGCTCCGGGCTGGACGCTTCGCCACCCGCGAAACCGGCAAAGACGTCGCCCTGCCCTTCGATCTGTGCGATGATCTGTTCGATCGGGCCACCCGGCACAAATTGTACCAGTGTGAAGTTCATGATCATGATGCCCAGCAAGGTCGGGATGACCAACAACAGGCGTCTTAGGATATAAGCGCCCATGTTACCGCAGCGCGCCTTCTGCCTTCAGTTTCGCGGCCTTCTCCTCGTCGACCCACCACAGGTCGAGATGGCCCAACGAGAAGGGCGGCAGTTCCTCGGGGTATTGATACATGTTGTAATACGCCACCCAGTAATTCGCCACATACCCGTCAGGGATCACAAAGAACTCATAGCGTAGCGACCGGTCCAGCGCCATCAGCGCGGCGTCCTGCTGGTTCTGATCGGTTGTGTCGAAAGAGGCTTCGATGATCGCATCGACCAGGGGGCTTGCCAGACCGGCCGGGTTGAACAGGCTGAACTCCGCTTCTTTCGAGCCATACATCTGGCTCAACCCGCCACCCGTAGACAGGAACGCGCCATAGCGATTCGAATAGACCATGTCATAGTCGCGCTCGCGGCTGCGCAGGGTGTATTGCGCTGGGTCGATCTTGTCGGCCTTTGCATCCACGCCCAGCGCCTGCAGATTTTGCACATAGGTCTCGATCATGGTCGTGATCGACGTGGGCAGGCTTGACGGATACGGGATTTCAACCTTCAGCGTCTGGCCTTCTGCGTTGCGGCGCAGGTTGCCCGCACCAACGTCCCATCCGGCCTCGTCCAGCATCCGCGACGCCTTGCGCAGATTGGTGCGGTCATTCAGCCTTGCAGAGCGGGATTCATGCTGCATCAGGGCAGGTTCAGAGATCAGCTCCTCGGGCACGACATCGCCAAGCGATTTGAGAAAGTCCAGTTCCGCGCCTTCGGGCACACCGGTCGCTTCCAGATGGGTGCCCTGAACGAACGAGTTGCGCTGCGTGTTCAGGCCGAACATAAGCGATTCGTTGGCCCATTCGAAATTGAACGCCAGGGCCAGAGCCTCGCGCACTTTCTTGTTTGCAAATTGCGGCTTGCCCAGATTGAACACAAAACCCGACGGCGTCGGCGGGCTGCGATCGGGGATCTCGTCCTTGATCACCTGACCGTTCTGGACCTTGGGAAATTCATAACCGGTATCCCAGATCTTGGGATCGCTTTCGATCCGGTAGGTGTAGACGCCAGCCTTGAACGCCTCGAACGCGGCCGTCTGATCGGCAAAATACTCAACCCGGATGGTGTCGAAATTGTTGCGTCCCACGTTGAACGGCAAATCCTTGCCCCAATAGTCGTTCCGGCGCTTGTAGACAATGCGGCGGTTGATGTCATAGCTGTCCAGTTTGTAGGGCCCAGAGCCGACCGCCACTTCTAGCCGCGGCTCATCCAGACGCCGCGTCTCGTCCGCTTCGAACCACGCCTTTGAGAAGACGGTGGTATTGCCAACGGTTTCGATCAGGCTGCGGCGGCTGACTTCGGGGTTGAAGGTGAATTTGACCGTATGATCATCCAGCGCCTCGGCCCCGGTGACCATGTGGCCCACGGCTTGCGCGTATGACGGCAAACCTTGGGTGATGAACAGCGTGTGACTGTAAACCACGTCATGGGCCGTCACCGGCGTGCCATCCCAGAATGTCGCCTCGGGCCGCATGTGAAAGATCACGAAATTGCGGTCCTTGTCATATTCGAGGCTCTTGGCCAGCACCCCGTAATACTGCCCGACCGTGTCGCTGCTGCTTTCGATCAGACTGTCATACTGGATCGAGGTCAACGCACCGGCACGGCCCTTGCGCGAATAGGGGTTAAGCGAATCAAAGGTGCCTGACGCGGCAAGCGACATCTCGCCACCTTTTGGGGCCTTCGGGTTCACGTAGCTCAGATGCGGATAGTCCTCGGGGTAATCCAGATTTCCGAAATAGGAATAGCCATGGCTACGCACGACATCGTCATTGGCCCGCAGCAACGTTGCCCCACCCAGAAACAGGGCAACTGACAGGCCCAGAACCCCAACGAACCTTAACCTCGCGTCCAAAACGCCCTCACGGGCTGCGGCTTTGGTGGGTTTCATCGGCTCATCCTCTCCGGTCTGGTTGGCGTTAAGGGCCAATCTTGCTTGTGCTAGAAAATGGTCCAGCGATTCAAGTTGCAAGTTTAGAACATGTGAACGCGCCGTGAAGAAGCGTTAATGAAAGAAAAAGGGCCGCTGCTCCGGCAGCGGCCCCTAAAAAATCCATGTGTTCCGGCTCAGTTGTCGAGACTGTCGAGGTAAGCGATCAGATTGACACGATCGCTTTGCTTCTTGAGGCCCGCGAAGGCCATCGAGGTCCCCGACACCGCGCCCTTGGGGTTGGCCAGGAACGCGTCAAGTTCTTCCACGGTCCAATCGCCGCCCTTGCCCTGCATGGCTGAGGAGTATCCGAACCCGGCAGCCGATGCGATCGGGCGACCCACAACACCATAAAGATAAGGACCGGTGCCATTGGCACCGTCTTCCAGTTTGTGGCAGGCTTGGCATTTCTTGAACACGTTGGCGCCCTTGTCCACTTCTGCCGCCATCATCAGCTCGTCGAAATTGACCTCTTCGGCCTCGCTGACGGTGTCATTGCCTTCCAGAGGCTCAACAATATAGGCGGCATCGCCATGGCCATCCACATGGTAGATCTCTTCTGCTGCCCACTTCCCCAGAAGAAACACCAGAAAGGCGCCAAAGAGGCCGGCCGCGGCCTTGGTAACTGTCATCGTGTCGAACATTGATCGCGAGTCCATTTCAGCTGTCTGCGCAGGTGTCTAAGGCTTCCCCTCGCAAGAGGCAAGGTATAGACAGCGCGACCAATCGCCCAATTCGCGGGCTTGTTGCATGGAAGCCTATCAAATGACCAATCGCATCGCATTTCAGGGGGAACCCGGCGCCTATAGCCACGAGGCTTGCCGCGACGCGCGGCCCGGGATGGAGCCGCTGCCCTGCCGCACCTTCGAAGACGTGATCGAAGCCGTGCGCAGTGGCGCGGCCGATCTGGCCATGCTGCCGGTCGAAAACACCACTTATGGAAGGGTGGCCGATATCCACCGGCTGCTGCCCCATAGCGGTCTGCATATCATCGACGAGGCCTTTGTGCGCGTCCATATCAACCTGCTGGCGGTGCGCGGAACGGCGCTGGACCAAGTGCGGGAGGCGCATTCCCATCTTGTGCTGTTGCCGCAATGCGCAGGCTTTTTGCGCCAGCACAACATCACCGGCCGCGTCAGCCCCGACAATGCCCGTGCCGCCCGCGAGATCGCTGAGCGTGGCGAACCGGCAATCGCCGCGCTGGCCAGCGAGTTGGCGGGTGAAATCTATGGGCTGGACGTTCTGGCCCGCCATATCGAGGATCAGGGCAACAACACCACAAGGTTCCTGATAATGTCGCGCGAGGCCGACATGACGCGTCGGGGCGATCACGGGATGATTACTTCATTCGTGTTTCAGGTCCGCAACATCCCCGCCGCACTTTATAAGGCGATGGGCGGCTTCGCGACCAACGGCGTCAACATGACCAAGCTGGAAAGCTACATGGTCGACGGGTCATTCACCGCGACGCAGTTCTATGCCGATATCGAAGGGCATCCCAATGACGCGAATGTGCAACTGGCGCTGGACGAGCTGGCCTATTTCACCGCTGAAGTCGAGGTTCTGGGCGTCTACCCTGCCACCCGTCAGCGCACCTGACCGGCGCGTTACCGCACCTTGGTCTGGCGGTTCTCCATGTTCCGGGCAAATTCACTCAGCCGATTCTTGAATCGCCGGTTCAGGTTACGGCGGGCCAGTTTCAGCGACTGTACGAACAGCCGCGCGGGCAGCGTATTGGGCCGCAGCTTGAGCTTGAGGTGCAGACGGGTGCGGCGCGGCGACAGCGGCATAAGCTCCACCAGCATAGTGCATTCGATCCCCTTGGTCGACGAATCGATCTGCATCAGATGTGGCCTGTCATACCGGCACAGCACCAGATGCAGGTTGCGCGGCTTGCCGCGTAGCTGGAACGCCGCCTGCCATTCCAGCCCGCGCATCGCACGCGAGTGGTCGTTCAGCCGCCGCACATCGATCCCGCGCCGGATCGCATTGCGCTCGAAACTGTCAAACTCCGACAGCATGTCGAACACATCGCTGATGGGCGCTGCGATATCCTCGGTTCCTGCTATCTGCATGAAGGGTCCTGACGGGTTCCGGTTGCGCAGAGTGTTGCGTCAATCCAGCCTATCCGCAAGCCAGTTACGGATCAGGAAATGCGCGATCGAACCGGTGCGGGCGGGTTTGATCTCGGGGTTTTCCCCGGCAAAGACCTGCAGCATCCCAGATTTCGTCACCCAGAATGCGTCCTCAATCTCTGTCGGATCGATCGAGATGTCGCGCGACAGCGCCTCACCCGCGCAGCCGATCATAAGCGAGGTCGGAAACGGCCAAGGCTGGCTGGCCAGATAAGTCACCTGCCCGACCGGCACCCCGGCCTCTTCGGCAACTTCGCGGCGGACGGCGGCCTCCAGGGTCTCGCCCGGCTCCACAAAACCCGCAAGCAACGAATACATCCCCTCGGGCCAACCCGGCGAACGCCCCATAAGTACCGAATCGCCATGTGTGATCAGCATGATCACAACCGGATCGGTGCGTGGAAAGTGCTGCCCGCCGCAGCTTGGGCAGGTCCTTTGCCACCCGCCCTGCATCATCTCGCTTTCCGCCCCGCAACGGGCGCAGAAACGGTGCGTTTCATGCCAGCTGAACAGCGCCCGCGCCGTCGCCGCCAGTTCCGCCTCGCGCGGGTTAAGCGCCGTCATCATCCGCCGCAGCTCGCAGAACACCTGGCCGTCGGGCAGGTCGGGATGCTGTTGTTGGCTGGGGTCGTGGAACGCGCCCACGGTCCCCAACTCCGCCGCATCGGGTGACCAGTTCGAGATGTCGCAGGCGAAATGAGGCGTGCCATCATCGGCAGCGCCCAGAAAGACCGGCGGGATCAACGCTGCTTTTACCAGGAGATGATCCGCCGCCACATGCGGCAGGACCCGCGCTTCATCGGGCTGCAGCAGCACCTTGCCGCGCCAGAGCAGATGGTATCTGGCGCCTTCATGCTGCGCCAGTTGCGCGAGCGCTGCAGGGTCCGCGCGCTGATGCGCGGAACGATTGAGACCAGACCCGCCAAAGGTCACCTGTTCGGCATGTTTCATGATCTGCTTTCCCAGACGAAATGTGCCGACAGGGCTGCCACTTCTGCCAGCCAAGAGCAATGGCGTTCATGAGGGCGGCCCGAAAATCCCGCCAAAGCGGGTCCGAGACTCATCTTGCCAACCCTGCGCAACGCGCCTATATCGACGCGTGAGAGGTTGGCGCGGGCGAGCGCCTCGCCAACCTGGTCAGGTCCGGAAGGAAGCAGCCACAACGAGCCCCGCTTGGGTCGATGTCCAACCTCTCACTTATCTCCTTGTCGCTGAACCAACCCCACACGCAATCGCCTGCGTTCGTGGGAAGACGCGCGGGATGCAGATCACATATGGCGCAATTCGCCCCGCTGGCCTAAGACAAGGCCAACCGGAGAGCAGTACCCATGTCCTACATCACCCTTGTCCGTCACGGACAGGCCAATACTGAAGCCCGCGACGAAGCCAGCTATGACAAGCTCAGCCCACTGGGCCACCAGCAGGCAAATTGGCTGGGCGCGCATCTGCGCGGCACCGGCACGCATCACCCGCGCGCCTATTGCGGCACGTTGACCCGCCATATCGAAACCGCCGCCAGCATGGGGCTTGTGGACCCCATTCAGGACGCCCGCCTGAACGAGATCGAATATTTTGCCCTCGCCCAGCTCTTGCAGGACCAGAAGGGCGTTCTGATCCCCGAAGACCGCGAAGGATTTGTTGAACATCTGCCGCGCACCTTCGCCGCCTGGGAAGCAGGCGAGATCGACAATCCACCTGAAAGCTTTGACCAGTTCACGACCCGCGTAGGCGATGTTCTCAGCGAGATCGGCGCGGGTAATGGCCCGGCCATCGTGGTGACCTCGGGCGGGCTGATCTCAATGGTGATGCGGCAGGTGCTGGGGCTGGACACCCGGTCCATGGCGCGGGTGGCTCTTGCCATCATGAACACCTCGCTTCATCGTTTGCACCCTATAGGGGCCGAGCTGAGCCCGGTCCTGTTCAATGCGATCCCGCATCTTGAAGCGCCCGATCGCCAGTATGCCCAGACCCACCTCTGAGGAGACGCCCTGATGCAGCTCTATTACGCCCCTCGCACCATCTCGGTTGCCGTAGCCATCGCGCTGGAAGAGGCCGGCCTGCCCTATGAAGCGGTCAAGCTGGATTTCGCAAGCGGCGAGCAGACCAAACCCGCCTATCACCAGATCAACCCCAAGGGCCGGGTGCCAGCGCTGGCAGTTGAAGGCGGCATTCTGACCGAGACCGGCGCGCTGCTGGACTATGTGGCGGCACTGGCGCCGCAAGCCGGGCTGGTGCCTGACGACCCGGTACTGGCCGCCCGCATGCGCGAGGTGATGTATTACCTGGCCTCGACCATGCATGTGAACCACGCCCACCGGCTGCGCGGCCATCGCTGGGCCGATCTCGAAAGCAGTTGGCAGGACATGAAGGCCAAGGTGCCGCAGATTATGACCGAGTCCTGCGCCTATATCGAAGCCAGCGGGTTGCGCGGTCCTTTCGTGCTGGGGGACCGCGTCAGCCTTGCGGATTGTTACCTATATGTGGTGTGCAGCTGGCTGGAAGCTGACGGCGTTGATCCCTCCGTCTTTCCCAAGATCACCGCGTTTCGCGATGCCATGAGCGCGCGCCCTTCTGTCAGGGCCGTAACGCAGGCGGGAATGCTGTAGGAGGGGGCTGGCATGACACATCTCTGGGTTCGCGCCGAACAGCGCGCAAACGAAGAACGCACGGGCCTGATCCCGGAAGGCGCGGCTGCGCTGGTCGCGGCGGGGATCGCGGTCACGGTCGAGGAAAGCGCCAGTCGCGCGATTCCCATCGATGGCTATAGGGACGCGGGCTGCACCATCGCCACGCCCCATAGCTGGCCGGACGCACCGCGCGACGCGATCATCTTCGGCCTAAAGGAGCTTCCTGAAGACGGCACGCCCCTGCCCCATCGCCACATCATGTTCGGCCATGCGTTCAAGGGACAAGGCGCGGGCTGCGCGCTTCTGCAACGGTTCAAGGCGGGCGGCGGCACGCTTTACGATCTGGAATACCTGGTGGATGAAGACGGTCGACGCATTGCCGCCTTCGGCTACTGGGCCGGGTATGCCGGGGCGGCAGTCACGCTGAAAGCCTGGGCCGCGCAGCAACGCGGCGCGATCTGCGGCCGGGTCGCCACCTATCCCGGCAAGGACGCCCTGACCTCGGCGCTGTCGTCAGAGCTCGACGCGACAGGGAAACCGCGCCCTTCGGCCCTTGTCATCGGCGCGCTCGGTCGCGTCGGACGCGGGGCCGCCGACATCTGCGAGGCGATGGGTGTCAGCGTCACCCGCTGGGACATGGCGGAAACCGCCAGTGGTGGGCCGTTTCCCGAAATCCTGAGCCACGATCTGTTTCTGAACTGCATTCTCGCCCGCCCCGGGACGCCGGTCTTTGTGCCGCACTCGGCGCTTGAGGCACCGCGCCGCCTGACCGCCATCGGTGACATCGCCTGCGATCCCGACAGCGACTATAACCCGGTGCCGGTCTATGACCGTGCCACCACGTGGGACCAGCCGGTGCTAAGGGTTGCGACTAACCGGGTGCTGGACGTGATGGCCATCGATAACTTGCCATCGATGCTGCCGGTTGAAAGCTCGCACGACTATGCTGCGCAACTGTTGCCTTCGCTGCTGACGCTCGAGGACATCGGCGCGGGCGTCTGGGGACGGGCACGGCAGGTCTTCGAACGGCACCTCAAGGAACTGTAGCCCGCCCTACTGGCCCTCACATCAGGTCGTTTTCCACATCCTCGGCAGAGATGCCCAGCGCGTCCAGCCCGTTTTCCAGATGGTCCGACAGATGCGGTGTGCCGATCAGGTAGTCGGCACAAGGGGTCGAGGCCTCTGCCTTAGCGGTGCGGATCGCTTCGCCCAGTTCCTGAACATCGAAACTGTCGCGCCCGATCCACATGATCGCCACCAGTTCGGCCTGCTCATCTTCGTCCATCCGGTCGATGAAGGCCCGCATTTCGCCCTCGGCGCGCCCCAATTCGCGTGCCATCATCGCCACTTGCGCCACTTTGCGCGCTGAAATTTCCAACATCTGAATCGCACTCCTGTCCGCGTTCACGGATCGCACCCAATCAGGCGCGCGGCGCGTGGTCTTTGATCTTACGCAAATAGCCGGAAATAGAGCCAGTCCGGCAGTAATTGCCCCAAACGGAACA
The DNA here is from genome assembly GCF_041537925.1 of Ruegeria hyattellae. Taxonomy (NCBI): domain Bacteria; kingdom Pseudomonadati; phylum Pseudomonadota; class Alphaproteobacteria; order Rhodobacterales; family Roseobacteraceae; genus Ruegeria; species Ruegeria hyattellae. The sequence continues at coordinate 89,733 of NZ_JBGOSH010000011.1, read as the reverse complement.
GCCAGGCGAAGGGAACCGGAAAGGCACGCTGGAAATGATCGGTGTTCATGTGATCGAACATGATCTGCGCCGCCCGCTCGGGTTCCATGATCGCGGGCATGGCAAAATCATTCTTCTCGGTCAGGCGGGTGTAGATAAAACCGGGATTGGCCAGTTGCACATCAATGCCGGTTTGGCGCAGATCGGCATAAAGCCCCTCGGTCAACACCATGGTTCCGGCCTTTGACGCGGCATAACCGACCGCGCCGGGCAGGCCGCGATAGCCCGAGAGCGATCCGGTCACCACGATATGGCCCGCGTCCCGCACCACCATCTGTGGCACGATCACGCCGAGAACACGCATCAACCCGGTGAAGTTGACATCCGCCATGGCATTGGCCCGAAAATAATCCCAATTCTGCGCAGCCATCGGCCAATAGACGCCGGCGAGAAACACCATTCCGTCGATCTCGCCGACCCGTGCAGCGGCCTTGCGCACGCTGTCATCATCCGAAACATCCAGAGGCACCACCTCGGTCGGGCCGGGCAGCTCCGCGGCCAGCGCCTCAAGCCGGTCAATTGAGCGTGCCGACAGGATCAGATGCGCGCCGCTGCGGCTCATGATCCTGGCAAGCTCCGCGCCCAGCCCCTCGCTGGCGCCCACCAGCCAGTAGCGTTTTCCGGCCCAGTCCCTCACGCGGCATCGCGCTCCTCTATCCGGAGATCAAGCGGCCGCATCGTGGCCACCAGCTCTGCCACCTGAATGCCGAATTTGCGGAATTGCGAGCGGTTCACGATGGTGCCATTGGGGGCCAAATACATCCAGTCCACCACGTCCAGCACATGCGAACCCGCGCTTTCCGGCAATTGGATGCGATAGCGCAATTGCACGGCCGAACCGCTCTGACGCCCTTCGCCCACACCGATCACATCCGGTGCGGTGGCGCGGATCCGACCCTCATCGTCCAGCTCCAATGCCCATTTCCGATCCTGCGTGTTGCCGCTGTCATAGCGGAAATGTTCCCGCATCACGCCGCGATTGCCCTGCCAGCTGGCGTCGAAATCCCCGACGAAGCGCGACGTCACGCGGCCCGTCGGCCCATAGATCACACCCTCGCATTGAATGGGACCGTTGAGATGTTGGCGCAGGTCGAAATCGGGGCCTTGCGAGACATAGTCATCGGGGCTTTGCGACAGGAAGGACATGAATCGTCGTTTCGCAAACGCGAGCGCCAGAACAAGCGCGCCGCCCAGTAACATATAGAGGATCGCCTCCATGGTCAGTTTCCTTTCAGATCGGTGGCCGCTAGCAAAGCCAGCGCGGCCAGTTTGAGGACGCAGGGCAACCCGGCATAGAATAGCGACAACAGGCGCAATGCCTCGTCGGTGTTGTCCATGCCCGAGCGGAACCCGGCATATTCGAGCGCCGGCAGCAACGCGACTGCTGCGATGGCCAGCGAGAATTTCGAAACGAACGCCCACAAGCCGAACCCTTCGGCGGCGGTGGGCGAAATTTTTGCCATGCGCGTGGCAAAAAGCGCAGGAAGCAGCGTCAGATCCGCGCCAAGGGCCGCGCCCGAGAAGACACAGATCACCGCAAATGCCGCCACATCCCCGGCCACCAGCGTGATCGCAAAACCAAAGGACAGGATCGACAGGCACATCCCCGCGATCAGCGCGCGTTTTGCTCCCCAGGCCTCTGCCGCCTTGCCCCAGATTGGCGCGGCACAGGCGGCGCAGAGGAAAAAAAGCAGGAGCAGTGGGCCTTCCGCACCCGGTGCAGCCAGACGGCTTTCGACAAAAAACAAAAACAGCGTCGAGGAGACCGCCACAGGAGCCGCGTTCAGAAACGCGATCACCAGCAAACGCCCCGCGACCCGGTCTCGCAACACCGGAGCAAAGCCTGTAGATTTGCGCAGCGGTCCAGCGGCCCATTCGGTCCGCATCACCCACCCGGCAAGACAGGCGAGCAGGGCAAAGCCCAGCGCGAACCCGGCAAAGGGCTGATCTGTCACCGCCGCCAGACCAACCGGCGCGATGGCGGCAACGCACACGCCCAGCAGTGCTCCGGTCTCGCGCCAGCGCGCCAGCCGGATATGCCCCATCCCATCCATATGGTCCGCCTTGCTGACGCCTTGGGCATAGAAACAGATGGTCAGAAAGCTGAAGGCCGAAAACACGATCGTCAACATCAACGCAAACCACAGCATCGGTGCCATCGGCGGGGTGATTGCAAAAAGCGCCACCATCGCGCCCGCAAGCGCCGTGACCGCAGCGGCCACCGCAACCTGACGATGGTGCCGTAGCCGTTCTGCCAGCCAGCCCAGCGCCGGATCCTGCACCACATCCAGCAGGCGCAGCCCGAACAGGACCGCGCCCAGCGCGGTCAGGCTCACCCCGTAGCTGTCGACAAAGAACTTCGGCGCATGGATATAGAGCGGCAGTCCCGCCGCCGACAGCAGCGCAGCAAAGATCGCATAGGCCCCCAGCCGTTCTGACACTAGGATATCCGTGCGCGCCATGCTCATCCCCGGCTCACATCCGGCTGATGCGGCTCAGGCTCGCGCCGGAAATTCGCGCGCTTGAACCATAGCTTGATCGCCTGCCAATGGATCAGCGCCATGACACGCCGCGCCCCGAACGGGCGACGCAGGGCCGACCACAGGATCGCCCGGTTGGTCAGAGGCTGGCAGCTGCCGGTCAGCGTGGCGATCAACCCGCCCTTTTTGCGGCCATAATCAATCCAGACGCCGATCCGCGCATCACTAATGTCGAAGCGGAAGGTATAACCGCCATCGCGCGGCTGGAAGGGCGAGACATGCAAGAGCTTGGTTGCGGTAAGACGGTCGCTGGGGTCGATCCGCGACAGATCGGGCTTGTGGCAGAGATAGCTGTGGCGGGTACCGAACGTGTTGGTGACCTCTGCCACCACCACGGTCAGATCATCCGACTCGTCATAGCACAGCCAGAAACTGACCGGGTTGAACACATAACCCAGCACACGCGGCTGCGTCAGCAGGGCAATGCGTTTGGGCTGCGGCAGCTGGTATTGCTCGAACACCCGGCGCAGCCATCTAGCCCCCTCGCCCCGCTTCGGCGTGCCACCGTGGTCACGCGTGCGGTAGCCCATCAGGCTCGGGAGCCTGCGTGAGAACAGGAGCGGCGCAGGCTGATCCTGCTCGGGATCCAACAGAATATAATCCAGCGAATAACGGAATCCGTTCTGCACCGCGCCTTTGCGCCCATGAAACGTATGGGCCGGGATATGTTGTACGGCCCCGGTCATTCTGCCGCCATCGGTGTCATCGCGACACGGTTGATGCCTTCAACGACATTGACCGCGCTGTCTAGGCCGTCCTCGTGGAACCCGTTGCGCATCCAGGCGCCACAGAACCAGGTGGCCGCCGTCCCGTTGAACCGCGCGATCTTTTCCTGCGCCGCCAGAGCCGCGCTATCAAAGACCGGATGGCGGAAGCTGGCCTCTTCGTAGATCAGCTCTTCGCGGATACGGCGACGCGAATTCAGAGTCACAAACAGCGGGTCCTCCTTCGGGATCGGCTGCAGCAGATTCATCCAATAGGTCAGATCGATCCGGTCCGACTGCGGCTGCGCATCTTCGGTGTGGTTCCAACTGGCCCAGCATTTCCGCCGCCGCGGCATTAGCGAAGTGTCGGCATGCAGCACCGCATGATTGGCCTGATAGCGGATCGCGGAAAGAGCTGCCTGTTCGCTTGGCGTCGCATCCGAAAGCAGCGCCAGCGTATCATCGGAATGGGTGGCGAAGACCACCTCGTCATAGAGCTCCCATTCAGTGCCGTTTGTCTTGACCTGCGGCCCCAGCGAGGTGCGGCGCACCCCGTCGATAGGCGCGCCCAGACGCAGCGACACGCCCTTGCGCTGCATCGCAAGCTGAAGGCGACGCACATATTCCACCGAGCCACCGCGCACCGTGTACCATTGATGCTGACCGTCATAATTCAGCAGCGCGTGGTTCTCGAAGAACCGGATCATCGCCCAGGCCGGGAAATCCAGGATTTTGTCCTTGGGCGTCGACCAGATCGCACCCGAGAACGGCTCCAGGTAGTACTTCCGAAACCAGCTCCCAGTGCCCAGTCGCTGTAACACTTCACGCACCGTGATCTCGCGGTCGTGGGCATAGAGCGGGGCTTTGGTGTTGAAATGAAACAGATCGCGCACCATCCGCAGAAAGCCGGGTCGCGCCATGTTGCGCCGCTGGGCAAACATCGCATCTGCACCATGCAGCGCGTATTCCACTGCGCCGCCACGCGCTGAGACGCCAAAGCTCATGTTGCTTTCGGAAACCGGCACACCCAGCTTGTCAAACAGATTGATCAGCCGCGGATAGGTGGCGCGATTGAAAACGATAAAGCCGGTATCGACTGGCTGATCCCCGTTTCTGCCTGCAATAACCGTGCGGGCATGGCCGCCCAGCCGACCCTCTGCCTCGTAGAGCGTAACGTTGTGGGTGTCGGCCAGCAGGTTGGCCGCGCCCATCCCCGAGATACCTCCGCCAATGACGGCGATCTTCCGGGGCGCGCCCGCAGAGTGTTCAAATGGCATTTTGCGTGTTTCTCCGACACTATTCCGTTCCTGACATGCATTACGGTTGAGCAACGGCTTCGGATGAAAAGAAAATATTTTTTGTCGGCGCATGTGATCCGGCTTGGGCTGATGCACGTAACCTGTTTATGTTCGCCGAAGTGGAACCCGTTGAGATCGAAAGCGCGGCTGATGCCGTGGATCAGGTCATGCGGCAGAGGAAATCAAGTATCCGCAAGGGAAAAATGGCGGTGAACAGGGAAGACGATGGTTGCAAGCCGCAAGCGGAATGGGTGTCTCAGGTGCTGCGCATACGTGATGCGCAGGACAAGGCCGCCTTTGCCGAACTGTTCCGGCACTTCGCCCCACGGGTGAAGGCGTTTCTCATCAAGTCCGGCTCAAACCCGAGCCAGGCCGAGGAATGCACCCAAGAGGTGATGGCCACCCTGTGGCACAAGGCGTATCTGTTCGATCCATCGCGCGCATCGGTGGCCACCTGGGTCTATACGATCGCGCGGAACCGTCGGATCGACCTCCTGCGCAAGGAACGCCGGCCCGAGCCCGAGGATCTGACCTGGGGGCCCGAGGCTGAGCCGGAGCAAGCCGACATCGTCTCCCTGCAACAGGAAACCGCGCATCTGCGCAAGGCGTTGAAAGCCTTGCCGCAGGCGCAGCGGGACTTGATCGAAAAGGCTTATTTTGGTGATCTGAGCCATCGCGAAATAGCCGCCCAGACCGGGTTGCCACTTGGCACGATCAAGTCGCGCATTAGATTGGCGCTGGATAGGCTGCGCCATGCGATGAAGTGAATGAAGATGAGCAATGAGATCAAACATCATCTGACCGACGAGCTGCTGATGGGCTATTCTGCGGGCACATTGCCCGAGGCCTTCAACCTCATGGTCGCCACCCATTTGTCGCTCTGCGACGCCTGCCGCGCGCAGGCCGAAAGCTATGACGCGCTGGGGGGCTGCATGTTGCAGGACGTGCCGGATACGGCCGATCTGGCAGACGGCGCGCTTGACGCAACGCTGGCGCTGATTGCTGGTGGCGCACCTGCTGAAACGCCGAAGCGCCCCTCCTGTGACGTGCTTCCTGCACCGTTGCGCGATTACGTTGGCGGCAGTGTTTCGGAAATCAAATGGAAACCAGTAGGGATGGGGGTGAAACAGGCGATTCTGCCGACCTCCGCCGCAGCCTCTGCTCGATTACTGTTCATCCCCGCCGGCGCCGCCGTGCCCGATCACGGCCACAAGGGAATGGAACTAACTATGGTGCTGCAGGGCGCGTTCTCGGACGAGGTCGACCGGTTTGCCCGCGGCGATGTGGAAATCGCAGACGAAGATCTTGAGCATATGCCGGTCGCCGATATTTCTGCAGATTGCATCTGCCTTGCCGTCACCGACGCGCCGCTGAAATTCAACAGCCTGATCCCGAGGCTGGTGCAGCCCTTTCTGCGCATCTGATCTGCTTCAAATGATGCACAAGCCCGTTCGAACGGCCTTGGAAACGCGATTTGCAATTCGAGTGATAGTCGCCTTTGAAGGCGCATATCACGTCCAGGCAAGCTTGCGGCTGCAAGTGTCAAAGACACCGCCCACAACTAGGTAATGTTGACAAAATGCGGAGTCAGAGGCGGATTGACGCAATGTCTGAGAAGCCGGGGAAGCTCTCGGCAGTCTTATCATAGAACAGTCGAACTTGGTGCCTTTGGCCCCGTCTTTTTAGCCTCGCCCGTTTGGCGCTTTCGCAACTTGGCAACGATCTACACGTTGATGCCGAGCTCGCGGCTCAGTTCGGCGCTCGAAGCTTGTCCCTCTCGGGACAGTGCGGTGCAATGTCCTGTCGGGTGGCGGGTCGCCATATTGTTGCTCGGATGGTGTGCGTCCCCTCTCATCGCTTGTCGTGCAAACGACTGCCGGGCAGCGGTACGTGGCGCTGCCGTGACGTATCTGTCCCATTGGGCTTTCTTCCATTCCATCGAATGGATCGCACCATCAAGCATTGAGTTCAAACACCTAGGGGTAGAGCAACCCGAAAATACTGAATGTAGTAAGTCGCGATTCTCAAACCTCGCATATTGGCGCGTGGCATCAAAAAACCCCATCGGGTAAATCCAAAAGATGTTTCTCAAATCGATGCATGCCCCACGCGCCCGAGGCAATGCTTTCGGTTGCTTCAGCGTCGAAGACGGAACCGCAGGCCAATCGTTTCGTCAGTTCAGAAGTTCACCCGATTGGCATCCAATTAGAAAGGCGCGAAAACACACTGTTGATTGTGAGTTACTCATCGTTAAGATGAATCTGAGGAACGATGACCCCAACTGTTCCATTCCATTCATTTAATTGGAGGTTTGTTTCATGAACAAACGCTTGATTGTCTTCGGAGCAATAATTGCTTTGATTCCGCGGCCCGGGTTTTCTCAGGATGCACCGGAAATGAAAGAGCCTTTGGGATACCCGGGCTTTAACGGGACAATTGATCTGGACGTGCGTGACTCGACACCTGACTGGACACCATTCATTCCCAAGGCCGCGCCGGAAGGTTCTCCAAATATCTTGTTTGTCCTCTACGATGACACCGGGCTCGGCGCTTGGTCTCCCTATGGCGGCAAGATTAATATGCCCACGCTTGACGACCTCGCCGCTGAAGGGTTGACATATACGCAGTGGCACACAACCGCATTGTGCTCGCCCACACGCTCGACTCTGTTGACGGGGCGCAATCATCATCTCAATGGGATGGCTGCAATTACGGAGACTGCAGATGGTTTCCCTGGCGCTAGCGGGCGGTTGCCGCCACAGGTGACCACCATTGCCGAAGTGCTGCAATCCAATGGCTACAGTACCTTTTGGATCGGAAAAAACCACAACGTGCCAGAGCAGGATGTTGCCTCTGGCGCCAGTCGCACTGAATGGCCATTGAACCAAGGTTTTGATCGCTTTTATGGGTTCCTAGGGGGCGAGACCAACCAATGGTATCCCGATCTGGTTGAAGACAACCGATTCATTGAGCAGCCCTACAGCCCTGAGGACGGCTATCATCTCTCCAAGGATCTGGCCGATCAGGCCATAACAATGCTGCGAAATCAGAACGCGACGAACCCATCCAAACCTTGGTACATGTGGTTCAACCCCGGCGCCAACCACGCGCCGCACCACGCCTCTACCGAATGGGCCGATAAGTACAAAGGTGTCTTTGACGAAGGCTATGACGTTTATCGCGAAGAAATCACTCAGGCTATGATTGAAAAAGGTATCATGCCCGAAGGCACGGTGAATACCGCGCTTAATTTCATGCCGGAAGACATTGCCAACCCTGCAGATGCTGTGCGGCCCTGGGAAAGTCTAAACGACGATGAGAAGACGTTGTTCGCCCGAATGGCAGAGGTTTATGCCGGGTTCTCGGAATACACCGACAGCGAGGTCGGCCGGATTGTCGATTACCTCAAAGAGACTGGGCAATACGAGAATACACTGATCATATATGCTGCGGACAATGGCGCGTCGGGAGAAGGGTCACCAAACGGTTCGGTCAACGAGAACAAGTTTTTCAACGGCTATCCTGATGAACTGGACGAAAACATGAAATATCTCGACACACTTGGTGGACCGGATACTTACAACCACTACCCAACCGGTTGGGCGGCTGCGTTTTCGGCTCCGTTTAAGATGTTCAAGCGATATTCGAACTACGCCGGTGGTACCAATGACCCGTTGATCATATCCTGGCCCAACGGCATCAAAACAGGCGGTGAAGTCCGACATCAGTATCACCATTCAGTCGACATCGTACCCACGATTTTGGAAATTACCGGATTGGAAATGCCCCTGACCAACAATGGCGTCGAGCAATACCCCCTGTCAGGGGTCTCTATGGCCTATTCTTTTGATTCCGCGCCGGACGACCCAACCCAGAAAGAAGTGCAGTATTATACAATGCTGGGTACACGCGGAATCTGGAAAGATGGCTGGAAGGCGGTTGCCGTTCACGCGCCTCTGACCGGCACGAGCAACTTCGACAGAGATGTCTGGGAACTGTACCACATTGACGTGGACCGGTCGGAAGCGAACAATCTGGCAGAACAGGAACCTGAAAAGCTAAACGAATTGATTCAGGTTTGGTTCGACGAAGCCGCCAAGAACAACGTCCTTCCTCTGGATGACCGAAGCGCAGTCGAGATTCTTGGAATCGATCGGCCTACATCCGAGCCAGCACGTGATACCTACATCTATTATCCAAACACCGCTTGTGTGCCGGAAGGTGTGGCCGTTAACATTCGCGGTCGGGACTATAAAATCCTAGCCAATGTCGAGATCGAGGATGAAGCCACGTCTGGTGTTGTCTTTGCACATGGTTCACGCTTCGGTGGTCATTCGCTCTTCATCAAGGACAAAAAGCTCTACTACGTCTACAACTTCCTCGGAATCCAACCCGAGCAAGTGTTTGAATCGGATATCGAACTCGCAACAGGGGTTTATACCATAGGCATGGAGTTCGACGCGACGGGCACCGGCGACAATGGCGAGGTTCTGGGTTCAATGAAGCTCTATGTCGATGATCAGGAAGTCGCCTCGGGTGCCATGCGGGCCCAATCGGGCAAGTTTACGCTTTCGGGTGATGGCCTCTGCGTCGGCTATGACAGCGGAGACGCGGTAAGTCAGATGTACGCGACCCCAGGGGCGTTCATCGGTGGTACCATCCAGAAAGTGGCAGTGTCTGTCTCTGGCGAAAGCTACGAGAGCATGGAGGCCGCCGCGAAGCGGATGCTAAAGCGCCAGTAACAGCTAGAAAAGAGAATAGAGGGTGCCGTCATCAACGGCGCCCTCAAAGTGTAATGTTGGCATTGTTAGCAAGTCCGGGGTCAGCATCATCAGCAATCGTCCTCAAGCCAACTTCCGTTCGTCGCAGTTTGCTTGGCTAAGCAGGGTTTCTGGCGTTGGCAAATGGCCTGTGTCCGGTTGCGATGGCAATTTTTCAGAAAGCATACCCGCGCGTGTTTGCCTTTATAGATGCGCTTCCGAAGACGCCGATCGAAAAAATCCAATGGTTCTTGTTGCGCGAAGCCTGAGTGCATTTGACCACCTTCTGTCTTGTACGCGGCATGCCTCTTAATATCTCATATTCGATTTAGGATTAGAGTGCTTACTCTGATCTCGGACCGTTGACCAAAGATACAGTTCAGCAGCCAAATAGACCACGTCACTCAACGTAGGCTGGGACAGTGTACTGCGCCCAGACCGTTGGAATTATGGTTTGGCTGCCCTGCCAGTTAGGTTCCTTGGATTGGCGACTTTGGAAATGTGGGTGGATGAGCTAGAATAGGGATTATTTGATTAACGACTTTAAGGCTCTTCCTATGGTCAATCCAGACCGAGAAGAACTCTATGCACTTCAGCGGGCCGAAGCCGAAAAGCGGGCCAAGCGCTATGGTGTGGCCGCAGAGATATTAACCCAAGCACGCAGAGAAAACGACACGGCGGTCCTGCGGCGCGCGCAGGCCCTGAGTTTTGGTGGCCTTGTTGAGCACCGCATGAACGTCGCGGATGCCTTGCAAGTCATCCCTCCACCGGATGCACTTGAACACTTTTTTCAGTTCCTTCACGAGGCGTTGCTACTGGATGACACAATTCCTGACATTCACTGGGATATTGCTGTGCTCCATGGGCGCTATACCGGCGATTTCGAGGCCGCAGCGTCGGCCCTCGATCGCGCCCTAGACTGCGGAATTCAGCACCCGCGATTGACAGCGCTGGCGACACTGATCGATGCACAGCAAACACCTGCGAGTCCGAAACTAACACCCGCAAGCGAGTTGCGGGGTTTGCTGTTCAAGCTGATCGACGTCACAGCTGACGGGAACATTCCGGAATACGGACTACCTGCCTCTCCACCGCTTTCTTTTGCCGACTATGTCCGATCCGCTCAAGAGATTGCGCATGCAGACCACTTTGTTTCCAACCCCGAGACGTTCGACCTGGTTTCTCGATTCCGCGCCTCACGAGACGCAGGTCTCGTGACTGCGGATGCCCTCGATTTCGGGCTGGAGTTCGTCTTCCGCGCGGCGGAAGCCAGCCCGGACAAGCGTGCCGCAGAAGAGGCGTTGAATGATCTTGTTGCTTTCCTCCGCGAATTCTCGTTCCACGTTTCAGACGGCGATGCGGATGCATCCGATATGCGCAAGGCTGCCAGAATTGCAAAGCGCGGACTCAACATAGTCGAAGGCACTGCGATCCCGCCGAACCCGGATCTTTATGCAGATCTTTGGCTGGCGTTTGGTCAGGCATCGGCACGTCCTGCAAGGTTGGAATTACACGATGCCTTGACCGCTTACACTAAGGCCCTGCGCCTAAAACGCGAAGCCAACAACGAACCGGACACCGCACGACTCAGGGAACTATTGTTCCAAATGCTCGATTATGCGGTCCAGTTAGGTGTTGGTGCCGGGATCGGTATCGGGTCGCTGGGCGAAGCGAACAAAGCACTGGAAGCGGCCTTTGCGGCTGCGCAAGAGATCGGAGAATTCAGGAAAACACTTCATATTGGGATCCAATACAATACTCTCTCAAGTGCGCTGTCGCAGCCCTATCTCGCCATAGGCGTACTCGATCAGCTACTTGCCGAACCCGAAATCTCACCCGACGAGCAATTGACCGTTCTACTCGAAAGAGCGATGCGCTACTCGGAGGCAAGGGATTTGCCGAAAGCCGCAGAATTGCACGCGGATCTGGTCTCCAGAGTGGCCTCTGTGTCCAAACAATCTCAGAGTGTATTCTGGAACTCATACTCCAATGTCCTGCGGGATCTGGGGCAACTGGAACGGGCGCTTGAGGCGATAGATCGGGCAGTGGCCTTGACACTCGAGGTCGAAGCGAACGGCATCGATCAAATTGGTACGATGCTACATGCGAACAGAGGCAGCATACTGTTGGCTCTTGGGCGTATTGACGACGCGCGGCACGAAGTCGAAATCGCAGTCAAGCTCAACTCGAACCTGCCGATTGGGGATGGCAGCATTCGGATTGGTTCTCTGCGCACGCGCATTGCTCTGAAAGAAGAGAATTTCGAAGAAGCGCTCAGCTATTGCGATCAAGCAATTGACCAATTGTATCACCGGATCACGGTTGGTGAGGCCGATCCGGTTGTCTGGCAGTCCATGCTGCAGGAGTGGAGTAGGCTGGATGGATTTGGTGTTGAAGCCCGGATCAAAAGCGGCGTTCCCGCAGCGCAAACACTGGCCTTTGCCGAAGCCGCGAAGGGTCGCCTTTCTCGTCTTTTGCAGAAGGGACACGGTGGGGAAGCAAGACCCGGATTGATGGCCGATGCGATGACACCCGCCGTTGAGGTCGCGCTCTCTTGGGTCGGTTCTGCACCCGGCCGACGGGTGCTATCTATCTTTTGCAGTAGCAATGGAATTGCGGTCTTTTCGATCCAGGGCGAAGACGCAGATATCGAGGCACACTGGCTTGGTGGACCAATCTACGAAAATTTTCGTGAAGAGGCCTTCAAAACTTGGGAAAATGTAGACGTCTGGTCACTAGATCAAGGCGTCAAGCGCGCGCTTGTTCAAAGTGGCGCTCCCCCGGAACTTCTTTTGATGGCCGCAGAGTCAATCAGCCATCTCATTCTGGATCAGGTTGGCAGCCTTCTCGGACGGCTTGCTCCTGGTCTTTGCGATGGAGGCAGCGAGCTTGTTATCGTACCTCATCGCCTGTTGCGAGCTTTACCAATCGCGCATGCCCGTTTGCTGGGCGGCGCTTATGTATCCGAACTGTTCGATGAGATCGCGGTCGCCTCAACGCTCGACGACTTTTCTAGCGTCGCCATGGACACCAGCCACCGGACTGCTGGACCCGCCGACATGGATTTATTCCTCGATCCTCAGGACAATTTGCCATTTGCCCGGCTTGAAGGCGTGTTCGTTGAAAATGGGCGCGTTTTGACAGGTTGGCAGGCAACCAAACGAGAATTCCGTCGATCAGTGGCTACTGCGGATCATATACTTGTTTCCGCCCATGGTGAATTTGTGTCCGAAAACCCTTGGTCCTCAAGTATCGAATTCAACGATGGGCCGTTGCATATTAGCGAGCTCTTTGAAGAAAAAAGCGCCGCGTGCTCGCTTCTGATTTTATCGTGTTGTGAGGCAGGGGTTTCTCAGCAAAGCAACTCCGACGAACCGTTTGGGTTTCCTGCCATCTTGCAAGCGGCGGGTGTTTCCGGCCTGATTGCACCGTCTTGGCGGGTCGACGATCTAGCCACATTCCTGCTGATCACGCGTCTGCAACAGGAACTTGCAACGGGTAGCGCGCCTGCAAAAGCGTTGGCGCAGACCTGCCATTGGCTGCGCAAGCTGACGGCGCATGAAACGCTGGAACGTCTGAAGACGCTTCAAATGCGTGTAGACACTGCCAGCGCCGATGCGGCTACGGAACACGCCATTTCATCGATTGATATGCAGTGCCAATGGCTCGACCAAGCGTATGCAGGTCACGAAAGACCATTTCGTGCGCCGCTGTTCTGGGCAGGCTTCCAGTATTTTGGTGCGCCTTCAAGCGCACATGTCACAAACGAGGGAGAAAACCAATGAGTCCGAACAAAGTGTTCATATTTGAAACAGAGACTGAAGCGCAGCCGATTGGTCGCCCCACGTCAGCGCGTGGGCAAGCAGATACATCGCGCGTAGCACGTGCAGTGGAATTGAGCGCCGATGCAATGGAAGCAAATCTGACGACTTTCATAGAAACGGTCGCGTCGATGCTTGACAAGGCAGAGGCTGCGGCGGGCGCCGGGGTGCGCATGGATACCGTCGAGGTCTCGGTCCAAGTTGGGGCAGACGGCAAAGTAGGGTTTATGGGTGTCGGCTTAAGCGCTCAGGCATCCTCAAGCATGAAGCTTGTCTTCAAGCGCGAGTAGTTGGATGTGTTGCAAAGGACAGATACCAAGCGCGATCTGACCTTCGTGGATAATGTTTGCGATTTCAGTGTCTTCGAGCGTTGGCCATTGCACCCCTATAGCGAAGGCCGTGAGGATTGATGCAAACAGGCGGACGCCTGACTGTCCGCACCAAGGACGAAACGAATACCAAATTGCATGCTGTGTGTGACAGATGAGCCATGGTGGGCCATTGGTTCAAGCGCACTGGTAAATGGCGCCTGATCAGCCTGTTCGTCATTGCCGGACAAGTCCGCGACCCCATCGGCACAAGTGTATTACTAGGTCGCTTGGTGGAAGCGGAAGGGTATCTGGGCGCCGACGTCAGACAGTATGAAACCCAAAAGCCTCAGGTCTCGGATTTGCTCAGGGACACTACGTTGGACGCATCCTCGGGCGCCAGTTCCTCGAAATCGAAATTGTCCAAGCGTTGCGCCCTTCGGCCCGCCTTCTCGGCGCTAATCTTGATTTCCGAGATATCCTTGGCGGCCTGACCGAAATGCCGGTCCAGATTGCCGACCCGATCGCCCAGCCGGTCCACATCCTTGTGCAGCAGCCCCAACTCCTTGCGGATGGCACCCGCCTGTTCGCGCATCCTTGCGTCCTTGAGGATGGCGCGCATCGTGTTCAACGTCGCCATGCAGGTGGTGGGCGAGACGATCCAGACCCGCTTGTCGAAGCCCTCGCGCACCACATCGGGGAAATTGGCGTGCAGCTCGGCATAGACCGCCTCAGAGGGCAAGAACATCAATGCCCCATCGGCGGTCTCGCCGTCGATGATGTATTTCTCGGAAATCGCCCTGATATGGGCCCGCAACGCCGTCTTCATCAACCGCGCCGCTTCTTGCAATTGCGCCTGCGTCTCGGCTCGGCGCAGCGCCTCATAGGCCTCCAGCGGGAACTTGCTGTCGATCACGATGGGCCCCGGCGGGTTCGGCAGGCGGATCAGGCAATCGGCCCGCTTGCCGTTCGACAGCGTGTGTTGCAGCGCATAGCTGTCGGCAGGCAGCGCTTTGGACACTATATCGTTGAGCTGGATTTCCCCGAACGCCCCACGCGTCTGCTTGTTCGACAGGATGTCCTGCAGGCTCAGCACATCGCCCGAAAGCTTGGTGATATTGTCCTGCGCCTTGTCGATAGTGGCCAGCCGCTCCTGCAATTGCGTGAGCGAAGTTGCGGTCTGTTTCGACGAGCCGTGCAGGGTTTCCTTCATCCGCTCCTGCATTTCGGTCAGCGCCCGTTGCGCGCGCATGGCGTTGTCGGCCAGGCGGTCATTCATGTGCTGCTGCACATTCGACAACCGCGACTCGACCGTCTGGATTACCTGCACCTGCGCATTGGCTTGAGCGTCCGAAACATGGCTCAGCCCGCCACGCAACTGCTCCTGCCCCTGCCCCAATTGCTGAACGTGCTGCCCCAGAACCGCCATCTGCTGCGAAAGGGGGGCCGCCATCCGGGCCGAGCGGTTTGCGGCGCGCAGCGCCAGAAACAGCAGCACGATCATCAGTAGAGCCAGTGCCGCCGCAGCTCCCGCGGCCAGCACGGCGGGATCGTCCAGAGAATATTGAGTGCCGTTGAATTCGATCATGTGCGTCCGAACAGCCGTTCGATATCGGCCAGTTTGAGTTCGACATAGGTGGGGCGGCCATGGTTGCACTGGCCAGAATGGGGCGTCGCCTCCATCTCGCGCAGCAGCGCGTTCATTTCTTCGCCGCGCATCCGGCGGCCCGACCGGATCGAACCATGGCAGGCTACCCGGCTCAAGATCGCCTCGATCCGGGCCTGCACCGTCTGGCTTTCGCCCTGGTCGGCCAATTCGTCGAGAATATCGCGCAGCATGGCGCCGGCATTGACCTCGCCCAGAATGGCAGGGGTCTCGCGCACTGCCACCGCTGATCCGCCAAAGGCCTCAATCGTCAGACCCATGGTTGCAAGATCTCCGCGCGCCTCCAGCAGATGGGCGCAGTCTCCGGCGCTCAACTCGACGATTTCGGGGATCAGCAAGGCCTGCGCGGCGACGCCGGTCTCGGCCATCTGGTGCTTGAGTTTCTCGTAGACAAGCCGCTCATGCGCGGCGTGCTGGTCCACGATCACGACGCCGTCCTCGGTCTGGGCGATGATGTAATTCTCATGCACCTGCCCACGCGCCGCGCCCAATGGCAGACGCTCGGCCAAGGGATCGACCTGTTCTGACACGGGAGAGGCAACAGGGGCGGGATCGGAAATCTGGCCGCTAAACGCTGTTGAGAAATCTGCAAAGCCTGGTGCCTGCGCCTCATACGCCGCGCGGCGGGCCGACGGAGACGGACGGTCCATCTGATAGACCCGCGCGTGTCCCGGTGCCTCGGGCCGCAATGCGCCCAATGTCGCCCCTGCCACAGTGGTTGAGGCGCGGTGACCGGCCCTGGCAAGTGCTGCCCGCAGGGCCGAGACGATCAACCCGCGCGCAATGCCCGGATCGCGGAATCGCACCTGGGATTTGGCGGGATGCACATTCACGTCGACAAGCGTCGGGTCGCAATCAATGAACAGCGCCGCCGCCGGATGCCGGTCGCGGCTGAGGAAATCGAAATAGGCCGCCCGCAGCGCGCCGGTCAGCATCTTGTCACGCACCGGGCGGCCATTCACGAACAAATACTGCGCCACTGCCGCACCGCGCGAATAGGTCGGCAGGGCGGCATAGCCGAACAGGCGAATACCGTCGCGCGTGGCATCAATCTTGAGCGCATTCTCGGCGAACTCGCGCCCCAGAATGCGGGCCAGTCGTGCGTGCAGCGCATCAAACAGATCGCCATTCTCGCGATCCGTTCGGAAGGTGATCCGCCCCTCACCTCCGCCCGAGACATCGCGCAGGGTGAATCCGATACCCGGCTCGGCCATGGCCAGCCGCTTGACCGTGTCACTGATCGCCTGCATCTCGGCACGGTCCGAGCGCATGAATTTCAGCCGCGCAGGGGTGGCAAAGAACAGGTCGCGCAGCTCGGCCACGGTGCCGTTGCGCAACGCGGCAGGTTTCACCGGCTCGGACCGGCCTCCGGTCACAGCAATCACCGCCGCCTCGTGCCCGGCAGCGCGGCTGGTCAGCGACAGGCGACCCACAGCACCCAGCGAGGGCAGCGCCTCGCCGCGAAACCCGAAAGTGTGGATGTTCAGCAGATCGCTGCCGTCGATCTTCGAGGTCGCGTGTCGCGCCAGCGCCAGCGGTAGATCACCGGGCGCAATTCCGCAGCCATCGTCGCTTATCCGGATCAGCGTCTTGCCGCCATCCGCAATGTCGATCCCGATCCGATGCGCCCCGGAATCAATCGCATTCTCGACCAGCTCTTTGACCGCCGAAGCTGGTCGTTCGACCACCTCACCGGCGGCGATACGGTTGATCGCGCTTTCATCCAACTGCCGAATGACGGGCTGCTCTTCGCTGATATTGGGGTTCGGATGCGCCATACCGCTAAACCTAGCATAGGACCGCACGATTCTGCCATAGGGTTGCCCAAGACGAAGAACACCCGGTTCCGTGTCCCGAGTCAGCCGGATCGGGGGGATCGGGCGACGCGATTGCGAACACGGGAACCGGGCTCATCGTGAGTGGTGGATAGGAGCGTAACTATGCCCCTGCCCTGTCCCTGAATGTAGGGCGACATGTTGGACCGGGAAACCCTCATTTGGGTCTAGCGGCGATTTACGGCCGGAACAATGTGGGATTTTTGCCGAAAATGCGTGCAATCACTCGTTTGGGCAGGACACAAATCCGTTACCGATAGGCGCGCGGACGGAATTCGGGACCACAAGGCCGGGCTCGGCCCGCCACATGGGTTCAGCACCCGGATCTGCCGAAGTCGGTTCAATTGTTATTATTGCGTGCTTTAAACACGCAATATTGCGAGGCCCGGGCGCGATGAACTACCTGTCGATGCATTCAAGCCAAGGGATCGCTCAGGCCAACGGCGTTTTCGGGACCGCGCTTTATTTCCGCGCAGATTTTCTGTTGCGTTCCGACCTCATCAGATGACAGGGGTTTCTCTACCCGTCGATGAACCTGATCGTGGCGCCGGGCAATTTTTTCAGCCTGACCGCGTATTTCAATCTGGCGACACTAATCATTCTGGCCTCGTTCATCACCATCTCGCTGTTTGGCATGACGCGTCTATCTTCTGACGCGCGCCGTGCGTTTCACCCCGAATGAACAACGCTTCATCGACGATTGCCTGACCAACCTGCGCCCGCATCAGGCACGACGGCTGATGGACATGGTCGCGCCCCGGACGGTTCAGGTGGACGGTTGCCTGATCCGCGAGGGCAAGACGTTCGAGAACCTGATCTACATCCTGCAGGGCCAAGTCAGCATCTGGATCGATAAGCATCAGGTCAAAGCCTGCAGCGATGGTCAGATGCTGAGCGAGCTGACCCTTAGCATGGGCATGACGGCGACCGCGACCGTCATCGCCGATGAAACCTTGCGATGCCTGATCTTCGATGGCGCACGGCTGGCCACACTGATTACGCACAATCACGAGATCAACCGCGCCCTGTTTGCCTCGCATTTCTGCGCGCGCGACAAACTGATGGGCAGCATTTCACGCTATATCGAGATGTACGGAGCACCCGCAAAGACGCCCCGTCAGAAAGACTCTATCCGTCCAGCCCAACCGGTTTTCCGACAACCGTGAAATGCAGCCCATTGGGATCCAGCAGTTCACTGGCGACGCGGTTCACATCCTCCAGCGTCACCGCGTTGACCTTGTCGTTTCGAGTGGTGATATAGTCGATCGGCAGATCGTCCATCTGCATACCCGCCAGAATCGAGGCGATCCGCGAATTGCCGTCAAACCGCAGCGGATAGGCTCCGGTCAGATAGGTCTTTGCATCGTCCAGCTCTTTCTGAGTAACACCGTTTTCGGCGATATCTGCCCATTGGTCGCGTACCACGGTGATCGCTTCGGCGATCCGGTCATTTCCCGAGGCCACCGACCCCATATAGACCGAGGCAAGGTCCTTGGGCACCAGATAGGAATAGACCCCGTAGGTCAGCCCGCGCTCCTCGCGCACTTCGCGCATCAGCCGGCTTTCAAGCGAGCTGCCACCCATGATCTGGTTCAGGACATAAGCGGCAAAGAAATCCGGGTCGTGCCGGTCGATGCCTTTCTGACCGAACAGCGCCACCGATTGCGGTGTGTCGAACTCGACCACGCTGACGCCACCGTCAATGGTCACGTCTGCTTTGCCGGGAATCGGTGCGCCGGTTTCAGGAAAATCGGCCAGCAGCTTGTCCAGCAATACGCCCAGTTCTTCAGCGGTGATGTCGCCCACCGCGCCGACATACAGCCGGTCATGTGCAAAGACGCCTTTATAGGCCGCTACGATGTCATCGCGGGTCAGGGCGCCGACACTGTCCAGCGTGCCCTTACCGTCGGCGCCATAGGGGTGGTCGCCATAAGCCATCTGCGAAAAGGACCGCCCGGCAATGTCATTGGGGTTCTTGGCATCCGACCGCAGGCCCGACAATACCTGCGCGCGCACCCGCTCTACCGCGTCCGTATCGAAGCGAGGTTGATGCAGGGTGGTGCGCAACAAATCGGTCACCTCATCGCGGTTCTCAGACAGGAACCGCGCCGAGATCGACACGGTATCGTCACTGGCATCATAGTCGAAAGACGCCGCCAGCGCCTCCAACTCGCGCGCATAGGCTCGCGCATCAAGATCACCGGCGCCCTCTTCAATCAGCCCGGCCATCAAATAAACCGCACCGCGCTTGTCGGACGCATCCAGCGAAGTGCCCCCCCGGAATCGCAATTCCAGCGCGGTGAAGGGAATCGAGTGATCCTCGACCAGCCAGGCCTTGATGCCATTGGGCGATGTCACTTCCTTGATCTCGACCTCTGCCCAGGCGGGCAGCGCCAGAAACAGAACCAGACAGGTTGTCAGAAACGCTCTCATTGGGTGACCTCCTCATCGCGCATCAGCCAGCCGGTGACCGAGATTTCGGGTTGGAAGACCTCGCGCGCCGCCGCGATGATCTCTTCGCCGGTCACGGCCTGCAACACGTCCGGCCAGTCCTGCACATCCTGAACCGTCAGCCCGCTGGCCAGCGCACGGCCATAGCGATTACCGATCCCATCCACATTGTCGCGGGTGTAGACCTGTGCCGCACGCAGCTGCATCTTGATCCGGTCCAGATCCTCCTGGTTGACGCCAGCAGCGAGGAAATCGGCCACGGCCTGATCCATCGCATCCTCTGCCTCCTGCAGGGAGACGCCTTCGGACGGGACCACGAACAGGTTGAAGGCGGTGTCATCCAAGGACACGCCACCATAAGATGCGCCCGCGTAAACGGCCTTTTTCTGATCGAATTGCAGCGTCTCATTCAGATAAGAGGTGGTGCCGCCGCCCAGCAGTTCGGAGAGCAGATACAGCGCCGCTGCGGTTTTCTGGTCGCCAGGATTGCGCTCGGGTGCGAGGTAGCTGCGCTGCACATAGGGCTGTGCCACGCGCGGGTCCTTGTAGGTCAGCCGCCGCGCGGCGGTATGCGGCGGTTCCTGCGAGCGCAGGCGCTCGGGCAGGTCGGGATTGGCCGGGATCGCGCCATAGTGCTTTTCGGCCAGCGCGCGCACCTCTTCGGGATCGACATCGCCGGTCACCACAAGGATGGCGTTATTTGGTGCATAATAGGTCTGATAAAACGACAGCGCGTCGTCCATATCCAGCTCTTCCATCTCATGCCGCCAGCCGATAATCGGCACTCCGTAGCGATGGTTGAGATACTGCGCCGCCCGCAACTGCTCACCGAACAGCGCGCGGGGGTTATTCTCGGTGCGCTGGTTGCGCTCTTCGAGGATCACGTCGCGCTCGGTCTCGATGTCACGCTCGGTCAGGCGGATGTTGCGCATCCGGTCCGCTTCCATCTGCATCATCAGATCCAGACGGTCCGCAGCAACGCGCTGATAATAGGCGGTGTAATCGAACGAGGTGAAGGCATTGTCCTGCCCGCCATTGGCGGCCACGGTCGCGGATAACTCACCCGATTCAAGCGTGTCGGTCGCCTTGAAAAGCAGATGTTCCAAAAAATGCGCCACGCCCGACGATCCAACCGGCTCGTCCGCGGACCCGGCGCGGTACCAGACCATGTGCTGCACGACCGGCGCACGGTGATCCTCGACCACAACCACATCCATCCCGTTATCCAGCGAGAATGTGGTCACGGCCTCGGTTTCGGCGCTTGCCCAGACCGGCAGCATCAGCATCATCGCGGCCCCGCCAACAAGGGAACGTATCATCGGGTGTCCTCCATCTGGCATGAATCTTCAAGCGGCATCCGCCCGGCCCAGCCATGTGTTCCAACTTGCGCACAACCTACGGTGCAATGACGCGGGATCAAGCGGCGATGGCAGAAAATTGAGAATTCTTAACGATCTTCAGGCGGCGCCGAGGGGGTTTCGCGCCCGGCCCGGCGAAACGCATCTTCGGCGGCATAGGGGTTAATCGCCTGTTTGTCATAGACTTCGCCGTAGCGATCCACCTTGAACAGCCGGATATTGGCCAGACGTCCTTTGCGGCGGCGGAAATCAGCATCCTCCTGTGCCAGAACCTCACGGGTGTTGGCGGGCACGCCATAGCGTCCCGCCGTCCTCACCAGAGCAGCATCCGAGGATGGCACAGCGCCCGGCTGCAGCGCAGAGGCCCTGCCACCCAGCGCCTCGACCGCATCGGCCACCGGCGTCGGGTCGGTCAAGTTCGCTCCGCCCGGCGTGGGCGCGGGCAGAACCGCGTAATCTTGCGGTGCAGTCAGCGGCTTGACCGGCAGAACGGCGAACTCATCCGGCCCCGGACCAGGCGCGCGAAGGACACGCAGCCCCTTGTCGGCACATGCCGACAGAGCGAAAACACCTGCAATCATGATCGCGCCCAGCGGTCCCCGCATGGTCACCTCCTGCCTGTTTGGCCGGTGTTGTAGCCCATTTGCCGCACCGCGTCACGAGGCGTTTTTCGGCGATTTTTTCGTGCCATCGAACAGGATCAGCCCAAAGGCCCCGGCGAAGATGAACACATCCGCGATGTTGAAGACGAACGGGTTATTGAACCCGCAGCACGACATGTTCAGGAAATCCAGCACATAGCCATAAAGAAGTCGGTCCACCACATTGCCTAGCGCGCCCCCGATCAGCAGACCGGCGCTGACCTGGGTGATCCAGCCACCCGGCGCTCGGCGCAGCCACAACAGCACCCCCGCGCAGATCAGGAAGGACAATCCGATCAGCACCCAGCGCGAGGCGTCGCTATCGCCCTGAAACAGCCCGAAATTGATACCTCGATTTTCGCCATAGCGGAAGTTCAGGATTGGTGGCAGCACATCGATGCCACCCAGCCGGTCCACCTCCATCACATGCACCACCCAGTACTTGCTGAACTGGTCTAGCAAGAAGGCCGCCAGGGCCGCCCATATGACACGTGCGCCCAGCATCAGTGACGGAAATGCCGCATACCGGTGAACACCATGGCCAGACCAGCCTCGTCCGCGGCCTTGATTACTTCGTCATCGCGCATCGACCCGCCGGGCTGGATCACGCAGGTCGCGCCGTTTGCGGCGGCCTCCAGCAACCCGTCAGCAAAGGGAAAGAACGCGTCCGAGGCCACGGCGGACCCTGTGGCAAGACTAACCGGCAGGTCCAGTGCCTCAGCCATGCGCTGTGCCTTGACTCCTGCGATGGTGGCGCTGTCCAACCGGCTCATCTGGCCCGCGCCGACACCCACAGTCTGGCCATCCTTCACATAGACGATGGCGTTGGATTTGACATGTTTCGCCACTTTCCAGGCAAAGAGCAGATCGGCCATCTGCTCCTTGGTCGGAGCGTTTTGGGTCACCACTTTCAGGTCACCCATGTCGCGGTGGCCCACATCCTTGTCCTGCACCAGCATGCCGCCTGACACCTGACGGGTGGTGAACGCGCTGTCCTGCGGGTCGGGCAGTCCATCGGTCAGCAGAAGGCGCAGGTTTTTCTTGGCAGCAAACACCTCAACTGCTTCCTCCGAGGCACCCGGTGCGATCACCACCTCAGTAAAGATTTGCACAATCTCGCGGGCAGTATCGGCGTCCAGCGACATGTTCAGCGCGATGATGCCCCCAAATGCCGAGGTGCGATCGCAGTCGAACGCCTTCTGATAGGCCTCTTTCAGGGTCGCGCCACGTGCCACGCCGCAGGGGTTGGCGTGTTTGATGATAGCAACGGCGGGGCCGTCGGCGGGATCAAACTCGGATACCAATTCAAACGCTGCATCGGTGTCGTTGATGTTGTTATAGCTCAGCTCCTTGCCCTGCACCTGACGCGCCGTAGCGACGCCTGCGCGAGCGGAGCCATCGAGGTAAAACGCGGCCTCCTGATGCGGGTTCTCGCCATAGCGCAGGGTCTGCGCAAGCTTGCCCGCCACCGCGCGACGGCGCGGGGCCTGCAGTTTCAGCGCGCCCGCCATCCAGTTCGACACGGCGGCGTCATAGGCGGCGGTGCGGGCATAGGCATTCTGGGCCAGTGCCTGCCGGAAGGCATACGACGTCTGGCCGTCATTGGCCGCAAGCTCTGCCAGCAGCGTGTCGTAATCCTCGACATCCACCACCACGTTGACGAAAGCGTGGTTTTTGGCCGCCGCGCGGATCATGGCCGGGCCGCCAATGTCGATGTTCTCGATGCAGGTGTCATAATCGGCACCCTTGGCGACGGTTTCCTCGAACGGGTAGAGATTCACCACCAACAGGTCGATCGCGCCGATCCCGTGTTCATCCATCGCGGCCACATGGGCGTCATTGTCGCGCAACGCCAGCAGCCCGCCATGCACCATCGGATGCAGCGTCTTGACACGGCCATCCATCATCTCGGGGAAGCCGGTGACCTCGGCCACGTCGCGCACGTTCAACCCCGCCTTGCGCAGGGTCTTCGCCGATCCGCCGGTGCTGAGCAATTCTACACCCTGCGCCGACAGCGCCTTTCCCAATTCGATCAGTCCGGTCTTATCGGATACGGACAGCAGCGCGCGGCGCACGGGGTAAAGGTCGGTCATATGGTCTTGGTCCTCTTGCGGATCAGTCGAATTGCGGCTCATCCCGGTTTAGGTCGCGAATGGCAATCGCAGTGTCCTGCGCCTTGCTCAGCGTCCACCGGATGCGCGTCGCATACCCCATTGCGCGCCCGGATAGAACGATCTGTTTTGTCGCGCGCGGCTTCAGACGACCTTTTTCCAGATAAACGCTTGGGGCCAAAGCCAATTTATGCTGCCCGTCATGCCGGAAAACCCAGATCTCGCCACTTTTCAGCGCCATCGACACCGCTGCGCCACCCAGATCGACCGCCGCATCCACGTCCGGATGCAGGTGCAGCCTGACGTCAAAGCCGATTCCCGCAAGCTGCGCGGCATCCATCGCCTTGTCGAAACGCCGCTTGGCCGGGTCGCTCATAGCGAGCAGCATGTCCTCGCCGGTCAGCCCGCGACCATCGAACGACAGTTCTAGCGTTCGGGCATGGGTCAGGCCGAACACCGCATCATAGCCGTCATGCCCGCCCTGAAACCGCACCCCGTCGGACAGGTCTGACATTTCGACCACAACGTCGCGCGGGGCAGAGATCAGCGCTTCGTTGCTGGTGCCGCGTTCGGGCTCAGCCAGCCGCGCGCTGGAATAGCCGTCCAGACACAGAGTCGAATGTGAGGGTGTTGCCCGCCCGGCACGCCGCCATTCAGGACCATAGCTGTCGCCCGCCCCGCAATTCACGATCAGAGGGCGGCGGCCCGAGGTCAGTTCGAACGCCAGTGTCGAGGCATGCGCCTTGTACGAGGCACGCCTCGAAGGTGGCGGGCTTGCATCGACAATCACGCTGGTGCGCCCGCCCGCAAGACGGGCAAAGCCCATCGCCAACCGGTCAAAGGGCGTCGGCTTGGTCTGGCTTGCCGCCAGCGCGTGGTCCAGCCGGCCTTCGATTCCGCTGCCGCCGCCATGAAACCGGGCCAGAGCACCATCGCTATGGCGCAAGGTCCGCAGGCTGGGCGCAATGCGCAGGATGGCCGCCGCATGATCGGCACCGACACCGCGCCCGGCCTCCTGAAGGGCCGCTGCCGCCCAGGTCAGCAACGTGAACACTTCCAGCAATTCCTCGGGGTTGCGCGTGGGCACCCCGCCCTGCGCATCGATCTGGCTACGGCACTCCTGCCCCAGCGCGCGGATCGCCGGATCGGCCAATTCCTCCAAACCCTCCAGCGCCAGCGAGGCATAAATCAGGCCTGTCAGCGCCTCAAAGCGGGGCAGTCCCGGCGGCGCGGATTTCCAGCGCCGGGCCAGAAACCAGGTCTGGTGCGACAGCGAGCGGAAGAACGCATCGCTTTGTTCCGGCTCGACACCGCGCAGCAGAAAGAGCGCGTGGTTGATCCAGCGAATCACCCGCCGACCGGTCAGTTCCGGCGTCCAGCCCGGGCCGCGACCCCGCCCGTGATGGTCGATCCAGCCCCAGAGCCAGATCTGCGCCTTGGCCCGCGCCCGCACATCGCCCACGGCGGCAAGATCGTCGAGCCAAGCAAAGCCATGCCGTTCCTCGTCGAAGGACGGGTTGGGCGAAGCGACCTCCCACAGCCCGCTGTCGCGCGATTCGACCAGATATCCAGCGAAAAGCAGATTGCCCGCCAGCAATTGCCGTCCACGGGCAAACACGCCGACGGTGCGCGGTTCGGGCTGCGATACGAATCCGGTCACTGCCGCGCGCCGCTGGCTCAGCCGCGCGTAAAATCGGTTCTGGAACCGAGCCCAACGGGTCGCCATCGTATCGGAACTGGACATTGTCACTGCCTCTCACGCTCTTTGGCGTTTGTCGCAGAGCTTAGCGGTTCGGGCAATGCAAGTCACCGTCGAACTCGCACTCAGCCCGCTTTGCGCAGACAGGCGATATAGAACCCGTCCATGCCGCCACGCTCGGGCCAGTAATCGGGACGCAGGCGCAGCCCACCCTCTTGCGTCATCCAGCCGGGCTCGACCCCTGGCAGATCAAGCGCTGCGCGGTCCACGCTCAGATCGGGGAACTTCTCTAGCACCTCCTCAATCTGCACCTCGCCCTCATCCGGCAGCAGCGAGCAGGTGCAATAGACTAGCCGTCCGCCGGGTTTCAGCAGCGTGTGAGCATGGGATAGCATCTGCGCCTGGAGCGCGATCAGATCGCCAAATTCCGAGCCGTCCTTGGCATGGGGCAGATCGGGGTGTCGCCGGATGGTACCAGTGGCTGAACAGGGCGCATCGAGCAGGATCGCGTCATAACTGCCCTCATGCTCCAGCGCGTCACCCACGACCAGTTCGGCGCTCAGACCGGTGCGGCCGAGATTTTCGCGCACCCGCCGCATCCGCGCCTCAGAAAGGTCCAGCGCGGTGACGTTTGCGCCCTGTGCCGCCAGTTGCAGCGTCTTGCCACCCGGAGCGGCGCAGAGATCCAGCACCGCCTCCCCCGGCTGTGCGGCCAACACCTTTGCGGACAGAGCGGCGGCGGCATCCTGCACCCACCAATCACCCGCTTCATATCCCGGAAGCGCCGTCACTTGTACCGGGCCGTCTATCCGCACAGATCCGGTTGGCAATAGGGCACCCTCAGGCGCTGTGGCACCGGTTTTCAGCGTCAGATCAAGCGGCGCGCCGGCAAAATGCGCCCGTTCCATGCCTGCCACGGCTTCCGCACCCCAGGCCTGCACCAGCGGGGTGCGCAGCCATTTCGGCAGCCGCGGCACCCGCAGCAACTCCCAGTGCTTGGGCGTATCAACTGCCACTTTGCGCAATACCGCGTTGACCAGCCCTTTGAGCCGCCCGTGACGGCGGGAGCGCGCGGTGATCTCGACCATCGCGTTGACCACGCCATGCGCTGCCTCGCCCCGGGCCAGTTCCACGACACCCAGACGCAACGCGTTCAGTACCGGCAGCGGCGGTTTTTTCTGCAGATGCTTGTTAAGCATCCGGTCGGCCCGCTCCAGTCCGCGCAACGTGTCCAACGCCAGACGCTGCGCCCGCGCGCGGTCCTCGGCGGCCAGCTTGTCCAGGGCGCCAGCCGCCAAACATTCCGACATTAACCGATGCTCGCCCAATATCTGATCCAGCAGGTAAACCGCGCTCTGGCGCGCCCGTGTCGCGGTGTCGTTCATGCCTCTGATCCTGATCTGTGACGCAATGCCCGCATTGCCACGGGCAGAGGCGGGCGTATATCAAGGGCGAGACCGGAAAGGAACCCAGGCCATGAGCGAAACCCCCAAAGACCTGCCCGCCGCCGCACAGCGCGCACTGGCCGAAGCAGAAGAACGCCGCCGTCTGGCTAAAACCGAAGCCAAGCCGGGGCCCAAAGAGTTGGGCGGACGTGACGGGCCGGAACCCGTGCGATATGGCGATTGGGAGAACAAAGGGCTGGCGATCGATTTCTGACAGACTGCGGCGGTAGTCATACTGGGCTTCAAAGGCATGCGATCAAAGTGCGCCCAAGGGATAAAGTCGCCCGTTCAAACGCCACCAGAAGGCCGACAATAACCAACCCACGCCCGATCTTGGCGCACATAGTCGGCACTATAAACTTAAATTCTGTGAGCCAGCGAGTTCCACCGACCTTGCGATTAGTAGCTGAGGCCTGTGCAATTTCCCGCCGGGTTTGCACAGCAAGGGACCCTATTTCCCGAAAGTCGACTGATGTCATTTCGTGGCGGGGCAACTGAAACAGGTAGGCTACCGGGTCGTGGATGGGTACGAAGCGTTGCAGGTGTCCTGCTGAGTTGAACCTCTTCACCAACTTCTCTCGTTGTCGCGTTGGCTGGTGGGAGTTCTCCGCTCGGTTGTTCAAGCCGGTATGGGGTTGATGCTCGACATTCGGCATGGTCCTACGCCTCGCCGCCCCGTGCGAGCGCAATTTGTCACTTGCCCGACAATGCATTGCGCAGCAATGTCAAGAGAGGGAGCGATCAAGACGCGCGGGACAGTTCCCTGCCGCTTGAGCAGCTTTCGCATCAATCGCCTGGCAGCTTTGGTGGTGCGCTGGCTCTGAACCGGCACGTCCAGGATAAATCCGTCTTGATCGACCGCCCGCCAAAGCCAGTTTTTCTTACCTTGGCTCGTGATAACGACTTCGTCGAGGCGCTACTTACCATCAAACCGGTCAGCGGAGCAGCATCTGATAGTCCCGGCGAACTGACGCCCAAACTGCTCGGCCCCCTTGCGGATCGTCTGGTGTAACACGACGATCCCGCGCACTGCCAAAAGATTCTCGACCATGCGCAAACTGAGAGGGAAGCGAAAATACAGTCAGACCGCCTGGGCGATCACATCCGGCCGGAAGCGGTGGCGGTGATAGTTGGAAGAACTGTTGGGGTTGGTTATGCGACCCAATCACACATCAACGAGACATGTGTATTAAGTTAACGGTGCCGGCGTGACATCCGGCTTTCGAGTGTTTGCCGAGATCGCAGGATAAGTGTGTCCTGCGTAAAGCTGATTATGGTCGCTCCAAAAATCTGCTATATAATCCACCTCTGCGCCCGGTCTGACGGATGGGACTTGTCATAGCAACCGAACCGCTGAATGCGGGTATTCAAGGCGGTGTTGCGTGTCGCGCTGTCAGCGCAACAATTTGGCAATCCTCTACAAAACACGCCAGCCAAAGATTTCCTTTATTCCTGACAGAACAAGGGTCGGCAGTGCTGCAATTCCAAAACAACCTATCAGCATGTAGGCTGTAAGGCTTTCGGTCCCTAGAACAAAATGACCGAAAGGTGTAAACACTGCGATCGCTGACAAACAAACGGACAGTCCAATTGCCATTAAGAGATACTCATTTCCAAATGGCGATTTGCGGAACAGGGTCCAGCTCGAACGAGCGTCGAAAATGTGCCAAACCTGCGCAAACATGATCGTCACGAAAGCCATCGTTTGAGCGGACGCCAATGTCTCACCTTTGGAAAGTGCAGTTTGAAAAACATAAAATGTCACAGCGCCAACAGCCAGACCGCGAAAAATGATCCGTTGTTTCAGGCCACCCGCGAACAGGTCTTCCTCACGGCTGCGCGGTGTGCGCTCCATGACGTCGTCCTCAGCCTTCTCGAAACCCAACGAAAGCGCAGGAATGCCATCCGAGACAAGGTTTACCCACAAAATCATCAACGGCGTCAGCGGCATCAGGGGGTCATCGCCCATTAGAATGAAGGCGAACAGGATCGTCGAGACTTCGGCTACGTTTGCTGTCAGTGCCTGTCGCACAAACTTCAGCAGGTTGTCATAGATGCGGCGCCCTTCGCTGACCGCTTTCACGATTGTGGAAAAATTATCATCCAACAGGATCAGGGCGGCGCTGTCTTTCGCTACTGATGTACCTGTAATGCCCATCGCAACACCGATGTCGGCGGTACGCAGAGCGGGTGCATCATTAACGCCGTCCCCGGTCATGGCGGCTACTTCACCGTTGCGCTGAAGGGCACTGACGATACGCAGCTTGTGTTCAGGAGTGACCCTTGCAAAGACCGCTGCATGCTGGACCACTTCTTCGAGCTGGCCATCATCCAGACCATCCAGCTCAGACCCCGTGTGGACGGTCTGGTCCTCTCGCTTTTTGATGCCGATCATTTCGGCAATGGCCTGAGCTGTGACGGCGTGATCGCCGGTAATCATGACTGTCCTGATGCCCGCACTTGTGGCTTCCGCCACGGCTGTTTTAACTTCGGGTCTGGGCGGGTCCATGATGCCGTGAATGCCAAGCAGGATGATATCCTGTTCCGGATTTTCGGGATCGAATTTCCCATCCTCGACCCGCCTGTAAGCAACCGCCAGCGTACGCAGCGCTCCGCTTCCGAATTGTTCTATGACGGCTTCAACCTCTGTGCGCCGGTCGGGCGTCATCGGCACGTTTTCACCTTTGATACGGACTTCTTTCGCCCGGCCCAGGATGACGTCGGGCGCTCCTTTCGCGATGAGGTAGTCGTGCCCGTCCGGCAAACGGACAAGCAGGCTCATCATTTTGCGGGTGCTGTCAAACGGGAAAGTCTGAAGGGTATCGACTTGGCTTTCCATCAATCCTTTGCGTGTGATCCCAACCTTGACCGCTGCGACGACCAGTGCACCCTCCGTCGGATTGCCTTGAATATCGGGGCGGCCATCCGACATCGTCATTTCAGCGTCATTGCAATAGGCGGACACACTCAGCATATGCCGCAGGTCTTCTTCGTCATCGATATTGGCAGGTGCCCCATCAGTAGCGACGAACTGACCATTCGGATCAAACCCTTCGCCTGTCACTTCCCAGGTCTTGCCACCGGCCCAGGTTTGCATCACTTGCATCTGGTTCTGTGTCAGCGTGCCCGTTTTGTCGGAACAGATGACGGAGGTGGTGCCCAGCGTCTCCACCGAACTCAACCGCCGAGCCAAAGCGTTGTTGCGTGCCATTCGCTGTGACCCAAGTGTCAGCACAATCGTCACGACCGTTGGCAACCCTTCGGGTATTGCGGCAACGGACAACGAAATACCGGTTGTCAGCATCTCGGACAGGTCCATGCCTTGCATGACGCCAATGCCAATCACAATCGCTACAACGCCCAATGCAGCACCGATCAGGATGCGCGACAGTTTTTCAATTCTCTCCTGCAACGGCGTTTTGGGTTCTTCCGCCGCGGCCATCATACCGGCGATGTGACCAACCTCGGTGCTCATGCCGGTGGCGACGACGATGCCTTCACCGGCTCCGTTAGTGACTTTAGTAGACATGAAGCCAATGTTCAGGCGGTCGGCCAAAATGACGTCCGGATCGGCAATCGGCTGATTGTGCTTGGTCACAGGTTCGGATTCACCGGTCAGGGCTGCTTCGTCGACCTGCAGGCGGTCCGCCTGGCCAAACCTGACATCGGCAGCAAGAATGTCACCTGCCTTGAACTTGAGGACATCGCCCGGAACAATATCCGCCGCTGCGATGACAACCCATTTGCCATCCCGGCGCACCAAAGCTTGCGGCGCCGCCATATCTTTCAACGCCGCGAGAGACTTTGCGGCGCTATGTTCCTGCACAAACGAAATGATCGCATTAATCACGACGATGACGGCGATTGCGATCGCGTCGATCCAATGTGCCGTGTACCCCGAAATCACGGCTCCGATGATCAAAATGATCAGCAGCGGATTTTTGAACTGAATCAGAAAAAGCCACCACGGCGAGATCCGAGCTGCCTCGACCAGCTTGTTGGGCCCGACCTCGGCCAGCTTCCGGGATGCGGTTTCGGAACTCAGACCAGATTGCAGATCTGAATCCAAAGTTTGCGCCAGAGTTTCCAGTGGAGTGGTCCACGGTAAATTGGCATCTGCCGTCGGAAGCTGCGAAGTTTCGTTCATAGAATTTATTCTTCTAACTCAGTTGGGATAGTATTCGATATCGGTCGCATCCGGGTCGACGGTGGTACCGGCATCGCCGTTCAACGCAGCTGGAATATCCGACAAGGAGCAGATTATCGCCTTGCCACCCGTTGCACGCGCAAAATCCTGAGCGGATTGAACTTTTGGTCCCATGGACCCGTCTGGAAAGCCGAACGCATCCAAATGATCAGGTGAGGCACGTCGAATGCCGCTTTGTTGTGGGTTTCCCCAGTCAAGATAGACGGCTTCAACATCGGTAGCCACGATGAATGCATCGGCATTGATCTCTTGCGCCAGCATGGATGAACACCGGTCCTTGTCGATCACGCACTCCACGCCCTTTAGCTTACCGTCTTCACCATACATGGTCGGAATCCCACCCCCGCCGGCCGCGATAACCACACTTCCCTGATCCAGCAACCAACTGATCGGACGAACCTGAAAGATCCGCTTGGGCGGTGGGGAGGGAACGACCCGGCGCCACTTGTCGCCGTCGGGTTTGACCGTCCAGCCCTTTTCGGTCGCGTACAGCTGTGCATCTTCCTTGGAATAGACCGGCCCTATGAATTTCGTCGGATCCGCAAAAGCCGGATCTTCCGGGTCGACTTCGACCATGGTCAAAATTGTAGCCAACGGTTTTTCGAACGGCAGGAGATTTCCCATCTCCTGCTCGATCATGTACCCGATCATCCCCATGGTTTCGCCAACAAGGACGTCCAGGGGGTATTCCTCGACGTCCGTGTAGGCCGCTTCCTGCAGCGCCAGAAGCCCGACTTGCGGACCGTTTCCGTGCGTTACCACCAGTTCGTGTCGCTCAGCCAGAGGGGCAAGGGTATGCGCCGCGACCCGAACGTTTTCGCGCTGGTTATCAGCGGTCATTTCCTGCCCTCGCCGCAACAGCGCATTTCCTCCAAGCGCAACAACCAGTCTCATGATTCAACCTCCGAGGGTTGCAACGAGGATCGCCTTGATTGTGTGCATCCGGTTTTCAGCCTGCTCGAATGCGATGTTCATTTCACTTTCGAAGACTTCTTCAGTCACTTCCATTTCTGTGATGCCGAATTGTTCGTGAATATCGCGACCGACCTGGGTTTCAAGGTTATGGAAAGCCGGCAGGCAGTGCATGAATTTCACATTGGGGTTTCCGGTCCTTTTCATCAGATCCATGTTCACCTGATAGGGTGTCAGCAGTTTGATGCGCTCAGCCCAAACTTCTTTGGGTTCACCCATCGACACCCAAACATCGGTGTGAATGAAATCGGCCCCTTCAACAGCGCTCGAGTCGTCGGTAATCGTGACACGCGCACCGGACTTCTCAGCGCGCTCCATCGCCAGTTCCCGAATATCGTCATGCGGTTGTGTTTCGGCTGGGGATATCATGCGGACGTCGCATCCCATAATCGCACCAAGCATCAAAAGAGAGTTGCCCATGTTGGAACGGCAATCTCCGGAATAGGCAAAAACGATGTCCTTTCGCGGCTTGTCCGCATGTTCGATCATCGTCAGCATGTCCGCCAGCATCTGTGTCGGATGCCAGTCATCGGTCAAGCCGTTATAGACGGGGACTCCTGCGTAATCAGACAGTTCCTCGACCATTTCATGGCCCGCACCGCGGAATTCGATCGCATCGAACATCCGGCCCAGAACTCGTGCCGTATCCTTCATGGATTCCTTATGCCCGATCTGAGATCCTGACGGATCCAGATAAGTGATGTTTGCTCCCTGGTCGTAGGCGGCAACCTCAAAGGCGCAACGAGTACGGGTCGATGTTTTTTCAAAGATCAGGCAAATGTTCTTGCCATTTAAGGCAGGCTGTTCGGATCCGGAGTATTTTGCCCGCTTCAGATCACGGGCCAGGTCCAGCAGATATAGCATCTCACGCTGTGTAAAATCGGCGATCTTGAGATAGCTGCGGCTTTTGAGATTGAATGCCATTTCAGGTCTCTCCCTAAGAAAGTTGCAATTAGTAAACGGGGTCACGCAGAATCGGGCAAGTCATGCAATGGCCACCGCCGCGGCCGCGGCCCAGTTCTTGCCCGTTAATTTCAATGACTTCGACCCCGGCGTCGCGCATCAGGCCGTTCGTATATTTGTTTCGAGCGTATCCGACGACCACGCCGGGCTCCAATGCGACGACGTTGTTGCCATCATCCCATTGCTCGCGTTCGGATTGGAACTCGTTTCCTCCGGTCCCGATAATTCTCAGTTCCGAAAGGTTCTGTATTTCCTGATAGACCTCGAAAATCGAGCCGGATTCCTTGCGAACATCCAGCCCGCCTTTGTCATCCGGGCGCAAAGAATAGCAGGTGATTTCGTTCGCGACCTCCATGAAGGCAGTCACCTTGTCCTGTTCGAGGCAGGTGAACACCGTGTCAAGGTGCATTGCCGCGCGGGATTTGGGCATGACACAGGCGACAACGCGTTCGGCGCCATCGCGCTCAAACAGGGTTTGGGCGACCTGCGTTACCGCTTGCCGGGTGGTGCGTTCGCCCATTCCGATGAATACCGTTCCATGCCCGATTGGCATGACGTCTCCGCCTTCCATGCATGACATCTGAAAGTTCTCGTCGCTGTTGCCCCACCAGAATTCGAACTCGGCGTCTTTGAACATCGGGTGGAAGTTGTAGACGGCCCGCTGGAACAGCGTCTCTGGTCGTCGCGCCGGCCAGTACATCGGATTACACGTCACACCTCCGTAAATCCAGCAGGACGGGTCGCGCTGGAATTGCGCGTTGGGGACTGCGGGAATGATGAATTCGCTTCCTGGCAATTCGGCTTTCATCAGGTGGGTCAATTCTCCTCCGGGAAGGTCCTCGATGATCACCCCGCCCATCAATTGCCGCGCCAGCGCCTTCCCACTCATCTCATTCATCCAAGGCCGCATGGCCTGAACAAGTCCGGGTCCAACCGAATTGGATGTAACGAGGCGATCGAGAAGGAATGCGCGGGTTGCCTGCGTCTGATCTATGGCCTCGGCCAAAAGATCCTGAATATCGTAGACTTCGACTCCGCGACCTTCCATCATCCGGACGAATTCCGCGTGATCTTCGCGCGCTTTTTCGACCCATATCACGTCATCGAACAGCAACTCTTCGCAATTTCGTGGGGTAAGGCGATCATGCGCCAAAGAGGGGCGCGAAACCATCACTTTGCGAAGTCTGCCAACTTCAGAATGAACACCAAATTTCATTGTCATCTCCTGTAGTTGCGGTGCCTGCGGTTCTTCAAACACGTGCGCCGGAAAGAACCGGGAAATCCGCTAGCTGATGGCGGCACCCACGCTGAGACATGCGATAATGATGATAGCCAGAATGAGAAGCAGCGGGGCTACAAACCGCAGCCAGCGATCGTAAGAAACTCGGCCAATTGCAAGACCACCCATGACCACCGCAAAAGTGGGGTTGAACAGGTTCACCCAACCGTTCGCTGACTGGTAAGCCGTTACGACAAGGTCACGCCCGACGCCCGCAAAGTCAGCCAGGGGCGCCATGATCGGCATCGACAAAGTTGCCAGTCCCGAGGAACTGGGCACAAGGAAAGACATCAGGATCTGGATGCCAAACATGGCATTGATGAACAGGTACTCGCTGAGCCCTGAAACGAACCCTTCAGCGCTTGCCAGAATTGTGTCGGTGATTTTGCCCGCGTCCATGATGACAACGACTCCGCGGGCGACACCGATGATCAGGGCGACGCCAAGCAAATCCCGTGCGCCATCCACAAATGTTTCGACAAAGGTCGCTTCATCCATGCGCGAGCCCTGATCGAATTTGCCGACCCACCAGACGATGATGGACATTACCAGAAATAATCCTGACATTTCGCCCATCCACCAGTCCAGCGCGACCACACCGTAAATCATCACTGCGAAGGTCAGGCCAAAAAGGGCAAGAATAACGGACCGAGTCCGGGTCATATCCGGAAAGGCTTCATCTTCGGACGAACCCTTGAGAAAATGGCTCCGGTTATCATTGGCTTGGTCTGCCACGACCGAAGCGGTCGGGTCCGTTTTGACCCTACGCGCATATCTCATGACAAAAACGATGCCGGCACCCAGGCAGAGAGCCAATATTATGAAACGCAGGATAATTCCATCAGTGAAAGGAATACCCGCCCCTTGTGATGCGACTACGGTAGCAAAGGCATTGAACGTTGAGCCCAAAGTGCCGATACCGGCACCCAGCATTATAACGGCGACCCCGGTCAGTGCGTCGTAGCCCGCCCTGATGAATACGGGGATGATCAAGGCGTAGAATGCCAGAGATTCTTCGGCCATGCCGTAACTGGTGCCACCAAAGGCAAAGGCCACCATCAGGATCGGTATCATCAGAATCTCCCGCCCTTCGAGACGGGAAAGCAACCAACCGATTCCGGCGTCTATCGCACCTGTTTTGGTGACAACCATCAGGAAACCGCCGATGATCAGAACAAACAGAGCAACATCAATTGCCGCACTGGATGAGCTACCCAATAGTCCGGGATCATACATCCCGGCAATGGGTGCCAGAATGACGGCCGTAATTCCCTGCGGGTTTGGTTCAACTTCCTGATAAGTACCCGGAACCGGGGCTTCTGCGCCCAGTGCGTCGTTCATTTCACGCATGTATTCACCGGCAGGGATGATCCACGTCAGCACGGCGACGACCGCAATCAGAACGAACAGAATCGTGAAAGCTGTGGG
This sequence comes from Ruegeria hyattellae, assembly GCF_041537925.1. Classification (NCBI taxonomy): domain Bacteria; kingdom Pseudomonadati; phylum Pseudomonadota; class Alphaproteobacteria; order Rhodobacterales; family Roseobacteraceae; genus Ruegeria; species Ruegeria hyattellae. The sequence goes on along the minus strand of NZ_JBGOSH010000011.1, from coordinate 54,208 downwards.
AAATTTGAACTTGGACATGCGGGAATCACCCAATTTTTTTATCGGTTTCAGAATTTTAGCTAACCGTCCTGCATCAGTTCGCCGACCAAAATTCTATACGCAGTGTCTTGCTATTGCCTTGACTACAGACCAAAATTTCTCACCAAGCAAGCTGTTTCGTACTAAACCATGGATAAACTTGGGGTTACACTGGGCCAGTTACTTTCAACTTTTGATGGAGTATGAAAATGCGGTTAGTGGAAGTATTGGCCGGTACATTGGATGCACTTGCAGTACTCGTTCTCTTGACCGGATTGGTTGGTTCTGTCCAGGCGACAGTGCGCACGGCGCGTGGCCGTGGCGAGCACTTTCTGGATATAGTGACAGGCGAGATGCTACGCACTTTCCGAATAACGCTTGGCCGCTGGATTTTGGTGGCGCTCGACATTCTGATTGTATCTGACATCCTGCATTCGATCGCCCATCGAACCCTTGAAGAGGTGACGCTTCTGGCGGGAATAGTCGGCATCCGTGTGGCGTTGTCCTACTTCCTGGATCACGAAGTTCAGCAAATTGAAGCGCGACAGCTTGGTCTCGGCCGTGGGTCGGTATCATGAACGCTCAACCGCGTACCCCGTCGGTTCTTTGGGCTTTGATCCCGGTCGTAACCCTTATGGGTTTGTTGGCACTCGCTTACGGGCTTTATGGGGATGACGCTGCCTCGGGGGCCAATCAAATTGCCCTGTTGTTTTCAGCGCTTGTCGCTGTGGCGATAGGGTGGCTTCACGGGTTCAATTGGCAGGAGATGGGCGAGGCCGCCCGTGACAGCGTCACAACTGGCATCGGAGCTATTTTTATCTTGCTCGCCGTCGGATCTTTGATCGGCACATGGGCGATGAGCGGGACATTGATCGCCATGGTCTACTGGGGCCTGCAAGTTTTGTCGCCGGACTATTTTTACTTCACGGTTGTACTGATTTGCGCACTGGTGGCTTTGTGCGTTGGCAGTTCCTGGACTGTGGCAGGTACATTGGGGATCGGATTGATGGGTGTTGCCGATCAAATGGATCTCAACCCAGCGATCACCGCCGGGGCGATTATTTCCGGTGCATATTTTGGTGATAAATCCTCCCCCTTGTCTGACGCCACAAATCTGGCAACTGCGGCAGTCGGCGCCGACCTTTATGAACATATCGTAGAAACCCTGTGGACTTCGGTGCCGACTTTGGTTCTGGCACTGTTCTTTTTCTGGCTCATGGGGTCACCTGCAGATTTTGATGCGTCAAATATTACATCCGGCATCGCCCAGGAATTCGATGTATCAATCCTGCCCTTCTTACCCTTACTGCTGGTTCTTGTCCTTGCGCTGTTGCGATACCCTCCTTTCGTCACGATATTTCTTGGCGCCCTTGCCGGTGGTGTGATTGCCGTAATCATAGCCCCCGATCATGTGGTCTCGCTGGCCGATGACCCCGATCTGCCTTTTGCGCTGGCCATGATCAAAGGGGTCTGGACCGCAATGGCCAACGGTTACGTATCCACAAGCGGGTCCGAGACATTGGACACATTCCTCAGCCGTGGCGGAATGTCCTCGATGCTCGTAACCATCTGGCTGATCCTGACCGCTCTTGCCTTTGGTGGCGTCATTGAAAGGATTGGGGTTCTCGACCGACTTTTGAAGCCGATCCTGAAAGCGGCAAACACGACCGGAAGACTTATATCCGCTTTGGTCGCTTCGGCTCTGGCGACCAACATTCTGGCATCTGATCAGTACATTGCAATTGTGCTTCCGGGGCGCGTATTTCAAAAACCGTTTCAGCGGTTGAAACTGGCGCCACAGGTCCTGTCCCGGGCGGTGGGCGATTCAGCAACCGTCACAAGTGCCCTCGTCCCCTGGAATTCCTGCGGGGCCTACATGGCGGCCACATTGGGCGTTGCAACAATTTCATATGCTCCGTTTGCGCTGTTCAACCTGATCAATCCAATCATTACGATCGTTTTTGCTTTTGCCGGGATCCGAATGATCAAGGAAGACCCGCCATTGCCCGAGTAGTGCTTGTACACCTGCAAAATCTGGACTTCAGGGCCGGGCCAATACATCCTAAATCCGATACGCCAGATGCCGGGACCGAACTCCTAAAAGAGAATGCTTGGCACATAAAGTGCCAACGCTGGGAACAGGACTAGCAGGCAAATCGCCATCAAATGAATGACCCAATAGGGCACCGTAGCGATCGCGACACGCCCCAAGGGCACTTCGCCTCGGGTCAGCGATGTCAACACTGACAGGTTCAGCCCCACCGGCGGCGTAACCTGCCCGATCTCGATCACAATAGTGATAATGACGCCGATCCAGATTGGGTCAAACCCGAGGCCCGTCAACAGCGGAAAGACAACGGGCAGCGTCATGATCATCAGCGAAAGCCCGTCGAAAAAACAGCCCAGGATCAAGTAGGTCAACAAGACCACCGCCAACACGGCATAGGGACCCAAACCTGAATTCGCCACTGCCTCAAGGATCTTCTGAGGAACGCCCAACACGCTGACCGACAAGGCAAGAATCGTGGCGCCGAGCACCAGAAATCCGATGGATGAAAACAACAGCACTGAATTGTAGACCGCATCTGTCAACTTGCGCAGCGAGAGATCTCCCCAGATCGACGAGATCACCACGGCAATCACCACTCCCAGACCGGCGGCCTCAGTTGGGGTAGCGATCCCGCCAACGATGGTGCCAATGACCGCCGCGATCAGCGCCAGGATTGGCCAGACCTCGCGAAAGCCCTTGATGATGTGCCACAGGCCCGGCGCCTCTGCCGCGCGCGGCGCAAGAGTTGGCGTTCGCAGGCAGCGGATCAGAATGTAAGTCATGAACATCAGACCAACCATCAAGCCCGGGACGATCCCGGCAGCAAACAGGCGTCCAATGGATGTCTCGGTCAGTGCGCCGTAAATCAGGAACGACAGGCTGGGCGGGATGAGCAGGCCCAGGGTTCCTCCTCCCGCAAGGCTGCCAACGATCATATCCTTGTCGTAGCCACGCCGCGTCATCTCAGGATAGGCGACCGATCCAACGGCGGCGGCGGTGGAGAGGCTGGACCCGCTGACTGCACCAAAAAGGGTGCAAACGGCAATATTGGTGTGCAAGAGCCCCCCCGGGACACGGCGAAATATCGGCGAGAACGCGGCATAGGCACGTTCGCTGACCCCACTGCGCAACAGGACTTCACCCAGAAGGATGAATACGGGCACCGCGCTGAGCGTGAACGAATTGAAGACGTTCCAGATGGCATCAATCGCCAACGAGGTCGCCCCGTTGGAAAAGAAATACAGGATGATCAAACCGGTCAGGCCTAACGCGGCTCCGAGTGCCATGCCGGTGCTTGCGGCGGTGACCAGCACGCCAATCAGAACAGTCCACAGACTCATGGGCGTCGTATGGGCTCGGGAAGGATGCCCGCGATCCGAGCGAGCAGGATCAGCGTGCAAATAATCAGTGATAAAGGCAGCATCGCCATCCACGGATAGAGCAAGATCCGGGAGGTCAGAGTTTTTAGATTCCGCTGAAAGGCGAACTCGAACCACTCACGGGCTTCCACCAATAGCCAGCCAAAGAAAACAATGCTCAGCACCGTTCCAGTCAGGGCAACCCATTTGCGGGCAGCAGGGTCAAGGGCAGCAATCAGCAATGACATCTTAACATGTTCAGATTTCAGCGTGACCATCGGCAGTCCCAGCAAAAGGCTGACGCTGAGCAGCAGGCCCACGACTTCTTCCGTCATATGCACCGGTGTGTTGGCGAGTTTTCGCAACGCGACGCTTGTCGCAATGAACCCGATGATCGTCACGATCCCAATCGCAGCCAGACCCGCGCAAGCGAGGGCCAGTTTCTCAAGCCCCCATGCAATTGTGTTTTGGATGCGCAATTAGCGACCCAAAGCTTCCAGCACACGCTGACGGTATTCGGGTGCCTTGCCACCGGCTTCTTCTGCCAGTTCGGCCCATATCCCCGTTACCGCCCCAACGAATGCGTCCCGATCCGCCTCGGGGAAATCCTCGCCCCAAACGATACCCTGCTCGACTAACGTGTCACGGGCGGCCAGCTCTCGCTCAAGGTCGTCTTCGTATTGGTTGGTCCGTTCCCACAGCCCATCAGCCGCGGTGGCAACTGCAGTCTTGAACGGGTCATCCGCTGCGTCCCATTTGTCGTTCGATACGCCGATCACGTAGGGGCCAGACGCCATGGGATACAAGAAAGACGCATATTTCGACACTTCCTGCAGCGAAACGGTATGCGCGTAAAGCGCTGGGTAAAGTGCGCAATCCACGACGCCGGTTTTCATTGCCACATACATTTCTTCCTGCGGAATAATCTGTGCAGCAACGCCAAGCCGGGTGAAGGCCTCTACCTGATCGCGTGCCCAAACGCGTAGCTTTTTCGTCTTTAGCTGATCCATCGTGTTCACCGGCTCGTCCCGACAGAAAACCGAGACAGACAACATCGGGATAGCCGCGAAACCCACCGAAGTAATGCCCCAGTCCGCATAGGCCTCGGAATAAATCTGCTGGACGATGGGCAGCGCCTGCTTGAATTCGTCAACCGACGCAATCGTTCCCTGCACTACGACCGAGCTCAGCTCTGGCGCGTCGCGGCCAAGGTAGTTGGCCCACATCAAGCTCATCTCAACCGCACCCTTGGGCACAAAGCGCAGCACATCGGTATTGGGAAGCCCCAATGATCCGCCGCTGTAAATCTTGAGCGTGGTACCGGTACCTGCGGCGTTCACCTCGTCAACAAATTGCGAAAGCTCCGCCGATTCAGGCCGCGTCTCTGGCAAGAAGTTATTGAATCGCCACTCTTCGGCTTGTGCGGTGGTGGCCGTCAGGCCAATTACCAGTGCGAGTAAATGATGTTTCATCAGACAACTCCCCTTTTGTCATAGTTATCGGTGAAGCTTCGCATGCGAAGCAATTTAGGCCAAGCAGCATCCGCGTGCGACGCAATTGCAGTGCTTAGTGAACCCGCATTCAATCCTGCCCCTTTGATCAATCGAAGCCGTGCACTTACAGCGAACATCCGAAACCCCGGGCAACATCAAAGTAATGGTAGCCCACCCAGGGTGACTGGAACGGATCGAACCAGACTGCTATTTGTCAGCCGATCATAAGGTTACCTGAAAACATGATGTCTTCGAACTCGGAAACGCCATAAAGATCGATCTGGTCGCGCCCGCCTTCGAGGTTGATCCTAACCTTGTGGTGGAATTCGCGAACACTTGCGATTTGCGCGCCTCCCAAATCGATGACGTCTTCCGAAACGTCAAAATCAAGAACAAGTGTCTTATCGCGCGACCGATCCTCGGCAAGCTCCGCCGAGAAGATGAAGAGATCAGCCCCGTCGCCGCCCCAGTAGATGTCGCGTTTGCCGTCTCCTGCCCGGATGATGTCATCTCCGGCGCCGGCGAAGACTAGGTCATTCCCGCGACCGGCGTCGATATCGTCATTGCCTTGGCCTGCAAAGATCTTGTCGTTGCCGCGCCCGCCGGTAATCAGGTCATCCCCGCCCCCCGCATATACAAAATCCCGGCCGCCCATTGCATCGATCTGGTCTTGTCCTTCGGTGCCAATGAGGAAGTCGCGGCAGTTGGTTCCAGCGATCAAGTTGTAGACAGGTTCAAACTCGAAACTCACGATGACCGGATCATGATCGGAATTGCGCGCCGGGCTGTCGCCGTCAAACAATGTCGGATCACGACCGAAATCTAGGTTGTAGTCCAGCGCATCCGCTTCGTCCGCGTTGATGTGCCATTCCGTCACCCCGGTGACACTTGCCGCTAGCGCGTCGTTGGCCAGCACGTAATCCAGAGTGCCAATCTGGCCATCAAACACGAAGGAATAGGCGTCACTACCCAATTCCGCCGCCGCAAGATCTGTAAAGCCTGCATCCGAAAGAACACTCAGCGGATCTTCTTTAGCGTAAGAATTCAGGTCGCCCAGTATCAGCACATTCTCCGATCCCTGCCCGGTCGGGTCGCTGGCCAGCCAGTCCGCTAGGATATCGGCCGCCTCGGCCCGTGTTGCGTTGTTGTTGCCCTGACCGTCACCCTGATCCTCATCCGCAGCGATGCCGGAAAGCGACCCTTTGGATTTCAGGTGGTTGACCGAGATCGTGAGTGTCTGTCCGGTGTCCAGATCCTCGAATGTCTGGGCAACTGCAGGCCGATTCAGCCCGCGACCGGCTCCAAGCGGGTCGATGAAGTCCCGCCCTTCAAAGCTCTCGAGAATGGCCATTTCACCTTTCAGACCAACTTCGTCGACCTTGTAGATCAGACCGTTTGCGATGGCATCGCCGCCGACAAATTCCTGCCCGGGGTCGACAAATCCAAAGACCTCGGCCCCAAGCTCGGCATTCACCCGGTCAACGATATCCTTGATGGCAAACGTGCTGCCGGCAAAGTCATTCTCAAGCTCGACCAGACCAAGCACGTCGGCGTCAATCTCGACAATGGCGTTGACCAGCTTGTCGGCTTGCCGGGCGAACTCCTCGGCCGTATCGGCACCGCGCGGGTCCGAGCCGTTATCCGTGGTGGCCCCCGGCAAATCGATCGTGGTGAAGTAATTGAGCACATTCAGGCTGGCGACTTTGAAATTGCCGCCGAGATCCTCGGGTGTCTCGGGTCGCGGATTGACTTGCTTGTAATTCCCGTCAGCGGCATTGATGCGAAATTCGTCGAAGGAATACCCCAAGACACCCGTGATCGAAGAAATGTTGTCGCCCATTCGGAAGCTGTCATCGGCGGACAGCATGCCATCATTTCCATCAATGATCCGCAACGAATCAGGGTTCTGAACCGTCGAGCCGTCGTCCAGAACCAAAGTGCGTGCAGCAATATCTTGCATATGCTGTTCGAAACCCGTCGCATCAGGATCATTTTCCTGAGTGAATTGAACCGGTCGACCATCGGCTGTGACGTTGTATTGCCCGAAACGATCCAGATTGAACAACTCGGACACCGTCATGTCCTGGGCCACGTTCACCAACATTCCTTCATAGGCTTCAAGGTTGGCGACATAATTGCCGTCATCATCCAGCATGACACCGGCAGTGGGGAACACCACCTCGACCGAGGATGGCACCAGCTGATCGGTCTCGAAGACAGCGATTGCGGTGGCGGTGATTTGGGTCTGACCGAAGTTTTCACCGACAACGCCGGTGACCTCGACCAGATCCCCGACATTGACATCGACCAGAGGATTGAAACCATCAAAGATAAAAATCCCTTCGGATGTCAGCGGGTTGGCATCTTGATCGCTGTCTTCTTCCTGCAGGTAGAAGCCATTTAGATCACCTTGGCTGCCCAGCAACCCATCCTGAAAATCTGCGGTGACGATCGCGCTGACCGTCACGGTTTGACCTTCCAGCAGGCTTCGGTCATCCACTCCGATCTGCGCCATGTGTCCGGTGCCGCCGCTGCCCTGAATTTCGCTTATCCGCGTGATCTCGACGGGGGGCTCGATGACATTGCTGCTGCCGGGTGTGGGTGCCTGGGCGACAAAATCGCCGGTCTGATCCGGCTGTCGGGCAAGGGCGTCGCCGATCGAGTTCCCATTCTCACTTTCGTTGGCTTGAGTGGTTTGACCGAGGGCTACCAAAAGACCGGCATCATCCGCATCATTGGTGCCATAAACCACTGCATCCAACAGATTGTCTGTCGTGGGCGCTGCAGGTGCCGGCCCGTCATAGAGGGCAACCGCGTCGGCGCCGTTCTGCAATCCGTTGGTGGTGAAGGCCACCAGATCGACAGTGGGGACATTGGCGGAACCGATGACAAAGAAACCGTCCGCATCGGTCGAAAACCCATCAAGCGAGATTGTGTCGTAGACGGTATCGCCATTGCCGTTGAACAGAACCACCGACAACCCATCAAGCGTCGCGTTTCCGACGCCGCCATCATAGATCTCGATAAACTCCGCGCTATCTGTCATGTCCTGATCGGCGTCGATTTCATTGATCACAAAATTCGGCGTCATCACTGGACTGTCGAAGGATGCCAACGGAAAGGGAACGGCCGCCCCGGTGTTCGTGCCCTCGCCGTCAAGGGCGTTGGGGCCGGAAAAAGTCCACTCGGTTAGGTCAAATGTCGGGCTGGCGGTTGCACCGGGATTGCGGGCGGCCCATCCGTCGAGATACTCCCATGGCTGCCCGCTCCCATCAACGTTGATGTCGCCGAACAGATCGATGACGGTCCCGTTTTGAAATAGTTCGATGGCGTCATCGCCATTTATTGATAGGGCGCTGGTTGTATAGTCGGGCGCAAAGCCCATGAAATTGGTGAACCCCGGCGCTTCATTCGACACATAGATATAGGTTCCGGCCGTTGCAGCGACTGCGGGAAAGGTGAACTCTTCGCCATCCGATCCACCGCCATTGTTCGCCGACCCGATGCCGTAAACAGAAAGGTCTGCGATGTCGGCGGTTACAAAGAGCTCGACCGCTTTCGGCACTCCTCCAGTAAGGGGGCCGTCGATTACACCGGTAACAATCAATGACATAGTATTCTCCCAGTAAGGATGGCCTCTTGGTGAAAGCGGACCGTAAAGATCCTTAGGGCCAATATGTGAACGGAGCATAACAAGCAGACGACTTAACAAGCTGGCTGGAAACCTTGGGCTGTGCGATCAAAATGGATCGCAAATGGTTTGTTGATCCAGCCAATGTTTTACAGTGCCCCATGACCTTGAACAGACAATCCTAAGTTGCGTGCAATGACAACAACTATTCGCGGTGTTCGCACCAGCACTCTCTCGAGCCATGGGCTCCCTTGCACGCCTTTGGTGACCAACACTGTGATCACTGACTTCGCCCCAATAACAAGCAGCTGGTGAATGCCCTTCTGTCTGGGAGTGTTATTCGGATCGGACGGGTGAACTATTCCCAACGTTTTCTTGAATGTGAGCGACGGAAAATGGCCCACAAACTCAACCAGGAGCGCCGCGGCAAATTCGATAATGCACGGTACCGGGTCACAAATGCGTCCGAGTAGATTGAGAACCTTAGGCGGCGCGGAGATCTGGCGATCTGGATTGCGGACGACACAGCAGACAACTGGACACTACTGTGTCGCAATACCCGTGGCGGTCAGACACACTATTCGGACTTGGCGATGGATATTTGTCCGGTGCTGCAGGTCGTGTTTCGACTTCCGCTCTGCCAAATGCAGGGCTTTGTGCGATCGGTCGTTAGCCTAATGAAATTTGACATCGCGGTTTCGGATTTCTCCACCCTCTCGAGATGAGGAAAGACGCTGAATATCAGTGCGGAGCGGAGAGTTTTGAGAGGTCCGATTACCCTCATTGTGGACAGTACCGGCTTGAGAATGCATGGTAGAAACGAATGGAACGCCGAGATGCACTGCCTAAGGAAACACCTAAAACATGGCGCAAACTGCAGCTTGCCTTTGATCCAGACCGCGGTGATGTGATCTCTCCTTAAAACGGAGTTTGCGACACAACCAAATGAACTAGGATTCCCTTGCGGGGAATCGGAATCTGAGGAGAAGAGCGTGCGATACATAGTAAAAGGTGTCTTAGTTTGTTGCGCAGTTGCATTGGTCGTCGTCATTGCCACCTGGCTCCTACTTTCTTCTTCCGCGTTTTCTTCACTAAGGACTACCTTCGTTGAAGGTCTGATTTCCAAGAAACTGGGCCAAAACGTTCTCATTGAAGATGAAGTTCGAATAGGCGTAGGGAGGCAATTGCAGGTTTCGGCGAAGGGAATTGTGCTTCACGGTTCTTCGGTTTTTGATGCTAATCTGGCAACACTCGACAGGCTTGGATTCGAGGTCTCGGCGCAGGATCTTTGGAATGGTCAGCTGTCGCTGAGCAATCTTTCTTTGGATGGTGTGCATCTGAACCTTCTTACAAATGACGAAGGAACAACCAGTTGGCAGTCCGTTGCCGCAACCGGCGCCGACGCGGAGAAACCTGCGAAAACTGCTGCAAACCCGATCTCCGATATTCTGACGGATCGCAAGATTGAATTGACCGATGTCACAGTTCTTTACCAGAACGATCTAAATGGCCTGGAGTTCGATTTGCAGCTCCCTGATTTGGTATTGGAACGTAGGAGTGAAACCGAAGCTGCATCAGCAGTTGGATCAGGCTCGTTGAACGGTGAGGCGTTTGAACTGACGGGAGTATTTCCGGTTGAAGACCCGTTTCAGGTGATGATGGAATTCGAACAGATTTCCATTGCGGCCACTCAAGTTCCCCAGCAATCTGGCCTGCAGTTAGAAACCACAGTTGAAGTCGCCGAACTTGGTCAGCTGCTGGATGTCCTGAAGCTGAACCGAGTATTGGACGGATCGGGTAAAGTGGGTGCCACGTTCAAGGCGGCCAATGGAGTTTCCCGGATTGATGACCTTAATGTACTGGCCAAACTGGACGGAGGGCAAAGCCTAGAGTTGACGGGGCAAATCGGTGAGCTTGGAAATCCGGCCGACGTTTCGCTGACAACCCGCATTCGTTTGTACCCAGAAGACGCTGAGCCAGCCCCTGCCTCATCGCGGTACGACCTCAAGCTTGTCGCAGTTGATATGGTCATGGACAGTGTGCCCGGTCAGGTTCCTCAGCGGCAAATGGTCGTTAAGACCAATGGCTTCACATTGGATACCTCTGGTGAAGGCCCGCCACCGGTAAAGTTTTCTGAGTTGTCCAGAACACCAGATGGCACGCTTCGTGTAGGAAACGTTAACTTGCGGATCGGAAACCCTTCAGATCCGTTCGTAATCTTGAACGGTTCAGTCGATAACGCGTTGCAGTTGCAAGGGATATCGGCCGAGGGGTTACTGGACATTCCGGCAAGCAGTTTGATCTCACCGGAGCTTTTGGGGCCGGATGACCAGCTGGGCAAATTCTCAGGCAACTTTCATCTAAGCGGCGACATCAATCAACTTTCGCTGACAAATTTGGACGGCAAGACGAGCGAAACGGACGTCTGGAATCTGGAAGTGCACGGTACTATCAAAAACGTACTGAAATTCGAGAACCTGGATTTGGAAATTGATGTAGACGTCCCGTCTGGAGCTGACCTTCTACAAGCCTTGTCGCTGGAGCCGGTAGATACAGGGCAGGCTCACCTTGGGATCAATCTCGTCAGCGAGGGTACAGATTGGAACGCTGATGCCAATGTCACAATTGCTGACTCTGTCCTGCAAATCAGGGCCGATCTTGATGATGCGACTACTGACCCTGTGCTGCATGGGGCAATCGAAAGTGACCTGATCAGAATAGATCAAATTCGTAGCATCGTATTGGGGGCTGCACAGCTGAGAAAGCTGGGCACCTCGGAAACTGGCGATGAAAAGGCAGAGGAACCAGTTGCCTCTGAGGAAGCGGAATCTTCGGGACCGCTGCGAAATGTGACACTGAAGCCTATCGGGCGTTCTATTCTATTGTCAGGAATGAACATGGATGTGGATATTGATTTGCGGCACATCGAAGGAGCCCAAGGTATCAGCAGCTTGCAGAGCGAACTGACATTGGACGAAAACGAACTAAGAGCTGGACCGTTAAGGTTTGAATACGGAGGTGCCAACTTCGACGTGAGCGGTCAAATGGATCTCTCGGATGAAGTGCATTTGTTGACGCTGACTGGTAGAGCCGAAGGATGGCAACTGGATGACATTCTTCACAATTTGAATTTCAAAAAGGGCGCGAGCGGAACGATCTATGCTGACTTTAATGTCACTGGGGGGACCGAGTCAGCCAAACAGTTTGCTAGGTCCATGAGCGGTAACGCCACGGTTACAATGCGTAATGGCTCGATTGAAACTCAACTTCTGGATCTTGCTGGCCTTGGGGTATTGCCTTGGGTGTTTTCCAAGGACAAGCAAAAAGTGGCGCCGATCGTTTGTTTGCGTGCCCCGCTGAGCATATCCAATGGAAGCATTTCGACGAAACAAACCACGCTGGAAACTGATCAGGTGCAGGTTGTCGTATTTGGTGGTGTTAGTCTGAACAACAAAGCCTTGGACCTAAATCTGCAACCTCGCAAGATAGGCGAACCGCTCTCGCGGAGCCCTTGGCCGGTCACTGTAAAAGGCCCGCTGGCCAAGCCGAAAATAAAAGTCAAGGATGGTCCTAAGCGGCTTAAACGTTCCGACGGTGCAAATAAAATGCCCGCGAAGAGAAAGCTCTGCATACCCGACATTTTACAATTGCAGTAACGCTTGGAACAGTCGAGCTTCGGCAATTTTCAAGACTGAAAGTCGTCGGCAAAATTTCCGTCGAACGACGTCCGCATTGGGCTGTGATTGGGTGAGTTTTTTTGGGTGGCCTCTCCTGTCGTCGCGTTCATTTCTGTGGACGCCGCAGAATACCATTCAGCGGAACGGGCGAGTGAGGATATCGGGCGTTTGGGGCGTGCCTCGATTAACCGCCAGAGTTTTCACACAGCCTCGGCTCAAACCAGTCGTCCGACGCGCTTCGCACCAAGGCCGGTTTTCGGAATTTGGATCAGTTCATGACGTAAAGGTCAAAGTCATCTGAAGTGGAACGCTGCACATTCTTGACTCGAACCGGCGGATTTTCTGAATGCGATCAACGAGCAGCATCACGCAATACTGGCGCAAACGTCAAGCATTTCTGCCCCAAACCGGGCCTTCATCACGCGCCAGCCAAGGTCGGCAGTGCGGACTATTCTGACGTTCACAGCGGTTGCTCGAATGACCGGATTTGTCGGAATGGAAAGTCGGACTCCAGCACTCCATAAGGGCACCACTCGGGCCGACGCAGAGTAGACCGCAAACCCAGAGTGCTTGACTCTCACTTCGTCAACTAGTTAGTTCGGTAGATAGACGAACTAATACAAAGGCGACCGCGTGACCGATACTTCGGCAATCTCTAGACGCATGACCACCAGCACAATTGTGCAGGCTATCATCACCTATGGTCCGGTCTCGCGCGCAAGCGTTGCCAAGATGACCGGGTTTTCCAAACAAACTGTATCCGAGGTTGTCTCTACCCTTGAGACGGATGGCTGGGTTCAGACGGTCGGGCGTACCGAAGGCAATATCGGGCGACGTGCGGTCGTATACGAAATCGTCCCCGATGCCGCATATGTAGCTGGTGTTGATCTCGGTGGCACGAAGGTGCGGGTTGCTCTGTGCAATTTGTCTGGTGCGGTTGTCTCAGAAATCACCGAACCGACAAATCCAGCTGGTGGCACAGATGTCGTGGGACAAATTTCAAAGCTGGTTGTCGAAGCCGCAGCCAGAAATGACCTCCCTACTGAAAAGATACGTGTCGCGGTGATCGGCGTCCCCGGCGTTCTTGAGCCGGACACAGGTCATATCAGGATGTCACCAAATATTGCGGACGTGGACAAGCTTAACTTCCCCGCCCTTCTTGAGGAACAATTGGGGATCGAGGTCATTGTCGAGAATGATGTCAATCTCGCGGCATTGGGTGAACATTGGATGACCCAGCGTGCCGGATATGACGACCTTGCCTTCGTGTCAGTTGGCACCGGGATTGGCGCGGGGCTTGTCATTGGCGGCGAATTGGTGCGCGGGGCCACGGGTGGCGCGGGGGAAATCGGATTTTTGCCTTTCGGTGCTGACCCCAACGAGCCTGAAAGTCTTGCTGTTGGCGCATTGGAACGCGCGACAGCGACTTCGGCCATCATTGATCTCTACAGGCGAGAAACTGGTCGTTCTGTAACAGTGCCGGAGATTTTCGACGCATCCTCAGTTGGCGATACCGTTGCAAGTGAAGTTTTGAGATGCGTTGCAAACCAGATTGCACGCGCAATTGTGGCGATTTGTTCTGTGGTCGATCCGTCCTGTGTCGTACTCGGTGGCTCCATCGGAGCACGTCATGAATTGCTCGACCTGGTCCGGCAAGAAATAGCGAAGTGTTTTCCGAGACCTATCCAAGTTGAGCCCTCCGCTCTGGGTGTCCACGCGGCGTTGGCCGGGGCGACTTCCGTTGCCTTGTCGCGCTTGCATGTTGCGGTGTTTGCCAAAGGCTTGCCCGGAACCAAAATTGACGTTCCTGCACCAGAACTGAAAACCTTCCAACAAGGTGTGGCGTGACAATGCCAGGGCTTGAGAAGATATTGGCAGAGGCGCAAAATCCTCAAGCTGACCTTGCGTTACTGCAAAAGGCGATTGGCATTGACAGCGTGACCGGCAATGAGGCTGCTTTTGCCGGATTTCTGCAACGCCAACTTGACGCATTGAATATGAAAACCTGGATGGGCGATTTTCTCCCTGGTCGTCCAAACACCTGGGGGATGCGAAAGGGCACTGGCGACGGCCCTCACATGATGTTCGTTGGCCATACCGACACAGTTCATGTGCGTGGCTGGGCCGAACACTGGGCTGAAAAGCATCAAGAAAGCCCATTCGCAGCGCCTCTGATCAACGATGAGATTTGGGGACGCGGGGCCTGCGATCTCAAAGGCGGGATTTGCGCGTCCATCGCTGCTCTGCGGCTTCTGGATAAGGCGGGCGTAAGGCTGTCTGGCGATGTCAGTTTCGCTTTTATCGGGGACGAGGAAAGCGGCGAACCCGGAACCGGTGTCAGTGCAGGCGCAAAGGATCTGGTTGAACGGATCAAGACCGGTCAGATCGAAGAACCTGACTTTGCGGTCTATGTCGAACCAACAAAACTGGACGTCTACACTGCGCAGATCGGATTTTTTATTGCTGACATTACGGTAACTGGTCGGTCAGCCTATTTCGGCACGCCCGAAGACGGCGTAGATGCGATAAAGGCCGCGCATGCCATCCTGACCGTACTTTGGGAACATGAGGCCGAACTGACCGGTGGCCCCACACATGATCTCGTCGGTTCTTCCGGGCTTCTGGTCACTGAAATCACCGGCGGTGGTTACATAGCGGTTCCCGGAACCTGTAAAATCTCGTTGATTCGCAAATTGCGCCCTGAAGAGCATCTGAATGATGCCGTATCACAATTCGAAGCCGCCCTCGCGCAAGCATCACTACACGAAAGTATCTCGGTCAGCGTCCATTATCCGGCCGGGCGCGATCACCCATGTGGCGGCTCGCCGGTCGAAATCGAACCGGACCATCCAGCGGCTTTATTGCTCTCTGAATGCATTAAGAACACCCATGCGACAGGCGGCGCACTAGGCGGCGCGCCCTATTGGTCGGAAACGCCGTTTCTGGTGAACACGCTGAACTGTCCATCAATCTACTGCGCCCCCGGCGACATCAGCGTAGCGCACACATTCGAAGAACGAATCAGCGTTGATGATTATCTGGCGGCAGTGCGTGCCTTTGCCCTGTTTCTAGCCCGCTATTGCGGCATTCAAAACGAACCAAAGTCCATGGGAGGATCACGATGAAAACTTTACTTTCAAAGCTTATTGTCGGCGCGACGCTGGCATTGAATGCGGCACCGCTGTCCGCACAGACAATTGGCCCAGGCGGCGAAGCTGCGACGCCGACATCTGAAATTGCCGTGCCCGAGAGCAGCATGGAGGTCTTGAAGGCCGGTGGTCATACAGCGGCATTGCTCTGGCATGATCAATCGGATTTTGTAAATGCGGTCTCCGCAGGTGCCACCGATGAATTCGCCCGTTTCGGGATCGAAGTTGTCGCCACCACCAGCGCCGGTTTTGACGCAGCCAAGCAACGCAGCGACATTGAGACGGCCCTAGTCAAGAACCCAAGCATCATTTTGTCACTGCCGCTTGACCCGGTGACATCTGCTGCTGCGTTCGAAGCGGCAAGAGACAGTGGTGTAAAACTTGTGTTCCTGTCCAATCTGCCAGCGGACTATCAACACCCCAATGATTATGCGGCCATCGTCACGGATGATCTTTACCAGATGGGCAAACAGGCGGCGGATGCGCTGGCTGCATCTATGGGTAACAAAGGAACGGTTGGCTGGATTTTCCATGACGCCGCATACTATGTGACCAATCAACGGGATAACGCGTTCAAGACAACAATCGAAAACGACTATCCAGACATTTCAATTGTGGCCGAGCAAGGGATCAGCGATCCTGCGCGTGCCGAAGAAATTGCCAATGCGATGTTGCTACGCAATCCTGATCTTGGCGGCATTTACGTGACTTGGGCAGGCCCTGCTGAAGGTGTGCTTGCAGCGTTGCGGGCTAACGGAAACACAAAGACCAAGATCGTGACGCTGGACCTGTCAGAGCCGATAGCGCTGGATATGGTCAAAGGTGGAAATGTGGCCGCAATTGTTGCAGATGAAGCCTATGAGCTGGGCCGGGCAATGGCGGCGGCGGGCATTCTTGATCTGCTCGACCTGGACGTTCCACCATTTGTTGTGGCCCCCGCCGTGACCGTGACGGCTGAAGATGTCGCGGAAGGCTGGATGCAGTCGCTCAACATCGAAGCGCCTGCAAGCTTACGCTGAGCCATTTGGCAAAACCAAATGGTCCAGCGGGAAGCTGCGTTACCGCTGGACCACCCGGTCTCTACCACAAGACAGTACGCAGCGCATTGCCGCTCGTGCGGCATATACAAGACAGGAGGAAACAGAAATGAATATCTCTAGAATTCTCTGGCCTGCGGTAGCCTGTATGTGCCTTGGAACCGCTACGCTCGCAGAACAACCACTTACTGTTGGTCCAAATGGCGAGGCTCCGACACCTGTTGCCGAACTAAAACTGACCGAGGCGGAAATTACGGAAGTTTCGCAAGGCGGTTACACGGCAGCTCTCGTTTGGCACGAGCTTTATGCTTGGTCCAGCGCTGTTGCGCAGGGTGCAAGGGACGAATTCGCCCGACTTGGCATTGAAGTGGTTGCGGAAACGGATGCTGGCTTCGACACAGCTCGCCAAAAATCCGATGTTGAGACAGTGATGGCGCGCAATCCGTCGATCATTGTCTCACTGCCGATTGATCCGCCAACCGCTGCAGGTGTTTATGGCATCGCGCGCGACGCTGGTGTCAAGCTTGTCTTCATTGACAACGCTGTTGATGGGTTCACGCATGGTGAGGATTATGTATCAGTTGTTTCTGCTGATCTTTTTCAGATCGGAAACAAGGCAGCGGTAGCACTTGCAGAAGCAATGGGTGGTTCAGGCAAGGTTGGCTATATGTATCATGATGCTGATTTTCCCGTAACAAACCAGCGTGACAACGCATTCAAATGGACCATCGAGAACACCTACCCGGATATCGAGATCGTCACAGAAGCCGGTATGGCAGATCCAGCCAATGCAGAAGACATTGCGCGCGGTATGCTGTCTCGCAATCCTGACCTTGATGGGATTTATACACCCTGGGCTGAACCGGCGCTTGGTGTCATCTCGGTGCTACGCCAACAAGACAATGATCGTACCAAGGTTGTCACAATCGATCTGAATGAACCTGCCGCTCTGGACATGCAAAACGGTGGCAACATCGCAGGCATTATCGCGGATGAGACTTACAACATCGGTGTGTATGCAGCGCGGGCGGCTGCCGCGAGCCTTCTGGGCAGGGAGGTTGATCCGTTTCTGGTGGTCGATGCCCTATCTATCGACGCCGGCTCCATCAACGAAGGATGGAAACGGTCCTATAACGCCGACGCACCAGACTCTCTTCAATAAACAACCAATCGTGGCAGCTGGAAACAGCTGCCACTTCTCCACTTCCAAGGTCTGACTATGAACGTTGTACTTAAGCGGCTTGCCGGCCACGATCTGCAACAATGGATCGTCTATATCGGCTTTCTGGCCATTTTCCTTTTCTTTGCGCTGACATTGCATGATGACGGGTTCCTGACACAGCGCAATCTGACCAACATCATCTTGCAGACAGCACCTGCGACGATCATGGCCGTCGGTTTGGTCTTTGCCCTTTCAGCCGGTGAGATTGATCTGAGCTTTGGATCAATTGTCGCTGTCGCCGCGCTGTCGGCGGCAGTGACGATGCAGCATTATTCCATGCCGGTTGGCGTGATTGCCGGACTTGGAGCGGGCATCCTGATCGGGGCCTTCAACGGGGTGCTGGTTGCCTATCTCAAGCTGCCATCTTTTTTGGTCACTCTCGCTACAATGGGGCTGTTCGCCGGGATCGCACGATCGATGACCGATCTGCGGTCCATCCCCGTCGTCAATGATACCTTCACTGGAATATTCGGGTCGGGAAAGCTGTTTTCTGTACCGTCCCTTGTGATCTGGACCGCTATTGGTGTCGGGATAGGGCATCTGGTTTATCGCCACACCAGATTCGGTGCACATGTGGTTGCCATTGGTGACAATGCACGCGCTGCTCAAGTTTCCGGTATCAAGGTGCCACGTGTCCGCTTCTACGTTCTGACCATCTGCGGGGCCTGCGCCGGTCTTGCCGGACTGCTTTATGCCGGACGGCTGCAAGCGGCCAAATACACGCTGGGCGAAAGTGACCTGATGACCGTCATTGCCGCTGTGATCGTCGGCGGTACTGCCCTCAATGGCGGTAAAGGGTCGGTTATGGGGGCGCTTGTCGGCTCGCTTTTGATGGGCATGCTGAATAACGGGCTGATCCTGATGAACCTGAAAGTATCAGACCAAATGATAGTGCGCGGCCTGATTATTCTGCTCGCCGTTGCCATATCGCTGCGCGACACCAAACGCTGACAAAGGACCAAACCACATGTTTCTTGAAGTATTGATGCGTCGCAATCCTCGCTTCATCGAGGCTGCAATGGCGCTACACCAGTCGGGCGCGCTGCCACCGAATTCCTATGTGCTGGACCTTGATGCGGTAGAGCGCAATGCGCGCCACTTCTCTGAACAGGCCGCATCATTGGGATTGAAAACCTTTGCCATGACCAAACAGGTGGGACGGCATTCAGGGTTCTGTCAGGCCGTCATGCGCGGCGGGATCGACCGGTCCGTAGCTGTTGATATGGATTGTGCCATATCCTGCCATCGCGCGGGTCTGAAAACCGGGCATCTGGGACATCTCGTGCAGGTGCCGCAGGGGAGCGCAGCATTTGCAGCGGCCCAGCTTCAGCCCGACTACTGGACAGTGTTCAGCGACCAAAAGGCCCGCGAGGCCGCAGATGCGGCAGCAAAAATTAGCCGCGTTCAGAATATTCTGGCCCGCATTCAGACGACGGGCGATACATTCTATCGAGGTCATGAAGGTGGCTTTGCTGCCGATAGTGTGGCGAATGTCGCCGATCAGATCGATGCATTGGACGGAGCAGCCTTCGCCGGGATCACGACATTCCCTGCGCTTTTATTCGATCTGGACAGCCGCAAGGTAAAGCCAACACAGAACCTCAGCACCTTGTCGCGCGCGGCCGATGTCTTGGCCGCAGCCGGGCGCGCTGGGATCGAGATCAACGCACCGGGAACAAATTCATCCGTAATCCTGCAAGCGTTGGCCGATGCCGGTGCAACCCAATGTGAGCCAGGCAATGCGTTACATGGTACCACGCCGCTGCATGCCGTCGAAGACCTGCCAGAAGATCCGGCGGTCCTGTATCTGAGCGAGGTATCGCATCATCACGGCGGCAACGCGTTCTGTTTTGGCGGCGGATTGTATATCGATCCGGTTTTTCCAAAATATGACGTCAAGGCACTGGTGAGTGCTGAACCCACAAGTGCGGCCTCCGCCATGGCCAGCGTGGAAATCCCTGATTACTCTGCGATTGATTATTACGGCATGGTCGATGCCACAGGACCGGTGAAACCGAAAACCGGTGACACGGTGATCTTCGGATTTCGCGGGCAGGCCTTTGTCACACGCGCCAATATCGTGGGCGTGTCTGGCATCAGCATTGGTGATCCCCACGTGACGACAATCGAAAACATATTCGGGCAGCAAACAGGCTGGCCAGAAAGAGCTTTGACATGACCACATCCGGGCAGGTTCTCAGCCTTCAGAATATCCATAAGGCCTTTGGCGGCGTGGTCGCAATTCAGGATTTCTCGCTTGACCTGCGCGCCGGAGAGATCGTCGCGCTTGTGGGTGATAACGGTGCTGGAAAATCAACGCTGATCAAGATCGTCTCTGGTGTCTATACGCCGACATCCGGCACAATTCAGCTTGATGGGGAAACTGCAGCCTTTGCAGATGCAAGCTCGGCACGCAGCAAGGGTATTGAAGTGGTTTATCAGGATTTGGCACTAGCCGATCAGCAACCGGTCTTCATGAACATGTTTTTGGGGCGCGAGTTGACCAAAAAGCCTTTTGGTATCTTAGACAAATCCAGAATGCGGCAGGAAACCCAGACATTGGTGGACGAACTGGATGTGCGCATCCCGTCGGCCAGTTCCACGATCTGCGATCTGAGCGGCGGGCAGCGCCAGGGGGTGGCTATCGCGCGCGCAACGCATTGGGCCAGCAAACTGATCCTCTTAGATGAGCCGACAGCTGCCCTGGGTGTCGCTGAAACCGCGCGCGTTGAAGAATTGATTGCCAGTCTCAAGGCCAAAAACCTCGCGATCCTGATCATCAGTCACAGTCTCGATCAGGTGTTCCGTCTGTCGGATCGTATCTGCGTGCTGCGCCGGGGCAAACAGATCGGCATTCGCGAAACGGCCAATACCGACAAGAACGAGATTGTCTCGATGATTACCGGAGTAGCGTGACATAACGACAACCCAGATGCACCGCGAGATTGAAGAAATCCCCACCGTTCTTGAATGCCAGATCAAAGATGAGCCCTGCGCATCCTACTCATTGTTGAAAATGGGGACCGGCTTCAAGTCGGTGATGTTGACGGAAAGAACGCCCCTCAATTGGACCGCAACCTGATGGCGAACCTATGGAGTGGGAAAAAATGAACAAGTCAGGATTGAAAGACCATCAGTCAGGCAATGCATCCGCAACTGCCTAACCAACGAGGCGCAAGATCGCTTTCCCGGTCTTGGCTGCGCCGCAAAAATGGGCATAGTCTCTGGCGGCAACCAGTTTCAACAACGTCACCTTCCCGCATACTCCCGCACGAGCCTCACATGCGCCACAGCGCCATCCCTTTGCAAACCGTTTCAACCGGCCTTGTTGTCGCCGTTGTGGGGTTTTTCAGCTCGTTTCCCATCGTATTGCAGGGTCTGAACGGCATGGGCGCGTCGAAAGCCGAGGCTGCCTCGGGTCTGATGGCCGCCGCCATCGCGATGGGACTGGCGGGTGTAGTCTTGAGCTTGCGCACGAAGATTCCCGTAAGTGTGGCATGGTCCACGCCGGGCGTGGCGCTGTTGGCGGTCTCGACGGTTCCGGCGGCGGGCTTCGCCGAAGCAGTGGGCGCGTTTCTCTTCGCGGGTCTGCTGACCACCATCGCCGGGTTCTGGCGGCCATTGAGCCGGTTGATCGCGGCCATTCCCGCGCCGCTGGCGCAGGCGATGCTGTCGGCGGTGCTGCTGTCGATCTGCCTGCAGCCCTTCAGTGCCTTGGGTCACGCCCCCTGGATTGCCCTGCCAGTGATCCTCACCTGGTTCGTCGCAGGCCAGATCAACCGCCTGATCGCGGTGCCTTGCGCCGTGGTAGTTGCGGCGTTGGTTGTAGTGTTTCAGCCGGGCTTCGACTTCACGCTGAACGGTTCTTCGGTCATTCCCACACCAGTCTTCGCTGTCCCGGTCTTCTCGATCCAGTCGCTGATCGGTATCGGCCTTCCGCTGTTCATTGTCACCATGGCAACACAGAACATCCCCGGCCTCGCCATCATCCGTAGCTTTGGATATCAACCCGCGCCCGCGCCGCTGATCTCGTCGGTGGGCGGGGCCAGCCTGATCTCGGCCCCGTTTGGCGCTCCCGCGACCTGCCTTGCCGCCATCACGGCCGCCATGTGCGCCAATGACGACTCGCATCCCGACACCGGGAAACGCTATCTCTCGGCGGTGTTCGGAGGGTTGTTTTATTGCCTCTTCGGGCTGTTCGCCGGGATCATCACCGCGTTTGCGGGCCTCGCACCGCCGCTGCTGCTGGGCACGCTGGCGGGTGTCGCCCTGCTGCCGGTTTTTTCCACTTCGGCGCTCGCTGCGTTCAAGGACACGTCTTATCGGCAAGCGGCTGCGATCACCTTTCTGGTCACCGCCTCGGGTGTCACCATCATCGGGCTGAGCGCCGCCGTCTGGGGATTGGTACTGGGTGGGATCGTGCAGTGGGTCAACACCCGAATGGCACGGGAAACCTAATCAGACCGCAGCCGGAAATCAGCGAAATCGCCCTTGCCCCGATCCGAGGTAAAGCGGATCTTGCCGTTGCGAACGCGCACTTCCTGACAATTATAGCCCAAGTCGCTGCCGCCCCAGTACAGGTCGCGGCAGAAATAGCCATTCTGCCAGTTCCAATTGCCCTCAACCGCCCAGCGCAGACCAGTGCCGCTTATTTTTCCATCGGGCGAGACCTGCAGTTTTATCAGCGGCCGTGTCAGGATCTTGCCGGACACGATCGCCTTGAACTGGGCCTCGTTCCGGACTTGGGCGAAATCGGCGTAGGCGGGCACCGCAATGGCGCAAAACAACATTGAGAAAAGAGATCGCAGCAACATGACAACACCGGGGGATGTGGCAGAGATACTCCTTTTACGCAGGGACCGCGCCGGTGGATCACTCTTTGCCCCGGATGCTGATGGTCTGATAAAATGCCTCTACCAGATGACGCTGCTTGCTGCTGATGGGCCGGTCCTCGGGCCAGGTCAGCCAATAGCCCTCACTGGTGATCATGTCCGGCAGGTCAAGACGGCGCAGCGCTCCGGTCTGCAGCAACTCGCGCGCCAGCGGAACCGAACCCAGCACAACGCCCATACCCAACCGCGCAGCCTCCAGCGCATGTTCCATCGAATCGACGCTGAGCCAGCCGCCGCCCGTCATGGTCTCGCCGGTCTCTGCCGACCAGTCCGACCAGCCCGGTCGTGGCCCGCGCAGCTCGATCAGTGGCGCGCCCCATGACAGGCCCGGCGCGGCCATCGGGGTCAGAACCTCGGTCGCAACCAGACGCGCGGCGCGGGCGGGCCAGGCGCCGCTGCCGAAACGCAGTTGCAGCCAGGTCTTTTCCTCGTCGAATCCCGACCAGCGGTCCAGCGAGTCGATCACCAGCCGCAATTTCGGATGGGCTGCGTGAAACGCCGCCAGACGCGACACCACCAGCGCTCCCAGATGGGAGTTGAGCCCAGCGACACGCAGCTCGGTCGGGCTTTTGCCGAACAGGTTCTCTGTATTGCGCTCCAGCGCGCGCAGGCTGTCCTGCACCAGAGGCAGATAGCTTTCGCCCTCCACCGTCAGTGACACGCCGCGTGCCTCGCGGATAAACAACGACCGGCCAAGCCACGCCTCGAGATTGCCGATCCGCTGGCTGACCGCCGCCTGGGTCAACCCGAACTCGCGCGCGGCGGCGGAAAACCCGCCCAATCGCCCGGCGGCCTCGAAGACCCGCAGCCAGTCCAGCGGCGGCAATCCCAATTTGCGTTTGCTCATTAGATTTTCCAGGCCTCAGATCGAATAAGGATTAATTGTCTTAATGCCATGCCACCTGTATCCCCTCAAGTACTCCCGCATTGCCATTATGAGAGCCCCACATGCTGCGCACCGCCACTCACTCCGGCCCCGTTGTCACCGTCACCGATCATGACGGGGCCACCACCCGCTTTCACTCCATCTGGCTGCGCGATAACGCGCTTGACCCCGAAACCCGCGCGCCGGGCAACGGGCAGCGGCTGATCACCATCGGCGACATTCCCGCCGACACCAGTGTCAGCGATACGCGCATCGTGGGCGGAGACCTTGAGGTCACATTCCAGCCGGAAGGCAAAACCGTGATTTTTCCCGCTGGCTGGCTGGCCGATCACGCCTATGACCGCGATCGGCCTCGCGAGGCGGGCCGCACCGCACCCGGAATCACCACTTGGGGCAGCGCGCTGACGCCTCCCGGTGCCGACTGGAGCGCGGTCCATGCCGAGCCCCGCGCAAAACACGCCTGGCTGGCGGCGGTGGCCGAATACGGCTTTGCGCGGCTGACCGGCGGCCCGGTCGAGCCCGAGGCATTGCTGCGTGTCGCCGACCTGTTCGGCTATGTACGCGAGACCAATTATGGCCGTTATTTCGAGGTCCGAACCGAGGTCAACCCATCCAACCTAGCCTATACCGGGCTGGGGCTTCAGGCCCATACTGACAACCCCTATCGCGATCCGGTGCCGGGCTTGCAAATCCTCTACTGTCTGGAAAACTCCGCCGAGGGCGGCGATTCGATCGTGGTGGACGGGTTTCGCGCCGCGCAACGTCTACGCGCAGACAACCCCGAGGGTTTCGCTCTGCTCGCAGGCCACCCTGCCCGCTTCGAATATAGCGGCTCGGACGGCGTCTGTCTGCGGTCGCGCCGCCCGATGATCGAACTTGCGCCCGACGGCGAACTGGTCGCAGTCCGC
The DNA here is from genome assembly GCF_041537925.1 of Ruegeria hyattellae. Taxonomy (NCBI): domain Bacteria; kingdom Pseudomonadati; phylum Pseudomonadota; class Alphaproteobacteria; order Rhodobacterales; family Roseobacteraceae; genus Ruegeria; species Ruegeria hyattellae. Next base: position 29,887 of record NZ_JBGOSH010000011.1, on the reverse strand, counting down.
TTCAACAACCGCTCGTCAGCGCCCTTCGTGGACATCCCCTTTGATCGGATGGAGGCCTATTACCAAGCCTACCGGCAATTCGCCGCCATCATCGACGATCCCGCCATGGGCGTGGCGTTCAAACTGGAACCGGGCGAAAGCTTTATCGTTGACAACACCCGCGTGTTGCACGCACGCACCGGCTATTCAGGCGCAGGATCGCGCTGGCTGCAAGGCTGCTACGCCGACCGCGACGGGTTGTTGTCAACGTTGGCCGCGCTCAAGATGGCCCAGCCGGAGGCCGCAGAATGACCGGCAAACCTGACCTGACCCGCGACACCATCGTGGCCTTTCTGGCCGACATCTTCGACCGGCGCGGCGGCGAGGAATATCTGGGTGAACCCGTCACCATGGCCGAACACATGCTGCAAGGCGCAACCATCGCCGAACAGAACGGCCTGCCTGAGGACATCATTGTTGCCACCCTGCTGCACGATATCGGCCATTTCACGTCCGAGTTCGGCACCTTCAGCATGGGCGACACTGAAGACCGCTATCACGAGGATGCGGGTGCCGAGGTCCTGGCCCCGTTCTTTCCCAGCGTGGTCACCGATTGCGTGCTCTACCACGTAGCGGCCAAGCGCTATCTCTGCGCCACCAAACCGGAATATTTCGAGCGGCTGTCCGAGGCCTCGATCCACTCACTGAACCTACAGGGCGGGCCGATGAGTGCCGAGGAAGTGGCCGAATTCGAACAGAACCCCAACCTCGAAAAGATCATCCAGGTGCGCTATCTGGACGAGGCGGGCAAGCGCGACGATATGGAAACCCCCGATTTCCACCACTTCGCCCCGATGGTGCAACGTATCGTCGATCAGCATATGAGGGTCACATGAACGCTCCGGAATATATCTTCGAGGCCAGCACCAAACCCTCGCTGCCCTGGCACGAGGTGCCGCTGATCCGCGCCACGGATGACAGTGTCAAGGGATATGGCTGCCTGGTCGACGACCACGACGGATTCGAAATCGAGATCACCCGCTGGCCGCAACAGGGCTGGCGGCCCATCGACAAGGGTACCGGCGACGAAGGCGGCTGGGTCGAGGGCACGTTCAAGGGCGACTGGAAGGGCGATGTTCTTTATGGCGAGAACGAGGCCGTCAACGGGCACTACGTGCTGGGCTGGTCCACCGATCCGCAGCAGGCCAGCGGAGAGGCGCAGACCGCGCCCCGCGATCAGGTGCTGCTGTGGCACATGAACTACCACCCAGATGGCGGGCAGCTGTTCTATCCGCTCGACCGTAAACCCTTCATCATTCCTGCCGCCTTGCCCGGCGACAACCTGACCCCCGACAAGGTCGTGGCCTTCTGGTGCGACGGGACGCGCGGGCTCTATATCCATCCCGGCATCTGGCACGAGGGGATATTTCCGGTCGAAGACAGCCAGCGCTTTCTCGACCGGCAGGGCCGCGTCCATGCCCGTGTCAGCGCCGACATCGGGAAGGAATTCGGCGTCTACCTCGCCTGCCCCCTGCGCGAAGACAGGATCAAAACGCTCTGACCCTTGGCGGCATGAAGAAACTTCAAGACAGTCTTCATGCCGGGTTGAGACAGACACGAAAATCGGTCCTATATTGTCCGTGACCACAGGCCTGCGCGAAGGGGAAAGCGGATCATGACATTGGACCGACGCGACGTGATCAAATTGGGATCCGCCCTGACCGTGGGCACGATGCTGCCTTCGGTTGCGCTTGCCGCGACCCAAAATGCCGCCTTTGAGGCACAATATGACACGGTGCTGGAACGGCTGCGCGCCGCCTATGGCAGCCTGGGTTACAAAGAAGCCCCCGCCCTGCCTATCGCAACCGGTGATGCAACATACAATGGCGGGCTACGACACGATTTCGATCAGTCGATGCTGCCCCAAGGGGCTTTCGTCGTGCAACCGCTCGCGCGGGTCGCAGATGTCGGCGAGCGCGCGCGCTCCGATGTTTTGCCGCTCTTTCACGAGGTGGGTTGCCACCCGCCCGCAGATATGGACCGTGCCGCCGTGACCCGGTTGATGCTGCGCCTTCTCACGCAGGAGTTCGAGCTCGACCCCGCGCGGCTAGCCCTTGTCAGCGTCCCGCAATCCGAAGAGATGCGCCCGGTTCTGGATGAGATCGGGTTGCCCTTCTCGGAAAAGGTGATCCTGCGCAACGCCGAAGAAGCCTTCGAAGCGCGCGATGGATCGGGCTATTTCTTTCCCGATCCGACAGGCGAGGATTTCTTTGTCACCATGGGAATCTATTACCGGCTGGTCGTGGCGGGCGACCCCGCCCCAGCCGTCTATCCCCCGCCAGCCAACTGGACCGAGATCGGCGAAATCGTCATCGCGGGCGACAGCGCCCCGCCGGGCCTGTCGATCGGTGCGGAACGGCTGACTCTGGCGGTGACCGGACAATACCCCAGTTGGGACGAACGGCTGGGCGCTCTCTTTGCAAAGGTCGAGGCGGCATCAGCGGGCCAGACCCCACCCGACGGCCTCCGAGCCTTTGAATGATGGCGGAATAAATCGGCGCAACGTTCTGGCCGCCACTGCCGGGTTCGGCGCAGCGTATCTGCTTGGAGGGTCTGCCATGGCGGCATCCGATGCCACCTTTACCGTGCCGCCGGAAGAGGCTCCGCATGAGGCGACCATCATGCAATGGCCCGTCAGCACCCGGGTTCATCCCGACCGGGTGTTTCTGGAGATGCTGCAATCCACCATCGCCGACATCGCCAATACGATCGCGCAATTCGAACCGGTGATCCTGCTGGCCGCTGCCCCGGATCAGACCCGAGCGCGGCAACAGCTGTCGAACAGGGTCACGCTCTGGGACATTCCGACCGAGGACCTCTGGTGCCGCGATTCCGGACCGCTGTTCGCCACAAGGTCCTCGGGGCAACGCCTGGTCAGCCATATCCAGTTCAATGGCTGGGGCAATCGTCAAATTCACAAACGTGACGGCCGGATCGCCGCCGAGATCGCCCGACGCCTCGATTTTGACCTGATCCCCAGCGGGCTCACCGGCGAGGCGGGCGGGGTCGAGCAGGACGGGCATGGCCTGTTGATGGCGCATGAAAGCTCGTGGGTGAACGACAACCGCAACCCCGGCCTCAGCCGCGACCAGATCGAGGACCGCCTGCTACGGGCCTATGGTGCCGAGCGGATGATCTGGTCTGTAGGTGTGCGGGACGAGGATATCACCGATTACCATATCGACAGCCTCGCTCGGTTCACTGGCCCCGGTCGCGTACTGATCAACCTGCCAGATGATCCCGATCTGCAGGACCCTTTCCACATAGCCGCACTGGACACCCATGACCGGCTAGCCGCCGAGGGGCTAGAGATTGAGGTGATCCCAGAGCCTGAAACCCGCCGAGTCAGCAGCCTCGATTTCGTGGCCTCTTATGCCAATTATTATGTCTGCAACGGTGCGGTGATCGCCGCCCAGTTTGGCGACCGGAAGGTTGACAGGATCGCTCGGGACGCTTTGCAGAGGCACTATCCCGACCGTGACGTCATCACCCTGAACATCGATGCGCTGGGCGAGGTCGGCGGCGGCATCCATTGCGCCACGCAGCAATTGCCAGCTACCTGAATGCAGCGGCGGCTCACGCTGATGATGCGACCCAGTCCTCATTTAGACCTGCCGCCTCTGCGATGGCCTTCGCCCAATCGACATGCCGAAACCTGTGATCCACGCCCTGCACCAGGTACAAGGCGAAGTCGGGACGAGCCGCGTAGGGGGTAGGTAGCTCGGGCAGATTGCACGGGCCCTCTGTGCCAAGCACCAGGATCGACGGCAGGCTCAGCTTTGACAGCCTCTCCGGCAGGGGTGTCTTGAGCAGGCCGGGGGTCAACCAAACGCCCCGGACATCCGGCACGGCCTGCACCTGCGCCGCAAGGGCACCTGCCATCGGCAGGGTTCCAAGCGATTTGCCGATCAGCCAGACCCACCGCTCCTCTTCCAATGTCAGGGCTTGGTCAAAAATATCCTGCCCGTCCGAGAAGATCTCGGCAAATTGCGCTTCGTCCTCGGCATCTAGAAACCAGTGATCGGCGGCATAGCGGAACCGGAGCCGCAGCACATCGCAGCCGCGCCTCTCGAACACCTCCACAAAGCACCGTAAAAGCAGCCGGTCGCATGTATATCTGAGTCCCAGACAGATCAGCGCCAGCTCGCGCCCTTCTCCTTTGCTCAGGTCGGCATTGACCGAACTTGCGTCCCCATAGGACAGCGGTCACTGCATCCGCTCGGCATCTACAGTCCCAGCACATCCACCATGTCATATTGCCCCGGCTGCTTGCCCTGCCCCCAAAGCGCGGCTTTCAGCGCGCCGCGGGCGAAAATCGCCCGGTCGGTGGCGACATGGCGCAGGGTGATACGTTCGCCAGCGGCGGCAAAAAGCACGTCATGCTCGCCCACGATGTCGCCGCCCCGGATCGCGGTGAAGCCGATATCGCCGCGTTTGCGGGCGCCGGTGATGCCGTCACGACCCCGATCCGAAACATCAGCCAGCGCCACCCCGCGCCCCTCGGCAGCGGCCTCGCCCAGCATCAGCGCGGTGCCCGAAGGCGCGTCGACCTTATGGTGGTGATGCGCCTCGATCACTTCGATATCGAAATCCTCGTCCAACGCGGCGGCGACCTTTTTGGTTAACTGCGTCAGCAGGTTCACGCCCAGACTCATGTTACCCGCCCGCACGATCACCGCATGGCGCGCGGCAGGCTCCAGCGCGGCGATTTCTTCGTCGCTCATACCGGTAGTGCCGATCACATGCACTGCTCGGGCTTGTGCCGCCAAAGCGGCAAATTCCAGCGTCGCAACGGGGGCGGTGAAGTCGATGACCGCCTGCGCGGGCGCAAACGCCCCCAGCGGGTCGTCGGTGACGGTCACGCCCAAAGCGGCACCGCCCAAGGCCTCGCCCACGTCGCGCCCGATCCAGTCATGACCCTTGCGCTCGACCGCACCCACCAGCCGCGCCTTGTCGCTGTCTGTCACAGTACGGATCAGCATCTGGCCCATGCGGCCCGATGCTCCGGTGATGGCGATGCCGGGAATATGGGTCATGTCACTTATCCTCGCGTCAGATCGGCTTTAAGCCTCCTACCCGTTCGGGCAGCGCTTGGCAAAGCCTCTCGTTCGGCTTAGATCGAAGAGTATGGCAAAGAATAAATTCCACGATGGCCCCGGTCCCTCCCAGCGTCAGCTTCGCGTCGGCGAGTTGATCCGCCGTACACTTTCCGAGGTGCTGGCCCGCGGCGACGTGCATGATCCCGATCTGAACCGCATGTCGATCACAGTGGGCGAGGTGCGCACCTCGCCCGACCTCAAGATCGCCACTGCCTTCGTGCTGCCTTTGGGCGGCAAAGGGCAGGAGGACGTGCTGAAACTGCTGGCGCGCAACAAGGGCGAGCTTCGCCGCGTGATCGGCAAGAGGGTGGGGCTGAAATTCGCCCCCGATCTGCGCTTCCGTCTGGACGAAACCTTTGACCAGATGGACGAATCCCGTCGTCTGTTCAATCAAGACGAAGTGCGCCGGGACCTGGACGAGTGAAACGCCTGTCTGCCGCTCTGCTGATGCTGCTGGCCGCCCCGGCCACGGCGTTGACCTGTTCGGATATCGAGCATGAGGGCAACCGTTTCACAATCTGCGAGGCCGATGCCGGGTCAGAGGATCTGCGCCTGTTCCTGCGCGATGAGGCGGGTGAAATACTGGGTCATTTCCAGACCGTCGATGCCGCGCTAGCCGATCAGGGTAAGCAACTGGCCTTTGCGATGAATGCCGGGATGTATCACGACGACCGCTCGCCGGTTGGCCACTACGTCGAAAACGGTCAAGAAGAAATGCGGGTGATCCCGAACGCAGGCCCCGGCAATTTCGGCCTGCTGCCCAATGGTGTTTTTTGCATCCGAGAGGGTCGTGCCGACGTGTTCGAGACGATCAGCTATCAGGACCAGCAACCGCTCTGCCGCGATGCAACGCAATCCGGCCCGATGCTGGTGATCGATGGCGATTTGCATCCGCGCTTCCTGCCCGATTCCACCTCGCGCTATATCCGCAACGGGGTCGGCACGAGCGAAGACGGAAAGCGTGTGGTCTTTGCGATCTCGCGCGAAGCGGTCACGTTCCACCAGTTCGGCAGCCTATTCCGCGATGTGTTGAGCACGCCCAATGCGCTCTATTTCGACGGCAATATCTCGCGGCTTTACGCGCCGCAGATTGGGCGGTCGGATGCCGGGTTCTCGCTGGGTCCCATCGTGGGCGTGGTGGTGGACGCCGAGTAGCGCATTTGACAGCGCGCGGGCGATCAGCTAGGCCGCGCGCCTTAGACAATTCCCGAGAGACGACATGGCACGCAAACGCAAAGGGCGCGATATTTCCGGCTGGCTGGTGGTGGACAAGCCCGCTGGCATAACCTCGACATCGGTGGTCAACAAGGTTCGCTGGGCGTTGCAGGCGCGCAAGGCGGGCCATGCCGGCACCCTGGACCCTGAGGCGACCGGCGTGCTGGCCGTGGCCCTGGGCGAGGCAACCAAGACAGTGCCCTACATCACAGACGCGCTGAAGGCTTATGTGTTCACCGTGCGACTGGGTCAGGCCACTAATACCGACGACGCCGAAGGCGAGGTGATCGCACAAAGCGACGCGCGCCCCAACGACGCCCAGATCAAAGAGGCGCTGCAGCCCTTGCTCGGCGAGATCATGCAGGTCCCGCCAAAATTCTCGGCGGTCAAGATCGACGGTCAGCGCGCCTATAAGCTGGCCCGCGATGGCGAGGATGTCGAACTTGCCGCGCGCCCGCTCTGGGTTGAGGAACTGGTGCTCGCCGACCGCCCCGACGCCGATCACGTGGTGCTTGAGATGACCTGCGGCAAGGGCGGCTATGTCCGCTCCATCGCCCGCGATCTGGGTCAGGCGCTGGGCTGCCACGGCCATGTCAGATCGCTGCGCCGCATCTGGTCAGGACCGTTCGACGCCGAAGACGGGTTGAGCATCCAACAGATCGAGCAGATGGCCCACAGCCCCGATCTGGACGCTTATCTGCGCCCTCTCGAAGAAGGGCTGGCCGAGCTACCCGAACTGAAATGCACGCCCGAGGGGGCCAGCCGCCTGCGCAATGGCAATCCCGGCATGGTTCTGGCCTCGGACGTGGACTATGGCGACGAGGCATGGGCCTCACTCAACGGTCAGGCTGTGGCCGTGGGTCTCTACCGGTCGGGCGAGTTGCATCCCTCGCGCGTCTTTGTGCGGCCCGAGACCGGGTGACCCGCCTCCAGCGACCTAGGCCGCTGGTGTTCAGAAATCGCTGTAGTTAAAAAGATCTGAACTCTCACAGCCACATCCGCCGGGTTGATCGGAACGCCTGGCAGATCAGTCAGGTCTTCCTCGTATTGTTTGCCCAGCCCGATTTGCAGCCCGGTGTTGCCCTGAGCGACCAGCGCGACCTCTCCATCAACGAGGATGTTGCTGTCACCGGCCACGGTTTCTTCGACATTGACGCGACCCGCCAGATCGCAGGGCGGACCCTCGGGGCCAAAACCCTCATCCCCAATTGCGCCTCCGGCAAGATCAAGCTGGACGGGCTCAGCCTTCAGGAATAGCGACGATCTGATGGCGGATTTTTATGCCACGGCTTCGCAATAGCGTGGCGCGGTGGTTGAACAGGCCGTTCTGTTCGCGCTAGCATCGCCCCGAACAAGCAAGCACAGGATTACACCTTGGCCGCAGATACCGCCCGCCCCCTCACTCTCCGCGATGTATCCGAGGCATCCGGCGTATCCGAAATGACCGTCAGCCGCGTCTTGCGCAATCGCGGCGACGTATCGGACGCCACTCGTGCCCGGGTATTGGCGGCAGCCAAGGAACTGGGCTATGTCCCCAACAAGATCGCAGGTGCATTGGCGTCTAGCCGGGTCAATCTAGTGGCGGTCATCATCCCGTCGCTGTCGAATATGGTGTTCCCCGAAGTTCTGACCGGCATCAATCAGGTGCTGGAAGATACCGAGCTGCAACCCGTCGTGGGCGTCACCGACTACCTCCCCGAGAAAGAGGAGAAGGTTTTATACGAGATGCTCTCGTGGCGGCCTTCGGGGGTGATCATCGCGGGGCTGGAACATACCGAAGCGGCGCGCGCGATGCTGGACGCGGCGGGTATTCCCGTGGTCGAGATCATGGATACCGACGGCAAGCCAGTGGACGCGATGGTCGGCATTTCGCACCGCCGTGCCGGGCGCGAGATGGCCAAGGCGATCCTGAAGGCGGGTTATGAACATATCGGGTTCATGGGCACCAAGATGCCGCTGGATCACCGGGCGCGGAAGCGCTTCGAGGGGTTCACCGAAGTTCTGGCCAAGAGCGGAATCGAGATCGAGGATCGCGATTTCTATTCCGGCGGCTCGGCACTGGCCAAGGGGCGCGAGATGACGCAGACTATGTTGGAACGCTCGCCCGAGCTCGATTTTCTGTATTACTCTAACGACATGATCGGCGCGGGTGGATTGCTCTACCTGCTGGAACATGGTGTCGATATTCCGGGACAGATCGGTCTAGCCGGGTTCAACGATGTCGAGTTGTTGCAGGGCCTGCCGCGACAGTTGGCCACCATGGATGCTTGTCGGTTGGAGATTGGTCGCGCGGCAGCGCAGATCATCTCGGCACGATTGGAGGACCCCGAACGGGAGATGGAGTCGCGGATCACGCTGACCCCTAAGATCAGTTATGGCGACACGCTCAAGCGGCGCTGAAGCGTTGGCGTTGCGCCAATTGGACAACCGCACCGCGCGGCATGTATTTCTGGACCGACATGGCTTGGCCGAGACGCCTGCGGGCTCCGGCAATGGCGAGGACCTGAGTGCTCTGATCCAACGCTTGGGTTTTGTACAGGTGGACAGCATCAACACGGTCGCCCGCGCCCATGACATGATCCTCTATTCACGCCGTCCGGCCTTTCGACCTGCCCATCTGAAACGGCTTTACGAACGCGACCGGCAATTATTCGAACACTGGACCCACGACGCGGCGGTCATTCCGATGGAATTCTACCCGCACTGGCACCTGAAATTTCGCCGCGATGCCGAAGCGTTGAAATCCCGCTGGAAAGCCGCCCGGCGCGCAGGCTATGAGCAGCAATTCCAAGAGGTTCTGACCCACATCCGCGACAACGGCCCAGCCTGTTCTTCGGATGTGGGAACGGATGAGCGCAAGGGTTCGGGCGGCTGGTGGGACTGGCATCCGTCCAAGACCGCTCTGGAGTACCTCTGGCGGTCAGGCGTTCTGACGGTGACCGGGCGTGATGGGTTCCGGAAACGCTATGACCTGACCGAGCGGGTGATCGAAGCGCATCTCTGCCCTGGCGCGATGGAGTGCGACGAGGCCGCCACCGTTGACTGGCTGTGCAATGCCGCACTGGACCGGCTGGGCTTTGCAACATCGGGCGAGTTGGCCGCATTCTGGGATATCGCGACACCGGCAGAAGCAAAAGCCTGGTGCGCCCAGGCGGTGCACGCCGGAGAAATCGAGACGGTCGAGGTCGAGGGCGCGGACGGTGCGCTGCGGCGTGTCTTTGCGCGGCCCGGCACGGGCATCGAGGCACCAGGCACCTTGCCGGGGCGACTGCGCGTTCTGTCCCCCTTCGACCCCGCCCTGCGCGACCGCAAACGGGCCGAGCGGCTTTTCGGGTTCCACTACCGGATCGAGGTCTTTGTCCCCGCCGCAAATCGCAAATATGGCTATTACGTCTTCCCACTGCTGGAAGGAGACCGGCTGGTGGGGCGGATCGACATGAAAGCGGCGCGCGAACGCGGCAAACTTGAGGTGCGCGCTCTTTGGCCAGAAAACGGTATCCGCTGGACGAGGGACCGGATGCGCAAGCTTGAGGCCGAACTGAACCGCGTGCGCCGTTTTGCAGGGCTGGAGCAGGTAGGATTTCAGGACGGCTGGTTGCGAGAGAATTAGGCGGTGATCCGATGTTGACCGTTGTCAAAGTGCGCGAATTTGGGGCCGCTGCAGTAACAACAGGTCTGTTAAGATGTCAATCGGCCCTTATTCGGTGCCGGTATTTGGTGCGTTCTCATTGTGTCTGCTCATGCTCTATCCCGGCAACCGCGATCTCACAAAACGAGTCGATCAAGCGCGACTGCCTGCGCTCGGCCAGAAACGCCAGATAGTATTTTGTCTGAACTCTCATGTCAGAGATTTTGACGGCGCGCAGGTTGGGGTGCGCTACAAACTCGAAATCGGCCACAAACCCGAGGCCCAACCCCTGTTCAACAGCCTTCCAGATCGCTTCGCGGCTGCCAAGTTCCACAACCGTTTCGACCGCCACATTATGCCGCTCAAGCGCACTTTCGATAGCCATGCGCGTGGTTGACCCTGCTTCGCGCCGAATGACCTTCTGGCCGTTAAGTTCCGCCAACGAGATGCTGGCCCGGTCGAAAAACGGATGCTCCGAATTTACGAATATCACTACGTCATGAACGCTATAGGGCAGCGTCTTGACCCGCGGGTCCGAAGGAACCTCGGCGATGATGCCGATGTCGGCTTCGAAGGACAGAATCCGGTCGAAACAGCGGGATGAATTGCCAAAGCGCACCTCGATATCGATCGACGGGTACTTTCGTTTGTAAGCGACGATCATGTCGGTGGCATGAAACGGGCCGACCGCCGCGATATTGAGTTTGCCTGCGTTAAGGCCGCGGAAGGAATCCAACAAGTTTTCCGCGTCCTGCTCTGCCTGGTCCAGTCGCGACGTGATCTCAAAGAGTTCGCTTCCCGGTACGGTCAGATCCACCCTGCGCCCAACGCGCCTGAATAGGTCGACACCATATCGTTCTTCCAGTGCCTTCACCTGGGTCGAAAGTGTAGGTTGGCTTATGTTCAGCGCCTTGGCCGCGCGGGAGAAGCCCCCGTGTCGCGCAACCGCGTGGAAGGACCTCAGAGCGAGCTTTAACATATACTGAGTATATATAAACTATCTAAACAATCAATTTGTTAAATATATAATTCCAACCCACACTGATTTGCCAACAGCCATTCTGGTTTGTGACACACTGGTCATGAGGGAAATTATGTGGACATACAGCAATCCGGTAGATGTCATTTTTGGCGCTGGCGAAGTCAGGAAGCTGGCCGATTTGATCGCGGGTCGGCGGTTTGCGCTGGTGACGTATCCCGAGCCCTTTTTTGCGGAACTCGGACAACAGCTGAAGGCGTCGGCGGGAGCGCCTGTACTTACGATCAATGACGTGGCGCCCAACCCTGACTACGAACTTCTGAGGGAACAAAGCGCTCGTTTCGCCGATGAAGGCGGGGAGATCGGTGTAGTCGTGGCCCTCGGGGGTGGTTCGGTCATCGACTCGGCCAAAGTGTTTGCGGCAGCCAACGGCAACTTCGACAACGTCGCACGGTACCTCGAAACCAAGACCGGCGAGGAAGCGCTAGCTTTCCTGCCGATCATCGCAGTTCCCACAACGGCCGGAACCGGCAGCGAAGTCACCTGCTGGGCGACGGTCTGGAACGAGGCGCAGGGCAAGAAATATTCCCTTGCGCACCCTCGACTCTATCCCGAGACCGCGCTTGTCGATCCGGAACTGATGCTGAAAAAACCAACCGGCCTGACGATGGCGACAGGCCTTGATGCGCTGTCGCATTCCATTGAGAGCATCTGGAACGTGAATGCCAACCCGGTGTCGGCGCGCCATGCCGTGGCCGCTGCGAAACTGATCATACAGGCCCTGCCCAAAGTGATGCGTGATACTGGCAATCTGCAGCTGCGCAGTGACATGGCAGAGGCATCGCTATGTGCCGGATTGGCCTTTTCCAACACAAAGACCGCAATTGCGCATAATCTGTCCTACCCGATTACTCTGGGCTGGGGCGTGCAACACGGCATCGCGTGCTCGTTCACTTTGCCCACTGTTCTTCGCTCGGTCATCGGCATTGGTGGTTTCCGCGAAGCTGCGCTGCAGGATATCTTCGGCGCCGACCTCAACGCGGGCGCGGATCGACTGACAAAATTCCTGAACGATCTGGGCGTCGGTACGCGTTTTGCGGATCATGAAATACCGCATCAATACTGTGCCGACATCATCGACGAAGCCTTTGCCGGGGAACGCGGCAAGAACTTCGTCGGAACCAAAGAGAACTTCATCGAGGCCGCGCAACAGCAGGATGTCATAAGCCTGTCAGCGGCGTGAACGACAAGGCAGGGACAACCCGCCAACACGACCCAACACAAGGAGAAAGAAATGAAACATACCAATGCGATCAAATTGGCGATATCCTGTGTGGCGATTGCCGCTGCCAGTGTCGCCACTGCTGAAGAGTGCAAGAACCCGGACGTTTTGCGCTTTTCGATGATTCCCACCGAAGAGACCACGCAGGAATTGTCGCTGTATGAGCCGATGGTGAATCAGCTCAAATCGGCAACCGGCAAAGAGGTCGAATTCTTCCTTCCGACATCCTACGCTTCGGTGGTCGAGGCGATGTTGGGCGGCTTTGTCGATATCGGTATGCACGGCCCGTATTCTTATGTGATTGCACAGGAAAAAGACCCGTCACTCAAGGTATTCGCCACCTATGCCAAACATTCTGGCCACTTCCAGGAAGAAGGTCCCGGATACAAGGCGGTGCTGGTCTCGCGTTCCGACTCGGGAATAGAAAAGATCGAGGATCTCGAGGGCAAGATCGTCGGTTTGACGGACCCGGCGTCGACATCCGGCAACTTGTTGCCGCGGGTATCCTTTACCGATGTGATCGGCGCCCAGCTCGAGGATCATTTCTCGCGCGTGGTCTATACCGGCGGACATGATCTGTCGGCGATCGCGGTGTTGGAAGAACAGGTTGACGTGGCCTTTGTCGCCACCCATCGGCTGGACAACGTGATCGACCGCGGCCTTGCCAATATGGAAGATTACAATCTGATCTGGTCCTCGCCGGTCATACCGCAGGACCCGTTCGTCGTTTCGGGAAAACTCTGCGAGGATTTGGTCGATCAGATCAGAGGGGCATTCCTGACGCTCAACGAGAGCGAGGAGGGGCGCGAATATCTCAAGAACGTGAATGCGAGCAAATTCGTCGCGATGACGGATGAAGACTACGACATCATTCGCGCTCTCAAGGCGGCGAAAGACGCCAAGAACTGATCGAAAATCTGGTCTGACCCGCATCCGCGCGGGTCGGGCTGTACACGGGAGGAATGACATGGCTGTGTTGACCGTTAGAGACCTGAAAGTGCGCTATAGCGCCAAGGGTCCGGAAATTCTCAAGGGCATCGATTTCGAAGTTAAGGACGACGACTTTCTTGCCATTATCGGACCCAGCGGCGCAGGCAAATCCACACTGATCCGATGCGTCAACCGTCTGGTCGAGCCATCCGCTGGCAGCATCCAACTGCTGGGAGAAGATGTCTGCAGCCTGAACGCCAAAGAACTGCGTAACCTGCGCCGCAATGTCGGGATGATCTTCCAAGAGTTCAATCTGATCAATCGCATGTCTGTGATGGATAACGTTCTGTCCGGCCGCCTGGGATACACCGGCAATTTGCGCTCATTCTTTCGTGCCTTTCCGCAAGAAGATGTGAAGCAAGCGCTGTATTACCTCGACCGAGTGGGGCTGAGCGATCACATCAACAAACGCGCAGATGAGCTTAGCGGCGGCCAGAGGCAACGTGTCGGCATTGCAAGAGCACTTATGCAACGGCCAAAACTCCTGTTGCTGGACGAACCGACATCGGCGCTTGATCCTAAGATTTCACGCGAGGTCATGGCGCTCATTCGCGACATCGCGCGGGAACTCAAGGTGCCGGCACTCTGCAACATCCATGATGTGCAACTGGCCAAGGAATTCTGCAACCGGATCATCGGCTTGCAGGACGGATACAAGAAATTCGACGGTGCGACCGAAACCATGCGCGATGCCGATCTCGACGTCATCTACGAGATGGAGGTGCTCTGAACATGGCCTACATCGACGTCTCTCCTGCGGCACTTGATCTTCAGGGTGAACTGCGCCGCAAGCGGTTCCTGAAAATGGGTCTGATCTGGGCGGTCGTGCTGATCTTTATCGGTTGGTGCCTTCAGGGAACCATCATCGAAGATACCGACTGGTCCCGCATTGGGGGCAGAAGTGGAGTCTGGGGTTCGATTGGCCGCTATTTCAGTCTTGATCTGGGTCTCTTGCCCGAACTGATCATTCCGACCCTGGAAACCTTCATGATGGCTTGTGTCGGCACGGTCTTGGGGTGTTTCTTCTCTCTGCCGGTCGCGTGGCTGGGTGCGGCCAACGTGACGCCGAGCAAAGCCATCCTCTACCCGTTGGGCCGTTTCCTGATGGTGCTCAGCCGTTCAGTACATGAAATCGTCTGGGCGCTCATCTTCGTCAGCGCCGTGGGACTTGGGGCTTTGCCCGGCATTCTTGCGATAGCGATGCGGTCGGTCGGGTTCATCTCGAAAATCACGGCGGAGGCGATCGAGAACATCGACGCCAAGCCGGTCGAGGCGATCCGTGCCGTCGGTGGCAACCAGTTTCAGGTGATGTATTACGGCATCCTGCCGCAAATCTATCCTGTCGTGCTGGCGACCGTGATTTTCGAGTGGGACATCAACATCCGTCGCTCGGCGGTGATGGGGCTGGTCGGCGCCGGCGGTCTCGGACTGCTCTTCTTCCGCCAAATGAACAGTTTCAACTACGGCGGTGTCTCGATGGTGATCCTTGCGATCCTGCTGCTCATCCTTCTGGGCGAAGTGATCTCTCACTACCTTCGCAAAGCCGTGATCTGAGGAGATGACCATGATTGATCAAACCACAGCACAAGGCACAGCTGGCGCCACTGAAACGCCCAAATGGTCACGCTACAAATACCCGGAATCGCTCTACAAGCACGGCACGCTCCTGTTGGTCCTGCTATTCCTGGGGTACTCACTGCACTTTCTGAATGTCGACATCGCATTGCTGATCGGCGCTCTGGGCAGGTTCGCAAACGTCGTTGGTGAACGGTATTACCCGCCGGATCTCGAATACGTGCTTGATTGGGGATATGCCGGGTCCATCCTGGACACGCTGCAAATGTCCTTCCTCGGTGGGTTTGCCGGTGTCTGTCTGGCGATCCCCTTGGCGTGGTTCTCGGCATGGAACGTGTCCCCCCAGCGCCGCATCCTGTTTCCGGTCGGCCGTCTCGGCGTTATCTCCTGCCGCGCCATTCACGAAACCATCTGGACCATCCTCTTCGTGTCCGTTCTTGGCTTCGGGATGCTCGCCGGTGTCAGCGCGCTCACGATGTTCTGCATCGGTTTTGCCGGCAAGCTCTTTGCCGATGAAATCGAAGCCATCGAGATGGGCCCGGTCGAAGCGATGCGCGCCACTGGCGCCAATCCGTTCCAGGTCTTCATCTACGCCGTTATTCCCCAGGTCCGCGTCGCCTTCACGGGAATCGCCATCTACACATGGGATGTGGCCTTCCGGGCTGCGACCGTTGTGGGGTTCTTCGGCGGTGGCGGCATGGGCTGGTATCTCAAGCGCAATGTGCAACAGCTGGAAAACCTGCGGGTCGCGGCGATCATCCTGTCGATCATCGTGATGGTGCTGATTGCCGAGTTTCTGTCCGGCTGGCTGCGTGCCGCCGTAAACCGAGCCAAATAGTCACAAGAAATCACAATAGCGGGGGCAACCGCCAAAGCGTGCCCCCTGACAAGGAAGGAACTGAGATGACTCTTCACACCCCTGTTGAGGCGAATGAGCGTGTTTATCCGATGCCGAAGGTGCCCGCGATTGCCATCTGTCTTGATGGCTGCGAGCCGGAGTATCTGGAGAAGGCCATCGCCGACGGTCTGATGCCGACGCTGAAGCGGATGCGCGAGACCGGGACCGACCGGTTGGCGCATTCGGTGATCCCGTCCTTCACCAACCCCAACAACCTGAGCATCGCAACCGGGCGTCCGCCCAGCGTGCACGGGATCTGCGGCAATTACCTGATCGACCCGGAGACCGGCGAAGAGGTGATGATGAACGATGTGCGCTTCCTGCGGGCGCCGACCGTGTTCAAGCAGTTCTATGACGCCGGCGCCAGGGTCGCCATCGTCACCGCCAAGGACAAGCTGCGCGCGCTGCTGGGCGCCGGGTTGGAGTTTGACGATGATCGCGCCAAGTGCTTCTCGGCCGAGAAATCCGACAGCTCGACCGCCGCCGAGCACGGTCAGGAGAAGGCCAGCGCTTGGCTGGGCATGGCACAGCCCGAGGTCTACTCGGCAGAGCTGTCGGAGTTTGTTTTTGCCGCCGGTGTGAAGCTGCTGGAAGAGTGGAAGCCGGACGTGATGTACCTGACCACGACCGATTACGTGCAGCACAAATACGCCCCCGACGATGCCGAGGCGAAGTCCTTCTACGAGATGTTCGATCGCTACCTGACCCGGCTTGACGCGCTTGGCGCGGCCATTGTCGTCACCGCCGATCATGGCATGAAGCCCAAGCACCATGCCGATGGCTCGCCCAATGTGATCTATGTGCAGGACCTGATGGATGACTGGCTGGGCAAGGATGCGGCGCGTGTGATCCTGCCGATCACCGACCCTTACGTGGTGCATCATGGCGCGTTGGGTGCCTTTGCCACCGCCTATCTGCCCGAAGGCGCGGATGTGGCCGGGATCATGGCGAAGCTTGATGCGCGGGACGAGATCATCCTGGTGGTGGACAAGGCCGAAGCGATCCGGCGGTTCGAACTGCCCGGTGACCGGATCGGTGACATCGTGATGATCTCGGGCGAGAATATCTGCATCGGCACGTCCGAACACCGCCACGACCTGGCCGCGCTGAAAGAGCCGCTGCGCAGCCATGGCGGACTGACCGAGCAGGAAGTGCCCTTCATCGTGAACCGCGTGATCGACCTGCCAAGCAAACCGGAATTGCGCAATTTCGATGCGTTCTTCTACGCCACCACAGCGGCAGCGCTTTGAGCCGAAAGGACAGCACTCATGAAAGACAAAGTCGAAACCCGCAACGAGGGCATGCGCATCGGCGGTGAGATCGTGTTCACCGATGATGTGGTGCCGGTCCACTATCCCTATACCGACGAGGTGATCGGCACCGTTCCGGCCGGCACGGCCGAACATGCGCGCAAGGCGTTCGAGATTGCCGCGAATTACACGCCGAAACTGACCCGCTACGAGCGCAGTGAAATCCTCAAACGCGCGGGCGAGCTGATCGGCGAGCGCCGCGATTATATGGCGAAATGGCTGACGCTCGAGCTGGGCATCTGCCACCAGCATGCCATCTACGAGACCAAGCGCGCGCAGGATGTCTACCAGTTCGCTGCCGCGCAGGCGATGCATGACGATGGCGAGATCTTCTCCTGTGATCTGACCCATAACGGCAAGGACCGCAAGATCTTCACCACCCGCGAACCGGTGCGCGCGATCTCGGCGATCACGCCGTTCAACCACCCGCTGAACATGGTCAGCCACAAGATCGCGCCGTCGATTGCCACCAACAACTGCATGGTCTGCAAGCCGACCGAACTGACGCCGCTGACCGCGATCGCGCTGGCCGATATCCTTTACGAGGCGGGACTGCCGCCCGAGATGTTCCAGATCGTGACCGGCTGGCCCGGCGACATCGGCGACGAGATGATCACCAACGACAATATCGACATCATCACCTTCACCGGCGGGGTTCCGGTCGGCAAGATCATCGCCGAAAAGGCAGGCTACAGGCGGCAGGCGCTGGAGCTTGGCGGCAACGACCCGCTGATCGTGCTGAACGATCTCGACGACGGTGATCTGGACAAGGCGGCGACCATTGCCGTGGCCGGGGCCACCGGCAATTCCGGCCAGCGCTGCACCGCGGTGAAACGCATCCTGGTGCAGGAAAGCGTCGCCGACCGCTTTGTGCCGCTGGTGCTGGAAAAGGCCAGGGCGATCCGGTTCGGTGATCCGCAGGACCCGGATACGCAGCTGGGCTGCGTGATCCATGCCCAGGCAGCGGAGCTGTTCGAAAAGAGGGTCTACATGGCCGAAAAGGACGGTGCCGAAATCCTCTACCACCCCGGTCGCGACGGCGCGCTGCTGCCGCCGATCGTGGTCGACAAGGTGCCTCATGACAGCGAATTGGTGATGGAGGAAACCTTCGGCCCCATCGTGCCCATCGTGCGCGTGCCCGATGATGATGCCGAGGTGATGGCGATCTCGAACTCGACCGAGTTCGGCCTCAGCTCGGGCGTCTGCACCAACGACCTGAACCGCGCCATCGCCTTCGTCAACGGGCTGGATGTGGGCACCTGCAACATCTGGGAACAGCCCGGTTACAGGATCGAGATGTCCCCCTTCGGCGGCATCAAGGACAGCGGCAACGGCGTCAAGGAAGGCGTCATCGAAGCCATGAAGTTCTTCACAAACGTCAAAACCTATTCTCTCCCCTGGCCGCGATGAAAACTAATTGAGGGCCGCCTTTGTGCGGCCCCTTTTTCCGGCCCAAATCACTTACTATGGCGCGCCTATCAATCCGAATACCGATCCCCACTTTTCGGTGTGCGCTTTATCGCAAAACCATCTCTTCCGGCCAGCTTAGCGTTGTGTCGAGTTGGATGGTCTGGCTTTGCCCCGGTGCCAGTTTCAGGTCCCACGCCAGAATGCCGCGCTGTTTGTCGACATTCATCTCGGAGGGTTTGGGGCGCGCGACCCACTGGATCTCCAGATCGTCCTGCTGCGAATATGGCACACGGTCTAGCAGTCGCAACGGCCAGTCCTCTTTCGTGAGGTTTTCGATCTCGATTTCAACCCGGTCCTCGCGCTGGTTCGAGCGAGCCAAAATGCCCCGGTCACCCTCACTCTGATCCAGAATATCCCGTGTCAGCCGCAGGCCCTCAATTGGGCCGAATCCGATATCCGCCTCCTGGCCTGAGGTCAGACCGTCGAACGTCTCAAACCCCACAAGCTGCCCATCCACATAGTGGGTGGTAAAGCTGCTGGGGATCATCTCTCGCCCTGAAGAATTGACCATCCGGGCAATCCGGTAAGCGGTTTCGTCATGGATCGGGACCGCCACGGCCTGAACCTCCGCCTCTTCGGCAAAGCTGTCTAGCTGGAGTTTCAGAACATCTGCGCCGGAGGCAATCGAGACCGGCTCGGAATAGGTGAGGATCAGGTTGCTCTCGGCCCACATGACCTCTTCGGTGATGAGCGGAGGCTCGACAACCGGTTCTGCCAGACTGCCGGCATCTGCTTCCATCGTCATTGGCGCCGCAGCCGAGAGCTCACGCTGTTTCAGCACCGGTCTGGGTTCTTCGATACGACGTAGAGATGGGTAAAGTATCCGGGCGCCGATCTGGCCGGTGGCCTCGGTCGTCGACAGGCGCAAGGTCACGTCGGTCCAGTTCTCGCCGGTCTCCTGCCGCACCAGGGCGCTACGTTTGATCTCGACACGCGGATCGTCGCCGGTGATCAGGTTGAAGTCATATGTCGGTGCCCACGAGGTTTCATAATTCACCAGGTAACTGAGAGTCAGGTCCGATGTCACAGGCTCGGTCGCGCTGACCTCGACGGCGATATAGAGCCTGTCGGCGTCTTCCAGCGCGATCGCGTCAAGGGCTTGCCGCGCCTCCGCCAGTTCTTCGTTGAGGTCCTTCAGGGCCTCTTCGATCACTCTGGCGCGAACCTCGGCGTCGAGTGCGGCCTGGCTGGCCTCGCCCGCTTCTTCGCGGATCATGCGGGCGATATCGCGTAAGGCACCTGCACCGGCCTCCGCCATGCTTTCATTCTCGCCCAGCTTGCGCAGGAACTCGATCGACACCTCAGAGGCCGCCGCCGCCGCGCGGGCCTGTGCGGCATCGTCTCGGACCGCCCGGATGCGCTGCTCGATCTCTTCGATCCGCGCCTCGGCGGCTTTCACTTCGGGCGCGGTCGCATCATATGGCGGTGTGAAAGCATCGCGAATGACCGTGCCGATCTGGCGCACCCCATTGACGGTGACCCGCAGGCTTTCGCGGGACGCGCTGTCGGGCACGCCGCGCAGGACCAGACGGTGCTTGCCTGCCGGAATCTCGACGCCGCCCTTGCGCAGGATCGTTGCGCTGTCGGGATGCATCGTCACCTCGGTGATTTTGCTGGTCGCCGGAATGATATCGGCCTGGACCGGCAGGGCGGAAATGAAGGCAATCAGTGAAGTCGCGAAACGCATGGCTCAACTCCGTTGGAATTTGGGCTGAGCTTTGCAATCGTTGCGGGAATGCGCAAGGGTGCCGCAAAAAAAGCGAAAGACAACCTTTCGGCTGCCTTCCGCCACCGGGGGCTGTTGATCTAAAGATGGATGTTCAGGCAGCCAGTGCTGTCTCGGTGGTCTTGCTGCGGCACGAGGTGAAGACCAGCGGCGGCATCCGCTCGGCGCGGCGGTCCGAGAAGCTCAGGACACTCTCGGTGCGAGTCTTGCCCTTACGTGTCCGCTCCAGATGGGCGAGGGCGGACAGGCGGTTGGCGCGGGCGGTTTCGAGAAGCGATTGGGTCATGGTCATTCCTTGGCTGGGGGTCGATTTTTAGCTGAGATGCGAAGATGAAATTGCGTTGGGTGGGGTCATGCAGCGTCGCCTGAATGGCCCCACATGTTTGTGACGAAAAACACGCCATTGGGGGTGCGCACCGGATGAGGGTTGGTGCGCCAGTCATCGATAGAAACGACGGTGCCGGATTGGCGGGGTTGCTGTGCCTTGGGCGCTTTGGGTGTCGAGGTGGTGAGGGCGATTACGTTGGTCATGGTCTTGTTCCCCTTTGATCGGTTCTGCCCCGATCTGGTTGCGGCTCAGTCCGGTTGGTTCGGTGTGAGGGTCTGCACGGACGGTTCGGGACTGCTCGGGGTCTCATTGCGTTTTGCATGTTTGTTGGGCTCCAGCCGGTGGGCTTGGTCGAACAGCTTTTCGAGCTCGGAATGTGTCAAATCCGGAAGCCGCTGGCGGCTGTCGTTCGCTGTGGAATTCTGAATGCGCATAACCCGCGCTACAACTTTACCGGTACTACGAGAGAGCGCGTTGGGAGCCATCCGCCATCTCCTTTGTTCGGTTTTTATCGTTGGGAGCTTCATGTTTCGGGCGAAATCTGCCCGGAATCGTGCATTTCTGTGGCCGAAATGTGGTAAATCACACTTTTGACGGGAAATAAACCGTTTCTGTTCGCAGTCTGGTCGCGCGAATGCCACGATTCGGGTGTTTCGGCATCATTTTGAGTGCGCTTAATGCCTTTGTTCGAATCGCTTAAAAGTAATATCGCGCAAGAGTTGCACCCCCACAGCGTGTCGAAATCGAAAAAAGAGACACCACTCGGCTTCAGAAAAGCCATGTGGTGTCTCAAAATGATAGTTAAATCAAAGGGTTTCAGCCCTTCTTGAGAACTTCGCGGCCCAGCAATTCGGCGATCTGGACGGCGTTCAGGGCCGCGCCCTTGCGCAGGTTGTCGCTGACGCACCACAGGTTCAACCCGTTTTCGATGGTCGAATCCTGACGGACTCGGCTGATGAAGGTGGCGAAATCACCGACGCATTCCACCGGCGTGACGTAGCCGCCGGACTCGCGCTTGTCGATCACCATGATGCCAGGGCTTTCGCGCAGGATGTCGCGGGCTTCGTCCTCGTCCAGGAACTCCTCGAACTCGATGTTCACGGCTTCCGAGTGGCCGACAAAAACCGGCACGCGCACACAGGTCGCGGTGACCTTGATCGAAGTGTCCACGATCTTTTTGGTCTCGGCGACCATCTTCCATTCTTCCTTGGTCGAGCCATCTTCCATGAAGGTGTCGATATGGGGAATGACGTTAAAGGCGATCTGCTTCTGGAACGTCTTGGGCGGATGTTCCGAGGTCGGATTGTAGACCGCCTTGGTCTGATCCCACAGTTCGTCCATGCCGTCCTTGCCCGCGCCCGAAACCGACTGATAGGTCGAAACGACGACGCGCTTGATCCTGGCCCGATCATGCAGCGGCTTCAGCGCCACCACCATCTGCGCGGTCGAGCAGTTGGGGTTGGCGATGATGTTCTTCTTGGCATAGCCGTGGATTGCCTGCGGGTTGCACTCGGGCACGATCAGCGGAATGTCCGGGTCGTAGCGGTAGAGCGACGAGTTATCGATCACAACGCAGCCCGCGGCGGCCGCCTTGGGGGCGTAATCCTTGGTCGCGGCAGAGCCCACGGCAAACAGCGCCATGTCCCAGCCGGTGAAATCGAACGTGTCCAGGTCCTGGGTCGTCAGTGTCTTGTCGCCAAAGCTGACTTCGGTGCCCAGCGAACGACGGCTTGCAAGCGCTGCAAGTTCATCCACGGGGAACTGGCGTTCAGCCAAAATGTTCAGCATTTCGCGGCCCACGTTACCCGTGGCGCCGACGACAACGACGCGATAGCCCATCTTGAAGTCTCCTGGATTAAGGACGCGGCTACATAGCCGCGATCATCGCAAGAAAAAAGAGGCAATAGTGAAAATCGGCCACGTGGCGCAGGGTTTCTGGCGCTTTGCGCTCAGGAGAGGTCCAGCAACTCGTGATAAACCGCGAGGATGGCGCGTGCCTCTCCCTCGATGGCGAAGTTTGATTCCACATGTTTGCGCGCGGCAATCCGGGCGCTTGCCAGCGCCGCGCGATCGTCAACCATCTGGCGCAGGGCCTCGGTCAGGGCAGGGGCGTTGTCCTTTTCGGCAAGCCGTCCGGTTTCACCATCGACGATCTGCGCGCTGAAGGCGCCGACATCGTGGCAGGCCACAGCGGGCACGCCCGAGGCCATCGCCTCAAGCGGGGTCAGCCCGAACCCTTCGTGCCGGGCCGGGGCGACGAACAGATCAAGCGCGCGATAGGTTTTGACGATCTCGTCCCACGGACGCTCGCCCAGAAACCGGACCCGGTCGGCAATACCCGCCGCGGCCAGCTTTTGTTCCTGTTCGGCCTGAAACCCTTCGAACTCGGAAGTAGCGCGGCCGGTAAAGACGATATGGATGTCGGGGCGCGAGGGCAACAATTCCACCGCGGCATCTACCAATAGATCGACACCTTTCTGCGGTCTGATTCGCCCGAAGCAGCCGATCAGCAACCCTTCGGGCAGGTTAAGGTCATGGCGCAAGGCGGGTTTGTCACGCGTGGGGTGGAACAGCTCGGTATTGACGCCGTGCATGATGACCCGTGCCGGATGCTCCAAAAACGAGGCGGCTTGAGGCGAGGTTGCGATCAGCCCGTCCATCTTCGAGATCAGCCATTTGGTATAGCCCGAATGGTCGCGCTGTGCCGCCGAGGTAAAAAGCAGTTTGAAATTGCATCGCAGGACGTGTTTCAGAAACAGCCCCATCACCATTTCGGTGTTGCGCCGCGCATGCCAGACGCGGAGCAGGCGGCGCGACAGGAACGGGACTTTAATCAGCGGGATATGCGGCACCTCGGGCGGCAGGCCGGGGCCGGTTGCCGCGATCCCGATCCACTGGCTTTGCAACGGCACCAGCCGGATCACGGTTGTGGTCACGCCGGACAGCCTGCGCTTGAGATTGGGTGCGATGACGCGCAGGTCCTGCATCGGTGTCTTTTCATCCTTCGGCGCTGCGGCGGTGGCTGCCCGCCACCCGTCTGACCCGCGAATGTGATCCGGGTGGCATGATTTGCCGTATATCTCAAGACACCAGCAGGTTTCCACGGGTGTTTCAACGGTATTCGGTTGTATGCTCAGATCATGGATAAGCTTTCCTCAGATACCGGTTTTTACAACGGTCTTCCCCTGATCGACCGCTTTGGCGATCTGACAGATGCCTCCAGCTATGCGCCCTTGCCAGATGGTTGGGTGATCGGCACGGCGGATATCGTTGGGTCGACCCGCCATATCGCCGAGGGGCGCTACAAGATGGTGAACTTGGTTGGGGCGGCGGTAATCTCGTCGCAGATCAATGCGGGTGGTGGCCAATCCTTTCCTTTTGTCTTTGGCGGTGACGGGGCGAGCTTTGCGGTGCCGCCGGACTTTGCCGCGACCAGCCGCGAAGTGCTTGGCGTCATGCGGCGTTGGGCGGACGAGGAGTTCGCGCTGGAACTGCGCGCGGCCCAGTTCCCGATTGCCGAAGTGCGCGATGCGGGGCACGAGGTCGGCGTGGCGCGCTATCAGGCCTCGACCGGGGTGGACTATGCGATGTTCGGTGGTGGGGGCTTGTCCTGGGCCGAGGCGCGAATGAAACAGGGGGCAAATGCGGCCCCCTTGGCCGAGCCGGGCGCATTGCCGGACCTGACCGGTCTGTCCTGTCGCTGGAACAATGCACCCGCGCATAATGGCACGATTCTGTCCGTGGTGATCCAGCCGAGACCAGACGCTGCGCCAGAGGTTTTCTCGGGCGTCACAAGCCGGATCGTGGCGGTTGTCGAAACGCTCAGCCGGGGCGGGCATCCCTTGCCGCCGGGCGGGCCCGGCGTGCGCTGGCCACCGCCCGGTCTGACGCTTGAGGCGCATGCCTCGCGCGCGGGCCGGTCGCTGTTGCGGCGCAAGGCTGAGCTGCTGGTTGGCAATCTGATCGCATGGTTCTTCTTCAAATCCGGCATGAAAGCAGGCGAGTTCGATCCGGTGCATTACGCCGACATGGTCACCAACAATGCCGATTTCAGAAAGTTCGATGACGGTCTGAAGATGACGCTGGATTGTGACGCCGCGACGGTGCAGACACTGCGCCAGATCCTGGAAGAGGCCGAAGGCAACGGCATCCTGCGCTTTGGTCTCTTTGAGCAGGACGAGGCGATGACCACCTGTTTCGTGCCTTCGGTGGTCCGCGATGATCATATCCACCTGGTCGATGGCGCATCGGGCGGCTATGCGCGCGCCGCCGAGCAGATCAAATCCGCGATCAGCTGAGCCATTGCTGCGCTTTGGCGCGGGCCGCCTGCGCCAGCAGAACCACATCCAGCCCCACCGCCATGAACTGCGTGCCCATGTCCAGATAGGCCTGCACCGCCTCATCGGTCACGCCCAGACAGCCGGGGGCCTTGCCCGACGCCTTGATACGGGCGATCGCATCGGCGACTACGGCGCGCACTTCGGGGGCAGCGCTGTTGCCATGCAGGCCCATATCGGTGGACAGATCCGCCGGGCCGATGAAGACCCCGTCAATGCCTTCCACCGCAAGAATGTCGTCCAGCGCGTCTATACCCGCACGGCTTTCGACCTGAACCAGCAGGCAGATCTCATCCCCAGCGGTTTTGACGTAATCGGTGATCTCGCCATAACGGGTGGCACGGGCCGCGGCGGCGCCCACCCCACGCGTTCCGGAGGGTGGATAGGTCACGGCGCGGACCAGTTCGCGCGCTTGTTCCGCGCTGTCGACCATGGGAACCAGCACGGTCTGCGCCCCGGCGTCCAGCACCTGCTTGATGATCCAGGTCTCGCCGATAGGCACACGGACCACCGGATGTGACGAGCTGGCCTCAAGCGCCATAAGCTGGGCCCGGATCGAACGTATGTCATTGGCAGCATGTTCGCCGTCGATCACCAGCCAGTCGAACCCGGCCGTGCCCATCACCTCGGCGGTCACCTCTTCGGCGAAGCTCAGCCAGCAGCCGATCTGGCGTTTGCCGTCTTTCAGAGCCTGTTTGAACTCGTTCTTCGGTGCTGGCATCGTCCCGTCTCCCTCAGCCGCAAGCGCCCTGACAAAACGCGATCCGGTGATCCGAATGCAAGCGATTTGTCATTTTATCGTCATATGCTTACCCCTCTGTGGTTGCGGCACCTGACAGTTTGAGAGACAGTGGGGCATGACCAGGACTTTGCCCAGAACCTCCCGTTCCCTGCCGATCGCCCTGTTGCGAGCGCGTGAGCAGGTGATGGGACCGGTGCGCGCAATGCTGGCGGATGTGGGGATCACCGAACAACAATGGCGCGTACTTCGCGTGCTGAACGAAGATGGCCCGCAAGACCCTACAAGGATCGCGGCACAGGCCTGCCTGCTTCTGCCAAGCCTGACACGTATCCTGCAGAACCTCGAAGGCAAGGGGCTGATCGAGCGCGAAACCGACCCGTCGGACCGGCGCCGTCAGATCGTGGGCGTCACCCGCGATGGTGAGAAGATCATCAGCGACAACCTTGACAAGAGCATCGCCTTGCTCGAGGCGACGCGTGCGCGGCTGGGCACCGAGAAATACGAGGCGCTGCTGGATCTGCTGAACGAACTCGACGATTCCTGACGCGAAATCTCAGGCCCCCGTGATCGCGGTTGCCTTGCGCGGCTGTCAGGCGTCGCGTTCTGCGATCCAGTTATGGTCGGGGTCGTTTTCGAAACGCCATTTGCGCAACGGCCCGGCCATGACGTTCAGGTAATACATCTCGTACCCATAGGGCGCGCCGCAAGGGTGATGGCCGCGGGGCACCAGAACCACGTCGCCATCCTTGACCGCCATGGTCTCGTCCAGCGTACCATCATCGGTATAGACCCGCTGAATGCCAAAGCCCTGACCGGGGTTGAGCCGGTGGTAATAGGTCTCTTCGAGGTAAGTCATGTCGGGGAAGTTGTCCTCGTCATGGCGGTGGCTGGGATAGCTAGACCAGTTGCCGTCAGGCGTGAACACCTCGGTGACCAGCAGGCTGCCGGCGACGTCCCGGTCCTCCATCGCAATATTGTTGATGTGGCGGGTGTTCTGACCCTTGCCGCGCGGGGTCAGGGAAATGCCCTCGGGGCCAAGACGCCGCGCAGGGTGGGTGCCCTGACCCGGGGCGGTGCAGACCGCCAGAACGCAATCGGTCGTGGCGGTCGCCGACCAGCGATTGTCATCGGGGATATAGGCGCAGTGGGGCGGCGTTTTCTCGAACACGTTCATCCGTTCACCCATCTCTCCGAAATCAAGGCTGTCGCAGGAAACCTGCGCCTTGCCTTCAACCAGAACCAGAATGGCTTCCCTATCTCCGGTCGGCTCGGACGCGGTCTCGCCCGCTTTCAGATGATAGAGGCCAAAGCCCACATAGGCCCAATCGGGGCTCTGTGGGCCGCGTGCGCGTTCGGGTGTGATGTCATGCACCTTGCCCGAGGGTCCCGACGGTTTCCGCAGCAGATCACTTTTCACGGCATGTTCCTTTTTACTGTCTCGGCGCGTCAGGGTCACGCTCAGGCGATCTCGGAGACCAGAACGGCCCGGCCCTCGGCAACGGATTTCAACGCGGCCTCGGCCAGCGCCAGCGCTTTCAACCCGTCTTCGCCCGAGGGCGAGACCGGTGCGCCATCGCGGATCGTGGCGATGAATCCGGAAATCTCGGCGGCATAAGCTTCGGTATAACGCGTCATGAAGAAGTCATGCAGCGGCGGACGGGTATAGCCTGCGCCATTGGCGATCTCGATCGAGACCGGGCGCTGGTTTTCTGCCGCGACCATACCGTTAGACCCGTGAACCTCGATCCGCTGGTCATAGCCATAAGAGGCGCGGCGGGAATTCAGTATCGTGCATTGCTTGCCGCTGGAGGTGCGCAGCATGACCATGGCGGTGTCGAAATCACCATGCGCGGCAACCTCGGGGTCAACCAGCACCGACCCGGTGGCCTGAACCGACTCGATTTCCTCATCCAGCAGGAACCGGGCGATGTCGAAATCGTGGATGGTCATGTCGCGGAATATCCCGCCCGAGACATCAATATAATCCATCGGCGGCAGGCCTGGGTCGCGTGAGGTGATGGTGACCTGTTCCACTGCGCCGACGCGACCTTCGGTGATCGCGGTCTTGACCGCGGCGAAATGCGGGTCGAAGCGGCGGTTGAAGCCCAGCATCAGGTTCGCACCGGTCTCGTCCACCGTGGCCAGGCAGGCCCGGACGCGGGCAATATCCAGGTCGACGGGCTTTTCGCAAAAGATCGCCTTTCCCGCCCGTGCAAACCGTTCGATCAGATCGGCATGGGTATTGGTCGGGGTGCAGATCACAACCGCGCCCACGTCACCGGAGGCTTCGACCTCGTCGATGCTGCGGACCGCGCATCCATACTCTGCCGCGACCGCGTCGGCGGCACCCTGAAACGGATCAGACACGGACACCAGCACCGCATCCCGATTGCCCGAAATTGCCTTGGCATGCACTTTGCCGATCCGTCCTGCACCGAGCAGCGCCATTCTTACTGTCATGTCGTCTCTCTTTCTGGCCGCGATCCACGCCGCTGCGGCGCGCCTTGCGTTGTCGCGAAGATGTCAGCGACGCGGGGCTATCGCAAGTTCGCTTTGACGTCGGGAGGGATAAATCGCTGACTTAAGTAACACGGCTCTTGCCCGCGGATCACTTCGGATTCATCCTCGCACTACCCTTATTGCACCCGGAGGCTCCGATGACCGACCTAGCCAATGCCCTGATCGACACGCTTCCGAAAGCGGAACTGCATCTGCATATCGAGGGCACGCTGGAGCCCGAACTGATGCTGGAATTGGCCAAACGCAACAAGGTGAGCCTGCCCTATGACACGGTCGAGGATGTGCGCAATGCCTATCAGTTCGATTGCCTGCAGGATTTCTTGGACATCTATTACCTGGGCATGTCTGTACTGATCAGCGAGCGCGATTTTCACGATCTGACCTGGGCTTATCTGGAGCGCGTGCAACAGGACGGGCTGACCCATGTCGAGATGTTCTTTGATCCGCAGGCCCATACCGATCGCGGCGTTGCATTCGAAACCGTGGTCGCAGGTATCACCTCGGCGCTCGAGCAGGCAAAGCGTGAGTACGGCATCACCTCGAAACTGATCATGTGTTTCCTGCGGCACCTTCCCGAGGATCAGGCGTTTGAGGCCTTGGCCTGCGCCTGTAAACATAAGGACCATATCTTTGGCGTCGGGCTGGACAGTTCCGAACGGGGACATCCGCCCGAGAAGTTCGAACGCGTTTTTGCGGCTGCCCGCAGCGAAGGCTTCGTACCCGTCGCCCATGCGGGCGAGGAAGGCGATGCCAGCTATGTGCGCGGCGCGCTGGATGTGTTGGGCGTCGAACGGGTCGATCATGGCAATCACGCCTTCGACGATCCGGCGCTGATCCGGCGCCTCGCGGACCAGCAGACGCCGCTGACCATGTGCCCGATCTCGAACTGGCGTCTGAAGGGCATCCCCAATCTCGCCGCCAGCCCTGTCAAGAAGGCGCTGGATGCCGGATTGCTCGTTACGGTGAATTCTGACGATCCATCCTACTTTGGCGGCTATCTGAATGACAATTACCGCGCAGTGCTCGACAACCTGTCGCTGACCGAGGGTGAGATCGTTACGCTGGCTCGCAACTCCTTTGCCGGGTCTTTCCTGACGGACGCGGAAAAGCAGGCGCAGTTGGACAAAATTGAGGCCCAGATCGACAGCCTGAGCTGACATTTCCGCTTGGTGATGAAGCTGTGGGGCTGTTTTCCCGATCTGAAACGAGTCGCATGGGGCCGTAGTGGATTGTGGCTCCATTTTGCTCAGCCACTACATCTGGTGGGCAGTTCACTTCCGCACCAAACACGCATCGCCGATTCCCCCGCGTGAGCGTGCCTGGGCGATGGTATTTGGGGGTTTGGGGTCGTGCTGGGCTCTTATAATATATTGATTTACAACATTAAATTTCCGCATCGAACTTTTTCTGCGGTTTTTTGCAGATTCCCGATTTTTCCTCTTGCGGTGCCCGTGCGCTTTGCTTAGAGCGCCCTTCACCGGCGCTGGTGAGGCACCGGGGACACATCGGAAAGACGATGGGACGCTCTGGAAAGACAGAGGCATCGGAGGCAGATTTGAGAGGCGGAAGCGCTGAGATTGGCGCGTCGGTCTTTTATTTTGGTCCGTGCAGTGTTGTTTGACAATTTGGTTTACTGAAGAGATATGTGGGCGGTTTGGTTCGTTTCGACGGATGGACGTCTGTATATCACGCTCTTAGGTATGGTTGTTTGCGCCACTTGTGGTGTTGGTGATTATGCCGATTATGGAG
>NZ_JBGOSH010000010.1:0-204548 GCF_041537925.1 Ruegeria hyattellae | reverse complement strand
GCAGATCGACCGGCAAAACACCGAAATCCGGATATCTACCAAAGCCCTCAACCGTATGACCGAACTCGGTTGTGCGAAGTTCGAACGTGTCTGAAATCCCCCGGGAAAGGCGAACTGCGCCTTCTATCAGACCCGTGCAACAACGTGCTGACCGAGGAACGGACAAGGATGGGTGGGAGCATCTGTCCTTGTTCCGGGAGTTCGTGAAGCCGTTGTCTACGCGTGCCCATTCTGGGAATGTGTTGCATGGATCAGAATTGGGGCGGATTGGCCCCTTACCCCATCACTTTTGACGACGCGTTCATATTCCGCACGACCGAGAGATGTCATGCGGTTGAGCGCTTTTGCTGCTACTTTCGTTTCGGCGATTTGACAGTCAAAATCACGCTGCAGGCGATCGCCGAAAACCTGTTTCCATCTACCGATCTGCGCTTCAACCTGTGATCTCTGGTTGTACCCCGATTTGACTTGCCAGTTCATCCGGCCCCGCTCGGCGATGGCATCGATGTGGTGATTGCGCTGTGCATTCTTGCCTCGAACTGCGTTCTTTGGCGGAGGGACAGTGATCTCTATCCCGGTCCCGAACTTGTTCTCCAGACAGTCTACCACACCCAGGCCATCATACGCACCATCCGCCAGAAACCGGCTCACATCTTCATCCACGTCGGTGAGCAAATCTGGAAGCGCCGTGTCATCGCCCACATGTTCAGTGGTCAGCTTCGAGGTAACGATATCGCCAGTTTCCGGTTCGAGCCCGATGTGGAGTTTGGGCCATGTTTTGTGTGCCTTCCTGGTGCCTTGCTTTTCTCTATGCCAGCCATTGTCGCCATGCACTTTCAGACCTGTGCTGTCCACAATGAGGGTGATTGGCTTACTTGCAACTCGCCGGTTTTGGTTGATCCTCATCCCTTGCCGCGTCGTGACAGGATCGAAAAATCCGGCACCGCAAGGTCAATGCCCATCAGCTTGGCAATCGACAGCACGAAGCCCTGAGTTTGCCTGAGCAGGAGTCGAAACACGGCCCGCAGAGTGAGACAGATCTCGATTGCCAGATCAGAATAACGTGCCTGGCCGCCGCGTGTCTTGCGACGTGGCGATGCCCAGTTCTGCACCACATCGTCAGACACCCAGAGCGTCACATCGCCCCGTTGCCGGAGACTTTCGTTGTATTCCGAGCAGTTCGTGACCCGGTACTTTGCTTTGGGGAACTTGTTGCGACGAGCATCATTGAATTTGTATGGCATCCACAGCAACTCACGGGAGGGAAAGCAACAGAGCTAATCCTGAAGCGCGATCCGTGCAACATATGTGATGAGCAAGTGAAAATCTTTGAGGCCATCAAGAGCGAGCAGCCAGATGCTGCCCGGTTGGCCATGGAATGGCACATTCGGAGTTCGGCTACGAGACTCGGGCTAAAGATCTGAAGTGAATGATTCTTATAATTTCGGAGTTTCGCGAATATGGGCCGCGTGAGACGACCTTCTTACAAACTGGCCAGGCGCGTCCTCAAATACTCCAGACGAGTTTTTTGCTGGCGGTCTGGCTGGGACTTTTGCATCACTTTCATATTGCCGTAGCCAGTTGACCCAATGTGGCCACCAAGAACCGTCGACCTTTTCAGAGGATGCTAACCATGCATCAGCGCCTTCGCCCAACGTACCGCTGTGGCGGTAGTAGTATTTCGGTTTGTCCCGGGGTGGATTGATTACGCCGGCGATATGACCTGATCCCGCAAGCACGAAAGTAACGTTGTCACTGATGATCTCCGTGGCAGGGAAAACCGATGTCCAAAGCGAAATATGATCTTCCTTCGCCGCCAATGCATAGAAAGGTACTTTGATCTTTGATAGGTCGATTTTTTTGCTGTTCAATTCCAAACCGTTGGGCTGCAGTAAGCGGTTTTCGATGTAGATTTTCTCGATATACCACTCAAGCATACGTGCGGGCAGCCGGGTCGAATCCGCGTTCCAATAAAGCAAGTCGAATGCCGGAGGTTTCTTACCGAGCAGATAGTTGGAAACGTGGAACGACCAAATCAGATCTTTCTCACGGATCGTGGAGAACATTTCCTGTAGATGATGTTCTTCCAGATATCCCTTGTCGGCCATGTGTTCGCGCAACGCCGTCAGCCGATCCCGGTCAATAAAGACGCCGATGTCGCCTACCTCGCTAAAGTCAATCATCGACGCCAAGGTTGTCGCCGTGCCAATTCGATCTTCCTTGCAGGTTTCGAGATAGGCAAGCATTGCCATGACAAGAATCCCGCCAATGCAAAATCCCATGACGTTTACTTTGTCTGCGCCGGTTATCTGTTCAACAGTGTCGAGAGCAGCAAGTGGACCTTCGTTCAGATAATTCTCGAACCCTTTATCTGCGTGTTCCGGACCCGGATTTACCCAGCTGATCACAAAGATCGTGTGCCCCTGTTCAAGCATATACCGCACCAGGCTGTTTTTGGGGGTCAGGTCGAGAATGTAGAATTTATTGATCCAGGCTGGGACAAACAACATGGGTCGACTGTGTTGCTTGTCTGTCAGGGGCTCGTATTGGATCAACTGCATCATGTCATTTTGAAAGACGACCTTGCCCGGAGTGGTAGCCAGATTTTTTCCGACCTCGAATGCCTGGGAACTGTTGGTTGTGATATCCAGTCGCCCTTCGCCTCGCTCCAGATCGTCGAGCAAATTTGATAGCCCATTCAGCAGGCTTTGACCGTCGGTTTCTATGAATAGATTTCTGGCCTGAGGGTTGGTTGCAAAGAAATTTGATGGAGACAGGGCGCTGATGATCTGTCTAACGTAAAACGAGATGCGAAAAGCGTCCTTGGACGAGGCAGGTAGCGACTGGAGGATATCGTTCGCGGATCTTTCGAATGATAAATAGGCATCGCGAAGAAAGCGGGATGTGATGTCACTTTCCCAACTTGCGTCCTTAAACCGCCGGTCTGGTGCGACTGAGCTTCCGCTCATCAATGTAGTGAAGTG
Organism: Ruegeria hyattellae; assembly: GCF_041537925.1. NCBI lineage: Bacteria > Pseudomonadati > Pseudomonadota > Alphaproteobacteria > Rhodobacterales > Roseobacteraceae > Ruegeria > Ruegeria hyattellae. The sequence continues at coordinate 201,564 of NZ_JBGOSH010000010.1, read as the reverse complement.
TTCGGTCATCGACTGGAAATAAGCTCTCTGAACTTCCGCCAGTCTTCTCGGTTCGTTCAAAAGCTCCAATCCGCCGCGATAAAAGCTTGCTGCAATAGAGTTGGCATCGAACACCGAGAACTCTTGACCGGTCGCCCGTGGCAGGGACTGAGCTGTAACACGGCCGAGCAACACCAGAGCCCGGCTCATCAGCCCCTGATATTGCACGCTCATAAATGAAATTTGTTTCGGATCCATCTTAGTCCTTGCCTCCCATGACTAACAACAGGCTGGTGGCGACGAGGGCTGGTTTGGTCTGGCCCTCGATCTCGACTGTATTATGAAGCGCCATGATCCAACTGTTTTCGGATTTGGCTTTCAGAGATTGCAGTGTCGCACGGTTCCGGATGCGCCCCCCGGTACTGACCGGTGCGATAAACCGCACGTCTTCAATGCCGTAGTTGATCGTAGCTTCGGCATCAGAGGGCCAAGCGTTTGCATCGCTTTGCAACTTGGTGAGCAGCGACAGTGTCAAATAGCCGTGGGCGATCGTTTCGCCGAAGGGGCTCGAATGTCGGGCTCGCTCAGGATCGGTATGCAACCATTGGTCATCGTCGGTACAGGCTGCAAAGTCATTGACGCGCTGTTGGCTGATGTCCAACCAATCTGATACTGCGATTTCCTGCCCGATGAATTGGGCCAGTTCAGAAAGGTTGCGTGGTTTGTTCTTTAGGACTGGCATGAGCGTTTGCTCCTGCGTTGTGGATTTGATAGTGCGGCCCGGTATGAGCCGCACTGAGTGCTCACCGAAAGTCAGGCTCGGCAGACCATTCGAGACTGCGTGGTAGGCGTCCGTTTAGACCCTGTGGAAATTCCGGAGAGCGTTTCTGGTTGAATGCCGCGACCCCTTCCTTGCCGTCCGACATGCTGAGCTCCAGCATCAGCCGACTGTCGAGCTGATGGGCCTCCATCGGGTGCGCAGCTCCGCTCATGCGCCAAAGCAACTGGCGGTTGGCGGCAACCGAGAGCGGTGAGGTTTCGGAGGTAAAGCGCCCTGCCAAGGCGATTGCGTCGTCAATCAGGCTATCCGGTTCCGAGACCTTTTGCGCATAGCCTGCATTGGATAGGGCGTCGGAGCGCAGAATTTCTCCCGACATTGTCCAGTCCAGCGCGGTGCTCATGCTAACAAGTCGTGGCAGGAACCAACTTGAACAGGCCTCGGTGCAGATGCCTACGCGGGAAAAGACGAAGCCAACTCGTGCTTTGGTAGAAATGATCCGCGCGTCCATGGGCAGCGTCATCGTCGCGCCGATACCTACAGCAGCCCCATTAACGGCGGCGATGACGGGTTTGGTCATGCGAAAGAGGCGCAGGGTAACAAAGCCCCCGGAATCGCGTATTTTTGCGGCTTCGGGCCCAAGTGGGTCGACGCTTTCATCGAGGCCAAACACGTTGCCGCCCACGCCGAGGTCCATGCCTGCACAATAGGCGGGTCCCTCGCCCGTAAAAATCACTGCGCGTACCGCGTCATCCTGATCCGCCTCATCCAGGGCTTGAACAATCTCTTGCCCCATCTCAATGGTGAATGCATTCAGCTTTTCGGGCCGGGACAACGTGATAATCGCTATCTTCTCGGCGGTGTCGTATTTAAGTGTTGAGTAGGACATCTCTTTCCTTTCAAGAAGTCTCCGGAACGGTTACCGGTTCCTAAATTGAGCCAAGCGGAATCCGGTGGGTGCTAACCCGCTGTTTGCAGCGTCTTAAGTGCGCGGACACAGCGGGCAGGATTGCGGAAAACTGGAATTTTAGTGGATTCAAAGATGGAATAGGCGTCGGCAGCGAGCGATCGCGGGGCATTGCTGGCAACCATGATCGGAAGGTCTGTTTTGGCGGAAATGTTTGCAATGGTCCGGGCGGCCAAAGAGGCGGCCTGGCCCGACACCGCGGCCAGCCCAACAAGAAGGCCTCCGATGCCCCGATCCCGGGCGATTGCCAGAAGGGCGTCCTGGATGGCTTCGGGGCTGGTGAATGCCGTTCCGGTCAGATCAACAGGGTTTTGCAGGCTGGCAAATTCAGGAAGCGTTTCAGTCAGCGCTGCTTCGGTATCGTTGCTAAGGCGCGAGACGTTTAGCCCGTGCGCTGCACATTGATCGGCCATCTCGATACCGACACCGCCGGAAACCGAGGCAATGGCCACATAGTTGGACAGCAGCTTTCTTTCAGTACCAAGAGCACGGGCAGCGTCTACCAGATGATCGATGTCTGAAATGGCAATGACGCCGTCGGCTGCGAACCGCGCAGGTTCAAATTGCGTTTCAATACACAGATTGGCAGTATGCCGCGTGGCTGCGCGAGCACCAGCCGCGCTATTCCCGACTTTCCACAGCAGGATCTGTTTGCCCTGGGTGCGGAAGCTCCGGGCCAATTCGCCAAAACGATCGAGATCGTGAAGACCCTCAATATACATGGCCACAGTGGAAATCGATGGATCGGACAGATACTGCTCCAGCACTTCGGTGCTTTTGAGCCCGGCCTCATTCCCGGTCGAGATATACTTCGAAACGCCGATTCCAGCCCGGTCCAACTCAAGCAGTATCGAATTTCCGAACGCGCCTGATTGCGAGATGACGCCGACTTTCCCCACCTTGTAAGACAGAGAATAAGGTGTTCCAAAGCCGATGCGGACACCGTGCGCCATGTTCATAAGGCCCTGACAATTTGGACCGATCAGGCCTATGCCGTGACGTCTTGCGATCCGCGTCAAAGCAATCTGCAGATCCTTCCCAGCCTGGCCAACTTCCGAAAAGCCGGAACTCAGCACAATGACATTGGGAATACCTGCGCGACCCGCCTGTTCGAGAGCGTCAGCACAAGCTGAGGCCGGAATTGCCAGCACCGCGAGGTCTGGAACCTCCGGCAGGCAGGCAATGTCCCCATAGGCCCGTAGCCCCAAAACTTCGGACGCCGAGGGGTTTACTGGGTAAAGTGATCCGGTGAAGTCGCTGTTCATCAGGTTTTCAACAACCTGCTGACCAACCGTTCCGGGGCGCGGGGACGCCCCGATGACGGCGACGGACCTCGGATCGAACATACGATCTGTAAAGGACATGTCACGCAGCCCTGGCGAGAACCTGCTTGGCAATCGTCAGCTGGTGAATCTGACTGGTGCCTTCATAGATACGGAACAGCCGAGTGTCCCGGTAGAAGCGTTCAATACAGCTGTGATCGGCCACAAACCCAGCGCCTCCGAATATCTGCACAGCGCGGTCGGCCACGCGGCTGCACATTTCGGACGCGAAATACTTGCAGGCAGAGCCTTCCATCCGAGTATCGATACCCTGATCCCAGAGACGTGCGGTTGATTTCACCAGTTCAGTTGCCGCAAGTATTTCGGTCTTGCTGTCGGCAATCATGGCCTGCACCAGCTGGTATTCTGCAATCGGCTTGCCGAATTGGACCCGTTTGGAAGCATGCGCCACCATTTCATCCAGCATCCGGATCGCCGGCCCAATGCAAAGGGCCGATAGGTGCAGACGCTGTTTGTTCAGCACTTTCATCGCAACACTGAACGCCGTGTTTTCTTCGCCTCCGAGCAGTGCCGATGCGGGGACGCGGCAATTCTCAAAGTACACATCCGACACCGGCGACCCTGCCTGGCCCATTTTTTTATAAGGCGATCCGGCACGCAGGCCCGGGGTACCTTTTTCTACCAAAAAGGCGCTGATGCCCTTGGAGCCCTTAGTATTTGGATCGCTGCGGGCAAAAACCGTAAACAGATCGGCGATAGGCGCGTTGGTGATGTAACATTTCGACCCGTTCAACACATAGTCATCGCCATCGCGTTCGGCGGTTGTCTTGATGTTTGTGGCCTCAGAACCGGCATCTGGTTCTGTCAGGGCGAAACAACCGGTCATTTGACCGCTCGCGATTTTGGGAAGGTATATTGCCTTTTGCTCTTCGGTTCCGGCGACAATTACCGCCCCTGAGCCGATCCCCGTATTTGTTCCGACGCGCGCGCGAAATGCTGGCGAACACTGAGACAATTCAAGAGCGGCCGCGACCAACTCCTCCCCAGTCAGTCCCGACCCGCCAAACTCTTCCGGTACGCTCCAGCCAAAGAAGCCTTTCTGGCGCATCTGATCGACGATCTCGTCAGGCACCCTGTCTTCATTGGCGACGCGGTCCTCATTGGGAATTGCGACCTCTTTGACCCAATCGCGAACTTCGTTGAGGAGGTTTTCAAGTTTGGCTTCGTCTCTGAGCATCTTTTTTCCTGTTATGAGGGCCCGGAGCTTTCGGCATCCGGGTCGGTTGATTGGGTGGGTAGTAAGTTGAAATCCGAGACTTGCTTTGCCAAATATTCGCCGATTTCCATCATGCCTTCACGCGAGACCCGGAAAGCCGGAAACTGGACAATGATGGCACCGCGAACCGCACCGCTTGTGTCGCAAAGTGCGCAGGCTACCGCTGCGGAGTCCGGAAGGCGTTCACCAACTGAAATGGCAAATCCCCGCTCTCTGAACCCGGTGATTTCTTTCATCAGCTTGCCCATGTCGGGCACGTCTTCAGGATTGGCCATCTCGGCAAGCCCCCGAATTTCGTCGTCAGTCATTGCCGCGAGGGAGGCTTTGCCAGCTGCACCCCGGAACAACGAGAATTCAGATCCAATTTGGAGCGACAGCTTTACCGCCTGATTGGATTCCAGATGCGAGACCAGAACCTGCCGACTAACCAAATTTGAAAATACCCCGACGCTTTCGTTAGTTTCACGATGGACGGTGCGGACCAGTTCATCTGTTGAAGAGATCAGATCGCTTGTGAGGAACGGTTTGGCAAATCTCAGGATTTTAGGGGAGCGGCTCCACTTTCGATCTTCTGTAAGCTGGATGAGGCCTTCTCTTTCCATCAGCTCCATAAGGCCGTTGTCCGCGGAACAGTCCCAACCCGATGCGTTCGACAGCTCGTCATCCGACATGGTCTGGCCGACATTTTCCGGTAAATGGTCGAGGATATTCAGCATCTGTTTAGCGGCAACCAGGTTGTCCCCGCGATTAATAACTTCATACTGTTTCCCATCGCCTTTTATGCCGATGTAGGCGGCGCTTTCGAGGGTCTTGAGAATCCGGAATACAATCGAGTTTTGCATGCCGAGTGCGTTCGATATCTCGGTCAGGGACATGGGCATTCGCGATTTTTCCAGTAATTGTAAAACTTGCATGGCCTTGAGCAGGGTTTTGAGTTGATACGATTCACTCGACATGAGCGGGTCTCCGGGTATTGGCTGTGTCAGGCCCTCCCCTTAGCCCGTTTTCGATACCCACTCCAAGCAAATATCGATATCAGGGAAAGTGTCAGTATCAGGAAAATTGCGCTAATTGGCCTGTCGATGAAGACCATTGGATCACCGCGTGAAATCAGCATTGAGCGGCGTAGGTGTTCTTCCAGCATCGGACCTAAGATCATACCCAAGAGAACCGGGGCCGGTTCAAAGCCGAATTTCACCATAAAGTAGCCAAGCAGCGAGAACCCGGCGACCAGCCAAACATCGAACGTAGAGCTGTTGATTGAATAGACGCCGATGCAAACAAAAACGATGATCGTTGGGAACAGGTATTTGTAGGGAATGGTGAGAAGCCGTACCCAAACGCCGATCATTGGAATGTTCAGAACAAGCAGCATGATGTTGCCAACAAAGAAGCTGGCTGCCAGGCCCCAGAACAGGGCAGGATTCTGAGGGATCATTGCCGGACCAGGCTGAATGCCGTGGATGATAAGTGTTGCCAGGATCAGCGCCATTACGACATCGCCTGGAATCCCCAAGGTCAATGTCGGAATGAATGCCGTTTGAATGGCGGCATTGTTAGAGGTCTCGGGGCCGACGAGTCCTTCAATCGCACCATTTCCAAATCTTTCAGGATTTTTGGCGAGCTTGCGTTCCGTTGCATAGCTCACGAATGTTGCAACGGCACCACCGGTACCAGGCAATGCGCCAAAGAAGGCGCCGAGCCCTCCGCCACGCGCCATCGGTTTAAAGGAATCCTTCCAATCCTGACGGGTAGGCATCAGCGAGCGGAGGGTGATATCTTTTGAATTTATCGAAGCAGAGCGCATGTGACCCGCATTCGAGATCACCTCGTGCATGCCAAACAGCCCCAGGACCACGGCCACGAGGCTAAACCCTTCAAATAGGCTCGGTACACCAAAGGAGAACCGGATGAAGCCTGAGTTTGGATCGGTGCCGACGCTACCGATCAGCAGGCCGAATACCACCATGGATAAGGCTTTGGAGGGACTTTTTGCGGACAAAAGCGACGCCGCTAACAAGCCGAGGACCATCAACGAGAAGTATTCCGGTGAACCAAACTTCAAAGCCACTTTCGCAAGCTGTGGTGCAAAAAACATAAGGATGATGAGGCCGAATATACTGCCTGCAAACGAAGCGATTGTGGTCATGAACAATGCAACGCCAGCGCGACCCGACTTTGCCATCGGATATCCCTCGAAGGCTGACACAGCAGTATTTGCGGTGCCCGGAAGGTTAAGCAGGATTGAAGCTGTGGAACCGCCGTAAGCCGCGCCATAGTAAATTCCAGCCAACATAATGAGGGCGATGGTAGGCTCGAGTTCGAAGGTCAGCGGCATCAGAAGCGCAACGGCCGCAAGTGTGCCAACTCCCGGTAATACGCCAACAAGCGTGCCAAGCGTGACTCCGACTAAACAATAGTAGAGGGCCGTCCAGGATAGGGCGACAGAAAACCCAAGAATGAGATTGTTAACGACATCCATCAGATAATCCCCCGTACAACATCAACGGGCATTCCAAGTGCGAAGTCGAAAATCAAAATGCAGCCTAAGGTAACTGCGAGCGCCAGCAGCGATGTTTCCTTTAGAGTTAGTTCCTTATCTGCCTGCGCACTAACAAAGATGCATGCGAGGATTGCCGGTGCCAATCCGGCGGTTTCGATAAGCGCTGCAAAGATGCCGACACCAGCCAAGATCATGGTCAGACTGTGCCAATCAGCACTTGGAAGCCCTGATCCGACGGATCTTCGACTGTCGAATAAAATGATGAGGGTTCCCAAGAACATTAACAGGATCCCAAGGATGGTTGGGTAGTACCCAGGTCCCATGCGCGTAGCTGACCCCAATGGATAGGTTTGAGCAACTAAAATTGTCGTTGCCCCTACACCGGCGACAATCAACCCTGATATCAAATTGGCGCGGCCAAAAACTCCAAAAACTGCCATTTCTTCCTCCCTTAGCCGTTCAGGCCAATCCGTATTCGAATAGAACGTCTGGGTTCTCCGATTTGCTTTCTGCTTTGTAGATCTGACGCAAATGTACCTCGTCAGGCCCATCAAATACTCTGAAGGCCCGTGCCCAAGCCAAGGCACCATGTATCGGCCAATCCTCGCTTCCTCCGGCGGCACCGAAACATTGCAGCGCGTGATCCGCGATCCAATGCACGGATTGGGCAACGGCAATCTTTGCGTAAGAGACGTCTTTCCAGACCGAAGAATGATCTTCCCTGTCCAGTTTCCATGCCGCCTTTTGGACCAGAAGCCGTGATTGTTCGAGTTTGACACGGGATTGGGCAATCCACCCTTGCACCGTATCGAATTCGCTGATCTGGCGTCCGAATGCAGCGCGTCCTGCGCTGCGCGCGACCATCAACTCTATCAGTGTTTCTCCAAGACCGATGGCGCGCATTGCGTGCTGAATGCGCGCGGGCCCCAAGCGGCATTGGGCGACGGAAAATCCCTCTCCCTCGGCACCGACAAGCGCGCTTTTATTCACGAGAACGTTCTCAAATGTCAGCTCGGCAATCGGGGCACAATGGTCTTCCCACCCCATAAAGCCTTGTTTTCGGACAACTGTGACCCCGTCCGCCTTCGCCGGGACGAGCAAACAGCAATGTCTCCGCGAGCCCGCACCTTCCAGAGCACCGATGACAATCAGCAGCTCGCAGTCTTGGTGTCCTGCGCCGGAAATATACCACTTGCGACCATTCAGCAGGTATCCTTGATCAACCTTAATAATCCTAAGCGAAATATTCCGCGCATCAGACGAGGCCACGTCTGGTTCGGTCATTGCAAAGGCTGAGCGGATGTCGCCGGTGAGTAGGGGGTTCAGCCATTCTTCCTTCTGTTTGGAATTGGCGGCTTCGCTGAGCATGATCATGTTGGGCAAATCGGGGGGTTGACAATTGAAGACCGCCGGGGCCCACGGCAGCCGACCCATGATTTCGGCACAAGCTGAGAATTCCAGATTATTAAGTTTTTCTGAATATGGGTTTGGCAGAACCGGATGCGCCCAAAGGCCTGCGTCGCGCGCCTCGCGCCGGAGCGACGCCATCCAATTCGGTTCGGCACCGTGAGCGCGCGCATGTTTGTTCCACTCCCGATTGCGCGGCAGAATTCGAGCTTCAAAGAACTCGTGGGTTCTGGATGCATGATCCGCTGTCTTCTGAGAGTGCTCAAACTTCATTGTTCGTTTCACCGTGCATTAATTCAAAAAGTTGGCGGAGGTGGGGAGTACACCTCCGCCAGGCAAACCGGTCAGTTGACCGTAATGCCCGCGTCGTTCACCACCTTGGTGAAGCGATTGATCGTTTCGGTCAGGAAGGCGTTGTAATCAGCGCCCGAACCGCCAGCTGGCAACAAGCCATTTTCTGCCAAACGGCCCTGAACCTCCGGATCATCCAGCGCAGCCTGGAAGGCGTCATTCAGCTTTTGCTGAATATCCTGCGGTGTACCTTTCGGTGCATAGATACCGAAGTTTGCTGAGCCGCGTGGCACGTCGTAACCGAGCTCAATCGCAGTTGGCGTGTCTGGAAGCTGAGGTGTGCGCTCATGCCAACCGTTTACGAGGATACGCAGTTCATTGTCCTTCGCCTGACGGCAGCTTGGGCTGTACCCGTCAAACAGAACCAGGATGTTGCCGGCCAGAACATCGACCAGCGCCGGGGCCGAGCCCTTGTAGCCTACATGTTCAACCTTGAAGCCTAGATTTGCTGCGAGCGCTTCTGCCCAAAGGTGCGGCATACTTCCGACACCCGGAGAGGCGTAGAGTACCGGATCGGATTCAGCCTTCGCCCATTCAACAAACTCGTCGAAGTTCTGAGCAGGGTGCGCCGGATTCACGATGACGCAGATCGGCATATCCACAAGCTTGATGATATGCTCAAAATCTGTCAGCGGATTGTATGGTGTCTCCTTACCGAGGGCGGTATTCAGGGTGAATGGTGCCGCCGCTGCACCAACCGTGTAGCCATTTGGTTCAGCTTGCTGAACGGCTTGGGTCGCGATGATCGTTGCCCCACCGGGCTTGTTTTCAACAACAACGGTTTCGCCAAGAATTCCGGACACTTTAGGCACAAGCATACGAATAGTGGTGTCGGTTCCGCCACCAGCTGCATAAGGCACAATGATGTGAATTGGTTCACTTGGCCAATCCTCAGCCACAGCCAATGTTGCGGTCACCGCCAGGCAACCGGCCAGCGATAGCATTCGAGTGGTAAATTTCATCTTCTTCCTCCTTTGATGTTGGTCTTTTTCTTTGGTAGTCACTGCATTTCTACGATGACCTTGCCGACAACACTGCGATCCTGCAGCGCCTTGACTGCGTCGGCAGTACGCTCCAGCGGAAAGGATTTGGCGATCCGCGGGGCTATTTTTCCTTCGCGATACCATTCCAGCAATTGGCTCACCGCCTTATGCATCGCATTCGGGTGTCGTTTGCAGTGTTCACCGGCGCGTATCCCGATCACCGATATCTCCTTGATCAGGATGATGTTGGCTGGAACAGTTTCGATGCCACCGGAGGTAAAGCCGACAACCAGAAGCCGTCCGCCGGGCGCAAGGCTGCGAACCGAAGCCTTGAAGGCCGCACCACCCACAGGATCAAGCACCACATCACAACCGACACCGTCGGTCAGTTCCTTGATCCGCGTGCGAATGTCTTCGGTACTATAATTGATAACCTCGTGAACGCCTTCGCGTTTCAGAAACTCGGCTTTTTCATCCGATCCGGCAGTTGCGATGACGCGCGCGCCAACCGCAAGCCCGATTTGCACCGCAGCCAGACCAACCCCGCCCGCGGCACCGTGTACCACAAGAGTTTCGCCTTTCTGCAACTGTGCCTTTTCAATCAGGGCGTTGTAGGAGGTATGATATGTAATGAAGAGTGCCGCAGCGCTGTCGTAATCCATCGCGTCCGGGATATGGAAAAGATAGTCTTCAGGGATCACAACTTCTTCGATGAAACCGGGAAACAAGGTCAGCGTTCGGGCGATGACGCGGTCGCCCGGCGCATACCCCTCGACATCCGGTCCGCATTCCAGCACCTCGCCAGAGACCTCAAGACCCGGTGAAAATGGGGGCTCCGGTTTAAATTGATATTCCCCCTTTGTCATCAGCAAATCCGGGAAATTGACCGCCGCCGCGTAGACCCGGACCCGGACCTCATTCGCGGTGGGACTCTGGGGGGCGACCTGATCCAGACGCATGTCATCCGGACCCGTGAGATCGTGCACGCGCATGGCGCGCACATAGCCGATATCTGCAATATTGTCAGACAATGCCATTGCTCCTCAACTCTTTGATTTCTTCAGCTGACTTGCCGATAGATTTCAGGATTGCATCCGTGTCCGCACCCAGACATTTTGCCGAGTGACGATGGCGTGTTGGGTGATTGCGAAAGCGTGGCACGACATTTTGAATTCGTACCTCACCGAAGTCCTCGTCTGCGACAGGCGTGATGGCTTGGCGGGCAATGATGTGAGGGTCCTCAAATATTTGATCTGCTGAATAGATGGGGGCCAGTGTGCCGCCATACTCCTCGAAACGTGCGCGCGCCTCGTCTAGGGAATGCGTGCCGAACCAGTCTTCGAAGATACCGTTCAGCTCGTCGGAATAGTCGCAACGGGCGGCGTTGGAATCAAACCGCGGATCGGTGATCAGATCTTCGCGCCCAATAGAGCGGCAGTTGCACGCAAAGAGCGTATCGGTGCTGCCCGACAGGGACACCCATTTTCCATCGCCGGTTTGATAGACCGCCGCCGGAGCCGAATACTGGCTGCGATTGCCGGACCGTTCGCGGACAACGCCGGTCTGGTCGAATTCAATCGGTAGAAATTCGACCAGCTTCAGAATCGCCTCGAGCATAGACAGGTCAATTTCCTCGCCCTTGCGGTCGGGATCGTTATTGAGCGCAAGCAGTGCGGTCAGGACGCCAACGGCGCCGAACATGCCGCCAATGGCATCGCCCAGAGGGTAACCAGAGTGCATCGGCTCTCCACTCGGTTGACCCGTGATGTAGGTCAGCCCGCCCATCGCCTCGAACAAACGCGCGAATCCGGGCCGTTTGCTATAGGGGCCGTCCTGACCGAATCCGGTGGCCCGGAGAATCACCAGGCGCGGATTGATTTCCCACAGAACGTCGCGGGTCAGCCCCCAACGCTCCAACGTGCCGGGGCGGAAGTTCTCGATCAGAACGTCGTGCTCGGCGATCAGCTGTTTCAAAATTTCAGCTCCGCGCTCTTTGCGGAGGTCCAGGGTCATAAACTTTTTGTTGCGGTTAATGACCTTCCACCAAAGGGATTTCCCATCCTTGAAAGGAGGGAAGTCCCGAGCGCCGTCCCCATTGCCGGGCAGTTCAACCTTCAAAACGTCCGCGCCGTAGTCGGCGAGCAAGGCGGCTGCAAATGGTGCAGCAATGATGGTTGCAATGTCCAGAACCTTCAGGCCGACAAGCGGAGCGTCTGGTTGATTGGGTGAAGTTGTCATCACGCACTAATTCCTCTCGTTCGTGGCTCTAACAAAACGCATTGCTCATATTTTGTCAATAATAGAAAATTTACCGATAAACGAAAAAAAACTTGTGCAATAGCAAGATCGATTGCTAAAAGCGGAAAGAAGAAGGGATCGCCGGTGCGCGCATTCCCAATGGCGAACGGAGTAAATTGTGCGTCTCGGTATTATTGGAACTGGCAATATGGGTGGCGGGATGCTCCATCGGGCACGCGATGTCGGACATCAGGTGTTAGGCTATGCGCGCAGCGAAAAGAGCAAAGAGTCACTTAGTTCAACAGGTGCTCGGGTCTACGATTCGGTCAGCGCCCTTGTGGATGAAAGCGACTCGGTCGTGACTTGCTTGCCGAATGCGGACGTGGTCGAAACGGTGTCCCGAGCGCTTTTACCGGCGTTGAGATCGGGGCAGGTTTGGGTTGACGCGACATCCTCTCGCCCTGAGACGTCAAAACGTTTGCACGCGCAATGCCGTGAAAAAGGGGTTGTTTTTGCTGATGCCAGCCTAATCGGCGGGGCCGCTCAAGCGCGCAGTGGTAAGCTCGTGTCTGTGGTCGGCTGTTTGGCTGATGAGCTGCTACGGGTGTCAAACGTCACTGATATCTATTCCAAAGCAACGATCAGGATGGGTGACGCCGGAGCAGGAAACACCGCCAAAATTCTTAACAACTTCGTTTCTCAGGGAACGTCCGCGCTGGTTATCCAGGCATTTGCAATGGCCAGGCGCGCCGGGCTTGATCAGAAGAACCTACTTGAGGCTTTCGGCAACGGCGCAGCACAGTCGGCCATCCTTGAAAAAATGGTCCCACCCACCCTGCGTGGGGAATATCACCACGGCGGCTTTTCAATTGCCAACGCCCGGAAAGATCTAAAATATGCCGAGGAACTATCCTTGGCACTGACGGGCCATGGAAGCCCAACGGCCTGTGCCGCCGCTGCATTTCTGGACACAGCAATTCAAAATGGAATGGGCGAGGCGTTTACCTCGACCCTATTGAATCCCGAAATCTACGATGCCTTGGCTGAATGAAGCGGCCTTGCCGGAGGAAATATGTCCCTTTTACTGAAATCCGTCGATGACAACGGCGTTGCAACCCTGACCTTAAATCGTTCGGAAGCCCGAAATGCGCTGTCCATGGATATGCGCTATGCACTGACGGATGCGTTCAACGCCATGTCCACAGACGATGCGGTGCACTGTGTCGTTCTCTCTGGCGGCAAAAAATTTTTTGCTGCTGGGGCGGACATTAAGGAGATGGTTGCATCCACGCCCGTCGATATCATTTTGCGCGAAATCGAACGGCATTGGCAGGTGATAGCGAAATTCCCCAAACCGTTAATCTCAGCCGTAAATGGCTATGCTTTGGGTGGCGGATTTGAACTCGCCATGCATGCTGACATCATCATCGCCGGCGAAAGCGCGCAATTCGCCTGCCCGGAAGTGCGCCTGGGCCTGATCCCCGGCGGCGGTGGTACGCAAAGATTGGTGCGCGCAGCAGGGAAAGCGCAGGCGATGCGTTACTTGTTGACGGGTGACTTTATTCCCGCTCAGCAAGCCTGTGATCTGGGAATTATTAGTGACGTGGTCCCGGATGAAAAGGTTCTGGAGTCTGCTCATACCCTTGCCCAACGCATCGCGGCCTTGCCGCCCATCGCCGTCCGACAAATAAAAGAAGTCACTCTAGCAGGGGTTGAAGCGCCCTTAGATGTCGGGCTTGCACTGGAACGCCGAGGCACGCAACTGATGTTTGCCACCGAGGATTTTCAGGAGGGTGCGAACGCCTTTCTGGAAAAACGTCCACCGGAATTTAAGGGGCGTTGAGCATGATAGCCGAAATGACCCAAGTGGTTAATCTTGCAATTGTCGGTGCCGGAACCATGGGTACGGGAATTGCTCTGAACGCTGCGCACCACGGGATCAATGTCAATCTTGTGGATATATCACAAGCAGCGTTGCAAAGGTCCAATGACCGGCTGAAGCGGATGCTTGCGCGCAGACAAACAAAAGGGATTGTCAACGCAATTGAGGCTAAGCAATGCCTCTCCCGGATTACGCTGTCCACCGATATGTCGACGCTACGATCTGCCGAGATCGTGATTGAGGCTGTCTTCGAAGACTTCGCGGTAAAATCTGCGCTCCTTCCAGAGATATCCGCGCATTGCACGCCAAGCGCCGTGATTGCTACGAATACCAGCGCGCTTCAGGTCTCTGATCTCGCGAGAACCGTAATCTCGCCTGAGCGGTTTCTTGGTATGCACTTCTTTTCACCCGCCGACACCTCTCCCGTTGTAGAGCTCATCAAAGGTGCTCAATCGGATAATCGTTCACTGCGCCGGGCGGAAACGTTTCTTCGGCAAACACATCGTGATGTTTTGCAATGCAAAGACACTCCGGGCTTTGCTATAAACAGGTTTTTTGTTCCATTTTTGAATGCTGCTGCGTTGGCAGTGGACAGAGGCTACGGGTCCTTCGAGCAGATTAACGATCTGGGTCGCGCGTTGGTCGGCAGCGCCATCGGACCATTTGAGGTCATGAACTTCATCAAGCCTGAAATTGCATTGAATGCCATGATCAACCTCTCTGTGCTCGGGCCGGACTACCAACCGGCTAATAGCCTGCGCCGTTTGGCCGAAGACAAAGGACTGTGGGAGCTTGAGACCGAGGCCAAATTTTCACCAAATCTCGATCAAGCGCTGCAAACACTTTTGCACGGTATCGTACTGCCCGTATCAGAAATACACGCTGCTCAAATTGTCGACAGAGCTGAATTGGACCGTTGCGCCAAGATTGCTCTTCAATGGAGCCGCGGGCCAAATGAATTGGTCGCCGACTTTGCAACAGAAAAAGCGGGATCAGAGCCAACACACACCTCAGCGCACCTATAATCTCAGGAAAGATTCAAGACATGGAACGTGGAAACCGAACGGTAGCAATTCTGTCAGGTGCACGCACTCCCATCGGAGGTTTCGGTGGCAGCTTGAGTGCCGTTGCCCCCTCTGAACTCGCGAGCATTGCATCCAAACGGGCGATTTTCGAATCAGGATGCACCGCCTCTGATATCGAGCATTCGGTATTCGGAAACGTGATACATACCGAACCCAAGGATATGTACCTGTCGCGGGTTGCTGCAATGGGGGCGGGTGTTCCTGCGACCTCGCCGGCGCTCACGCTGAATCGGTTATGTGGCTCCGGGATGCAGGCCATTATTTCAGCCGCTCAATCCATCATGCTTGGCGATTGTGACGTGGCTCTTGCGGGCGGAGCAGAATCCATGTCCCGAGCACCTCACGCCACGTTCGCGGTGCGCAACGGCGTCAAAATGGGCGACATGTCGGTGACGGATATGCTGATCGGGTCTTTGACCGATCCATTTGGCAATGGTCATATGGGCGTCACGGCAGAAAATGTCGCTGCGCAATGGGGCATCAGCAAAGAAGAACAGGACGCTTTTGCAGTGGAAAGCCATCGCCGCGCTGCGGCGGCCTGGGAGGCGGGTCGGTTTGACAGTCAAATTGTACCGGTTTCGGTCAAGGCGCGTTGGGAAACCGTTGAAGTCACAAAAGACGAGCATTTTCGTGCAGATATGACCCAAGACGACCTTGGTAGACTGCGGGCTGTTTTCCAAAAGGACGGCAGTGTTACCGCGGGCAACGCGTCGGGCATCAATGATGGGGCGGCCGCACTGGTTCTGATGGGGACAGCGCAGGCAGAGGCTCGTGGGCTGAAACCCATGGCACAGATCATTGGCTACGCCCACTCCGGCGTAGATCCCGAAATTATGGGCGTCGGCCCAATCACCGCAGTGGAAAAACTCCTGCAAAAAACCGGCCTCAACATTGATGACTTCGATGTTGTTGAATCAAACGAGGCATTTGCCAGCCAGGCTCTTGCAGTGAGCCTGTCGCTAAAACTCGACTCAGAAAAAGTAAATCCAAACGGCGGCGCAATCGCCCTTGGTCACCCGATTGGCGCAACAGGCGCGATCATCGTTGTAAAACTGGTCCACGAGTTGACACGGCGAGGCGGCGGGCTGGGACTTGCCACCATGTGTATTGGCGGCGGGCAAGGCATCGCGTTGGCGCTGAAAGTGGATGGCTGACTGCGGGTTAATCCGTATTGAAAAGAGGAAATCGTTGTGAAAACACGCATCACAGAACTACTTGGCATTCAACACCCGATCATTCAGGGCGGCATGCATTATGTTGGGTTCGCTGAACTCGCGTCAGCTGTATCAAACGCTGGCGGCATGGGCACTATCACGGGTTTGACCCAACGCTCACCTGCCGATCTGGCGAATGAGATTGCGAAGTGCAAGGATCTGACGGACAAACCCTTCGCCGTGAACCTGACTTTCCTGCCCATTGTCAATCAGCCGGACTATCCTGGCTACATTCAGGCGATCATCGATGGTGGCGTGAAAATCGTGGAAACAGCTGGAAACAATCCGCAGAAATGGCTGCCACGGCTAAAGGACAACGGGATAAAAGTCGTTCACAAATGCACCACGGTCCGGCATGCGCTCAAGGCACAGAGCATTGGAGTGGATGCGTTATCGATTGACGGCTTCGAATGCGGCGGGCATCCGGGCGAAGATGACATTCCCAATATGATCCTGTTGCCGCGTTCGGCTGACGAGCTTGAGATTCCCTTTGTCGCTTCCGGCGGAATGGCCGACGCGCGTTCACTGGTCGGCGCGCTCGCAATGGGGGCCGAGGGTATCAATATGGGCACACGGTTTGTGGCCACAAAGGATGCCCCGGTGCATGAGAATGTTAAGCAGGCCATCCTTGCGGCCAGCGAGTTGGATACCCGATTGGTCATGCGCCCACTGCGCAACACCGAGCGGGTGCTGACCAATGCTGCGGTGGAGCGCATTGTCGAGAAAGAGGCCGAGTTGGGCCAAGACATCAAATTCGGAGACATCGCTAACGAAGTCGCGGGGGTCTACCCCAAAGTGATGATTGACGGGCAGATGGACGCGGGTGCCTGGTCCTGCGGCATGGTGGCCGGACTTGTCTATGACATTCCGACAGTTAAAGAGCTTGTTGACCGGATCGTGAGGGAAGCGGGCGCACTGATAAAGGATCGTCTCGTGTCGATTGCCGCCGAGTAGCCGGTGATCGAAGCATCCAACTTTCTGAGGGCGCTGTGCCCTCGGGTTTTATGAGTTTGGATGGTCGATGGCGGAGTAAACCCGATTTTGCACCTAGCGGCCCGAAATAATCCCTCACATAAGCGCGGATCAAAAAAATGAACGAGATACTGGTCGAGCGCGAGCCGACCCACTACACGGCGGCCGAAATAGGAGCGCTGGCCCACCTTTACCGGGGCGAAGTCTATCGAAGCACCATCTGGCGGACGCGTCTAGACAACACCACAAACTGGTCGGTGGTTTCCCTTGGCGCTGCGATGTCGATCTCCTTTTCTTCAGCACAGGCTTCAGAGCTGCCATTGCTGATTGTCGGGGTGCTGGTCTGGCTGTTCATGTCGCTCGAGGCTCGTAGATACAGGTATTTCAATGTTTGGAGAGCCCGCGCACGCTGGATGGAAAGGCACTTCTATGCGCCGATGCTCCGGAGGGACGGCTACGACTTTGGCGCTTGGCAGGAAACACTTGCAGATGACTATTTACGGCCAGATTATCATGTCGGATATCTAACAGCGATGGGTCGGCGCATCCGTAGAAACTACCTATGGATTCTGCTGATCCAGACCGCGGCATACATTGGAAAATTACTCATTCATCCGCAGCCTGTTCGAGACCTGGTGGAATTCACTTCTCGAGCGGATATTGGGCCGATCCCGGGCGAGGTGATCCTTGCATTGGGTGTTCTGTACATCTCATTTTTTCTAACGCTATCGTGCTTCATAACCCGTCGCGATGCAGTCAACGTACGGCGTCGAGGCGGCGGTGTTGGGATGGGTTAACTCTTATTCGCAGTTTAGTATCCACGCATTGGAGGAAACCCTCCGACTTCCAGTCGGATCTGCTTCAGCGCGAAGGTTCGTGTTATGACCTTACCCTCTGGAAAATGAGCCGGAGCCGGTCGGGAGGCTCATTTTCCAGAGGGTAAGGTCATGCAATATGACGCTGGCAAACACTGCGTCTTCTATCATCGTTACCACATCGTCTGGTCGACGAAGTACCGCTATAAGGTTCTGACCGGCCGGGTGCGCCTGCGGGTGCGAGACATCATTCGTCAGGTTTGTCGCGAGAACGAGGTCGACATCCTGCGCGGGGTGCTGTCATCCGACCATGTCCACATGTTCGTATCGGTGCCGCCGAAAATCGCCATTTCCGATCTGGTGCGCAGGATGAAGGGCCGTTCGTCTCACAAGGTGCAACGGGAGTTTCCTGCGTTGCGCAGGCGCTATTGGGGCCGCCGGTTCTGGGGCAGGGGGTATTTCTCAACCACCAACGGGGCAATCACCGAAGACATCGTCCTCCAATATCTGGAAAATCATATAGCTGATCCTACCGACGCCAGTCGGTAGTGGTTCAGTATCCACGCTTTGGAGCAAACCCTCCGAGTTTCAATCGGATCAGCGTCTGCACGAAAACTCATGCAGTATGATACCGGCAAACACTGCGTCGTCTATCACCGTAACCACATCGCCGACGGTAGTCGTATCGGCCATATTGCCGGGTCAGCTCGATCATATCGGCCGCCAACAGGTCTTCATCAGGACGACCGACAGGCACTTTGCGCTGAGTGGATCGGTGCTGCCTCAGTACGCGGCAAGCCCGGCGTTCTGAGACATTCAACTCTGCACGAACACGATCAATACAGGCGCGGCGGCGAGTAGGGCTCAGAAGTAATGTGATGGTCCGCCCAATCCGGAGAGCGACCAAACAGGTCATCCTCTCCATGAACCAAACTGGGAGGAAAGGACCATGTCAGAGTTTGCAGTTGTTGGAGTCGATCTCGGCAAGAACGTACTTCACGTTGTCGCCATGGATGTCGGTGGAAACATCGTTAAGCGGCGCAAGTACACAAGGCCTCAACTCTTCGCTTTGTTTCGATCCCTGCCACCGTGCCTGGTGGGCATGGAAGCCTGTGCGAGCGCCCACTATATCGGTCGCACGTTGACAGAAATGGGCCATGAAGCTCGTCTAATGCCGGCGCAGTATGTGAAGCCGTATCTCAGAACCCAGAAAAACAACTTCCTCGACGCAGAAGCAATCTGTGAGGCTGTCCAACGCCCGACAATGCGGTTTGTTCCGATCAAGACACGAGAGCAACTGGAATTGCAGGCTGTAGATCGTATGAGGGATCGTCTCGTCGGCCGTCGCACTGCTGTCAGCAACCAAATCCGGGGCCTGTTGGTTGAACACGGGATCACCATGCGCCAAGGGCGCGGCGGGTTGCGGGGTGTGGTTCAGGAACTTTTAGCTCAAGAGAACACGGCGCTATCGCAAGCCATGCGCACTCTGATCTCAGGTCTTTGGGCGGAATGGCAGTCAACAGATGCAGCCGTTCGTAATCTCACACAAGAGTTAGAACATCTCGCCAAGAAAGATCCGGCATGCCAACGCCTTATGACCGTTCCAGGAGGCAGGCCACTAGTTGCCACAGCTATGATTGCGGCTGTCGCAGACGGGTCAGCTTTCAGAAGAGGGCGGGACTTCGCAGCTTGGCTCGGGTTGGTGCCCCGGCAGATGTCGGCGGGCGGCAAAACCAGATTGGGCAGCATTATCAAATGCGGAAACACTTACCTGCGTCGAATGTTCATTCATGGAGCGCGGAGCTTCAAACTGAATGGGAACCGTTCGGCACATCGGATCGGAGACTGGCTCGATGAGCTCGAACAATGAGCACATAAGAATGTTGCCACCGTAGCGCTAGCAAACAAACTGGCGAGAATTGCCTGGTCAGTTCTGGCCAATGAAAAAGAATACAGATCGCTTCCGGCCTAACCGTACGCCTGAGGCTCAAGAATGATGTGCGATGTGAGAGGAGATGGCGCTGCAACAATCCGCAACCCATAGATGCTGAAGAGGGAAACTGGCCAGTTTTGGCCGAGCTAGTATCAAGCAATATGCGGCAGCGGATACCCACCGAGGCCCGGAGCTGAGCGCTCCACATGGAGGCCGGATACATTGACGCAACAGTTCAGCGCATCGAAATCTGAGATTGCATATCACGGGCGGACCATACATTTCCCTTTGCGGCGTCCGCCAATATCAGCTTGTCCAGCGTCAGATCAGAAACGGCCTTGCGCAATCGCTCATTCTCTTTCTGCAGACGCTTCAGTTCCTTCAATTGGTCCGTGCACACACTACCGTACCTTTTCTTCCAACGATAGAACGTCTGTTCAGTCACGCCAATCTGTCGGATTGCATCCCGGCGCGGCATCCCTTGCCCCGTCAGAACCTCAACCTGCCGTAACTTCGTGACAATCTCTTCCGGCTTCGGTCGCTTGTTTGCCATGTGTTTCCTCCGTTCTCCTAAACATAGCGGAGGACCACTGCAGTGGGAGAGGGTCAAGGTCTCGTATAATCATATGGATTCACGATGTGAATCCTACGCAGAAAGAGTTCTGCAACAACGCCCTTGCATTCCCAAAACCTACCAGACGAGAGATCAGGGTATGTCCATTCCATCAAAGCCGATTTGAGTGCGGATCAAGGCTAAAGACCGTCGGTTCGGGTTGCAACGAACAAAGGCTTGCAATAGTGACATATTAATATATTACTATATGACAAGGAGAGTAATCCATGCTGAAAATTTCTGAAAGTGAGACCAAATGCCAACGATCAGCTACTTAACAAGGATCGAGTTCGACTATGGAGCGGTATCGAAAGTTGCTGATCTCGCAAAAGAAATCGGCATGAAGTCGCCCTTTATTGTCACGGACAGAGCATTGGTCGAACTGGGCATGCACCGCAAAGTCACTGATCAATTCGGCGAAGATCTCGCGGTGTTTGAAGAAACACCCTCAAACCCCACCGAGGCGTCTATTCTTGCAGCGACAGCTGAATACAAACGCGCTGGCTGCGACGGAATCATTGCGATCGGAGGCGGCTCTCCTCTCGATTTGGCCAAGGGCGTTCGTCTGCTGACGGGTCACGAGCTGCCACTAGCACAATACGCTGCAGTAGAGGGAGGAGTTGCCAAGATTCATGGCAACATCTGCCCGATGATCGCAATACCAACAACCTCCGGCACCGGTTCCGAAGTCGGCCGCGCCTCGGTCGTGATCATGGAAGACGGGCGCAAGCTTGGCGTTCTCAGCCCTCATCTGCTGCCATCGATTGCGGTGTGTGACCCCGAACTGACACTGGGCCTTCCGCCGATATTGACCGCCGCCACCGGCATGGACGCGCTGTCGCACTGCCTGGAAACCTACATGGGCGTGGCAAATAACGCGCCAGCGGATGCCATCGCCATTGACGGCCTGATGAAATGCGTTGGCGCGTTGGAAACAGCGGTTAAGGACGGTTCAGACCGTCAGGCTCGCTGGGACATGATGATGGCCGCGCTCGAAGGTGCAATGGCGTTCCAAAAGGGGCTGGGTGCCGTGCATTCGCTGTCGCACCCACTGGGAGCAATCAAGGAGCTGAACCTGCACCACGGAACGCTCAATGCCATCTTGATGCCTGCAGTTCTGCGGTTCAACAAACCAGTAATCGGCGAAAAGTGGAACACTTTTGCCCAGGTGTTCGCGCGCGACGATGTGGATCAGGCTGTGGAGGAGTTGAGCCAGGCGATCGGCCTACCGTCGCGGTTGCGCTATTTGGGCGTTACTGAAGCGATGCTTCCCGGCGTGGCGGAAAGCGCGATGAAAGATCATTGCCACCTGACCAATCCCCGGACCGCCTCCGCAGAAGAATACCTGGAAATCCTGAAGGAGGCATGGTGAACCGATGGTGGAATCTGCAAAACTCATCAAACTCCACGCTTCCGACAATGTGGTGATTGTGCCCAACGGCGCTGAAGCAGGCGAGGGTTTGTCTGAAGGGATTGTCGCGCAAAGCGACATTCCGGCAGGTCACAAAGTTGCGGTTTTCGAGATTCCCTCGGGAGGGGCAGTTCTCAAGTACAATCAGGCTATCGGTCTTGCCACTCAGGCCATCTCTCCCGGTGCGCATGTGCATGATCATAACGTGACTCTTGATGGGCTTGCCTCCCCTGTAGAGGGCGGCGTTAAGAGCCGGGTCTTTGTTGAGCCGCTGACGCAGTTCAAACAAGCGACCTTCTTGGGATATGACCGCAATAATGGCCGCTACGGGACACGTAACTATATCGGCATCGTGACCAGCGTGAACTGCTCGGCCACAGCGGCGGATTACGTGGCCAAGCATTTCACCAAGGAGGTACTAGCCAATTTCCCGAATGTGGATGGAGTTGTGGCCTTCACCCATGGCTCGGGCTGCGGAATGGCGCGGCACGGCTATGGGTTCGACAACCTGACGCGCGTTCTCAGCGGCTATCTTCAACATCCGAACTTCGGCGGCGTACTGATGTTCGGACTCGGCTGCGAGGCGAACCAGATTGGATTGATGTTCGAAAACACCAATATTGAGGAAGGTCCGCTGTTACGTGCCATGACATTGCAGGATGAGGGCGGTACCATAGCTACCGTCAATCGCGGCATCGAAATGATCAACGAGATGCTACCGGTCGTCAACAGCGTCGAGCGCGAGCCAATTGATGCAAAGCACCTGACGCTGGCGCTGCAATGTGGCGGGTCGGATGCCTATTCCGGGATAACTGCGAACCCGGCGCTGGGTGTCGCCTCGGACATTCTGGTGCAGCATGGTGGCAGCGTCATTCTAGCGGAAACGCCTGAGATTGTGGGTGCGGAAAACCTTCTGATCGAACGCGCGACCAATCAAGGTGTTGTGGACAAGCTGGTGGACCGCATCAAGTGGTGGCAGCACTACACAGCCATTAACGATGCCGAATTTAACAACAACCCGTCTCCCGGTAACAAGGCTGGTGGTCTGAGCACCATTTTCGAAAAGTCGCTGGGCGCGGTAGCTAAGAGCGGCTCGTCTCCGCTGGTTGATGTGCTGCTATATGGTGAGCGACTGCGCGAACGGGGCCTGAACTTTATGGACTCGCCCGGTTTCGACCCGGTTTCGATCACGGGCGAAGTGGCCTCGGGCGCCAATCTGGTGGCTTTCACCACTGGGCGTGGCTCGTGTTACGGCTGCAAGCCGGTTCCGTCGGTTAAACTGGCCACCAATAGCACGATGTACGCGCGGATGGAGCCGGATATGGATGTCAATTGCGGCCGGGTCGTCGATCAAGAACTGAGCGTCAACGAGCTGGGCCAGCAGATTTTCGACCAGCTTCTGCGCATTGCTTCGGGCGAGCCGACGAAAAGCGAGGCGCTTGGTGTGGGCGACAACGAGTTCGTGCCCTGGCAAATCGGCGCGATCATGTAAGGACCGGATAAAATGAGCGACAATCAACGGGTATTCGGCTCAACAGCCGATGGCCGTGAGGTGGTGGAGTGCGCCATCCGCGGTGGGAATATCACAGCCAGCATACTGACCTGGGGCGCGGTGGTACGCGACGTGCGGCTTGGCGGCGATCAAGGCCGACCGGTGACGCTAGGGTTGAATTCGATCGGGGATTATGAGGCCCATTCGCCCTACTTGGGCGCAATCGTCGGCCGTTCGGCGAACCGCATCAACAAAGGGCAAATGACCTTTCAGGGCAAGGCGCTGCAGCTGGCACAAAACCGTGACGGGCACCACGCCCATGGCGGCTTCGAAGGCTTTTCGCGCCGGATCTGGACCATTGCCGAGCACGACGAGAACAGGTTGAAGCTTGAGCTGTTCTCGCCCGACGGCGACGAGGGCTATCCGGGCAATGTGACCGCAACCTGCGAATACAGCCTCAGCGAGGACGGGGTATTCTCGATTCGGCTAGGGGCGGTAACCGACGCGCCGACGTTGATCAACATGGCCAATCACTGCTATTTCAACCTCGATCAGGCAGACACTGTACTGGATCATGAGTTCGAGGTCGCGTCCGAAGCCTATACGGTTCTTGGCGACGGCCTGATCCCGACCGGTGAAATCCGGTCGATCGCCGACAGCGAGTTTGATTTTCGCAGCAAGCGCCCGATCCGCTTTGAGCGGGATGGGAAACACATCCACTACAACCTTAATTTCGTGATCGATACCGCGCGCCGCGACACGGTAAAGCGTGTCGGTTGTCTGACCGGACCGGCCACTGACACCGAGATGGAGATCTGGTCGACCGAGCCCGGCTTACAGTTCTTTGACGGCATCAACCTCGCGCTACCGGTGCTCGGGTTGGACGGGCGCCTATACCAGTCATTTGCTGCGGTGGCGCTGGAGCCCCAGTGCTTCCCGGACGCCCCGAACCACGACGATTTCCCCGACACCACCCTGTTGCCGGATCAGGAGTACCTGCAGATCACCGAATACCGGTTCAAGTGGTGATCCAACCGAATTCAAAGACTGTCAACCTGGAGGAGTATCCATGACACAACTGAAATCCACGAAGTCGCTGCTGACTGGTGCCGTAGCGGCGCTTGCGCTGGCGGCAAGCTCGGCTGCCGCCTATGCGGCGGATGTCGGCAAGCACGTACCGATTACGGTAGTAATCAACCAGTCGCCCTGGTACGGCCCTTTCGAGGCGCTGGCCGAGTATTACGAAGAGACCACCGGCAACGAGGTCAATTTCGACGTCAACCCGTTCCCGGCTCTGCTGGAAAAGCAGCGCAATTCGGTGCGAGCATCGGCAGGCGATGGCGAGTTCGATATTCTGGCGACGAACGCAATCTGGATCCCGGAATTCTATCATGCGGGCTATCTGGAAGCTTTGACCGATATCGATCCGAGCATCACGCTAAAAGAGGGCGTTCCAGCGTTGTCGGAAACCGTGTATTGGGACGCTGAGGGCAAGATCAACTCTGCCGAATCCGGCAAACTGATGGGTATTCCGCTGATCGCAAATGTGCAGGTTCTGTACTATCGCGCCGATTTGTACGAAGAGCATGGGCTGGAGCACCCGCCGCAGACCTGGGAAGACGTGAAAGTGGCGGCAGAGGCGTTCCACGATTCGCCCTCGTTTTACGGCATTGGCCATCAGGGCAACCGGGGCGCGCCAGATGCCAGCTTCAACTTTCTGCCATTTTTGCGCAGCCATGGCGGTTCGATCTTCGCCGATGAGCCCGGCGGCGACTATTCGGTCACCATCAACAGTCCCGAGGCTCTGGCCGCACTGAACTATTGGACCGATACCGGCACCCGGCTGGGTCCCAACAACCCCGGCTCGATCTCGCAGGGTAAGCTGATCCAGCTAATGACCACCGGCAAGGTCGGCCATGCGGTTCTGGTTGCCGCGGCCTGGACCCAGATGGATAACCCCGACAAGTCAGTGGTTGTGGGCAAGGTCAACACGGCAGTTCTGCCGAAAGGCCCGGATGGCGATCAGTCAACGACGTTGGCGCATTTCATCGGGCACGTACCTGCCAACATCCCGGATGATCGCAAGGCGGCAGCGGCAGCCTTCCTGAACTGGTTCCAGACCAAGGAAGCGCAGGACAAGTATATGGAGTTGGGCGGCATCTCGATCCGTACCGATACTCTGGCGGAATATGGCGAAAGTGATCCGGTAACCTATCGCTGGGCGAAGCCGCTGGCGGACAGCCTGGGTGTCACTGACATTTTTTACTCGATCCCGCAGGGTTCGCAGATTGTTCCGATCCTGGAACTGTATCTGAACAAGGCGATCATTGGTGAGATCAGCAACGAGGAAGCCCTAAATTCGGCCGCCGCGGACATTGAAGCACTGATGAACGAGTTGGGATACCCGACAGGCCGTCTGCCCGACCTGCAATAACCTGTAGCCAAATTCGGAGCCGTCACAGATTGGCGGCTCCGGACAGCAGAGGATAGGGGATTGACATGAAAGACAATCAACAGCTTTGGAGATGGACCTCGTTGGCACCATTGCTCCTGTTTTTTGGAGCTCTCGCGCTGCTTCCAGTCGCCAACATTCTCTACATGAGTTTTCACACGGTACAATGGGCCGAGGGGGTTTCGACCTGGACACCCGTGGGTCTGGAAAACTATGAGCGGCTGCCCAAGGACGCGTTCTTTTCCATTGGTGTCTGGAACACAATCGTGTTCTCGGTGACGTCGGTTGCGATCCAGATGGTTCTGGGTTTTCTGCTGGCACTGGCTGTCGTCCGGATCAAGTGGGGCAGTACGTTCTACAAGACCATCTTCATTTTGCCGATCCTTATCCCAGGGATCGTGATCGGCGCGATCTGGAAGCTGATGCTGGATTTCGACTTCGGCGTGCTGAACCAGATCAACATTTGGCTGGGACTTCAGCCGCTGGACTGGACCGGTTCGGTCAAGCTGGCGATGCCGGCAATCATTATCGTCGATGTCTGGCACTGGACGCCGTTTGTGTTCCTGCTGATGCTGGCCGGGCTTCAGGGTCTTCCCGAGGACGTCTTTGAGGCGGCAAAAGTAGATGGCACCGGCCCGTTCCGCGAATTGTTCAAGATCACGCTGCCGCTGATGCTACCGACGATCCTGGTGACGCTGATGTTCCGCATTATTCTGGCTTTCAAGGTCTTTGACGAGATATTCCTTCTGACAGGTGGCGGTCCGGGCACCGCAACAGAAGTGATCGCGTTTTCGATCTTCCGGACGTTCTTCTTCGAGAACCGGGTGGGGCTTGGGTCGGCCATGAGCTTTGCGGTGATTTTCGCCGTGGCCCTCCTCGTGGTCATCTCTTTGGCCGCGCAACGCTACGCGCAGAGTAAAGGATAAAACCGATGCTTACGATTAAGGCACAAAAACGCCTGGGCGGCTTCATCCGCCATTCCTGGCTGATGCTCTCAGTCTTCGCGATCCTGTTTCCATTCCTCTGGATCGCATTGTCCGGTTTCAAACGCGAGATCGACATCGCGATGAGCCGGATTAGTTTTGCCCCGGTCTGGAGCAATTACGAGGAACTGCTGTTCTCGAAATCTTCGACCTACCTGACGAACTTCTTGAACAGCGTGATCGTGTCGTTCTCAGCCACGGTGCTGTGTGTTGGTATCGCGACCCTGGCGGCGCATTCGCTGCGGCGCCATAAATGGCCTATCTTTGCCGTCAGCGCTATCCTGATCTTTTCAATGATTTTCAACATGACCCCGGCGATGACGCTGGTCGGTGCCTGGCATTCCCTGTTCGTGAAGGTCGGGATCAACAATACCCTGTTTGCGCTGATACTGGTCAATGTCGTGCTGCTGCTTCCGATGGCGCTGTGGCTCATGATGACGTTCATGCGCGACGTGCCGGAAGAGCTGGAAGAGGCGGCGGCGATCGATGGTTGTACGCCTGCCGAGATTTTCCGCAAGATCGTGCTGCCGCTGGTGGTGCCTGGCATGATGGCAACATCGGTGATCGTCTTTGTCTTTAGCTGGAACGAGTTCCAGGCGGCGCTGACCCTGACTACCAAAGCCACCCAGACAGTTCCTGTCGCGATCGCGAAATTCGCGCAGGAATATGAAGTGAAGCACGGCGCGATGGCTGCCGCCGCAACCCTGTCCACCATCCCCGCCGTGATGCTGATGCTGGTAGCAACGCGTTACATTGTCAGCGGTCTGACCAATGGAGCAATCAAGTAATGGCACGTATCGAACTCAGGAACCTGAAGAAGGCCTACGGGCAGGTTGAGGTTGTTCCCAATATGAACCTGTCGATGGACCACAATGAGTTCATATGTCTGGTTGGCCCATCGGGCTGTGGCAAGTCGACGACCCTGCGGATGATTGCGGGTCTGGAAGAGATTTCCGGCGGCGAACTGCTGTTCGACGGCGAGCGGATGAACGATGTGCAGCCGTCCAAGCGTGATATCGCGATGGTGTTCCAGAACTACGCGCTTTATCCGCATATGAAAGTGCGCGACAACCTGTCCTTTGGGTTGAAGAATGCCAAGATGGATGCTGCCGAAATCGACAAGCGGGTGCAACAGGCAGCGGTGATGCTGGGGCTTGACGATTTGCTGGATCGTCTGCCCAAGGCACTTTCGGGTGGTCAGCGGCAGCGCGTTGCGATGGGGCGTGCGGTGGTACGGCACCCATCGGTATTCCTGTTCGACGAACCGTTGTCGAACTTGGACGCCAAGCTGCGCACCCACATGCGAGGCGAGATCAAGAAGCTGCACAAAAAAGTCGAAAGCACGATCGTCTACGTCACTCATGACCAGACCGAAGCTATGACCATGGCGGACCGGATCGTGGTGTTGCGCGCCGGTGTCATCGAACAGATGGGCACCCCACAGGAATTGTATGACGAGCCGGCCAATGTGTTCGTGGCAGGATTCATCGGCTCGCCGGCGATGAACCTTGTGTCCGGTGTGGTGCAGGTGAACGGTGACCAAACGCATGTCCGGCTGGATGACGGGTTCATCCTACCAATCCCGCGGAAGAACGGCCGCGCGCTAAATGACGGCCAGGCAGTTGTCCTCGGGTTGCGTCCTGACGACATCACGCCTCAGAGAGCGGGCAGCGACGATCCGAACATCCACACCGTGAACGGTACAGTGGTGGTATCCGAGCCGACCGGTGCGGAAACCTATTGTATCTTGAACTTCGATGGGCAGGAACTGATGTGCAAATCGATCGGCCGCGAAGAGATCGTCGAGGATGCGGTGATCCCGCTTGGCTTTGACCTGAGTCACATCAAGGTGTTCGACAAGATTAGCGAGCAACGCATCTACTAAGACCCGCGCGCAACGTGAAAGGCATTATCATGGACAAGGTTCCGGCCCTTGACGGCAAGAATATCGGATTTCTCGGCGTTGGCGCCATGGGGTCGGGCATGTGCCTGAACCTATTGAAGAAAGGTGCAAAAGTCGGGTTTCTGGAGAGTAAGGCGGCAAAAAACACCGAACTCATTGAAGCCGGCGCAGTCACGTATTCATCCATTGCCGAACTGGCCGGCAACTCGACCGAAGTCATTCTGTGTCTTCCTTCCTCGGTGGAGGTAATGGAACTTTGCCTTGGGGACATTGGTGTGGTGGCTCATATCGGAACGGGCAATATTATCATTGACACGACTTCGTCGTTCCCGGCCGAAACACTGAAGCTGCACGAAGTGTGCAAACAGGCAGGCGTGCGATTGGTCGATGCACCGCTGACCCGCAACCCCGAAGACGCGCGCGTCGGGCGCCTGAACTGCGTGGTCGGGGCGTCGGATGAGGATTTTGCGGCGGTCAAGCCTATTTTTGACGCCTATTGCGAGAATGTCGTTCATGCGGGCGAGGTGTCTGCCGGGCATCGCATCAAGGTTTTGAACAACGCCTTATCGCTGAGTTGTGCCGCTGTGGTATCCGAGGTTTGCGCTGTGGCGCGTGCGAGCGGTGCAGATCTGGAAAAGCTGCTTGAACTGGCGGTTCTGGGCGGAGCTAACAGCCCGCAATTTGTCGGGATGATGCGCTATCACCTGGATGGTGACAAAAAAGCCCTCGGGTTCGGTATCGCTCTGGCAGCCAAGGACTTGAACTATTTCAATATCATGGCGGAAGAGGCGGGGCTGACCACACGGCTCAGCCCGCACACAGGCGCTTATCTGAACGACGCCCGAGACAGTGGGTTCGGCGCCAAAACCCTGCCCGCGCTAATCGATTTCGTAGAGCCGGGGCTCAAGACCTGAACAGCTTTGGACTGCCGCCCTTGCTGGCGGCCATAACAGCAACATGTACAATCGGGAGACATCACAGTGAATGTCACAGGACAACTTCTGATCGCGGGCACCTGGCGAGATGCCAGTGAAGGCGATGGTGGGTTCAATGCCGTTGATCCAGCGCAGAACGCGGCGATCGAGCCGCAGTTCCAAAACGCAGTCATGGCCGACGTCGATGCGGCGGTGGACGCAGCTACAGACGCCTTTGAAAGCTATCGCCAATTGTCCGCATCAGCGCGGGCAGATTTTCTGGATCGCATTGCCAGAGAGCTTGAGGCGCTGACCGAGGACATTGTGGCGCGCGGCATATCCGAAACCGGGCTGCCCGAAGTGCGCCTGCGCGGCGAGTTGGGCCGGACCTGTGGTCAACTTCGCATATTTGCCACCCTGCTGCGGCGGGGCGACTGGGCCCGGCCGGTCATCGACCGGGCCGACCCCGATCGTTCCCCTCTGCCCAAACCCGACATTCGCCTCAGTCAGATTCCGCTGGGACCCGTGGTGGTATTTGCCGCCTCGAACTTTCCGCTGGCGTTTTCAACGGCAGGTGGGGATACGGCTTCTGCGCTGGCCGCAGGCTGTCCGGTCATCGTCAAGGCGCACTCGGCGCATCCCGGAACATCCGAGATCGTGGCCGAGGGCATTCGCCGTGCTGCCGAAACGCTAAACATGCCCAAGGGGATCTTTTCGCTGATCCACGGGCCGGGCCGGACCATGGGCACCGCTCTGGTCGAACATCCCGGCATCAAGGCAGGTGGGTTCACCGGCTCTGTTGGCGGCGGACGGGCATTGTTTGACGCGGCCAATCGCCGCCCTGAGCCGATCCCATTCTATGGCGAGCTGGGCTCGACGAACCCGGTATTCCTGCTGCCGGGCGCGCTAAATGAACGGGCCGTTCAGATCGCCGAAACCTTTGTTGGGGCGGCGGTCATGGGCGCGGGTCAGTTCTGCACCAGTCCGGGGCTGCTGATCGCCCTCAAGGGCGAGGGCACCGATCAGTTCGTTGCAAAAGCATCCGAGGCGATCGCAGCACAGGCCGCGCAGACGATGCTGACCCCGGCGATCAGCGGCAGCTACAAATCAGGCAACGCACAGCGCAGCGACGACGCGAATGTCGAGCTGATGGCCAAAAGCGCGGATGTTGCGGCCAACGCCAACCAGGCGCAAGTGTATCTGTTCAAGGTCTCAGGCGCGAACTTTCTGGCCGACGAAAGCCTGCAGCACGAGATTTTCGGGCCCTCGACGCTGCTGATCGAATGTACGGACGAGGCTGAACTCGTGCAGGTTGCCAAAAGCTTCTATGGTCACCTCACCGCAGCGGTTCACGTCGCTGATGCGGACGATGCGCTGACGGCGCGTATCGTTCCGATCATCAACGACAAGGTTGGTCGCTTGCTTTTCAACGGCTACGGCACCGGCGTCGAGGTTTGTGGTTCGATGTCTCATGGCGGGCCATACCCAGCCAGCACCAACGTGCAGACGACCTCAGTTGGCGAACGAGCCATTGATCGCTTCCTGCGCCCGATCAGCTATCAGAACACGCCTGACCGGTTCTTGCCACCGGAACTTCAGAACGCAAATCCGCTGGGTGTAATGCGTCTGGTGGACGGAAAATGGACCGATGCCCCGCTTTAGGGGCCGCCAGACCCGATTGAAAGGCCGCGCCCCACAAAGCGCGGCCATTTTCACAGGCGGTAAAGGTGTTCTGCAGTGTCGCCAAAGACCGCGTCGATAGCAGACGCTCCACCCCGGCTGTTTATTAGTGAGTAGGCCAGATCGAATGCATCAGCGTAGTTGCGCTCGCTTTCTTCCAACACCGGCCAGTCGCTGCCAAACATCAGCCTTTCCGGACCAAGTTCGTCCCATAGCAGATCCGTCAGGGCGGCGTAGTAGTCCGGATCGCAGGTCGCCGGTCTTTTTTGCGTGCATAAATCCATCAGTCCTGAAAACTTAAACACGATATTTTTGCGAGCGGCCAGGGTGCGCACAAGTTCAACCTGACGAGGAGGCAGGGGGCTCTGATCTGTATCGACGTGACCGCAATGCGTCACGACGATCTGAAGGGTCGGCAGGGCGTCAGCCAGCGGAATCAACGCGGACTCCATCCGGTTTTCTATCATCAATCCAAGCTCTGCCAGCCGCCCGAACCTAGGCAGAAAACCCGCCAGACTAGCCTGCTCCCACGGATGCAGGCGGGGACGGATCGCGCGCAGCTTGGGATAGCCCGTCAATGCATCCAACTGCGCGTTAAACTCTGTGCTCATCGGGTTGAGGTTGGCGACATATGCCGGGATGAAGTCACAATCGGCGATTTGTTCCAGACACCAAAGGTTATCCACATGTCGTTCGCTCGCCTCGACAAGAATGGCGGCGGTCAACTTGCAGGTGTCCAAATGGCGGCGGATATCAGCCGTTGCTATCACGCGGTGAATAGGGGACTCCGGTGGCGGGAAGGGAACCCCGCCCGGCTTGGCGGGGTCCCAGATATGGGCATGTGAATCGATCAGCACGGTCAGACCTACGACTGCAGGTCGTTCTCTTGTGCCAGTTTCATCAGGGCCGTTGTGATACGGGTGACATTCTCGACCCCATACCCCATGCCGTTCACCATCTCGTGCAGCTGACGGGAAGAGCTGCCCAACACCGACAGAATGCCCGATGAATTTGCGAGAAGATCATAGAGCCTCATGTCTTTTGTTGCCGCCGATACCGCGAAATTCTTGGTGTGGTCGTCATTGATCAACGCGGGCGCGATCACATGCAGACGCTTGGAGGAGGCCATTGAGGCGTCAAGGACCTTGTATAGTGTTTCCTGATCGACATCCATGCGTTGAGCGACGGCGAATGTTTCATACAGAATTGCCGAATTGGTCAATGTCACGGCGTTGTTGATCAGTTTGACGGTATGCCCGGAACCGGGCCCCCCAGCTATGAAAAGCGCGCCGGAAATCGCGTCAAGCAACGGCTCGGCACGCTCGACCGCCTGGCGCTCGCCCCCCGCGACGATCCCCATGACGCCATCCCAGGCCTGCGGCGGCCCGCCCAGCAGCGGCGCATCGACCAGCGCCACGTCGTTGGTGGCAAACTCACCGGCAAGTTTGCGGGTGTTGGTTGGGTCGCTCGTCGAACAGTCGATGACCAATGTGCCGGGACGGGCCAGTTCCCGAATCCCCCCTTCGCCGGCATAGACCGCAGTGATTGCGCTGAGCGTGGGCAGGCAGGTCAGGATTACGTCGCCATCGCGGATCAGTTCGGCGTTTGATGCGGCCTCGGTCGCGCCAAGCGCGATCAGAGCGTCCACGGTTTCGCGCGTTTTGTGCTGCGTGATGGAGACGGTATTGCCCGCTTCAAGCAGGTTTTTGACAATACCTTTGCCCATCAGCCCTGCGCCGATGACACTAACTTTCATGTTTTAATTCCTTTCGGGGGTTTAGTGGTTGGTCCGATCTGGAAAACCGGTCGTCAACAAATTGTCTGCATTGAATTGCAAGGGTGCGGCGTTGCCGATTTGCTCTAGCCCGTCATGGGCGGCAACCTCCGGCAGCAGTGCTTCGGATACCCAAAGCAGTTCAAGCTCAAGTGTGTTATGTGCCACGACCATTCGCACATCGGCCGGTGTGTTCCAGCGGCAGCAGCGCATCGATATCTGCAACGCCTGAAGGTCGTGTTCCGTGACCATGGGTAGTGATGCAGCGGGCATGTTGCCTGCGGTGGCGCAATTTACGTAGGTGGCTGACCAGTTCACTTGGTTGACCAGACGATGCGTGGTGATATCCGACAAGCCCAGCCCGGTGGCGTTTCCATGAGATTGTGGCGTGATGTTCAGGGTGACAATACATTCGATGGGCGGCGCATCAAAGCCCGGTAACCGCGATCCGGGCCGACCGATTACATTGGGATCGATTCCCGAGCCCGAGATATTCTTGCCCATTTCATGCAGCACCAGAATATCCAGCGAGGGCAAGGGCAGGCGCGGAAGGTTGGCCTTGGCCATCTCCTGCATGGCTGCGTCCCGTTTAAAAAAGTCTGCTGGGGCAACAAATTCCAGATGGCTGAGATCTTCATGGGCGTTTTCAACCATGGCGACACCGAACAGAACCCGGGTCTTAGCCAGAAAAACCTCGGCGGCGGCAGGTATAAGGGTGTGAAAATTCTCGAACCCGCGCGTGTGAAAGGTTGCGGCCCCTTCGTGCTTGCTGATGCCAATTGCGAGCATCTTGATCAGCCCGCTTTCATGTTTCGCCTTGAAGTCCGTATGTGGTTTGATCCGATTAAACGGAATGTAGAAATCGGCTTCGTAGGCGTGTTTGTCACAATAGACCGGCATTCCGTCGGGTAGACGGCCCAGTTCGACCACTTCCATGCTGGATTTGAAGGGCACGCCGAGGCTTTCCTCGGAATAGCCGTAGCCGTTCAGCAGCTCCATCTGACCCTCGGCGGTGCCGCCACCATGGCTGCCCATCGCGGGCACCATATACGGTTTCGCGCCTGCGGCCTTGAGCTGGGCGATGGTGGCGACAAGAACCGCAAACTGCTCCTTGATGCCACGGCTGCCGACGCACAGCGCAACCGACTTGTCCTTTAAGTCGGTATCCGCGAATTTCCCGAACTCCTGTGCGACCTGATCGGGAATATCGGTCACCTTTGATGTATTGAATATCTGGCGCACCGGTGCCAGTTTGGGAAACTCCACTTCAAGGCCGCCGGGAAGATCTATCGAAATCGGTTCCGTCATCATCAGAGCGTCCTCCAGGTGAATTGCGAGTGTTGTGGATATTAATATATTAGTTTACAAGTGAAGTCCATGGCGTCCGCGCTCGAGCCGGGTATTCTTGTACATGGTTTTACCGACAAGCAGGGGCAACAAATGAAAAATGTCAACGTGGTCGATCTTGATCTGGTCGGCGGCATCGCGGGCGATATGTTTCTGTCAGCGTGCCTGCATGCGTTTCCCGAATTTGCTGTCGGTTTGTCGGAATTTCTGAACGACGCAGATCTGCCCGCCGCGTATCAGCCAACCTTCAACCCTGTCGTCAAGGATGGTCTGACTGGCATGTATCTCGCCCCGGTTTCGCGGCCTGAACGCTGTGTGCCGTCGGGTCATTGGACTGCGATACGATCCCGGATTCAGGACCTGAGCGCCAGTGCCGCGATCAAGGCTCATGCCATCGGCATTTACGGCCTTGTCGCCGAGGCCGAGGCCGAGGTGCACGGGATCGATGTGGACAAGGTTCATTTCCACGAACTGGCCGACTGGGATACCTACCTGGACGTTTTGGGTACCGCCTGGCTGATCGACCAGATCGCGCCTGGCTGTTGGACCTATGATGCCGCGCCGCTGGGTGGTGGGTTTGTCACCTGCGACCATGGCCGCATGCCCGTCCCTGCTCCGGCCACATTGTTGCTGCTGAAGGGGTTGCGGTGCGTTGATGACGGGGTCGGAGGCGAACGGGTGACGCCAACCGGTGCAGCGATTCTCAAATATCTGGTCTCGTTGGGTGGTAGCCCCGCACCAGTCAGGAGTGCCGTGCGTGTCGGCTACGGCGCCGGCACAATGTCGCTGCCGGGAATTCCGAATGTGTTGCGCTTGACTGCATACGAGACGTTGCAAGCGGGTGAACCGACGGATTGGCGCAGCGAAGAGATCGTCGTGCTTAGTTTCGAGATTGACGACATGACGCAAGAGGAAATCGCCACTTCGACTGACCATTTGCGCGGAATTGATGGCATACTGGATGTCAGCGTCGGGCAGCGCTCGGGTAAGAAAGGCCGCTTCATGTCGGATTTTCGTCTGCTGGTTCGGCCCGGCGCGGTGCAAGCAGCGACCCGGCAGTGCTTTCTGCAAACCACAACTTTGGGCGTGCGGAGTGAGACTCAGGTCCGCCAGATACTGGAAAGGTCCCAGAGGGCGGGGGAGGTCGGCGTGAAATATGCTCGACGCCCCGAAGGCGTGATGACTGCCAAAGCCGAACAGGACCATTTGCGCGTAGCCGCCACACTGCCTGAACGCCGGGCGCTTGCGGCAAAGGCGGAAACGGAGGAGTCATGACATATCGCGACCAACTGCTTGAGGTGTTGCGGCGTTTCGACCGTCTGGCGATCGCCGTCAGCGGCGGCGTCGACAGTCTGACGCTGGCTGCTACGGCGGCCGAGCGTATCCCGAACCGGGTCGAGATGTTTCACGCCGTTTCCCCTGCTGTGCCTGAAGATGCGACGCGGCGCACGCGCGAAATCGCGGATGCCCGGGGATGGCGCCTGCACGTGATCGATGCGCAGGAATTCAGTGACCCGGACTATCTGCGCAATCCGGTGAACCGCTGCTATTTCTGCAAAAGCAATCTGTATTTCCGGATCGCCACCCATACAGATGCACCAATCGCCGCTGGAACTAATACCGACGATCTGGGCGACTATCGCCCCGGTCTGATCGCCGCCCGGCAAAACGGCGTGGTACATCCCTTTGTTGAGGCCGAAATGGCAAAACCTCAGGTTCGGTCACTGGCGGCCGATCTGGGGCTTGGCGAGGTATCGAGCCTGCCCGCGCAGCCCTGCCTGGCCAGCCGCATTCAGACCGGGATCGGTATCCGCGTGGATCTGTTGCGATTGGCCTATGATATCGAGGCCCTTGTGCGCCGCGCACTGCCCGGCAGCGTAGTGCGCGCGCGCATCCGGCCCGAGGGAGTCGAACTGGAGCTTGGTGCATCCGTGCATGAAACATTGGGGGCAGATCATCCGCTTCTGGGCGAGATAAAGCAGAAATGCGCGGCCGCACAACTGGCCTTTGCCGGAGTATCCAGCTACCGAATGGGGTCTGCGTTTGTTGGTGACAAAGCGGGAGGGTGAGATGTCCGATTTCGACTTTGATTTGGATCGAGCGTCCCGCGCCGGCGTGGGCGAAGCGATCTTTTGCGCGGGGAAGTCTGTCGAGCAGCTCAATGCGTTTCTGGGCGACTGGACCGGGAAGGGGCCGGCCATTTTTCTGACCCGGTTGAGCCCCGAGAGGGCGGGGGCGTTGAAGGTCGCGCCTGATCATAGTTTCGACTATGATCCAATATCACAAACGGCGATTCTGGGGTCTTTGCCGGTGGCGCGACATGCAGGCGTGGTGATCGTAACCGCTGGCACCTCAGATGTGCCCGTCGCGACCGAAGCGGCACGCGGGCTGGCGGTTTGCGGTTATGATTCCGAAACGGTGAAGGATGTCGGCGTGGCCGGTCTGCATCGTCTGCTGGGTCGGCTGGACACCTTGCGCGAGGCACGTCTGATCATCGCGGTAGCGGGTATGGAAGGGGCATTGTTTCCCGTCATCGCCGGGCTGGTGCGGGCGCCTGTGATCGCGGTCCCCACCTCAGTGGGCTATGGCGTAACGGCTGGCGGCAAGGCAGCGCTTAACTCGGCGCTTGGAACCTGCGCGCCCGGCGTTCTGACCACAAATATCGATAACGGCTTTGGTGCGGCCATGGCCGCAGCCAAGATTCTGGGCATCGGGGCCGCAGATGAATAAAAAAAGCCGCTTCGTTGAAACGAAGCGGCAAGAGCCTCAATCGGGAAGAAGGAAGGGCGATTGAGGTCGGGGAGTAGGTATTTCAGAGCAATCCGGGCACGCGCCGGGTCGATGCGTCGAAAAGATGGCAATACTGCGGTTGCATTTCGAGCCCGATTTTCGCGCCGGCTCCGATCTTGAGCGACGCGTCGGCCTTGGCGACGATGGTTTGGCCACCCTCGATTTCGCCATAGAGGATGCTCTCAGAACCCAGATTTTCGGAAACCGACACTTTGAACGGTATGCCGTTTTCGGCAACTTTCAGGTGTTCGGGGCGAATGCCCAGGGTAAGGTCGCCGTTGCAGTCATGCTTGCTGTTCAGGTTCACGTCCTGACCGCTTGCCAGTTGCACTTGGGTTGAGCGGCCATTTTGGCCAGCAACTTTGGCTGGAATAAGGTTCATCTTCGGGGCGCCGATGAAGCCTGCCACGAAGATCGAAGCAGGTTCGTTGAAGATCTGCTCCGGCGTGCCGACTTGCTCGATAATACCATGATTCATTACGATAATCCGATCAGCCAGCGTCATCGCTTCGACTTGGTCGTGGGTCACGTAGATCATGGTTGCATCCATCGACTGGTGCAGCCTTGCCAGTTCCAAACGCATTTCCACCCGCAGGGCTGCGTCGAGATTCGACAGCGGTTCATCGAAAAGGAACACTTTTGGATCGCGCACGATGGCTCGGCCAATTGCCACTCGCTGGCGCTGGCCACCCGACAGGTTTGCCGGTTTGCGTTCGAGATAGTCGGTGATGCGGAGCATTTCGGCGGCTTTCGCCACGCGCGTGGCGATCTCGTCCTTGGGAATCTTTCGGATTTTCAAAGAAAAACCCAGGTTTTGTGCCACGGTAAGGTGGGGATAGAGCGCATAGGATTGAAACACCATCGCGATCTCGCGCTTGGACGGAGACACGCGTGCAACAGAGCCGCCGCCGATTCGAATGTCGCCACCGCTGATATCCTCCAGCCCCGCCACCATGCGCAGGGTCGTGGATTTTCCGCAGCCCGATGGACCTACCAAAACGGCAAACTCACCGCTTTCGATGTTCAGGTCTATGCCTTTTACGGCTTCTACCGAGCCGTATTTCTTGCGCACGCCACATAGTTCGACCTGTGCCATAGTCTCCTCCTGTGCCTTCCTCAGGGACGCTGCAGGCGTTCCTGTCCGTTCCCGCGCTTCATCTACTTACAAGAATTATCGCGAGTTGACAAGACTCATATATCAATATATTAAACGACACTGAAGAGAGCCTCGGGAGGAGCGCTTTCAACAGGGGAGGTAAGCGTGCAGCTTTCACTGAAAAAGCAACCAAAGTTCTATTTGGGACTTGTGCTTCCGGCGATACTGATCGTTTCGAGCCTGATCCTGTACCCGCTGTTGAATGGCGTTTACATGAGCTTTACCGATGCATCTCCTCTGTATCAGGACACGAATTGGGTTGGGTTCGAAAACTATACATACCTTTTGTCGGATAACGGTTTCTGGGAGGTTGTCTGGAACACGGTCTTTATGGTGGGAGCATCTATTATCCTGTCGACCTTCCTGGCTTATGTGCTGGCAACCGCGCTGAATACCGGGCTGAAGGCGGCGCCGCTGCTCAGAACGCTGATCTTTCAGATTTGGGTTCTTCCGTGGATCGTGATCGCCATTCTGTGGGCCTGGCTGTTTTCAGAAAATTTTGGCCTAGTGAATTATGTCGCCATCAGCCTTGGAATAATCGACGAACCCTACAAATGGCTGTTCGATCCGCAGGGGTCGCAATGGGCGGTCATCGCGGGGTATGTCTGGCGCTCGCTGCCACTGTTGATGGTGATCATTCTGGCGGCGCTGCAAGGTGTACCGGATGAATTGGAGGAAGCGGCGAAAATCGATGGTACCAACTTTATCCAACGTCAGTATCTGGTGGTGTTTCCGTTGGTAAAGAACATCGTGGTCGTTGCGATGCTGCTGCAATCGGTGCGTTTGTTTCAGGAAATCACGTTGATCTTCGTGTTGACCAAGGGTGGTCCGATCAACGCCACCATGGTTCTCAGCCTGTTCACCTACAAACTGGCGTTCGAGGATTGGGATTTCGGGCTGGCGGCAGCGGTGTCAATGCTGTGGCTGGTTCTGATCATGTTCCTCGCGCTGTTCCTGATGAAAACGGTAATTCGGTCGAATACGGAGTAATCCAATGGCGAATCAAGAATTGATAGCTGAGTTTCAAAGCGAACTTGGTCCCGACTGGAAGAAATTTGCCGTCGACGTCGCCATCTATGCGGCGCTGCTCGCCTCGATCACGTTCCTGCTGCTGCCGGTGATCTGGACCATTTCGACCAGCTTCAAGCCGATAGGCGAAGTTTTTGAATACCCGCCGCGCTTTATCCCGCGCGATCCGACGCTCGAGAACTACAAGGCCCAGCTTAGCCCATTGCTGGGAACCTTGTTCTTCAACTCGTTCCTCGTGGGCGCGGTTTCGGCGCTGGTCTCGACCGTGGTCGGGGCGATGACAGCCTATGCGATCTGTCGGTTCAAATTCGCGGGTAACGACTGGATCATGCTGTTCTTCATGGCGACACTGGCCTTTCCGATCCCAATGATCATGATCTCGACCTATATTATGTTCGCCAAGTTCGGGCTGTTGAACACCTATTGGGCGATGATCCTGGGCCATGTGGTGATCACTCTCCCCGTGACGGTCTGGCTGCTGCGCAACTTCTTCGACCAATTGCCCGGTGAGGTCGAGGAGGCGGCGCTTATTGATGGCGCTGGCCCTTGGTACACCTTCTTTCGCATCGTCCTTCCGATGGCCAAGCCAGCGATGTCGGCAGCGGGAATATTCGTTTTCATCACCTCCTGGAATGAGTTGCTTTTTGGCCTGACATTCGTTTCAGAAACCGCAATGCGGCCGATTCCGGCCGGCGTGATCCTGCTGTTCCTGCAGGAATACGAGGGTGAATGGGCGCAAATGATGGCGCTGGCAGTGATCGTATCGCTGCCGATCCTGCTGCTGTTCGTGTTCTTCCAAAACGCCTTCCTGCGCGGTGTGACCGGAGGGGCGGTGAAGGGCTGAACACTAACAACAGGATCAACAACAACTATGCCGTAAGACGGCAGAACAAGTACCAACAGAAAAGGAAAATCTATGACACTGATCAACCGCAACAAGCTGTGCGCCGGTGTGGCGGCTCTGGCCGTGACCGCTGGCGCTGCCTCGGCAAAGGACAACGAACTGACCTTTTTGGGTCTCTGGGCGCTGTTCGATTTCTCGCGCGCTTCGATGGAAGAACTGGAGGCGAAGTTCGAGGATCAGAACGACGGTTGGGATTTCAATCGCAACGACGTGCCATTCGAACAGACACTGCAACAGGCGACCTCGGCGCATCTGGCCGGGACTTCGACCGATATCCTGCAAACCGTTGCGGGGAACGTTCCCGCACTGGTTGGCATCGGCTCATTGGCTCCGCTGAACGATTTGTTCACCGAAGAAGAATGGGCCAAACTGCCACCCACGACGCTGGCATCCGTTTCGGTCGATGGACAGATCTATGGCATGCCGTGGGTTCCTGGCCCGATCCTGCCCTTCTACAATCGCGACCTGCTGCAAGAGGCCGGCCTAAACTCCGACAACCCACCCCAGACCTGGGACGAAATGATTGCGGCAATGAAGGCCGTTTGTGCCCTGCCTGACACGGATGCGGGTCCGGTTTATGGCCTGGCTATGCGTTCGGACCGGATCGGCAACTCGGCACAGTGGAGCATTCCGATCATCTATGGCCTGGGCGGTGATGTGATCGATGAAGAGGGCAAGCCGCTGTTCAATACTCCGGAAGTGGTCGAAGCTTGGACCCTGCTGCAGGAAATGGCTGCGGATGAATGTGTACCGATAGGGTTGTCGATCCAGGAATCGCGCAGCCTGTTCGCCTCCGGTCGTGCCGCGTTTGCCTTCGAGGGTCCTTGGGGCGCCGGTCTGTTCAACAACCTCAGCGGCGGCGCGCTGGAAGTGGCTCCTGATGGCAATGTGTGGGTATCGCAAATGCCGGCGGACAAGAACGGCAACGTGCGCACGATCGGCAACCCGCATCATCTGACCATCTCGGTCAACTCGCCAAACAAGGAAGTTGCGGCAGAACTGATCCGGTTTGCCACCACCAACCAGGAATTCGCCGACAATTTCTTTAAGGCGTCGAACCTGCTAGGCTCGGCAAATTCTGAAGTGTTGTCCAGCGGTGCGCATGCGGAGAGCGAATACGCTCAGGTATTTGTCGAAGCCTTGCCGTCCACGATCGACAATCCGATTTTCCATGCGAAGTTCGGTGCGATGATGGACGAATGGGTCGAAGGCCTGCAAAAGGTTCTGGCCGGTGCTGACCCGGCCACGGAACTGGAAGCGGTTGACAAGCGAGTCTCAAGGCTGACGCGGCGCTAAATCCTGTTGTTCGCAACAATGGTGGCTGCGCCGGATCGGAGGCGTGGCCACGTTGTTTTTTGCAAGGTTATTGAATCAGCGTAAAGTAGCTCTCACGGAAGTGACGGAAAAATCAGATTTGACGGCTTGCGGAGCGGAGACGGGCCTTCAATCGTCAATCGTCGAAAACTTCTCTTCGATCAGTTCCTTCATCATCTCGTGCGAATAATCCAGATGCGCCACCATCGCGGCTTCCGCCTTGTCCGGATCGCCAAGCTCAATCGCCTCAATGACTTTCAGATGCTGTTCCTGAACGTTTCCCAAGTGGCCCGGTATCGGTGCCGCCAGGTGACGCAGTCGGTCGACATGGGCCTTAGCTTCGCGGATCATGCGCCAGAGCTTCTTGAACCCGCTGATTTTGCTGATCTCGTGATGCAGTGCATCGTCGACGGCCACGTACTCGTTCCAAGCTTCGCGCTTGGCGAGACGTTCAGCCTTGTAATGAAGCGTGTAGAGATCTTCGATC
This sequence comes from Ruegeria hyattellae, assembly GCF_041537925.1. NCBI lineage: Bacteria > Pseudomonadati > Pseudomonadota > Alphaproteobacteria > Rhodobacterales > Roseobacteraceae > Ruegeria > Ruegeria hyattellae. The sequence continues at coordinate 159,649 of NZ_JBGOSH010000010.1, read as the reverse complement.
TGTGTGACAGTTGCATGTTGGGCTGCGTGGCGAACTCCGGCGATTTCCAACTGCTTTCGGATAATGGCCCCCTCTACGAACATGCCGCGGCTGACATTTGTCACGAATATGCCGGAATGCGGAAAGATATCGATCAGATCTTCGTTGCAAAGTGAAATTATCGCCTCGCGTACCGGGGTTCTGGATACGCCAAGAGATTTTGCCAGCGCTTTCTCGTTGATCGGCGATCCAGGCTGCAACTTCGCCCAAATGATTGCTTGCCGCAACAGTGCATAGATCTGAGAAGACTTCGAACTGTTTCCGTCAAGTTTGATGTTCCCCAGTATTTGGGCAAAATACTTCAGGTCATCGATCTCTTTTTCATTCAGATTGTCTGAGCTCTTGTTCATGAATTTCGGGTCCGCCATCCGTTGCACCCGAGGCAGTAGACTAAAACCCGGGCTCATATCAATTCGAATAAGTGACAATTTCGCCTTGATTTTTTTAATATATCAATATACCAGACATTGGCAAGCGAAATTACCCTGAGAGGAAGTGTCATGACCCGCAAAAACATGGTCATCATCATGTCTGATGAACACAACAAATTCATCCAGGGGCATATGGGGCACGACATCATCAAGACGCCCAATTTGGACAAGCTTGCGGCGCGCGGCACCAAGTTCAGCAACGCCTATACGACCTGCCCGATTTGTGTACCCGCCCGAGCGTCTTTTGCAACCGGCCGTCACGTCAACGAGATCGGAAATTGGGATAACGCGTTTCCCTATACCGGAGCCGTTCCCAGCTGGGGGCATTACCTGAACCAGCGCGGGGTTCGTTGTGACTCGGTGGGCAAGCTGCATTTCCGCAGTGATGAGGACAACAATGGTTTTGCTCGGGAGGTTGCGCCGCTACATATTGTCGGCGGGGTAGGGGATCTGCTAGGTCTCGTGCGAGAAGAACTGCCGGTGCGCAAGGGGGCCAGGAACCTCGCGCTAGAGGCGGGGCGGGGCGAGTCCAGCTACACCAAATATGACCGCCAGGTTCGCAACAACGCCATCGACTGGCTTACCAATGAGGCCCCCAAACACGAGGATGGCTGGGTTGTCTTTGTCTCGTTCGTTGCACCGCATTTCCCGTTGATCGCACCAGACGAGTTCTACGACCTCTATGCCGACCTCGATTTGCCGATGCCAAAGCTCTACAACGAGGACGAACGGCCCGATCACCCTTATCTTGTCGAAATGAACAAGTGCTTCCCTTATGATGAGCCCTTCAATGACAAGGAAATGGTGCAAACCGCGATGAAGGCCTATTTCGGCCTCGTTAGTTTCATGGATGATAATGTGGGACGGGTCGTAGATGCAGTCGATGCGCTCGGGCTCGGCGACAACACGGACATCCTGTATGTCAGCGATCACGGGGATAACCTTGGTGCGCGAGGCCTCTGGGGAAAGTTCGTGATGTATGAGGAATCCGCCGGTATCCCTCTCCTCATAGCCGGCCCCGACATACCAGCGGGCAAGACCGTGGCCGAGCCCGTGTCATTCGTAGACATCATGCCCACAGTGATGGAATGCGCAGGGTTTGACGCCCACGAGATCGATCCCACGCTGCCAGGCACGTCGCTATACGACCAGATCAGAGGAACCGCCCCGAAAGACCGTGCGGTACTAAGCGAATATCATGCTGCCGGTGCCTGCACCGGGAACTTTATGGTGCGCCATGGGAAGTACAAATACATAGACTATGTGGGCATGCCTCCGATGTTGTTTGACCTCACGGCTGATCCGGAGGAGCTGAATGATCTGGCCTCCGACCCGGAATATGCCGAAGTCTTGGCCGCGATGGACGCCAAGTTACAGGAGTTCTGCGATCCCGAAGAGGTGAATGCCAAGGCCTTGGCAGCGCAAAAGGAACTGATCGATCAGCATGGCGGGCGCGATGCTGTCCTCAACCGTGGTGATTTTGGATACTCACCCACGCCTGATCAAAAAGTGGAATTCAACTAAATCGGTGTGGGTTCCACTCGACGCAACCAGTCTGTGGCTCACCGACTATGCAAAAGGATATCTTGATGGAAACCATCGGTTTTATTGGTGCAGGCGCGATGGGCCTGCCGATGTTGAAACATTTGGTCGATGCTGGCCACTCAGCCGTCTGTTTCGACCTGAACCCCGCCGATCTGGGCGACAGGGTCACCTGGGTCGATAGCCCGAAGGCCGTCGCGGAAGCTGCAGAAACCGTTTTAATGTGCCTGCCCAGCGAAAAGGTGGTCGAGGTGGTGCTGCATGGCGATGATGGCCTGCTGGCGGGCCGTGCGTCGGGGCTGACCGTGGTGGACATGACCACCAATCAATACGAGGCCGCCGCAAAATTCGGGGCCGAACTGGAGGCGTCGTGCAGCGCCTATCTGGATGCGCCGGTATTTGGTGCCCCTCCGCATGCGCGCGCGGGCGAACTGGCGATCATCATCTCGGGCCCCAAGGACGCGTATGAGAAGGTTGCGCCGTTGATGGAGAATTTCACGCGTCGGCAAACCTTTGTGGGCAAAGCGGGAACCGCGAGTCTGTTCAAGGTCATGCAGAACAGCCTGGGGCATGTTCAGATGTGTGCCATCGCTGAGGTGTTTTGGATTATCGAAAAGCATGGCGGCGACCCGAAACTGTTCTTCGAGGCGGTTTCTGGCAGCGGCGGGTTGGCCGATAGCGGGTTGTTCGCCAAGGTCGGGATGGATTTTGCCGAACATGAGGCTCGGTTCGATTCCATCCTTTGGGTGGCGGCAAAGGACATCAATACCGGCAATGAGCTTGCCAAGGACGCCGAGGTGCGCTCGCCGATGCTGCAATCGGCGCGCGACCATTATCAACATGCGATGGATCTGGGCTTTGGCGGCAAAGACATCTGCATGGTGGGCGAAGCCATCCGTCAGTCGTATAAAGGAAACTGAGCCTATGCATATGAGCAGCAGACTGTACCTGTCCGGTGGGGCAGCGGCGTTGTTGGTGTTCGGGTGGTTGGACTACAGCCTGGCGAGTCCGTCGCACCGGGTGGCAAATCAACCCACTGAGGGAGAAGTTGTGCAGATAACCCATGAAGCACCCGTCACCTGTCATCAGGACGCACTAGGTGAACCTGCACCGTCCGGGCATGGTACCAGCCCGACCCCGTGTGAAGACGAACACACGCATTGATGGCCGGGTATTAACAAATGGAGACTTTTTTGTTTCGAAAACTGCTGTTGCCACTTGTGTTTTCCGCATTTTCGACCGGCGTTTCAGCGGCGGAAATTCTCCTTGAGAACCAGACAAAAACGCTGAACCTCGCCAAGCAGATGGCTGAGTTGATGGAGGCCAAGGCTGCGGCCGAAGGTGAGAATGTGGTCATCTACATCGTCGGCGCCGATGCCCGCCCTGTCTTGATCCATCGTGATCCGCAATCCGGGTTCGCGCCAATGGATTGGTCGAGCGAAAAGGCGCTGTCATCCTATCAGACCCGCCAGCAAACCAAGGATCTGTCGTCGGAAATGAAGGTTTTCCGCGTCGACACGTTCAGCTTTGTGCCCGGGCTGCCCGGTGGTGTGCCTTTGGTCCTGGACGGAAAGCGCGCGGGGGCGATCGGCGTAAGCGGCGCGCCGGTCGCAAAGGATCAGGCGATCGCCGAAGTTGGCCTTGCCGTCTTTGAAAAGGCAATCGCCAGCCAAGACTAGCGGGCGCTCCTTTTCCGGCACAGTGTATGCGTCCGCTTAAGTGGGCGCATGATCGCAATTGGCCCCGACGATACGCGAAAACCGCAATATAGCCTCTGATTTGGACGAGGAGTACGCCCGTGTCAGATTCAATGCCACGCCGAGTGCGTCGAATGTTCACGCTGAACCGCCCCTGGTTCGCGACCGTTGGCCGCGACACCATGCGTGACGATGCGATGGCGGGCCTGACCAATGCAGCCATCGTACTACCCCAGGGCGTCGCCTTTGCCGTGATCGCCGGTTTGCCGCCGCAATACGGGCTGTTCACTGCCATGATCACGCCGATCATCGCAGCGATCTGGGGTTCTTCCGTCGTTATGGTATCGGGGCCGACCACAGCAATCTCGGCCGTGCTGTTCGCCACGCTGACAGAGATCACGCCCGCCGGCACCCCGGCTTACGTCGAATTGGCGCTGGGGATGACCATCATCGTCGGGCTGATGCAGTTGGCGGCTGGCATCGCACAGATTGGTGCACTGATTTCGTTTATCTCGCATTCGGTCATCATCGGCTTCACCGCCGCCGCAGCACTGTTGATTGCCGTTTCGCAATTGGCGGATGTTCTCGGTCTTACAGTCGATCCTGGAGGCTCAGTCTTCGCCCGGCTCTACCGAGTCTATGCCGGGCTGGATCAGACAAACCTCACTGCGCTTGCGATCTCTGGCTCGACCCTGGCCACCGTCATTGTAATACCGAAAATCAACAAGCGTCTGCCCGCATACATCGTTGCGCTGCTGGTCGGTTCGGTGACAGGCTATGCCCTTGGCGCGCCGGACCATGGCATCCAGATGTTTTCCAGCCTGCCTTCCATCGTGCCGTCGCTCACGGTGCCAGGGCTCGACTTTTCGACCACGATGCAGTTGGTCCCGGGAGCTGCGACCATCGCTTTTGTCGGCCTGCTAGAGGCCATTTCGATCGGCCGGTCATTTGCCCTGCGCCGGGGCGACGCTTATGACGCCAATCAGGAAATCGTCGGCCAGGGCCTGTCCAACGCCATCGGCGGGTTCTTCCAGGCTTATGCCGGCTCCGGCTCGTTTACGCGTTCAGCGCTCAACGCTGAATCCGGCGCCCGCACGCCACTTGCGGCGATATTCGCGGCGGCCTTTCTGTTGATCATGCTGTTTCTGCTATCGCCCTTTGTGCAGTACATACCGGTTCCAGCCATGGGCGGCATCATCCTCTATATTGCTTGGCGCCTGATCAATGCCGAGGAAATCCGTCACATCATCACCTCTTCACGCAGCGAAACCGCGATCCTACTGGCGACGTTCCTGACCGGTATCGCGACACAACTGGATTTCGCCATTATCGTTGGTGTGATCTGCTCGCTCTTTTTCTTCTTGCGAAAAAGCTCATTGCCCTGGGTCGGGGTGATGTCACCGGCAACCTACAGGGGCGTCCGCAGTTTCCGCAATGCCCGCCTCTACAACCTCAAGCAATGCCCGCAGATCGCTGCTATCCGCATCGAAGGTCCGCTCTTCTTTGCATCTATCGAACATGTAGAGCACGAATTCCGAAACGCCGAGGCTGAGGCCGGCGAGCGCCCGATTGTTGCCCTCACGCTGCGCAGTGTTGGTGACATCGACCTTTCAGGCGCCGACTTTCTGGTCAAAGAGATCGAAACCTGCCGCAAACGCGGTGGCGATTTGCATCTGGTCGCAACCTACCTGCCGCTGCTGCGCACGCTTGCGCGCACACACGTCCTTGAAATTCTTGGCAAACAGAACCTTCACGCGTCAAAATACTCGGCGGTCGCGGCTGCGGTTGAACAGGCAGACGAAGAGATCTGCAGAAACTGCCATATCCGCTCTTACTTTGAATGCAAAGGCAAGCCCAAACCGACGGACTTAGTCGAGCGCGAAGATACAACCGAAATCGTTGAGATTCTGGGGCCGCAAAGAAATTCAGGCCAAGGGTGATTTTGCATAGAGAAACACTGCGTATCAACCGGCTTCAGCCATATGGAGTCGTTAGAGATTCGCCGGAAAGCGTTGCATTGAGTTGCTTGGGATGTGCCGGGCAGCAGTTTTGACGGAGGATGTAGCGTTTGCACGAATGGACGCCGCGTTGACGCGCCGTAGCGATTTTTTGACACCGAAGCAGGCCGATCAGCAGAGCGGAAAGTATATCGTGCCTATTAATATATTAATATTGTCACAACGCAGAATATAAGCTATCTCAGAGAGCAAGATCGAAAACCGAGGATCCAGCGGCGTGTCAGGTGTTTTGCATTCGGTGCCCATTTGGCCAGGCGAAGACGAAGTTGTTGGCGTCAATAGACGAGTACTGAATCACGTAATCATGACTGAACAAGGATAGGCTAGGTGACACTTCTTCCCGTTGAACTCAGCGACAAGTTCGATCTTTCCAAAAATCAGGTTTACTTGACCGGAACGCAGGCCTTGATCCGCCTGTGCCAAATGCGGTCGGAATTAGACAAGTGTGCTGGCCTGAACACAGCGGGCTATGTGACCGGGTACCGTGGATCGCCGCTCGGCAATGTCGATCAGCAATTTTCCCGCGCCGGAAAATATCTCGACCCCTATAACGTGAAGTTCGAGCCGGGCCTGAACGAGGATCTTGCCGCTACCGCGGTCTGGGGAACGCAGCAGGCCGAAATGCGGGGCGAGGGCGCCTATGACGGCGTTTTCTCGATCTGGTACGCCAAAGGCCCCGGCGTCGACCGCACCGGCGACGCGCTGCGTCACGGCAACCTGGCCGGCTCGTCCAAGAATGGCGGCGTGATCGTGTTGATGGGTGACGATCACACCTGCGAAAGCTCCACCACATGTCACCAGTCGGAATACGCGCTTGTTGATGCGCTCATTCCGGTTCTGAACCCATCCAACGTGCAGGAAATCATCGAGTATGGGCTGCATGGCTGGGCCTTGTCGCGCTATGCCGGGGTCTGGTGCGGGCTGAAATGCGTCAAGGATAACATCGAGTCCTCCGCCTCGATCGACGCCAGCGTCGACAGTTTCAAATCGAACATCCCGACGGATTTCGACATGCCCGAGGGCGGCCTGAACATCCGCACCGGCGATTCACCGCAGACCCAGGAAGCGCGCCTTCACCAGTATAAAATCGAAGCCGCGAAGGCGTATGTACGCGCCAACGCTCTGAACAAGGTTGTGTATTCCGGCGGCGACAAGCCGCGTGTAGGTATCGTCAGCACCGGCAAGTCTTACATGGACACACTACAGGCGCTTGACGAGTTGGGTATCGATGAGGCTCGCGCAAACGAGCTGGGGTTGGCGCTGTTCAAAGTTTCGATGCCATGGCCTCTTGAGCCGCAGGGGATCTGCGATTTTTCCCGCGGGCTGGATCTGGTTATCGTGGTCGAAGAAAAGCGCGGTCTGATGGAGGATCGCATGCGCGTGCTGATGTACAATTACGACGACGCACCGAAGATCATTGGCAAACTGGACGAGAAGGGCCGCCGCCTGTTCCAAGTTGAGGCAGCGTTGAATCCCATCCAGATTGCGGCGGAAATCGGCAAGCGCATCGGGCGGAAATTAGGCGATCCGGCATTGATCGACGGCTCTAAGGAAATTGGCCAACGTCTAAAACAAGAACGCAAGGAGTTGGGCGTTCAGCGCAAGCCCTACTTCTGCGCTGGATGTCCGCATAACAGCTCGACCCGTTTGCCGGATGGCTCGCGCGGCTACGCCGGGATCGGCTGTAGCTGGATGGCGCAATTCATGGATAGGCGTACCGAGGGTTTCACCCAGATGGGCGCTGAGGGCGCCAGTTGGATAGGCGAGAGCAGGTTTTCCAAGCGCAAGCACATGTTCCAGAACCTGGGCGACGGCACCTACAATCACTCCGGGCTTCTGGCGATCCGAGCGGCGGTGGCGTCGAATACCAACATCACCTACAAAATTCTCTACAATGACGCTGTTGCAATGACGGGAGGGCAGCCTCACGAAGGTGACCTGAACTTGTACAAGATCGCCGCCGAGGTTCACGCGGCCGGTATCAGGAAGCTGGTATTGGTTTCAGATCATCCGGACATCCATCCGCGGTCGAAACTGCCGACGGGCACACGGGTCGAAAACCGCGACAACTTGCTTGAGGTCGAAACCGACCTGCGCGACACCGATGGGGTGACCGTTCTGCTTTACGAACAGACCTGCGCCGCCGAAAAACGTCGCCGACGAAAAAGGGGTTTGGTGGAAGACCCCGCCGAACGCGCCTTTATTAACGACCGCATCTGCGAAGGCTGCGGCGATTGCGGTGTGCAGTCGAACTGCGTCGCGATCTTGCCGAACGACACGGGCTTTGGTCGCAAGCGAATGATCGATCAGGCCGCCTGCAACAAGGACTTCTCCTGCGTCAACGGCTTCTGCCCGAGCTTTGTCACTATCAAAGGCGGCGGATTGCGCAAGGCAACCAAGGTCTCGGCCGAGTTGCCTGAAATTCCACTTCCCGCCAAGACGGTACAGCTGGGTCGACCCTATGCAATCGCGCTGACCGGCGTTGGCGGCACCGGTGTCGTGACAATCGGCGCTCTGCTGGGCATGGCTGCACATCTTGATGGCTTCGGCTGCGGATTGATCGACATGACCGGCATGGCACAAAAGGGCGGCGCCGTGACCACGCATATCAAGATCGCCAAGACACCTGAAGAGATCAAGGCGATCCGCATTGCGCCAGGCAGCGCCGATTTGGTCCTGGGTTGTGACTTGGTGGTCAGCGCCGGCGATCAATTGATGGCATCGATCAACAAGGCGCGCTCAAAGGTGGTGGTGAACACCCACGAGATGATGACAGGCGACTTTACCCGTGACGCGGATTTCAAACTGCCAGTCAACCTGATGTTGCAGCGCCTGACCAGTTCGGTCGGGGACGGCGCCGCCCACTTCGTGGACGCAACCAAGGTCGCCGGTGCCTTGATGGGCAATTCCATTGCCTCAAACCTCTTAATGCTCGGTGTCGCATTCCAGCATGGGCTGATCCCAGTGAGCGCCGAGGCGATCAGCCGCGCCATCGAGTTGAACGGTGTTGCCATTGAATTCAACAAACAAGCCTTTCAATGGGGGCGGATGTGGGTCCACAACCAGGCTGATGTTGAGGCACGGATCAGCCAGGAAGCAGATGGGCCCGCACGCGAGATACTGGACGAACGGATCGCGCGTCTGTCAGCCGAATTGGTCGATTATCAGGATGATTCTTACGCGCAGCGCTATCTAGATCTGGTTGAGCAGGCCCGCGCGAGCGATCCGAGCAAGGACAAAGTTCTGACCGACGCGGTGGCGCGCTATGCCTATAAGGTCATGGCCTACAAGGATGAATACGAGGTTGCGCGTCTGTATTCCGCGCCGGAGTTCTCGGAAGAAATCGCCAAGAACTTCGACGGGGACTTCAAGCTGTCGGTGCATCTGGCCCCGCCGCTGCTGACCCGGATGAACCCGAAAACCGGCCGGGTCAAGAAGATCAAATTCGGGTCTTGGGTCTTCAAGGTTTTCCCCCGTCTGGCGCGGATGAAAAAGTATCGCGGAACCAAGTTGGACTTGTTTGGCTACACCGCCGAACGCAGGGCCGAACGGGCCTTGATTGGCGAGTACGAAGAAATGATCCACGGTCTGCTGCCGCGCCTTGATGCAGTCGACTACGACACCGCTGTGGCTTACGCATCGCTGCCCGAGCGCATTCGCGGTTTTGGCCATGTCAAGGAGCGCCACATTGCCGACTATCACAAGCGCAAGTCGGACTTGGAAGGTGCGTTGGCCAGCGGCAAGAGCGGAACAAGCGATGTAGCCTGACCTGGTTCTTCAACCCGGTGCGGCAAGGATTGAGACCTGCCGCGCGGGTCACATCCAGCCCCTGAGGCTTGTCGGTTGCCGCCCCACGAATAGGAACATGTCATGATGTCTTTTCGCTTTCAGACGACCCGATCGGTGTTGGCCGAAGTTGGCGCCACCGCGAAAATCGGCGAGATAATGGCTGCGCGTGGTTGTCAAAAGATCGCGTTTGTCACAGACGAGATCATTCTGAAACTTGGTCTGGCCGATGCAGCCCTTGACGGATTTCGCAAGGCTGGGTTGGAGGTCTGGACATTCGCAGACGTTCAGCCGGACCCGCCTGAAGCTGTCATTCTGACCGCGGTCGAGCAGGCGCGCGCCGAGAACATCGACGGTGTCGTCTCGGTTGGGGGTGGTTCATCGCTGGACACGGCCAAGCTGATCGCAATGCTGCTCAATACCGACCAGCCCATCTCCGAAATGTACGGCGTGAACCTTGTGCAGGGCGAGCGGTTGCCGCTGGTACTGGCGCCGACGACCGCAGGCACCGGGTCAGAAGTGACGCCAATCTCGATCGTGACCACCGGAGCCAATGAGAAAAGAGGTGTAGTTGCGCCGCAACTTCTGCCGGATTTCGCTATTCTGGACGCCGAGTTGACAGTGGGGTTGCCTGCTCAAGTGACGGCGGCGACCGGTATCGATGCGATGGTGCACGCGATCGAGGCCTTTACCTCGAAGCGGCTCAAGAACGTGGTGTCGGATTGTCTCGCCAAGCAGGCGCTTAAACTGTTGGGGCAGAATATCCGCAAAGCCTGCTTTACTCCGCAGAACAAGGCAGCGCGCAACGACATGCTGATGGGGTCGATGCTGGCCGGTATGGCCTTTACCAACGCGCCCGTGGCGGCGGTTCATGCTCTGGCCTATCCGCTTGGCGGACATTTCCACGTTCCGCATGGCCTGTCGAACGCCTTGGTTCTGCCCTACGTGCTGGAATACAACCTGCCCGAGGCACAGCAGATGTATGCCGAACTGGCCCCGATCATCTTTCCCGAACTCGCCGGCAAACCAGGTGCGGTGAGGGCCGAAGGCATGATCAACGGGTTTCAAAAACTCGGGCCCGAGCTTGGGATGCCGTCGCAACTGTCCGATGTCGGCGTCAGCCACAACAATCTTCCGATGCTGGCCGAAGACGCGATGAAACAAGAACGGCTCTTGATCAACAACCCGCGTGAAATGACCTATGAGGCCGCACGCGATATTTATGCAAAAGCGTTGTGAGGTGCGAGCATGTCTGATGATCCGCTAATGAAGGCGTGGCAAGACTCCCATGACGAGTTCCTGCGCGCGCAGGAACAGTTCTGGCGCCGGATGATGGCGGAATCCCCGCGTTCGTTCAGCGAAGAGGAAACGCGCAGCAATGCAGATGACGCCTGGGAAGCCGCCCGGGCCCAGGGCCAAGCCTGGTTCGAGGAACTGGCAACCGGTAAGGTCTTTGCAAATCTCGCGGACGAGGGGATCGCGCGCGACACCCTCCAGCGTGCCCTTGACCCTGCTCAATTTGTCAATGCCGGTTCGGGCGAGATCAACCGGGCCATACAAAAGCTGGTCGAAGGGCCCGAATTTGCCGATATCGGTATTCTTGAAAGGCAGGAGCTGAAAGCAACGGCGGAATGGCTGGCGCTACGCGATGCATCAAACGAACTTCGCCGTGTGACCAGCAAGGCCTGGACGCGCGCATTCGTCCGGTTCAGCGAAGAACAGGTCCAAAACCCCGAAATCTGGCGGGACGGTTTGCGCGCGGTGATCGACCGCTGGTTGGAAATCGCCAACGACGAGTTGATCGCCCATCATCGCACATCGGAGTTTCTGAACGCGCAGCGCAACCTACTGCGTGCGGGCATGGATTACCGGCTGCGGGAACGGGATCTGGTCGAAATATGGTGTGAAACGCATTCGATCCCGACCCGCACTGAAATCGACGACCTGCACTGGATGGTCTACGAGCTGCGCCGCGACGTCCGTGCCCTCCGGAAACGCAATGCCGAGATGGAACAGAAGCTGCGCGCGCCCAAAAAGAAGCGTGCGGCCCCTTCGAAATGATGTCGGAGTGACCGATGCCAGACCAGAACAACCCATTTGAAAACAATCCGTTGAAGGACGCCTGGGAACTCAGCCACAGGTTGGCTCAGAGTGCCGAGGCGCTGTCACGCATCAAGGAATCCGACGTGGATGTGGGCGCAACGCCCAAGAAATTGCTGTGGCAGCAGGACAAGGTGACGCTGCATCACTACGAGCCGCTCGACGGGGTAGAAGTTGTGACCGGCCCGGTCTTGATCGTCTATGGGTTGATCGGACGCTACACGATGGCCGATTTGCAGGAAGACCGTTCGTTGGTACGCAACCTGCTGGCACGGGGCGTGGATCTTTTTGTGGTGGACTGGGGGCATCCCACCCGCGCCGACCAGAACCTGCTTCTCGACGACTATGTCGATTACTACATGGACGACTGCATCACCCATCTATGCGATGTGGCCGGGGTAAAGCAGGTTTCCCTTCTGGGTATCTGCGAGGGTGGCGTATTCTCGACTCTCTATGCCGCGCGGCATCCCGAACGGGTCAAAAACCTGATGCTGACGATCACCCCGATCGACTTCCATGGTGACAAGGCCGACAGCGATGAAAGCCACGGCTTCATCAATCTCTGGACCCGCAACCTGGAGGATGAGGACATCGACAAAATGATCCGGGCCTTCGGGAACCTTCCGGGCGAGTTGATGGCCAGTGTCTTTCAGATGATGACCCCCGTGCGGACTCTGACCAAATACAATCTTGACCTGATGGACGCGGCCAAGGATGAAAAGCGGCTTCTAAATTTCCTGCGAATGGAAAAGTGGCTGGCCGACAGGCCGCACCATCCCGGCGCTGCGGCGCGCCAATGGTTGATCGAGCTCTACAAAGAAAACCGTCTGGTTTGCGGAACGTTCGAGATTTCCGGCCAGCGCATCAACCTGGCCGATCTGAAGATGCCGGTGCTGAACGTCTATGCGGCGCGCGACCACATCATCCCGCCGCCGTGCACTAGGGCGCTGGCCGAACACGTTGGAACCGACGACTATACCGAGATTGAATTGCCCGGCGGCCATGTGGGCGTGTATGTCAGCGGCAAAAGTCAGGGTATCGTTGGCGAGGGGATATTCGACTGGCTGATGCAACGCTTATGACGACGCCGGGAAAAACCCGCCTCAGTTCCGACTCGGAAGAAGACGCCGTCATCGATACGACACAGAAGTCGGCCTGTACGCCCAAAACCGGCAAAGTCCGGTGTATCTCGCGAACCGGGTTCCACGAGATCGCCTATCGAGACTGGGGTTCGTCCCGAAGCAAAAGCAATATCGTCTGCGTGCATGGCCTGACGCGGAACAATCGTGACTTCGACAACCTAGCACAGCGGCTGTCGCACCTTCACCGTGTGGTCTGTCCCGATCTGGTCGGGCGCGGTGAAAGCGACTGGCTGAATGATCCAACGGATTACAATCTGTTCCAGTACAACATTGATTTGACTGTCTTGCTGGCGCGAATGAATATCGACGATCATACGTGGATTGGCTCCTCACTTGGCGGTCTAATGGGGATATCTCTGGCGGGGATCGAGCGGTCGCCCATCAAGCGGCTGATCGTAAACGATATCGGGCCAAACGTACCCTTCTCCGCGATATCGCGCGTGACCAACTATGCTGGCGTGGTGACTGAGTTCGAGACGCTCAAAAAAGTGGAGCACCATCTCCGCAGCATACTCGCCCCATTTGGGCCGATGACAGACCGCGACTGGGCCAAAATGGCGCGCACCAGCTCCTTCAAATCCGGCTCGACCTACCTCCTGCGCAGTGATCCTGAAATTATGCAGAATTTTCGACGGTATTGGATGTTCTCCCATTTTTCGCTCTGGAAACAGTGGGAACGGATCAAATGCCCGGTACTCATACTTCGCGGCACCGAGTCCGACTTTTTGCCGAATTCTCTGCTCGATCGAATGCTCGACCGCCAAAGTCGCGCCGAAGCCATCGAGTTTGACGGTGTCGGGCATACCCCGACGCTCAACGCAGCCGAACAGATAGATCCGATCTGCGAGTGGCTGGACCGTACAACGTTTTAGATGGCGACTGCAATCAACGCACTGGCGGAAAGGTCGGGTAGGTATTGGCATTCCCTTTAGTACCACTGGTTCGCGCGTTCCCAGAACGTGAACCTAAGCGAAAAGGCAAGAAATTGAGTCACTTTAGCGCAGCCACAATTAATCCTGAGGAATACACATAATGAACGTAGCGCTGGCGATCCTGCCAATTGCAATTACCATCCTGTGCGGCTGCCTTCTTGTTCAGTGCAAGATGGTGCCCCGGGCGCAATGGGCGGGCATCGAATTGCTGGCGTATCGTCTGTTGATACCCGCGATTCTGATCAGCGCCATATCAGGGGCGGAAATCGAGTTCGTTGCATTTGGCCGATTGATCACAGTACTGTTGGGGTCGCTAACCCTCGCCGGATGTGCGATGCTCGGGTTGCGCTTGTTCTTGAACAAAAGCAGGTTGCCGAACCCGGCGCTGACTACACTCTTTCAGACAACCACCCGATGGAACGGGTTTATCGCCTTGGCCATTGTCCAGCTCGCGGTGGGGGACGGAGGGTTGGCGATGGTTGCACTGATCATGGCCGTCATGATCCCGTTCATCAACGTTGCCAATATCGTTGTGCTGGCTGCCTATGGGCCCGCAAACCCCAGCTTTGTGCTGATCGCAAAAGCCGTGACGACCAACCCGATGGTGCAAGGTTGCGTGATTGGCCTTTGCGTGAACCTTTCGGGGATTCCGCTGGCAGAACCGATCCGGCAAGCGCTCGATCTGGTCGGTCGTGGTGCGATAGGCATCGAGATTCTGGCTGTCGGAGCCAGTATCGAACCCCTACGCTTGTTCGAAGGTTCCGGTCTGCTCTGGCTCGGTGTGGTGTCGCGGTTGCTTTTCTGCCCCGCGCTGTTTCTGCTTTTTGCCGGCATGGTCGGGTTGAGCGAGATGGAGACTTTCATCGGCGCGATTGCCCTGGGGGTTCCAGCGGCGTCGGGGGGATACATCATTGCCCGTCAAATGGGGGGTGACGCCGAATTATATGCGGAGATAGTCGCCTGGCAGACCATCGTTTCGATGTTTGTTCTGCCCTGTTACATGTTACTGCTTCTTGCGTGAACAACCCACATGATCCTTTGCCGACAATTACACACTGGTGCACGAAAATCTTCAGCTAGAGATTAAGCATCATGAAAACAATAAGATGGGCGTTCTAGGTACCTCCAGTTTCGTACAGCGGTTAGTGGCGCTCGCGATACATTCGGCGTAGGGCGCGCGTTGGCGACATCTGTCAGGAGATGTGTCCGGGACTTCGCGTCTTCTCGGATTATGAGGCCTTGCTGGGGGACCCCGAGATAGATGCGGTTAAATCCCGTTGCCCAATCATCTGCACGTTGAATGGCCCCGCCGGGCTCCGCAAGCGGGCAAACACGTCTTGTGTGCAAAGCCGCTGACCATGCAGGCGCGGGAATTTGAGGAACTGACGGCGCTGCGCAATCAATTCGGTCTGATCGTGGCAGATGCTTTCATGATAGCGCATCATCCACAATTGCAATGGGTCCGGTCCCTGCTTCAGGACGGAGTAATCGGTCGGTGCGTGCAGACGGCATGTTCACCTACGATAACCGAGACGACACAGGGCTTATCCGCAACCGGCCTGAAACTGGTGGTGGCGCGCTCCGCGATGTGGGATGTTATCCACTGGGGCCCGTTAAGTAGGCGTTTTTGTAGAATTCTGGCTGCGAAGGATTCACATCACGAATCCATGCAGTTAGACGGGTGAGATGCGCGAGCTCACACCTGCCGGCTATCGCTAGACGAATTGGCCCAGCTACAACGATGTGCTCGGGAAGCGCGGGTCGCTACTGATTTGGTTGGACAAAGAGATGACCTGGCTCGCGCCGCAGGAACGGCGGCCGGGGCGTCCACTGGGCTTCTCGAACGCGGCGATCCAGTTCTGCCCATCGATCAAGGTTCTGTTCAATCTGCTGCTCCGGCAGACCGCCGGGATGGTCGCTAGCCTTTTGCACGTGGTAGGGCTGGATTGGTCCGGTCCCGGTTTCTCTATTCTGTGCCGTCGAAAGAAAGCGCTGGCCGTCCAGATCCCGTATCGCCGTGCCGACGGGCCACTGAACCAGCTTGTCCCCTCTCGGCAGCATGTTGTGCATGCGCCTGCCGGTTAAGAAATGGCAGGCCCACGAACACGGCGTTCCGGGGCGGCGCCAATCGCGCAAGGAGCATCCTGCGATGAATGCTGCCTCGTCGGACATCCGTGCCGTCGAATTCACCTCCAGCCGCGACGGCCGCCCTCATCAGCCGCTTCAATGCACTCGGCACCGTCGAGGTCGTCCGCGTCGCCTAAGTCCAGAGGAGAAGGGGTGCAGGCCTCAAGAGGGAGTTCTGCAACGACGCCCCGTGAATGCATTATGAACAACGGTTACAGATGCGAAATTGGAACGGTTCTGACCTTCGTTGACGCCCAATCCGTTCAAGTGAACCAGACCTTAAGCAGCAGCGATGCATAGCGGGATCAATTTGGTCAAGGTATTCCGAACGGAACTCTTCGCGCTCGGGTTTTGCCTTGCTAAGTTTTTTGCTAGATCAATAGGATAACACTTTATTCGCTAAGCCTCCGCCGCCCGGTCAGAAAGCTACGATTAGCAACAGTCTTCATTCGAGCAACTGCTGCGGTGCTACCTAGGATGCGGCCACATTCGTACTTGAGGATTACGAGAGGTTCCCAATCACCGTATGGTTGGGTGGACAACCAAAATTGTGCTACCCAGATTCGCATGAGTAAATTACACCCCGAAAAGACATTCGAAGTTCGCAAACTCTTTATTGAGCTAGTGGAAAGCGATGAAGTTGCCGAGGGCGACCGTTTACCGTCTGAGGCCGCCTTAGCCTTGAGGTTTGGTGTCAGCCGCAACACAATCCGGGAACTACTGGTTCAGATGGAAACCGAAGGTCTGATCCTGCGCAATCACGGCATCGGCACTTTTCTACGTTGCGCCCCGAAGCGCCATGGGACCTATCAGAGTTTCCCACAACTGATTGCGGAGTCTGGGCGCAAGCCATCGATCGATCTGGTGGGACCGTTGGACTGTGTTCCGCCTCAATCCGTTATCGGTGAGCTTGGTGCATCCCGAACGCAGGCAATCAAGAAGATCGAGAGAACCTTAGGGGCCGATGCGATACCGGTGGCTTACATTGTCGATCACCTTCCGGCCCGGGTCATTGAGCGAATTGCATCATGGGATGACTTCTCAGGAGATATGGTTGCGTTGATCGGACAGGCTGTCGGGAACACGCGGTTTACACAGAATGTCTCGATCAATGCAGTTTCCTGCAGTGCTGATCTTTCCAAAAGGCTCAGGTTAAAAGTTGGAGATCCGGTCATTCATGTCCACACTTTGATGCAAACGATGACAATGGAACCGGTTGCCGTTACCGACAGCTTTCTGCGTCCTGGCGAGCTACCTTTGGAGTACCTTGGGACAATTCGGGTGACGCCCTATGGCTGAGCCGGAGTAAATGCGAACCTGTTCAACATAATCGCTTCCAGAGGGTGCATTTTTCAGGGCTACTGTGTGCTCAATAGTCAAAATGCTTTGGGCATTATTCTGCAGCAACCTTGAAACATGCCCTACACTCGTATCACGCCATGGGCTTGCATGATTATCCAAACACGCAGGCATTTGCGTTATACAATCGCACTTCGTTGATTTGAGGTGGTTCGCGTGCACTAGGAACTTCATCGATGCGTAATACGTTGTAATTAAACCATATTACCGCCCATCGCGCGACGGGTCATCAATGCCACACAGGTAGGTGCCCTTCGAGATTGACTATTCAATCGATTCGTTGACGAGCAGGTCGACCAGTCGGCACAGCAAACCTCACTACCTTTTTGGAAGAGTTTGAAACACGCCGACCGATGCTGTGTGACCAAAGTTAGGCTTTGAATTAAAAGGTTGGACGTCCAACCTTTACTGTGATAACCATCGCGTATGGGAGATTATATCAAAGACAAAAGCGATGAAGTTCGCGGCCGACTGATCCAACTGGTTGGCGAGAGCGACATGAAGGTCGGTGACCAACTACCCTCCGAGGCATCATTGGCGGCCACATTCGGCTTTAGCCGCAACACCGTTCGCGAGACGCTGGTGCAGATGGAGTCCGAAGGGATTGTCACTCGTAACCATGGAATCGGCACCTTCTTGCGAGAGGTTCCTAAGGACCATGGAAATTATCTGAGCTTTCCCAACATCATTAGTGAGATGGGAATGAAAGCGCGAGTTGTCTTGACAGAACCTAGATCGCATGAGGTACCCGGAGAGGTCGCAAGTGATCTAAAGGCAAAGCGTCCGAACGACATCAAGCGGGTGGAACGTGTGATCTACGCTGATGACACGCCCATGATCGTTGTCAGTGACTATCTTCCGCAGCGCCTCGTTGAGCATATTGAGGATTGGTCACATTTTGATGGCGATATGATTGCCCTTGTAGGCAAGCTTACGGCTCAGAATCGATTCTCTCAGAAAGTTTCGGTTTCGGCGTTGAATTGTGATGCCCGGATTTCCGAAATGCTTGAGGTGGAGCAAGGCGCGCCGCTGGTTCAGGTTCATTCGGTTCTGCAAACCATGACGCTAGAATCGGTGATCGTGTCCGACAGCATTGTCCTCCCGAACACAATTCCTCTCAACTATCTGGGCACAATTCGAGTGAACTGCGATGACTGATCAACCGAACATATTGGTGCTTTTTAATGATGACCATGGCCAGTGGGCTTTGCCATCTTATGGAAACAGCGAATTGCGCACGCCAAGCATCGACTATCTGGCCCAATCCGGAGTGGTCATGGAAAACGCGTTTACGCCAATCCCTGTCTGTTCTCCTGCGCGGGCATGTTTCTTCACCGGGCTGCTTCCCAGCCAGCATGGCATTCACGACTATATCGCTGCCGCCAGAGAGTTTCACACTCGCGAGTGGATGAAGCCGTTCGAAACCCTTCCTGAAAAACTTTGCAAGGCGGGGTATGAATGTGGTTTTTCCGGAAAATGGCATCTGGGCCGGGATGAGCTAGTGCAGAACGGTTTCTCCGACTGGTTTGCCCTGTCGGGCGACTATCCGATCCAGCACAAAGGGGTCTATCGCTATTCTGACAATGGTCGGGACGTGGAACTGGCCGGATACAAAACGCACCACATTACCGACCGGACAATCCGGTTTCTTCAGTGCCGGGACAAGAACGCACCATTCTTTCATTTCACAAGCTTCTATGCCACGCATTCCCCTTGGTCGGGGCAGCCTGAGCGGCTGGTTGAGCCCTATCGCGATTGTGGCTTCGATGACATCCCGTCAGCCGAGAGGGTGTTCGGCGGCGAGGTGCTGAATATCGAGCACTCCGAAGCATCCGATGCATCGAAACACGAAGCAAAAGCGCAGTATTACGCATCCGTCAGCGCTATCGATGAGGCCGTCGGGCGTATATTGGATGAGCTTGAAACCAGTGGTGATTTGGAAAACACCATCATCCTTTACACTTCGGATCATGGACTATGTCTGGGCCATCACGGGATTTGGGGCAAGGGGAACGCCACTGCGCCGCAAAACCTTATCGAGGAAAGTATCCGGGTGCCAATGATTTATTCTGCGCAGGGACGTTATCAAAGCGGCGTCCGTTTGCAGCAGTTTGCCGATCATATGGATTCATTCAAAACTCTGGCCAGTGCTGCCGGTGTTCTTGATTATGCGATGACGCATCCCGGCGGCGATCTGAGCGCGCTTTTGCAAGGCCAAAACGACGTGTGGCGGGACTTCCAGGTGGCCGAATACGGTACCGCGCGCATGATACGCACAAAACAACACAAACTGATCCGTCGCTACGACAACCGCCCCGACGAATTATTTGATCTGAGCGTTGGCGATGGAGAGGGAAACAACCTGATAGCCGATCCGTCCTATAGCGGCGTCAGCCGGGATCTTGGAGACCGGCTGGAGGCGTATTTCGAGCAACACGGTGTACCGCCAAAAGATGCTGACTGGTTCTTTGGCGACCCGCAATTCAATCGCGCAGAAGCCTGGCGCTGATCCTTTGGGAGGAGACAAAATGAAACTCAAGACCATTCTTGGCTGCGGTCTCGCAGTTATGGCACAAACCGCATGGGCAGAAAGTTCCATCAGTTTCGATCAAGCCCTGGCCTGTGTTCAGGACCAGGTACCGGCAGGCGCTTATGTCAGAAATGATCTGGTTCCGTCGGATGCCGATCTGGAAAGCATCACGCCGCTGAGTGAACCGGTGACCCTAAAGGTCGGTTTGTCCTGGGTGCTGAACGCCGAACATGCGCATTTCTACAATGCAATCGAGCGTGGTTATTTCGCGGATGAAGGCATCGAGATTGAACTGGTGCCCGGCGGTCCCGGCAAGAACCATATCCAGACTCTGGGGGGCGGCGCCGTTGATGTGGCCGTTGCATCTTCCGGCTCGTTCATTCCGCAGGCTCTGACATCTCCAACGCCGATTGACGGCCTTGTTGTTGTTGGCAGCGTTCTGAAGGGTGCTCCGGGTGCTTTGCTGACCATTGATGAGGAATTGATCGGCAAAGAGCTGACACCTGAGGATCTGAAAGGCAAAACTGTTGCCGGCGGTCCGTTCCTGCGTCATTTGCCTATCATGCTGGACAAGGCCGGTATTGATGAAAGCGAGGTCAACGTCATCAAAGCCGGCTTTGCCCCGGACGCGCTGTTTGCGGGTGCAGCAGATTTCTATTTTGGCTGGATCTTCAACCAGACGCAGGTCATCGAGGATCGTGGGCATGAATGGAACGCCATTCTATGGAAAGACTTTGCGTTCAACGACTATCCGGTCTCGATCGTGATGAAGCAGGAAATGCTGGACGAGAATAGCGAAGTCGCAAAGCGTTTCATGCGCGCCACTTATCGGGGGCTTGCGGATGTAGTCAACGACCCAGAGGGTTCTGCAGAGATCACCGTCAAGCACGCGACGGATGCCACCGGCATCACAAAAGACGATGTGCTGTTCCGGTTCAAGAACCAGGAGTTTCTGATCACCAACGAAGGCGAGCGGCTACTGGAGACCTCGTTGGACCAATGGGACGAAAACGCGGCCACGCTAGTGCAGTACGGTTTCTTCCCGACTGTTCCCTGCGAATGATCAGAACGTTGGAGGGTTAACTCATGAGCGCCATATCGTTCAAAAAATTGTCGAAGTCCTTTGGCGCTGTTCAGGCCCTCCAGGACATCAATATTGAGATCACTGAGGGCGAATTCATCGCCCTTATCGGGCCGTCCGGATGCGGCAAGACGACAGTGTTGCGACACATTATTGATCTTGAGACCCCGACGTCGGGCGAAGTTCTGGTCGGTGGTAAGCCTCCGGATGAAATCAGGCGCGAACACAAGATGGGCACGGTATTCCAGCGCCCTGCGCTTGTTCCGTCCAAGACTGTACTGGAAAATGTCCAACTCACGCTGGATATTACCGGTGTCACTGGTCCCCTGTCGCCCAAGGAAATCCTAACCAACTTTGGATTGGGACAGTTTCTGCATCATTACCCGCACCAGCTATCGGGCGGTATGCAGCAAAGGGTGAACATCGCGGCCGCTATGGTTCATAATCCACCGTTCTTAATGATGGATGAACCGTTCAGCGCGCTGGACGAAATGACCCGCGAGTACATGTGTGAATTTGTCGGCGAAGTGTTGATCAAAGACCCCAAGACGGTTGTTCTCGTGACGCATTCAATGGACGAAGCCGTCATGCTTGCGGACAGGATTATCGTGCTGGCGCCGCGTCCGGGCCGGATCGAGAAAACGGTGCATGTGGATTTCGCGAGACCACGGCGCCGGTCGCTCAAAACTGATCCCGCGTTTGGGGACAAAGTTCTCGAGGTTCGCCGAGAGCTCTATGGCGTCGAAGAAGACGCAGAAGAGGAGGCGGCATAATGGAGCGCTACGGCTATCTCTTTATGATCGTGTCGCTGCCAATCATCTGGCAGCTGTTGGTCTGGACCTCGGGCCTTGAGCCCTTCATTCTTCCTGGACCTGTTCCGGTTGTGGAACACGTAATCATCGAATGGCGGATGTTCCTCTATAATACCGGGGTGACGATGGTGGGGGCATTAGTCGGCTATGCCTTTGCCAACATCTTCGCGATCGCGATCGCAATCCTGTTTGTCTATGTGCCATCGGTGCAGAACTTTATCATGCCCTGGTTCATCGTAATCAAGAACATTCCTTACGTTGTGATCGCGCCGATCCTCATTCTTACATTGGGCTCCACCCCACTCCCGAAGATCATCATCGTCTTTATCGTGACGTTCTTCCCTCTGGTGGCAAACGTTGCTGCTGGTCTGCGGGCCGCAGATGAAGTGTTGCTTGACAGGATGCGGGTTCTGAACGCGTCACGCTGGCAGATCTTCTGGAAGGTGCGTTGGCCGGCTGCCATCCCTTACTATATGGCCGCGCATGAGATCGCGTTTACCGGCGCAATCATCGCCGCGGTGGTCGCAGAGTTCTTCTTTTCGCGCGAAGGTTTGGGCTACCTGATCGTGACGGCGCTGGAAACCTATCGGGCGGACACGCTGTATGGTGTGACGTTGATTGCCGGTGTCCTTGGCGTTGGCAACTATCTGTTGGTGGTTCGTTTGCGCAAGTGGGTAATGCGCTGGCAGGAAGCATAGGCTCTCC
The DNA here is from genome assembly GCF_041537925.1 of Ruegeria hyattellae. Classification (NCBI taxonomy): domain Bacteria; kingdom Pseudomonadati; phylum Pseudomonadota; class Alphaproteobacteria; order Rhodobacterales; family Roseobacteraceae; genus Ruegeria; species Ruegeria hyattellae. The sequence continues at coordinate 137,348 of NZ_JBGOSH010000010.1, read as the reverse complement.
TACTAAAGGGCTTTTGGGCGTCGCGGACGCACCGCCCAATCCCAAGAAATTGTGCGGGGAGACCCGCGCGGCACACTAGTGTCGCGAACATTCTCAAGAAGGTGCAGCTGCCATCAGACCCGACTACTAGTCGTCTGACGCAGCCCGTACGGTTCCCGCCCAAGCGGCGTGGCAATTGCCCTGCGTAATATGCACTACCCACGGAGCGCCGGTGACCGGCAAAAAACGAAGGGATTGGACGTGAACGTTCAAGATACAGTTAATCTCATTCAAAACCGATCCGGCATCGGAAAGGTCGATGTCGCCCTGGTTCTTGGATCGGGCCTGAGTTCGTTCATTGATGAGATTGAAGGGACCAGCATCGACTATTCAGATTTGCCTGACTTTCCGCATGCAGGCGTTTCGGGCCATGCGCCGAAGCTGAAGCTTGCCACGATTGGCGGGACAAACATCGCGATTCTGGGCGGGCGCATGCACTACTATGAGCGTGGCGAGGCGGACGTCATGCGTTTCCCGCTTGAGGTGATCGCAGGCCTGGAGACCACGAAGCTTATACTGACCAACGCAGCAGGTTCTGTGCGCGAAGCATATCAGCCGGGCAGCTTGCTGCGCATTTCGGACCATTTGAACTTTTCCGGACTGAACCCGTTGATCGGTGAAGAAACCGACCGCCGCTTTGTCGCGTTGGACGGTGCCTATGACGCAGAGATCGGGGCAGCACTGGACGCTTCGGCAGCCGCAGTTGGCGTCGAACTGCCGAACGGAGTGTACACTTGGTTCTCGGGCCCGTCTTTTGAAACCCCGGCCGAGATCCGCGCGACTCAGGTTCTGGGTGGTGATGCTGTCGGTATGTCCACGGTGCCCGAGGTAATTCTGGCGCGTTTTCTTGGTCTTCGCGTCGGCGCCATTTCGACCATCACCAATATGGGCGCGGGCATGAGCGACGAAAATCTCAGCCACGAGCACACCAAGAACATGGCCCCGATTGGCTCGGCCAAACTAGCCAAGGTGCTCAAGCACTATCTGGAAAACTACAAGGGTTAAGGTCATGGCGCGCGCATTTGTGTTTGTTCTGGACTCGGTGGGCATCGGCGGTGCACCGGATGCAGCCGACTTTGGTGACGAAGGTTCCAATACCCTGGGCCACATTGCGCAGGCATGTGCAGAAGGTAACGGTGATCGGCAGGGCGTACGCTCGGGCCGATTGCACTTGCCCAACATGGCCGAAATGGGTTTGAGCGCTTGCGCAAACGTTTCGGTTCCTGATGCAATAGACGATCTGGGAGCAGAAGCCTTTGGTGCTTGGGCCGTTGGCCGCGAAACCTCGGCAGGTAAGGACACACCGTCTGGCCATTGGGAAATCGCCGGCGTTCCGGTGGATCGTGCCTGGACGCATTTCCCGGATACCCAACCATGCTTCCCGCCGGAATTGGTTGACCAGATTCTGGCCGGAACCGGTTTGCCCGGCATTCTGGGCGACAAGCATGCGTCGGGAATTCCGGTCATTCAGGAGTTTGCCGAAGAACATATCCGCTCGGGTAAACCAATTTGCTACACTTCAGCCGACTCGGTATTCCAGATCGCCGCTCACGAAGAGCATTTTGGTCTGGACCGGCTTTATGAGGTATGTGCGAAGGTTTTTGAACTGACTGCACCCATGCGCGTTGGGCGCGTCATTGCCAGACCATTCGTTGGTGACGCCGAAACTGGATTCTCGCGCACCGGGAACCGCAAGGACTTTACCGTTGAACCTGCCAGTGACACGCTGCTCGACTATGTGAGCAATGCAGCTCGCAACACGATTGGAATGGGCAAAATTGGCGATATCTTCAGCTATCGCGGGCTGGATGAAGTGCGCAAGGCGCCGGGCAACATGAAGCTCATCGACAAAACAATCGAAGCAATGGATGACCTGGCGGATGGTGGCTTCATGTTCGCCAACTTTGTCGATTTCGACAGCGAGTTCGGTCATCAGCGGGATGTGCCCGGATATGCCAATGCGCTGGAGGAATTCGACGCCCGCATGCCTGAAGTTTTCGAACGCTTGCTCGAGGGCGACCTGCTCATTTTGACCGCCGATCACGGCAATGACCCGACATGGCGCGGCTCTGACCATACTCGTGAGCAGGTTCCAATTCTGATCCGCGGAGCAGGTTTCTCAGGGGATCATGGAATCCGGTCGCTTTCCGATATCGCTGCCACGGTAGCGCATCATTTGGAAGTCCCATACAAGGCCGCGGGCACGCCAATGGGGGCGTCTTAAAGTGGTGCATACGAAAGCATTCGCATCCTGGCGACCGATGCACCCGTCACTGACCACCGAACGAATTTGCTTTTGCCCGGCTTTAATGACGCGCATCTGCATTTCCCGCAGGCACAAGTCATTGCCTCCTGGGGGAAACAGCTGCTGGACTGGCTGCAAAACTATACGTTCCCGCCATGACTACGAAGGCGTGGACTCGGCGGCGGCACATACCCTGATGGACGATCTAATTGGGCGGCTGGCGGCACTGTCGAAAACCAAAGGCGGATCTCTGACCGTCGCACACACGGATCAGTTTTCGTACCACGACCCGGTCGATGGCTCGGTCAGCCACAATCATGGACTGCGCATCTGGTTCAAGGGCGGCGCGCTGGACACCGCAACTCAGACCGCGCTGGCCGATTTGTCGGCAGGTGTTGCGGACCTGACCGACCTGAACACCCGCACCCACGCAGCGCGCCTGATGTGATGACTTGACCGTTCCGAGGACATGATATGACTGAAAGAAGCGATCTGAACCGCCTTGCCGACTGTATCCGTGCGCTTGCGATTGATGCGGTCGAGCAATCGCAATCGGGCCATCCCGGCGCGCCGATGGGCATGGCCGACATGGCGGCGGTGCTTTATGCCAATCACTTGAAGATTGACGCGGCCCATCCCGACTGGTTCGACCGCGACCGCGTGATCCTGTCGAACGGCCACGCCTCGATGTTCCTGTACGCGCTGCTGCACCTGACCGGCGCACCGGGGATGAGCATTGATGAGATCCGCAATTTCCGCCAGTGGGGTTCGACCACGCCGGGCCACCCTGAAGTGGGCCACACGCCGGGCGTTGAAACCACCACCGGCCCGCTGGGGCAGGGGCTTGGCATGGCCGTGGGCTTTGCCAAAGCCGAGGCGCGGATGCGGGAAGAATTCGGGGCCGATATCTGCGACCACCGCACTTGGGTTTTTGCCGGTGACGGCTGCCTGATGGAAGGTATCGGGCAAGAGGCAGCCTCGCTTGCGGGCCATCTGGGTCTGGGACGGCTGAACCTGCTGTATGACCACAACGGCATCTCAATCGATGGCAGCACCGATCTGGCCTTTACCGAGGATACGGCTGCCAAGTTCGCCGCACTCGGCTGGCATGTGCTGCACGCCGATGGCCATGACACATACGATCTGGATCAGGCGATGCAAGCGGCCAAGGACGAGCTTGATCGTCCTTCGATCCTCCTGTGCCGGACCACCATCGGCTATGGATCGCCCTCAAAGGCGGGCAGCGCGAAATCGCATGGCGCACCACTGGGGGCCAAAGATGCGCAGGCGGCCAAGGCCGGGCTGGGTCTGCCGCCCGGTGCGTTCGACCTGCCCGCCGACCGCGTCGATGCGTGGCGACAGATCGGCGCGCGCGGACAGGCGGATCATGAGGCGTGGCAAGCCCGCGTTGATGCGCTGCCAGCCGACCAAAAGGCCGAGTTCAACCGCCGCATCGCAGGTGATCTGCCCGCCGGGTTTGACGCCGCCTATGATGCTGCGCTGGCCGATCTGATGGCCAACCCGCAAAAGGTCGCCACCCGCAAGGCCAGCCAGATCGCGCTGGAAACCCTGACCGAAGCCGTGCCGGAACTGATCGGCGGTTCAGCGGATCTGAGCGGGTCGAACCTGACCAAGACCGCCAGCACCGATACGGCATTTTCCCGCGCGGGCACTGGCCGTTACGTGAATTACGGCGTGCGCGAATTCGCAATGGGAGCTGCGATGAACGGGCTGGCGCTGCATGGCGGGCTGATCCCGTACGGCGGCACGTTTTTGGTCTTTTCAGACTATATGCGCAACGCAATCCGGCTGTCGGCTCTGATGGGCACGCGGGTTGCTTATGTGATGACGCATGACTCGATCGGTCTGGGCGAGGACGGCCCGACCCACCAGCCCGTGGAACATCTGGCCAGCCTGCGCGCCATCCCGAACCTGCATGTGTTCCGGCCCGCTGATGTGGTGGAAACACTGGAAGCATGGCGCATCGCGCTGGAGAGCCGTGACTCGCCATGCCTGCTGGCGCTGTCGCGGCAGGGTGTGCCGCAGTTGCGACTGACTGATGCGGGTGAAAATCTCACCGCAAAAGGCAGCTATGTGATCCGAGATTGCGAGGGCGCGCGCGATGTCACACTGATCGCCACGGGTACCGAGGTCGCGTTGGCCGTCGAAGCCGCAGAAGATCTGGCACAGCACGGCGTCAACGCTGCTGTCGTCTCGTTGCCTTGCTGGTCGCTGTTCGATGCGCAAAGCGAAGCCTACCGGGCCGAGGTTCTGGGCGACGCCCCCCGTATCGCCATTGAGGCCGCCAGCCCCTTTGGCTGGGCCCGCTACGTCGGGTCCGAGGACAACGTGATCGGGGTACGCAGCTTTGGGGCCTCAGCCCCGGCTGAACGGCTGTATCTGGAATACGGAATTACCCGCGACGCCATCGTGACGCGGGCACTGGACCTAACGAAAACCGCTAACTGAGAGGAAACAGACCTCATGAAATTCTTCGTAGACACCGCTGAAATCGACGACATCAAGGACCTGCTGACCACCGGCCTGCTGGATGGCGTCACCACCAACCCCAGCCTTGTGGCCAAATCGGGCCGCGATTTCAAAGAGGTGGTCGCCGAGATCTGCGGCATCACCGACACCCCGGTTTCGGCAGAGGTTGCCGCATTGGACGCCGAGGGTATGATCGCCGAAGGCTCGCATCTGGCGAAAATCGCCTCGAACGTGGTGGTCAAGCTACCGCTGACGGTCGAAGGCCTGAAAGCCTGCACCCATTTCAAGCGCGAGGGCATTCGCACCAACGTGACGCTGTGCTTCTCGGCCAGTCAGGCGCTGCTGGCTGCAAAGGCAGGCGCAACCTATGTGTCGCCCTTCATCGGACGGCTGGATGATATCAATCTGGATGGCATGGACCTGATCCGCGACATCCGCCAGATTTATGACAATTACGGTTTTGAAACGGAGATCCTAGCCGCCTCGATCCGCTCGGCAAACCACGTCTCGGACGCAGCATTGGCCGGAGCCGATGTGGCGACGATACCTCCGGGTGTGATCCGCAAGCTGGCCGGTCATCCGCTGACCGACAAGGGGCTGGAACAGTTCACCACCGACTGGGCAGCAACCGGCCAGTCGATCATGTAAGAAACCTGCAGCGTGCGGCCCCGTCCAAATGTCGAAGGTGGTGGAGCAAGTGCAGTAAACGCTGTCGCAATTATCGGGCCAACGCCTAGCATCGCGGTCAACCTCTGACATGTTTCATCTTTCTTGGCACGCTGTACGAATTGCGCCTCCAACTATCTGATACGGCGATTTAAGGCGCCATGCGTATCGAAAAAAATGCTCAGGAGAGGACGGGACATCTCCGGCAATTCAATGGTCCCGTCTTCGACGGCAAAAACAAGATTGCGGACATGTGTTGGGCCTTTCGCAACCACAAAACCGAACTCGGATAGGTGGCCGCGCAAGGCATTGATGATCTGTCTGCATTGCCGGACCAAAAGAACCCGCGCTTTGAAAGCCAGGGCCACTGCTTGATTATCTTCACTGCGGACCTGCACAAACCGCATCGTTGGTCGCAGCGCTGCCTCACAAATGGCTTGAGCGTCGATCGCATCACTCTTGCTGCGTTTCACAAACGGTTTGACATATTTGGGCGCGATCAAACGAACCGAATGTCCGAGTGCTTAAAATCCTCGCCCCAATAATGGCTCCCGGAACAAGCCTCCATCGCATGAGTGCACGCTGGCAGTTCAGCAACGAACGAACGCGGGTTGTTGCGCCTCAGTTGTTCGCAAAAAACTACTTCCTCTGGCACCGCACCCACGGAGTTGAAACACATTCTTCGCCAGATCTATGCCGACAAGCTCCAAGTTCGCCATTTTGCAAACCTCCTGATGGTTTCCATCTCCAAAACCTACCAGATGAGAGATCAGGGGATGTCCATTCCATCACAACCTTTAGAATGTGCCCCTGCTTCATACCCGAGCTGCGTAAGGTAAATTATGTGAAATCCGTACGCTGGCCGCATCGCTTATTATTATGTCCGAAAGGAAAGTTAGAGGCTCGTCTTTCGTAGCTGTCTCATGCGCGCCAGGACATCTACCCCGAGTTGTTGGTACATGTGCAGCAAATCCACCATAACCCAGTTTTCGCGGATGAGATTTCCCTCCAAGCGCCAAAAATCCAACCCGCGAATGTCCAAGGTTTGGCCAGTAGGAGGAATACCGCGGAAACCGTCGCCGACAAGGGTTTGCTTCATTGCGGGCCAGCCGGTTTCCCCAACATAGGCACCATCACCGAAGAAATGGCAAAGATCATGAAACTCCTGACCGCTCCAGCTTGGCATCCCATTGACCCAGGGCGACATGTGCCAGTTTGTGAAGCCATCAAAGCCGCGGGAAGTTCCAATACCAGCCGGTCCATACCATCCCATCCGGGGATGCCAGAACCGCTCAAGCTGCATTGTTTCGGGGCCGCCTTTTGCCGGGTAGTCCTTCATCTGTTCGAGCATACGTTCGACCACTTGAAGTGACCGGGCGGAATGTTTTGGATCGGGTTGGCCACGGCTGATCCCGTCGAGTAAGGCCGGGCCGGGAACGCACCATTCCCGGCCAAGGCTCGGCGACATGGGCCAAACTTTGGCTTGCATCATGAGCTCGGGAAGATCCCAAATCGCGTGCATCTCGACAATCTGAGCCCCGTAAAAACGATAAAACTCGTGATACCGCATATGCACGACGTGCCCAGTGGGTGGTATGTCCAAGAACGGTTTGGAAAAGACGCCGTGGATATTGCCCATGATCCCAACCCATGTCTGCCCAGACTGGCTTAGCCCTGCAATACGGATCAGATCGCGACACTCCATGTCTGGAAGCGCGATTGCCAACGGGCGATAGGTTTTGTCGAAGAACTCCTCAGCTGAGTGACAGGTTTCAAAGGGGGTACACATCCGGAATAGTGCCGTTGGACCGGTGAGCGTATCCAGTTCTCTTTGCGCCTGATCCGTAACAAAATTGTACAACGCGTTGCGGTACGAGGACATTCGGTCAGAAAGATCAAAAGGGGTCAGCGTCACGGCGTGATCACCTTAGAAATTCTTGAACTGGCGCTGTCAGAGCGCGGTGGCGCTCGATCAAATCAACGCCCAATTGTTTCAGAAACCAGAGGTGATCAATGAAAATCCAGTTCTCGGCCAGCTTGTCACCATCTCTTCGATAGAGATCAACGATACGCATATCCGCGGTCGTGTCCCCACTGGATGTCAGCCCCATATACCCACCCTTTGACCGCATTGTCATGCTTGGGTAGCCAAAGAAACCACCATAACTGCCCTCACCCAAGCGGACTATGTGCCCATTATGGCGAATAAATTCCAATCCATCTTCAAAGGGCGTTGTGTGGCCCTTCAGATAACCTTGATACGTGTAGGAGGCTCCAATGCCTGTTGGGCCCCACCAAAGCATGTCCTCGGTCCAGTCTGCGGCCAAATCAGCCATCGTGGTTTTTACGCCGCTGCCAATCAGCCGTCCAATCATCCGTTCAATCACATCGAGTGTCTTTTCTCCTTCGCTTGCCGGATGTTCGTCAAATAGCAAACCGTCATGTGGTTGCGGCCCTGGTGTCATGGTCACAACTCCGGTTGCTTCTGGAATGACGCGACTCCCAAGCTGAAGCAGAATGCTCATAACATCGATATGAAGCGCCGATTCCTGAATCTTGCCGTGCTCAACCCGATTAAAATCACAATAGCGCAGAAACGCCATCTTGTGGTGAGGTTGGATATCGATCCAAGGTTTATGAAAATGACCTAAGATATGACCCATCGAACACACCCAGGTCGTTTCTCCTCCGTCCAATCTGTTGTGACTGGCGAAGAAAATGTCTTCGCGACGTTGGGTGCGACCGAATGCATCTTTCAATGGCGCCCAAAATGAGCTTGCGACGCTTTCAGCACCATAGAGCTCGTTGAAAGGGAAGGACCCACGCCAACGATACGCCTCAGCGACGTGTTTCTTAAGGACATCCGCTGAAGCTTCCGACGTCGCGGCATCAAGCTCGGCATAGAATTTGCGGACAAGTAATTTTGCATCTTGAAGGTGAGACATCCCGAAATCCGTTCTATGATGAATAGGTATGCGTTACAATTTCAGATTTCGATGAAAGCTCAAGTGCTAATTTTTAGCTGTGTTGGCATGATATGTGAATATCGATGCCGGGTCCCTTGACAGAATCGGGGATATAGCGCGTATTGTAGCGCATACGTATGCGATCTGGAATCCATGAGGTCCCCGTGACACAGAAAAACAAACTACCTGAAGTTTCCTCCACCGCTTCCGTGACGCCGACGGTACGCAGCGAAGCGAAAAATGCAAAAGGAGGAACGCATATTCGGTTCAGCCCACTGAAAGATGAGCACATGCCAACGGATTTTTCTATTTCGTTGGAAGAATATCGTCGCGGTGGCACGAAGGAATTTCTCGGCAAAGAGCCCGACCACCTCGCCACGCATTCGATGCGAGGGTTTGAGGGTAAGTACAAAAACATTGTCGATTACATCGTCCGGATCACGCATCAGATCTGGGAGGAGAAAGATATCGGCTGTATCTATGACACTTACAGCCATGACTGCCGAGTTTGGGATGATGTGGGCCTCCAATATGGGCGCGATAAAATCGTGGCCGATACGGTTCACACCAACAACGCAATTCCAGATGTACGTCTTGTGGCCGATGAGGTGATCTGGGCTGGCAATGATGACGTCAGCTTTCACACCTCACACCGCACCATGATCATGGGGACAAATACCGGCTATTCTCGTTTTGGTCCCCCCACCAACCGCCCTCTGCGACTTTTCTGCATCGCCAACTGTGTTGCTCGAGACAACGAAATCTACGACGAGCACGTTGCGTACGACACCGCAGCCCTGATCCAACAAATGGGCTTTGATGTGGGTGAGATGGCCAAGAGGATTGCGTCACAGCGTCCGCAAGGTCCGTTCGCACCAAATTTTGCTGCCAGTGAACCAAAGCGCTTGGGTGGGCAGGCCTTCCCAGAGCGCCAACCAATCCCGGATGTAGTGGATGGAAATGTTCGCGAGTTCGTGCACGTGGCTTTCGAGAGCATTTGGAATCGTAGGAATTTTGGTGCGATGGATCAGGTCTATGCACCGGACGTCGTTTTTGAAGGCTCTACCAGCCGTGTCTACCGGGGTGTCGGCCAGCTGCGCTCCCATTTGATGTCGATGGTTGCAATGTTCCCGAATATTCGTGTGGCTGTCGACGATATCTATTGGATGGGCAATGCGAAAGACGGATATCTCGTCTCAGTTCGCTGGGGTGGTGTTGGTGCGCATCGCGGGAACGGTCCATACGGCGAACCCACTGGCAAAGAAGCCCATATCTGGGGCATCACTCAGTGGCATATTCATAACAACAAAGTCCAGAAAGAATGGACTGTTTTCAATGAGTTCGGGATTCTGATGCAGATCCTGAGCGACACCTAACCGCACATGCGGCAACAAGGAGGTTAATATGAAACTCAAACAAGTATTGCTGGCCTCAGCCATTGCACTGAGCCCGATCGCTGCTTCGGCGGAATGTACCATCGAAGGAACAGGCGAGGTGAATGTCTTGTCGAATTTCTTCGAGGCGCTGGAGGTATTGGCGGCAGAAATGGAAACATGTGAGCGGGATGGTCTTGTCGTCGAAACCAAGCTCACTACGGACCACAAAGAAGAAACAAACAAAGCGTTTGAGTCTTCGACGTCCCCTTGGGACGCTGCGGCTGTTGCGAACAGCTCCATTACTCTGCTGCAGGCGAAAGGCCAGCTTCGCCCGTTGAATGATCTGGTCGAGAAGTACCGGGACAAATATGACATCGAAGATGGGATGCTGATCCGTTTTGGTGACGACATCATGGCGATTGCCTTTATGGTCAACGCACAGCACCTGTTCTATCGCAAAGACATCTTTGAAGAGAACAACATTACTGTCCCGACGACTTGGGATGAGGTTCTGGAAGCATCGGAAAAACTTAAGGAGGCCGGGATCGAGCACCCCTATGGCGCGGCCTTTGGGAACAGCTGGGAATTGGCGAATGAGTACGTCAACTTGCTTCTTGCAAATGGTGGAACGTTGTTTGATCCGGAAACTTCTGACTCTACCTTTGAAACACCCGAAGCAATTGAAGCGCTGGAAAAGATGGGTGCGCTCTACAAGTACATGTCCCCGAATTCTATGTCGATGGACTTTGGGGACGTAAAACGTCAGCTACAGCAAGGCGATGTGGCAATGGCTATCCTCTGGGGCAATGAAGCCGCGGCGATGGACAATCCTGATGAAAGCACTGTGGTTGACAAGATCGGGTTTGCCCAATCCCCAACAATGATGGATGGAGGCGCTCCGGCATCAACATTCTGGTGGGACGGCTATGTCATGCCGAAAAATCTCGATGGTGATCCCGATCTGACGTTCCAGGTCCTGATGCATGCGATGAGTGCAAAAACCGTCAAAGCCAATAACGACATAACCCTTTGGATTCGTTCCGCATATGAGCCGGGCCGCTATACCGCTGCAATCACTGAAACAGTCCTTGCAGGAGCGCCGCCATATCCAATGAATCCGCAGGCTGCTCTGGCGCATTCGGCTTTGGGCGAGAACATCGCGGACTTTATCGTTGGTAAAGAGAGTGCCGAAGAATCTCTGGCTGATGCAACAAAGGCGTATCGCGCTGCGGCGCGTGAGCAGGGCCTGCTGAAATAGGCCAACTCCCTGGTGCCAGCCACGTCGACAAATATTGGCTGGCACCGAACTTCTGACGGGATAGTTTGATGAAACGCTCGACCTTCATTTCTTTCGTTGCACCCTCTTTGGTGTCCATGCTGCTGCTCATCGCGCTGCCGCTTGTCGCGATTGTCTATCTCGCATTGCACCAGTCCTTCACTCAAACCGAATTGAAAGAGGTTAAAACTGAGGTGCCTCTGTTCGGTGGGCAAACGCGGGAAATTACCCGAATTGTTCCACAATCCGTGCTGGATACTGAAGGTAATCCAGTGAAAGTCTGGCAATATGTAGGTGGAGAGAATCTGGAGAATGCAATCGATGCAAAAGGCCTGGAGGCCGCCATCGAAGAGGCGAAAGTTGAAAACCCCAGAGAGTTCATCAAATCGCTTTATCGAGAAATCAGTGATGTAGATTTCTGGTCCGCGCTGGAATTCACCCTTCTTTATACCTTTGTGACAACACCGATCATACTGATCCTTGGATTCGGTCTCGCCCTTGCAACCAATCGAGTAACGGTGCAACTGCGTGGCTCGGTTGTGTTTGTAACGCTTCTGCCGATGATCGTGACCCCGGTTGTTTCTTCCCTCGCGGTTTATTGGTTGTTCATTGATGGCGGTGTTATCGCAGCAACCTTAGAGGCCATGGGCTTCGGCAAATTCTACTTTCTTGCCGATCAGGTCACGATTCGGCTTGTGATCATCGCCTACGGAGTTTGGTTTGCTGCACCCTTCGCGTTCATCATTCTCTACGCGGGGTTGCAAACGGTACCGGAAGAGCCGCTTGAGGCAGCGATCATAGACGGCGCAACGCCATGGCAACGTGTTCGATACATCGTAATTCCTTACCTGTCTCCATTGTTCGCCGTGATCACCTTGATCCATGTGATGGACAGTTACCGGGTGTTTGAGCCCGTTCTGGTGTTCGGTTCGCGCGTCTTCGCAAATTCAGTACAGTATCTGACCTACTACACGCTTGTTTTTGAAGGAAACATCCACAAGGCCGCGGCTTACGCCGTGCTGACGGTGGCTGGCGTCATTGTGTTGCTGATACCGATCATGATCCGGACCTACAAAGATCAGAAAGCCGAAAAATGAGACCAGCGAAACTCAACCTAGCTTCTCGAGTATCGATCAACCTAGGGCTTTGGTTCTGGTTCTTTGCCGCGCTGCTGCCGTTTTTTTGGATGTTCATCATCTCACTGCGCAAACCCGTAGACGCGTTTTCGACACCGCCAAAACTACTGGCCCCAATGACCTTGGAGAATTTCAGATATATCTGGGTTGAGGACGGTTTCTGGCAGTATGCAATAAACACGACAATTGTAACCGCTTCGACCGTTGTCGTTTCGCTGACGATCGCCTGTTTGGCGGCTTATGCACTATCGCGGTACCGAGGCTCACTTGGGTTTTGGCTGCTGATGGCCGCCATGGTGTTTCGCGCAATGCCGCATGTCGTGCTGCTGACAGCCTATCGACCGGCCTTTTTCGAGCTGGGAATCTGGAGCCGTTACGAGACTCTCATCATTGTTCTTGTCGCAATAAACCAGCCATTCACAATCTGGATGTTGCGCGCCTTTTTCATGAATATTCCACAGGAATTGGACGAGGCTGCGTTGGTTGATGGTTGCAACCGTTGGCAGGCTTTCTTTCGTGTGATTGTGCCCGTCATGTGGCCTGGTATCGTGACTGCGGGCCTGTTCTCGTTCCTGTTGGCTTACAACGACTTCATTATCTCCAGCCAACTTATGAACGGTGATATGGCCACCATGACCGCATCTCTTGGCAGTTACATGGGCCAGAACCAAAGCCTCGCACGATTGATGCACGGGATCGCCGGGGCTGTCTCGATCACCATACCCATCATCATTTTGGTTTTCGTTTTCCAGAAACAGATCGTGTCTGGGATGACCGCAGGTGCAGTGAAGGGATGAAACATGACTGCCGAATCCAACCTCAAACTTATTCAGGATATGTATGTTGCGTTGAACGCGCAGGATCTTGAGGCGCATGACCGGTATTGGCATGAAGACATGATCTGGCACGGACCGCCGGGCTTTGGCGACATCCATGGACGCGAACGCTTCAAATACGAAGTCCTTGCCGACTTTTACAAGGCGTTTCCCGATTACTATGTCAGCCACGAGATCGAGTTCGCCAACGAGACATGGATTGCAGGTACCGGATACCTGACCGGCCACCAAAACGGTGAATATCTGGGGCTGCCACCCACCGGTCTGCCGGTAAAGATGCGCTTCTCAGATTTCTGGCTGGTAGTTGATGGCAAACTAAAGGAAAACTGGGTAATGGTTGATCACGTTGACACGTTCAAGCAATTGGGTGTCGATCTGATGGCAGCTGTCAAGAAAAGCTAATGCAAAACGGGTTGGCGTGAGTTCCTTTGAAAAAGTCTAAGGTCACTTCAATTGATGTTGCGCGCCATGCTGGTGTGTCTCAATCTGCGGTGAGCCGGGCTTTTTCTCGCACGCCGACCCAATCGGGTGTTTCCCCTGAAACAAAAAAACGTATTCTCAAGTCCGCAGACGAGCTGGGATACCGCCCCAATGCAATCGCCCGTTCGCTTATCACGCAAAGATCAAACATCGTCGCGCTGCTGTTTAGCTATTTAGACAACCAGTTCTACGCGCTCGCGCTTGAAAAACTCTGCATAAAGCTTCAAAAAACCGGGTTCCATGCGCTCGTTTTTATGATGCCCAGCACGGATGAGGGCGTAGAAGAGACCGTATCCCAATTGTTGGAGTATCAGGTCGACGGAATCATCACGGCATCAGTCGAGCTTTCTTCAACCCTGGTTAAATTCTGCTCTCAGCGCGAAATTCCGGTTGTCATGTTTAATCGCTTTCAGGAACATGAAGGAATTGCGAGTGTTACAACCGACAACGTTTCGGGTGGTCGTATAGCGGCGCGGTATCTGCTCGAAACGGATCACCGAAAAATTGCACTCCTCTCAGGATGGGAACGCTCATCTACAAGCCGCGATCGGAAGTTTGGCTTTGAGGCCGAATTGAGAGAAAACGGTCATCGTCTCTACGCACATGAAGTTGGTCACTTTGACCTTAAGCGGACGGGTGAAGCAATCAGAAAGATGTTTGGCGATCCAAATGAAGCACATCCAGACGCGCTTTTTGCGTTGAATGACTATATGGCGATCGAAGCGATCAGCATTTTGCGGAGCGAGCTAAAATTCAGTATTCCAGATGACCTTTCAGTCATTGGCTTTGATGACATTCCCTTGGCTGCAATGCCTGAGTTTTCTCTTACCACGCTAAGACAACCCATCAATAATATGGTTACAAACGCGGTGCGGCAGATCAACGAACTTGTCAGGGAAAATATCGTCGAGGTTGAGAACATCTCGTTAGCGCCGAAGCTTATTGAAAGAAGGACAGTTAAGCAGCGCCGTTGAATCCTGTGCAAGGATCCGTTGGGTATTGCCAAGTTGTCTGGCATTGCGAAGACGACTAAAGGCAATGAATGAACATTCAGTCCAGAGTGCCGCGCCTGAAGGGCTTTTGCTAACCTTCTGATGGCTTCCATCTCCAAAATCTATCAGATGAGAGATCAGGGGGTATCTATTCCATCACAACCTGCAACTTTAACTCTCACTCGGGCACTATAGGTTTACTTGCGACTAGCAGATCACAAGGCGTGCGCAACTCGGCATTATTCACATATAGCGCTTCGACCTCGATGAAAATGTCGGATTGTTCCATATTGTTGATTGCATCATACCCGCCCAATTTTTCAATGATGGCCGCTTGCTTTTCCAACGCACGGGCATTGATCTTTTCAGGATCAAGCATTGAGCGAAGAGCTTTTTCACATTCTGCTAAAGCATCTGCGAAATCGGGATCTTCTGCAAGGTCGACATCCTCATTTGGGTCGGTCTCATGATTGAAAAGCTGAGGTCGGTAGCCTGGATAATAAATGTATTTCCAAGGGCCATTGAGCAACATGAATATGCCGGTAGAGATCCCACCATCATGATACTCACTTAGCACAAACCGCTCTGGGGTTTCCCCCTTTATGATCTTAAAAAGACTTACGCCATCAAGATCTTTTTCGCGCTCGTCGAGCGTTTCGCCGGCGGCTTCGATCAGTGTTGGGTATAGGTCAATCAGCGATACAGGCGTATCACATGTGAGCCTCTGAGGGATATCCGGGCCAGACATTAACATCGGGATGGCCACCGAATCTTCATACATTTGTAGCTTTGTCCACAGGCGGTGGCTGCCTAGCATTTCGCCATGATCACTGGTGTAGATGATCCGCGTGTCATCTTTTAGTCCGGCGAGTTCCAAGGTTGTGAGTAGATTGCCAACCAAATAGTCGGTGAACGAGCAAAGTCCGAAATATGCCCGCCGTGCCTTACGGGCCAGATCCGCGTCAAAGTGGTCATCGTAGTTGTAGTATTTGCGTAGCTCTTGCATCAGTGGATGGTGTTCAACGTCGGGTCCGCGATGGGCTGTTCCGACTTCGTCTTCATCGTATAAATCCCAGAATTCCTGAGGGCAGATCAGCGGATAATGTGGGCTGGTCAAAGAAACGAACAAGGTCCAGGGCTTGTCATGTTCGCGCTGCCCTGCCTGACGGAGCCAGGCACAGGCAGTTTCGCTGACAACACGGTCATACTTTGTGTAGTCGGTTTCACCCACACCCACGTGATTGGCAAATTCAACGACTTCGACATTGGGTTCAGGAAAAGCAACAGGGTTGCGCAGCAAGCCGCGCACCCACCCAAGTTCATTCAAGTTGTGAATCGGCAAAAACTCACGCGTGAACCCATTCCCAGGACCTGCCCGCAGATAGCCAAGCTTGCCAACTGAAACAACCTCGTGGCCTTTATCAATCAAATGGTGACCCCAGCTAGGTCGCTTCATGTCGTATGCTTCAACAGAACTGAAATATTCATTCTGATGGAGCCATTCACCCGTTGCCAGACAGGCGCGGGCAGAAACGCAGGTGGGTGATGGTGTGTAAGCTTTTGTGAAAGTGACGCCTTCGGCCGCGATCTTGTCAATGAACGGAGTTTTGACAACCGGATCACCGTAGCATCCGGAATATCGCCGTGTGTGTTCGTCAGCGATGATGAATAAGGTGTTTTTTGCCTTCATGAGGTCCTCAGATGTATTGAATTTCCGCATAGTAGCGAAATTGATCTACGTCAGGTGGCGGGCAGCGAAATGGTTTCTTGCCGGAGAGATCCGCCATGCTTGGCGGCGGCCCTTGCGATGTCTTCCATCTTGGCGATCCAAACATCACCTTGATCGACAATTTCTTCCAAACGCTGTTCGAACAACCGCCAGCGGGCGATACGGCCAGTTAAGAAGGGGTGTAGAACTGGCATCCAGAAGCCGCCAGTAGCGTAGGCTGCATCAAACTCTTCGAAGAAGTTGGCCAGTCCTGAGCTTGGGCTTCTTACGGGCATCTTATAATCAAGTTCAGCAAGCTGCGCGAAAGGTGGCCAATCATCAGTGCCCCAGTGTGGCGGGATCTCGATGATATTACCTTCACTGGTTTTGACCAGATAGGGCAGATCATCCGCCATCATCGAACTGTCATACAAAAAGTCGTGCTTGATCAGCAGGCGCACAATCCCTGGAGTGATACTGTAAACCGGAGCTCGGTAGCCGCGTGGCTTTTGACCGGTCATTTTGACGTGCACATCAAGGGTCTTCTCGAAAAGCTCCATCTCCTGCGCATCTGAATGTTCCAATGGGTCTTCATGTGCCCAGGAATGATGTCCAATTTCATGGCCGCCTGCCAGGATGTCGTCGACGGTATCGGGGTAGTTCTCCATCACCCAACCCGGCATGAAAAAGGTCTGCTTCAGCCCAAGCCGCTTATAGGTTTCCAGTATACGAGGCACGGCAACAGTGGGCCCATACTGCCCCATGGAAACCGAGGAAAGTCGACGGTCAGCGTCGTCCGGACAGGCCAGTCGCACCAATGAATCTGCATCAATATCAAACGTGATTGATGCGGCGCACTGCTTTTGGTCGCTCCATTTTATCGGGTGCTGATACACGATGGGCCTCAATTTCAGTTCTGTGGGTGAATGTTGACGGCCGCGCTCTCTGGAGGATTGACGGCGAACATTGCGGAAAGATCATTTCGAATGCGTCGTGCCACATCGTCTGGCGTCAAATCTTCAGAGCAAACAAACTGAATGAAGCGCGCGTTTTGCAAGTGAAAGATCGCTTTTCCGAGATGCTCAACGTTGACGCTTGCCGAGACGCGATCATCTCGTTGCAGCAATCTGATTTTTTCGATCAAAAATCCGGCGAGCATTTGGTCTTGATCAAAATAGGCGCTCGCAATGTCTCCAGCATTGTCGGTTGTAACTGCGGCTATCACTTGCCTCCAAACAACCTTTCTCAAGTTACTGACGGCGTGTTCGGCTATGGTGCGCGAAAACATAACACTGAGATCAAATAGATTATTCTGGGTGCAGCACTTTTCCAGTTTTTCCAGCAATAGGCTGTCATTCTCGATAACCAGATTTATCAGAATTCCCGCTTTCGTCCTGTAGTAGTTATGAACCGTGACTCCGGAGACCCCCGCATGATTTGCGATATCCTCGATTTTGGTGCCTTCGATTCCGTACTTCTCAAACAGGGCGCGTGCGGCCTCCAAGATCTTGCGACTACGATCTTCTTTCTGGCGCGCTCTTAAGCCTGTCATTATCCACTCCGTCAAAGCCTACGGGCAGTATAGAGCGGTATCATAAATTAGTTCAACTAAATTTTATATTGAATAAATATTTTTATTGAACTAATGATTAGTGAAAGTTTGGGGTAGTCGATGGGAATCACATTCGAGTTTTCTGAAAAAGCGGTTGTGGTCACTGGGGCTTCCAGTGGGATCGGGAAAGCAGTTGCGACCGCATTCGTGCGCGCTGGTGCCAAAGTAACAATTCTGTCCGACACGTCCGATATCGGCGACGTAGCGCAGCAACTTGGCCCGAACGTTGGCGCGATCCAATGTGACATCTCGGATCGAAATCAGGTGATAGAAGCGCTCAAGCATTTGGAACAGATCGATATCCTAATAAACAATGCGGGGATTGAATTGCCCACGCCTTTACAAGGTGAAGGCACGAAGGGGCAGAGCGATTTTAATCGTGTGTTGGCGACGAACGTGTCGGGCACTCAAAATGTCACTCAGGCCTTAATCAACCGCATTCCGGATGGCGGACGAATACTGGTAACAGCTTCGATCTGGTCTCGTACTGCGGTACCGGGTTTTTCTGCATATGTTGCATCTAAACATGCGTTGCTTGGTCTTGTACGGACTTGGGCACAAGAGCTGGGAGCGCGCCAAATCCGTGTCAACGCAGTCTGTCCGGGCTGGGTAAAAACGGGTCCGGCCATGAAATCACTGGGCGAGTTGGCTAGCACGAGCGGCAAAGAAGTCGATGAACTGGCTCAAGAGCTGTCTGATGCGCAAGCGTTGCCGGGCTTGATGGAGCCTGAAGATATTGCTCAGACTTACCTCTTCCTTGCCAGTGATGGTGCCGCCAACATTACAGGTCAGGCAATCAACATTGACCGCGGAGAAGTTATGTCATGACGAGTAATGGCAAAACTGTCTTGGTGACTGGTGGCTCAAGGGGCATTGGACGGGCTACCTGTCTCGCCTTTGCGCAAGCTGGTTACAGGGTCGCATTTTGCCATCTCAATGATTTAGATGCAGAGAAAACGCTGGCTGACATCAATTCCCTCTCAACGGGCCTCGGGATAAACGCTGATGTCTCAGCCGAGGCGTCAGCACAATCTGTGTTTGAGCAAGTTGGGGCAGTGTTTGGCAACGTCGACGTACTAGTGAACAACGCTGGTATTTTGTCCGAAGCGCCTCTGGCAGAAACAACGATTGAAGATTTCGACCAAGTTATCGCTATAAACTTGCGCGGGTGCTTTCTTTTCGGTCGTGAATTCGTGCGGCATAGCCGAACCGGTCGGATAATTAACGTTGCAAGCGATTTGGCGCTACTCGGCCGTGAAGGGATGTCGGCCTATGCCGCCTCGAAAGGGGCGATTTTGAGCATGACTCGTAGCTGGGCGCGTGAACTTGCGCCGGACATTCTGGTCAACGCCGTGGCCCCAGGTCCTATCAACACATCCATGACCGACCCCGAAAACATGAGCGCCGAAGCGCAGGCTGCCGACCTGAACACGCCTCTGGCGCGCTTTGGTGAGGCTACAGAAATTGCGGAAATGATCTTGTACCTAGCCGGACCCCACAGTGGATTTACCACTGGCCAATGCTTTGGAGTGAACGGCGGAAGCGTGATGTAGGTGAGAGAGATGGATAAGACAGACACTTATTTTCACCCTGTTTCTGGATTTGAGCTGCCTCGATTTGCAGGCGTACCTACCTTTATGCGCCTGCCGTTCGTCGATCCCGACCATCCTAGGTTACGGGACGTTCAGGTGGGGTTGATCGGTGTGCCGTGGGACAGTGGGACAACAAACCGACCTGGTCCAAGACACGGACCAAGGCAATTGCGCGATATGTCGACAATGATCCGCGCACAAAACGGAGCCACAGGCGTCAGACCTTTCGAAATGGTCAACTGTGCAGATCTTGGGGATGTCGCCCCAAATCCCACCGATCTGATTGTAAGCATGACGCGGATCACTGATTTTTATAATTCAGTTCTGGACCATGGTATTTTCCCGCTCACCGCAGGTGGGGACCATCTGTCGTCGTTGCCTATCTTACGCGCGGTTGCGCGTGGAGGCCCGGTCGGCATGATCCATTTTGATAGTCATACCGACTTGTTCAACAGTTACTTCGGCGGCACGCAATACACCCATGGCACTCCGTTTCGTCGAGCCGTGGAAGAAGGGCTGCTGGACCCGAAACGGGTTTGTATGATCGGTATTCGCGGCTCAACCTACGACAATGAAGATCGAGATTTTGCGGATGCCGTTGGGATACGTGTTATTCCGATAGAGGAATTTCATGCAAGGTCGGTGCCCGACGTCATGGAAGAAGCGCGCGACATCTCTGGGCTCAAAGAGACCTACATCTCTTACGATATTGATTTCGTTGATCCAACATTCGCCCCCGGCACCGGCACGCCTGAAATTGGCGGGCCTAACAGTTTCCAAGCACTTGAAGTTGTGCGGCATCTAGACGGCGTCAATATCGTCGGTGCTGATCTTGTTGAAGTGTCACCCCCCTTTGATGCGTCTGGGAACACGGCATTCCTTGGTGCGTCCATTCTCTTTGAACTCTTGTGTGTCGTTGCCAAGAAACTCTCGCACAGCCAAATGACCAGACAGGACAAACGCAAATGAACACAGCTGACTTGAACTCGAATTTCCCAGTGGACTTTGTAAGATCCCAGTTTCCTGCAATCGGCAATCCCGAAACTGTTTATTTTGACAATCCCGCCGGCACGCAGCTGCCCGATCAGGTTTTTAGGGCAATGCAAAAAGCCGGTGCTGATGCGACAGCCAATCTAGGCGGAGCCTTTGCTCGGTCAATCGCCGCCGGAGAAGAATTGGCGCGTGCAGAACAGCGCGCAGCAGCGTTTCTGGGAGCGAATGACCCGGAGGAAATCGTCTTTGGTCCCTCCATGACGGAGCTGACATTTCAGATGTCACGCGCCATTGCCAGAACATTGTCACCAGGTGACGAGATTGTCCTTACCAATCAAGAACACGAAGGGAATTTTTCTCCTTGGCTTATTGCGGCGAAAGATTTTGGTCTGGTCATTCGGCGGGTCGAAGTGGATCCAGAGAGCTGGCGTGTTGAACAAAGCGCGCTGGAGGAACAGCTGAGCAACAAAACCAAGGTGGTCGCGCTGAACTACGCCAGCAATCTGACAGGATCGATCAACGACGTACACGCGCTGACCAAAAGCGCCAAGTCTGTAGGTGCGCTGGTTTACATCGACGCGGTACAATTCGCCCCCCATGACATTGTCGATGTAAAATCTATTGGTTGCGATTTTCTGGTGTGTTCTGCTTATAAATTCTACGGTCCACATCTGGGAGTTCTTTGGGGACGAAAAGACGTCCTGAACGACCTTCCAGCCGATTGCGTTGCCTGCACGGTTCAGCATCCAAACGCGAAATTCGAACGCGGCACGCCTCAGTACGAACTTCATTCTTCATTGAACGGATGCCTCGACTACTTCGAAGATTTGGGGCAAAAGCTGCGGCCCGAAACAACAGGGATTGCAGCGATACACGCGGCTCTTGAATTGGCAAAGCACCATGAGGAGGCCTTGTGCCAACGGTTGGTAAATGGCCTGCAAGATATCTCCGGTGTTTCCATTTTTGGTATTTCTAACCCGTCAAAAATGAATTTTCGGGTGCCGACTGTCTCGCTTATTTCATCAACCGTGCCCCATAAGGTGCTTGCTGCACAATTGGCTTCGGCAGGAGTAAATGTCTGGCATGGGCACAATTATGCCATCCGAATTCTCGAACAATTTGGCCATGATCAAAACAACGGCGTCTGTCGTTTTGGGATTGGGCATTACAACTCTGCTAACGATGTTGATCGTGCCATTACCGCCGTCGCAGCCGCCCACGACAAATCGCAGGCAGTCGCATGAGATACTGTACGCCCCGCCTCTGGAAAGGAGCTGCACATGACTGCCGATGTTGAACGCTTAAATGTTGTGGATTTGCACAAACACTATGGATCATTGGAAGTCTTAAAGGGTGTGTCGCTTCAAGCCAATGAAGGCGATGTTATCTCGATGATCGGTGCCAGCGGTTCGGGCAAGAGTACATTTTTGCGCTGCATAAATCTGCTCGAGCTTCCGTCGGCCGGGACGATTAAGGTAAGTACAGAAGAGATCCAGTTCAAAGACAAATTGGTGCACGGAAACATGGTTCCCAAAAACATGCGTCAAGTTGAACGGGTCAGGCAGCGCCTAGCCATGGTGTTTCAAAATTTTTGCCTGTGGGAGCACATGACTGTACTCCAAAACGTGATGGAGGCTCCAGTCCATGTACTTGGATTGCCAAAGGCCGAAGCCAAGGACAAAGCAGAAGCGCTACTTAACCGAGTAGGTATGTGGGAGAAACGTGACGTCTACCCGTCCTTTATGTCTGGTGGCCAACAACAACGTGTAGCTATTGCAAGATCGTTGGCCGTTGATCCTGAAGTGATGTTGTTTGACGAACCAACCTCCGCGCTCGATCCAGAGTTAGTGAACGAAGTTCTCAAAGTTATCAGAGGCCTGGCCGAAGAAGGCCGAACTATGATCCTAGTCACCCACGAAATGCGCTTCGCTCGCGAGGTATCCAGTCGCGTTATGTTCCTACATCAAGGGCTGATCGACGAGGAAGGAACACCCCATCAGGTGTTCAACGATCCACAAAGCGAACGCTGCAGCGCGTTCGTCAATTCCATCAATTAAGAAAACCCAGGGAGGAATGGGAATATGAAGATCAGAAACATCATCAAAACCGTCGCCGTCGCAGGCGGCCTGTTGGCGGCGACCCAAGCAGTAGCTGAAGTACGTTGGGGCGTGGCGTCGGAGCCATACCCGCCCTTTGCATCAAAGGGAGCTGACGGCGAATGGATTGGTTGGGAAATCGAAATCGGTAACGCACTTTGCGCTGCGATGAACGAGGAGTGCTCCTGGGTCGAGGTTTCCTGGGATGGGATAATTCCAGCTTTGCAAAGCAAGAAGTTTGATGCGATTGTTGCCTCTATGTCGATCACCGAAGATCGCATGAAAGTCATCAGTTTCTCAAATAAATACTATCAGACACCAGCCGTAGTCGTGGCACCAAAGTCCTCTGATATTAAGGCGTCCCCTGAGGGTGTTGCAGGAAAAGTTGTTGGTGTCCAGATCTCAACGACACACGCTTCTTATGCCGATAAGCACTTCAGTGGTTCGGTAGATTCGATAAAGCCATATCAGTCCGCCGACGAACGGAACCAGGATCTGGTGTCTGGACGCATAGACGCGATGATCGGTGACTCGCTAGCCATTTCGAAATTTCTTGCTGGCGAGAGCGGACAGTGTTGCGAAATCAAGGGCGAAGTGACCGATCTAGCAGTCTATGGACCAGGAATTGGTGTCGGATTGCGCAAGGAAGACACGGAACTGCGTGACAAGATCAACACGGCGATCGAGAAGATCCGCGCAGACGGCACATATGAAGCCATCAGCGAAAACTACTTCGATTTCGATATTTTCGGCGAATAAATCTCTGCATCGTCGCTGCCTCGTGAACTTCAAGGCAGCGACGGATAACGAAAGGAAGACAGGTGCAAGAATTCATTCAGGATATCGCGCGCGAACTTGCCCTTGTGCCCCCCGGTTGGGGCGGCAACCTTTTGCGTGGTTTGCTAACAACCCTTCAGATTGCATTCGGTGCCTACGCTTTGGCGCTTGTAATCGGGATCGGTGGAATGCTTGGCAAAGTTTACGGTGGTCCGGTGACACGGCTGGTCTTGGAGGTTTACACCACTGCAATCCGAGCGGTGCCAGAGCTGATTGTTCTTCTATTGCTTTATTATGCCGGAACCGATTTTCTCAACTTCATCCTTGCCAAATTTGGGCATGACCCGGTGGACATCAATGCACTCTTGGCCGGTATTCTTGTCATTGGCATTGTCCAGGGCGCGTTCTGCACCGAAGTCTTTCGCGGTGCAATCCGGTCCATTCCCGTGGGGCAGGTCGAAGCCGCTCAGTCGTTTGGGATGCCATTCTGGCAAAGGTTTCGCCGCATCATATTACCCATTATGACCCCGCGCGCCCTTCCGGGTCTATCGAACCTCTGGCTAATTACAACCAAGGACACCGCGCTTTTGGCGGTGATCGGGTTTTCAGAATTGGCACTGACTACAAAGCAGGCCGCAGGTGCGACGAAATCATACTTCTTGTTCTATATGGTGGCTGCCGTTTTGTATCTGTGCGTGACACTTATATCGAATGTCGTCCTAAAGCGTATTGAGCGGCACTATCGCCGCGGTCAAAAACAGCTCGCATAGGGAAGAAAACATGGACTGGTCCTGGATTCCGCAATATGCGCCTAAGCTGTTAGAGGGGCTTTGGCTAACTCTGCAACTTACCTTCCTGTCGATCTTCTTTGGAATGATGCTGGCCATTCCAATTGGGCTAGTGCAGGTTACCGGGCCAAAGTGGGCTGCACGCCTAGCTCTGGCATTCTGTACACTGATACGCGGCACGCCACTACTGATACAGCTTTGGCTCTTGTATTTTGGACTTGGTTCGTTGTTTCCGTCCATTCCAGTTATTCGCGAGACCTGGCTCTGGCCAATTCTACGTGAGGCGTTTCCTTTTGCGCTCCTCGCATTCACAATTTCAGTGGCCGGTTATTCTGGGGAAGTCATGCGCGGAGCGTTTCAAAACGTCTCGAAAGGGGAACTGGAGGCGGCCCAGTCGTTTGGTATGCGACCTATCAAAGTACTATCGAGGATTTGGGTGCCACGTGCCATTCAGTCGGTTCTGCCGACACTTGTGGGCGAATTCATCATGACACTGAAGGCAACACCACTTGCTGCAACAATCACTGTCTTCGAGGTCTACGGTGTCAGCAATTCGATCCGGCAGAATACTTTTCTGGTTTATGAACCGCTCTTGTTGGTTGCGGGAATTTATCTGGTGCTAGTTCTCATACTGGTTGCAGTGTTTCGATACATTGAGAACAAAATGCCACAACGTGCTTTGCACTAGACCTGACAAAGGTGGACACGAAAGGCCTTGCGAAGCAATCTACGACGGCGGTAACCGATGTAACAATACTAAGTCGTTGAAACCACGGGGAGGCGAGTCTCAAAGAGACGACCTCATTATGTTCGTACCCCGGCAGCTTTTCGGCTACAGAAATACTGCGTGTAAGCCAAATTATGTTCAGACGCGTTAGCTGAGCTACAAAGCAATTACAGAGTTTCTTAAAGCGAAACTATTCTCATGGTTTAGAGAGCCGAGGGTCAATCTGTGTATTTTCATATTCATTTTGAGTTCACTCCGGAAACCCGAGACGCTGCGCTGAAACGGTTTATGGATTCTGGCGACGGAATACCTGACGGCGCAAAGCCCATTTCCAGACCTTGGTTCTCGACAACTCTATTGGAAGAGTGGGGTATCGTTGAGTCAGACGATGCGTCGGTACTTGCGACGCTGCTAAGCAGCAGGACTGATTTGGCTGTTGACCACATCGCACCGGTAATAAGTGGTGGGGATGTCCTCAAACTTCTACCATTGAAGCCCAATCCCAACGAATGACTTCGCAGCTGAGAGCTTTGCTCTGAAGTCGCGCGGAGTGTTGCTTGGTGAAAGTGTGCCATGCCGCGTATTGTGGGAAACAGCCCCAATACAGAGAAAAGTGGACCAGATGGAAATCTTAGGAAAAACTGCGGTTGTTATGGGCGCAGGCAGCGGCATCGGTCGCGGTCTTGCGCGGGTTCTATCCAAAGCGGGAATGAACCTTGTTTTGGTTGGACACCACAGGCCTCCGCTGGAAGAAACGGCGTCCTCTCTGATGGGCGATTCCATCATTGTAAAAGCGGATGTTTCAAACCTTGAAGATGTTCAGCATGTGGCAGAGGAAACGATACATGCTTTCGGCGCAGCCCACTTACTATGCAACAACGCCGGGGTGGGCCCGTTTGCTGCGACGCAGGAGACGACCATAGAGGAATGGGAGTGGGTCTTGTCCGTCAATCTGTGGGGCGTTATTCACGGCTTACATGTCTTTCTACCACTGTTTGAGGCCCAGAACGAAGGTCATATCCACGCGACTGCATCAGAGTCAGGCCTTTATGGGGTGCCCTTTCTAGCCGCATACAATACATCAAAGTTTGCAGTTGTTGGATTGATGCAATCGCTTGAACGAGACTTACGGGCTACGGGTTCGAGTGTTACTTCCTCAGTTCTTTGCCCTGGCGCGACAAACACTCATCTTGTCGACGGGGAACGTCCCGTCGCGGCTCAAAGAGACGTGCCAGTATCAGAGAAAACCGATGCATTTCAAGAAGAGGTTGCACGGGTTGTGGAGGACGGTATGGACCCTGAAACTGTAGCCGAGTGCGTTCTCGAAGGGATTAGAAAGAAGCAATTCTGGCACTTTTCTCACGACCAGGTTCCACAAACGGCATTGAAACAAGCCGAGGTTATGTCAGCCAGTTGTAAGCTCAGCCAGCTATAAACCGAATTGTTTAACCGTCCCAATGGTGTTGTTGCAAAACTCTCACTTTGAAGGATTCACAACGAGAACCCACATGGTTAATCGGGTCGAATGAGTAAGCCATCATCCGCCCGCTACCGCGCCACGAACTGGTCTGACTACTACGCTGCGCTCAAGAGGCGCGGGTCCCTTCTTGTCTGGCTGGACAAGGACATGACCTGGCTCGCGGCGCATGAGGGTCGGCCTGGTCGCCCGCCAGTCTTTTCGAATGCGGCGATCCAATTCTGCCTGTCGATCAAGGTGCTGTTCAAGCTGCCTCGGAGACAGGCAGCGGAGATGGTTGCCAGCCTCTTGCGCATGGCTGGGCTGGACCGGCCGGTACGGTCGGGTGTTATGGAGGCGCTGGACAGGATATCACGCTCAGAGCCGGATCGAGGCGAAGATGCGCTGCCTCAAGGCGTTCGGCGAGCGCATCGCAGCAAGAGACCCCGGCCGACTAACCGCCGAAATGCACATCCGCGTCGCTCTCATGAACCGGTTCAATGCTCTCGGCACCGCCGAAATCGTTCGTGTGGCATGACATCAGCGGGGGAAAAGGGGCGCTCACGCCTTACGCCCGAGTTACGAAACAACGCCGGTCAAATACATCGATGTCTGTCTAAGGTGTTCGCACTTTCGAACAATGATGGAGCGATTGCTCCTCATTCTGGCATTCTCCATGCGCTTCTTCGCATCATAATCCTAGACTTCGAACTCTGATGCCACCAGATCATCAACCCGGCTTGCCTCAGCCACTGTCGTCTTGCCCTGAATGATCTCAACAACCCGTGCTGATTTGCACTTGGCCGATACACACAGGCCAGTTTCACAAAAGAGTTTGCCGGAACTCAACAGTTGGTCACAGACAGGGTCACGCCGGGACGCCCGGTTCGGGAAGCCGGAGTGTAACTCTCTATGACCTAAGGCTCAGCTATCATCAGATCTATTTTCTGGGTCTCTGCGCTCTTTCGTTCTTCTTCAGTAGCTGTGGTTCCATAGTCCGGTCAGAGAAGGCCCAATTGATCCACTCTTCATTTTGTGCAGCCAGACGTTTGCCCTCGGCGGCCGCGGCAGCGTTTGCTTTACGAAGCTTCTCAAGCCGCGACACCAGTGAGCCCATGTAACCTGCGAAGTTCTTAGCATCCTGGGCTAGCGCGAAGAATTCGGCATTCTGGGAAGTTCCGGAAAGGTTGGGGATTTTGGCACACGTCATAAATGCCTTGTTGAGAGCGGTACCATATTTTTGCAACGATCTGGCGGTAGCCAGTTTTCCATCGAGAAGCTTCTGCCTCTTTTGCAGGTCGTGCAAAAGTGTTCTGAGCGTTCGCGCATACGAAGACAATTCCGCTTCGTAGGCCTTTTTCGCCGCCTTGGCCTGCTTGCTGTCATGACCCGACTTGTAGGCTGCGGCAAGTAACTTTGCATATTTTTTGCTTGAGTCTGTTGCGGGCAAAATTGCTTTGACTTTCAACGCAGTGTCCGCCGCCTTAACAGCCGCCTTGGCATTTTTCAGTGCGGTCTCCATCCGACCGTTCTTGAAGTACTTCAAATTATTCCAAGAAAGGGATTTCTTTTTGCTGATCTTCTGTCCGTAATCATGGACATCCTTGATCTCTTTGGCTTTGTCATAAACGTCTTTTACTTTGAAGAAACGGTCTAGTGCTTTCAGCCAGTCCATCTTGAACCTCCGGTTATCAGTAATGGGAAATGCGCTCACAGCGCTTGCCGACTAAGTCGGGTTGGAGCTTTCGGTCGTGGTCTCCGTTGTTCCTCCGTCCTGGAGAGACTTGCGCATGAGAAAGACTGAGAATGAAACCCCACCCTCTGACAGTTGGAGCGTCTCAATCGTCTCGTAGCCGCAGGACAAATAGAGCAGTTGGCCGATAGGGGTCGCGACCAGTTCCAGTTTGTCACGGCCCGACAATCGAGCCGAGGTCTCGCACACCGTAACGATCGCGCGGGCTAAGCCTTGGCGTGCGAAAGCTGGATCGGAATACATCGCTCGGATGCATGCTGGACCGGTGGCTTCGATCGGTGGGGGCCTTTCGTCGCTACCCGGCTGGTGGATCAGCTGGTAGCGCCCGCTCCAGCCGCCCGACGCCCTTATGCGTCCGTCGATCTCGGCAACAAAATACGTGCCGTCAGCGACTAACCAAGGATCAATCGGCGTAAGAACCCCCGCCTGCGCGCGCTGCGCGCTGGTGAGGAACGGGCCAAGCAGATCACGGGTCGCGATCTGTGCCAAGCACTCCAAAGTGGGAAGATCTCCTGTCACGGCCGGTCTGATAGTGAGTGGCACAGTCGCGGAATCCGACGAAAGGGGATCACCAAACGGCAACGGTCTCAAACCCATCTTCTGAGAAAACCACCTCTCGGTACGTGCCGGTCGCATCCCCCTCTGCTGTGAATTCCACGTCACTGGCACCCACATAATTAATCTCAAGTCCCTCGCTTAGAGTGCGCAGACCTTTCCCAATTTCACCGGGCCCGATCTCGATGCCCGGTGCGTTTGCCACCCAGTTGAGCGCTTCGCCCAACTCGTGGCCGCCAGTGACCTCTTTCGCGTGGATTGCCAGCGCCAGTAGGGCAGCAGCGTCATAAGCCTCTGCGCGATAGGGGGCCTGGCCGTCGATCCCATGATCTACGAGCATCTGGTCAAACGCGGTGGCCTGGGGATTGTCGGTTCCGGGCAGGGTACCGATGGTGCCCTTCAGCGCGGAGCCGAACGCGGCCACCATCGAGTTGGCGACCATGCCGTCAGGAAACACGAAGCGCTCAAAGACCCCCAAGTCCAATGCTGTGCGTACGATAGCCTGCCCGCCCTGATCGGCATATCCCGCAACAAGCAGAACCTCGGCGCCACTAGCAGCTAGTGTCGCAACCTCTGCCGAATAGTCACCGGCTCCATCGACATGGGGTAAATCGGCCAGGATTTGACCGCCCCGAGCGGAGAAGGCACGAGCGAAGGCGTTGGACAGACCTTTGCCGTAGTCATTGGCCGTGTAGGTCACTGCCACAGTATTGATCCCGTTTCGGATTAACACTTCTGCAAGCACTTCGCCCTGACGTGCATCGGATGGCGCGGTGCGAAAGAACAGCCCGTTGTCGTCGAGCGTTGTCAAACCGGGCGAAGTCGCGGTTGGAGATACGGACACAATTCCATTGGGTATGGTGACTGCGGTTGCAACAGCGCTTGCGACACCTGAGCAATCGGCTCCGATGAGCGCCTCGATCCGTTCTGCGGTGACGAGGCGCTCGGCCGCCGCTACGGCTCTGGGCGCGTCTATGCATGTGCTGTCTGCGCGTATGGGCAAGATGTCTCGTCCACCAAGGAACAAACCCGATAGAGCAGCCTCTTCCAGTGCCAGTTCCGCTGAAGCCGCTATTTCTGGTGACATCGACTCGATGGGCCCCGTGAAACCGAACAATAGGCCGATGCGAACAGGATTTTCTGAAGCGGCCAGAGAGGTTGCAGCGCAGGTGCAGAGCGCGGCCAGCATACTCGTTCTAAGCATAGTTTGTCTCATAGTAGTGGTTGGGAATGTCATGTGGGGACTTTCTGAGTCTTGAAGGGATTTGATCCTTCGCGATCCTGTTGCCGGTCGCTCTGAGCCGAAACGACCTTGTCAATCTCGTCTCGGGTAATGCCAAGATCGGCCAGAAGGTAGCTCGGCAAACGACGTAGGTGTTGCGCATCTCGATGCCGACGCTGCAGAAGCCTGAGCCAGTCGACGCATCTTCGAATATGTGGGGTTCGGTTCTCTGTGGGTGAATTGAACATAAGGCCTCCGCAGATGATGCAATGACCAAAGGATAGTGACGCCGGATCGACGAGGTTCTCGAATTTACCGCTCAAAAGGCGAGCGCTTCGCAAAACTTTACCGATTTTGCGACTTTCTCTCGGTATATGAAGATATACTCCAAAACGGAGGTTCTTATGGAAGATCTCGACTCGTTTGACCGCCTGTTGTTGGAGCAGCTGCAAATTGACAGTAGGCAAACCGGACGTGAGTTGTCCGAGAAGATCGGCCTGTCATCTGCTGCATGCCTGCGCCGGGTCCAGAGATTGCGCAAGATCGGAGCTATTGAGCGTGAGGCCGCGATCATATCACCTCGGTTCGAGGGCGCGCTCACGCGAGTAATTGTATTGCTCAGTGTCGCGAGGGACCATCCACAGCGGCTAGATGTCCTGAAGCAGAAATTGCGTCGTCTTAAAGAGGTGGAGCGTCTGTTTTACGTTACTGGCGATGCCGACCTTGCGATCATCGTGAAATGCGCCTCAATGGAAGACTATGCGGCCTTCACTGAAAGGTATCTCTTCGAACCGCCCTTGAAAGGTTTCGAAAGCCTGGTTGTGCTCAGAGAGTACCCCAAAGAAAGCGATGACTGACAACTTAGCGAGAAATGGATATGGCAATACGTTTCAACCCGGCCACCGCCTGGCCGAGACAAGGGCGTGCGTTTAACCATGGCGTCGTCGCCCCTGATGGCCGCACTCTCTATGTGACCGGTCAGGTTGCCTGGGACAAAAATGGCCATCTTGTTGGCGAAGGCGACGGTGAAACTCAGATCAGAAAGTGCTTTGATAACGTATGTCAGATACTCGCAGAGGCTGGCGGTAACCTCGAGGATATTGTTTTGTTGACGATTTATTTCACTGATCCTGCTGACCTGCCCGCAATCCAGGCCGTGCGCGCAGAAAAAATCTCTGCCGATACAGCCCCAGCCAGCGTTCTGATCCAGGTGCCCGGCCTAGTCTCACCAGAGCTACGAGTCGAACTCGTTCCCATCGCTGTGGTCCCTCTGGAACGCTTCCGCGAACCTTCAGGTCAATCATGACCGTGTTGCAGTGCGTTTCTCTGATCTGACTAAGCAGAAGGTGCGCTCGTCGCGTGCGGACCCGGCGCTTTGCTCACGTCAAAACGTCGAACTCCTGAAACAAGTATCCGTCACCATAGTCGGTTTGGTAAGTCAGCTTCAGTTTGAGCTGTTGTTGAAACGGAGCGAACAAGGGAATACCGCTGCCCAATATGATGGGCGCGCGTTTCAACCGCAATCCTTGCAAATGTCCAAGCTTCAAGAGCGATGTTGCCAGGATTCCGCCGCCGCACAGGTAGACCGTGGAGGGGCTGCTGTTTCGTAACTCCGTCAGCCAGGCGTCGT
Source organism: Ruegeria hyattellae (assembly GCF_041537925.1). Taxonomy (NCBI): domain Bacteria; kingdom Pseudomonadati; phylum Pseudomonadota; class Alphaproteobacteria; order Rhodobacterales; family Roseobacteraceae; genus Ruegeria; species Ruegeria hyattellae. The sequence continues at coordinate 105,937 of NZ_JBGOSH010000010.1, read as the reverse complement.
TCAACCCCGAGCAAACGGCCACGGTGGCGTCCTTGGGCAGGTCGATGTTTTGTGAGATGACGTATGAGGCCGCGTTTGGGTAAGGGTTTTCTCCCGGCTTCAAGCCAAAACTGTAGCCGAATTCATAGGTTGCGCGACCCATCAAGACCGTCTTGTAGGTTGAGAGCCGTGCGAGATAGTCTTTGACGACCTGCTCTGTATTTGGAAATGCGGAAACGTCATTGCCGAGCCCCGCAATGAAGCCATCGGCGGATACCGCCACGTCATAGACTATCGGTTGCATGGTGTATTCCCGGGGTTGAAAGGCAAGTGATAGGCCCGCTGCGGCGGACTGATCGGATCAGGTTTTCAGGATCATCGGCTGGGCACTCCGGAGTTGGGGGACGGATTTACCACTGCAAAGGCGGCGCCGTCAATCTGTGAAACCCGTCAGACGCCATAGTGGCATTTGGCTATCTGGTACGATTGCGTTGTCCAGGCTGAGGCCTCGTCAGGTGCTTAGTCGTGTGGTCCTGATTGAGCATCTGTCTGTTGTGTGCTGTCAGCCCGGTATCTTGCAAGCCCTGAACCACGCCACTCTCAGCAGATGGGTTACGATTATTCGCCGATGGTCTCCGCGCGCGCAGTCGAAGAAGCGCCCGACACAGAAGCCCAGGAGAATGGACGAGACCTAAGTACGGTTCGCAGCAAATGGATGTAACTCTATCGAGGGGTAGACAATGCGGGAAATACACTTGATTTCATGCTTCCTGAACGATGAAATACGCCTGCGGCAACCAGTTAACTGGCAAATCTCTGTCGTCAAATGGAATCCGAGACAAGATCGTTATCGACAAAAGAAGGTCCCATGCCGCAGAAAAACATGAGGTAAACAAGCTCCTCAAACGGTTCGGTTGTTCGGCCAAAGCGCAGACGATCAGGCCCAAACACCTAATTGACATCGTGAAACAAGCTAACGTTCTATCAAACGCCGTGTCCGACACATGTGCGGTTTCACATCGTTTCCGAACGCGTCCGCCGGCTTTGATAGCGTCGAGATTGCCAACATGATCCGAAAGAAACGATTTCCTCGCATAATGACCTCCGGCTTTCGACTGTTTGTTCAGTACGTTGGGTAAGTGTGCCCAATGCAATGCTGGAACTGTTCGCCTTACAAAGCTGACTACCCAACCTGTAGACCTGCTCATTGACAGCACAGGCATCAAGTTGCGCAATGACGGGGAGGGATCTGAATTTGCGCCCCCCGGTAGATCCCAGGTGGTCAACACGACCGAAATAAGGATTGATTACATTGCCCAGGATTCTCGGCTAAGACGGATTGATGGATATCGTCGTCATCACGACCATCATTGCTTCTCTTTTTGTCGTGATTGGCGTGGCGGAGCCACTGGCTGCTCGGATGCGATTGCCCTACAGCGTAGTCCTTGCCCTTCTTGGGATAGTGATTGGTCTAGCGGCGACCTATTTTCTCAACACTGATCTGACGGATGCGCTGAACCCAGTGGCGAGAGCGATCATCGACCTGCCAATTCGGTCCAACGTGTTTCTTTACGTCTTCCTGCCAACGTTGCTCTTTCAGGCGACGCTTGGCATGAACTTGCGCAGAATGCTGGATGACTGGGTGCCCATCTTAGTGATGGCCGTTGTGGCAGTGGTTGCGGCAACACTTGCCATCGGCTTTGCGCTGAGCTGGGTTAGTATGCTTCCACTGGCAGCGTGCTTGCTGATCGGCGCAATTGTTTCGACAACTGATCCCTCGGCGGTTGTTAGCATTTTCCGGTCGATCTCAGCTCCGCGCCGATTGTCGCGGATCATTGAAGGCGAAAGCCTGCTCAATGATGCTGCAGCAGTGGCGTTGTTTGGACTCTTTATGGGCTTTGTTTTGCTCGGCAGGCCCGACCCAGAACTTGGCGACGCCTTGGGGCGATTTCCGCTGCTGATCGCGGGTGGTGCTGTCACCGGCTGGCTCACAGCGCGTATGGCAGTTTGGGTAATGGCAGTCGTTGATCGATGGGAGGCGGCGCAGATCTCCGTTTCGGTTGGCCTACCCTATCTCTCCTATATCGTTGCAGAACAGAGCGTTGGGGCTTCAGGAGTGGTCGCCGTGGTAACCGCAGGTCTCACGCTCAACCTCACCGGCCCCGGTCGTCTGTCACCCACCGCCTGGACCAATCTGCAAGAGGTGTGGGATCTGCTGGCACATTGGGCTGGAGCGCTGATCTTCATCCTTGCCGCCTTGCTGATACCAAGATTGCTGGAGGAAGTGCGACCATCTGACATCGGCCTGCTCTGTGTGGTGGTTCTGGCTGCCACCTTCGCGCGCGCGGTCATATTGTTTGGGTTGCTGCCTTTTCTCACGGTAATCGGTCTGTCGCCAGCCGTAGACCGGCCGTATCGCACTGCCATTCTTTGGGGAGGGCTGCGTGGAGCCGTCACACTTGCCTTGGCGCTCGCTGTCACCGAAAGTTCGCACATCCCGCTCGAGACCAAGCGCTTAGTAGGAATCTTAGCGACCGGTTTCACGCTCTTTACCCTGACTGTTCAGGGGACGACCTTGCGCATGGTGATCGCAAAATTGGGGCTCGACAAGCTTTCTCCACTTGATGTCGCCTTGTCGCGCCAAGTGGTAGCAGTCGCTTTGCAAACCGTACGCGAAGACGTGTCCCGCACTGCAGACAATTACAATTTGACCCATGATATCGTCCGATCCGAAGCAAAACAGTTTGGTGAGCGCCTCGACGAAGCTGTGAAGGCGGCTGAAGACAGCACTCAGATACTGGATCGTGACCGGATCACCCTTGGATTGATCGCGCTAGCTGGGGCTGAGCGGGATTCAATTCTGGCGCGGATGCGAGAACGCACCCTGTCATCGGCTCTGAGTGAAAAGGTTCTATCCGACGCCGATCGGCTCATTGAGGGTGCCCGCACCGGCGGTCGTATCGGCTATCAGCGCGTGTCTAGCCGTACGGTTGTTTACGGCAGATCATTTCGGATTGCGGTTTTTCTGCACAATCGCCTACGATTCTCGCGACCGCTCAAACGCCTTACGGCAGATCGGTTTGAACGATTGCTCACGCAACGTCTCGTCCTGCGAGATCTCGATGGATTTGTCCGAGGTCGCATTCGCAGGATTCATGGCCGCCGAGTCGCGGAATTGCTTGATGATCTGCTGGCGCGTCGGCTTGAGGCCATCGAGACGGCGCTTGAAGGACTGCGTCTACAATATCCAGGCTATGCCGAAGAACTGGAGCGGCGGTTCATCCGACGTACGGCGTTACGACTGGAAGAGCGTGAATACGCGATCATGCGAGAAGACGGGCTGGTGGGCGAAGAACTCTATACGGTGTTGATGCAGGAAGTGGCGGTACGACGAGGTCTTTCGCAAGGGCGTCCGGCGTTGGACATTGCCCTCAAGGGGCGGGACCTTGTCAGGCAATTTCCGCTGTTCTCGGATCTCGACAAAGCTTCGCTAAGAAAGCTCTGCAGGGCTCTGCGCACACGTCATGCCAATGCAGGGGATATCATCATATCAAAAGATGATCCGGCTCGGAGCGTCTTTTTCATTGCATCCGGGGCGGTCGAAGTGGAATTCGCGGGACATTCATCGCGGCTGGGGCGCGGCGAAATGTTCGGTCAACTGGCGATGCTAATGAAGCGACCCCGCCATGTCGAAGTGCGAGCCTTGGCGCCTTCGACCTTACTGACGCTCGACGAAGTCCGTTTTCGTCGCTTAATACGGCGAAGCAAAGCTATGCGAGAGTCTGTCCGAAAGAGCGCGGAAAACCGTATGATCGACCCGGCCCTGTTGGCACTGGACAAGCCCACAGACGCTCCTGATTGAGAGTTAGGCTTTTGGACACCATACAAATCCTAGGATCAAACACCTAGTGAACTGCCACGTCCACGAGCTGGCAGTTGATCCTTACTTTCAATCTTGAGCGGCCGAAGAAATTTTGATCGAAAGCCGCCAAAATGCACTCATAGGTTTCGAATCCAGACTTTTCGATAAGCATCTTTATCAAATGCGGCATTTACGGCTTCGACAGAAATTTGAAACCGTCGTGACAAGGTCACCGCTTCGACCGGAACAAAGCTAGTAAGGTCCCAAACCTGCCGACCCCAATCAAAGGAAATTATCTCATAGTTATTGCGGGTCCAGTGCACTATCCCACCAAGTAGAACACGCTGATCCCGATCGACGACTTCTAACACCGGATTTGCGAAGAAGTCGGTCCACTGTAGTGTTCCAACACTCACAGCGCGCCCGACAGCCTGCTCAATCGTGTTGCTTCTGAACTTGGACATAATGGAGTCCGAAAGTATGTCGACCAGGCCGGAGGAAAAGCCAACTTGGCGGACGATGCTCTGCGGAGACAAACCAGCCGCTAGCATTATCAAGACATCTCGTTCGTCCCCAGACAAAGGCTCTGCCGGAAATCTGTCGCAGATTTCTTGCAACTTGGCTTCGCCGGGTTGGTGAAAATCTAGGGTACTCTGCCCGATAACTGAAATTTGCATGTTTGTTGTCCTCGGGCGCTTTGTTTGTACTTGCTGGCGTTCAGCTAATGGTTGTTGAAAGCACAAGAAATCATTTCGCCGTGCTATCTTACTGGTTGATTGCCACAGCTGCTTGACAATGCCACGAAACGGAACGAGATCAGACGAGAAGATGTGAGAGCAAATCAGCCAAGCAATTGAAAATTATAGAAAGAAATATTGTCTTCCCGCCGAAAAATGGCAGCGACTTTAAGGAGCTGTTCAAGTACGCGACGGAGATCGGCGTAGGTTTGCCGATAGGTGGCGATGGTTTGCCGATCGGAACCTGGACGCCACAATCGCTTGCGGCTGCTCTCTCTGAGATTGAGACAAACAAGGCTGGCGCTGACCTTCGTGCCGTACAGCACTGGTTCGAAGATAATGACAAAGGAATAAGCGCTCCGAGCATCAATTTGTTGGCCCGGGTGTTCGGTGCTGATGATACCGAAGCCACAACAGCGTGGCGCTCTGAGCTGACCGCTGGGCAAAGGCGGCTGATGGCAAAAAGGAAAGCGACGCGCCAACCCAGCAATCGGCGCAAGCCTGTCTCTGTACTCAATTCAGTAACAGAAAAGTCTGATGGTTCGCAGGACTCCGATGAAAAAAGAGCCGTAGCACCTCACCCAGCCAACACCTATCGGCGCTCCAGACTTGCCACAGGCGTCAGTGCAATGCTGACGGGTAACAATAGCATCTATCTACTGATCATGGTGTGGGCGGCTTGGTCTGTATTGGCCCTTGTCGCGGCCATCCTTGGCGTGGGCGATATCACCTATAAAGCGGCCGAAGGGATAAACAAGCAGGTCGGTTTCTATCACTCACCGACTTGGACAATCGAAAAAATCGTTCTTGTCCCAATCTATCTGATCGTCACATCAAAGGCGGTCATCGCGTGGCTTCAATACCGCGACTCATTCGCCAGTATACCGGGCTTCAGCGCATGGGAGTACCGTGTATCAACATTCAGGATGGCATTCTACGCTGTCCTTATCGTCAGCATAGTCGTCATTTTCGGGCTCCAGTGGTACGGCAACTACTTGCAACCGATACTCGATGGGCCTAATGCGGTCGTCGCGCCGAACTGGATAAGGGTCACAACCAATCCTATCGAATTGGCTCCCGAACGCTTAGTGGTCGGCATCTCGCTGTTTGCTGGTCTGTACATTGGTACAATCTACTGGCTCTGCTTCTCTTCTTTGCTCTTGCTCTATATAGCAGCCCACGACCTTTCGGAGATCCACGAAAAGGACAAATCCCACGACAACACAAGCCGCTATGGCGAAAGTCGCGCTGCCGCACAAGCCTTGATCATCGCACTTTACAGGAGCGTCATTTGCGGCGTTCTCATGTCGATGGTCATCAAGGTCAGCGTACTTTACTTGGATACTGACGCTCCAAATATTACGACGTGGTTTACGAGGGACATCCTATCCGGCTTTGGATATGCGGAACAGTCCTGGAACTGGCTTGGGGACCGCCAGCTTGCAGCACAAACCAGTTTCATGTTCCTGTTCACCATAACGTCTGTGGCCTACCTTGGTATCTACCGCGTCAAGCTGGCGGTGGAGGCAGCCAAACAGCCGCTACTCGTGTCCCATTTGTCTTTGACAGCTGTACCTACCGCGATGATAATGACCTTCGGCCTAGTGGGTGTTTTTCAAGGTTTCTCGTTGCTGGTTTTGCTCAGCTTGATCGTCGGAGCTTGGCAACTTATCACACCAAGCCTGCGGTTCCATCCGACAACTACGCAGTTACCGCCTAGTACTTCCCCCAGACGTTGAAAGCCAAAATCTTGAAAAACTTAGACCTTAACACCCATTTGGCCTTAGCGCCCGCAAACGGCCAAGCATATCAAATCGCCTCGCAAGACGGCGTTAATCTGCGTATTGGTGTTTGGACGGAAGCCTGCCCCGAAAAAGGCACCGTTTTCCTCTTACCCGGACGCGCTGACTTCATTGAAAAGCAGGGACATGCCATCTCCGAACTTTGTGCACAAGGTTTCAGTGTCTGTGTTCTAGAGTTCCGGGGACTGGGCTTATCGGACCGTGTCATCAATGACAAAAGAGCCGGACACGTGCACCGCTTCACAGATTACCAATACGATGTCACTGCGATGATGGCCGCCGCCTCAGACCTAAGCTTGCCGCGGCCATTTTTCCTTCTAGGCAATTCGATGGGCGGTTGCGTCGGCTTGCGCAGCATCATCGAGGGTATCCCGTTCGCAGCAGCAGCTTTCACTTCCCCGATGTGGGGTATTCAGCTGTCCGCGATCTTACACCTCATCGCACCACCTGTTACTTTCGCAGCGCGGACTCTGGGTTTCGGGCATCGTTATGCCCCCGGTAAAAATGGAAAAAATGAAACCCTGGAATGGTCCTTCGAAGAGAACGAAATCACCGGTGATGAGGAAATGTTTGCGCATCTTCAACACGTGAACCGAGAGGTTGATCAGCACTGGATCGGAGGCCCGACCATTGGTTGGCTACAACAAGCCCTCAGAGAAACAAAATACCTTGCCAAGCAACCAGCGCCGATTACTCCAAGCATAGCTTTTGGTGCAGAACATGATTGTCTAGTAGAACTGGCCGCTATCGAAGCCCGGATGCGGTCATGGTCAAACGGTTCATACCATCTCATCTCTGATGCACGACACGATCTGTTGCGTGCAGGTCCAGATATCCGTTCATTCGTTTTGCAGAAGATTAGCGGTTTCTTTGAAGCCCATGCAAGTAGAGGCCTTTCCGCCGCATGATTGGGGTCTGTTTCCGCAACGCAGATTCTCCAAAGCATATGATACGATTCTGCCCCTACCGGAATCTACCCCAGCAGGCCAGTTTGTAGAATAGCCTCTTCTTCCTCTCTCGCTCTGCGCGCCATGAGGCCCGTAAAGCTAGAAATAGCGTTCAGTTCGCCCTTTTCACCGGCTTGGACCATGCCACGGAAGTAGCCGCCAGGACTGACCACGCGCGGTTGCCTCGGATCTGTCAAGCGAGCGCCCATAAACAGACCAGCCACGATCGCATCCTCTATAGCTTGTGTCGCCTAATAACGGACCAGTTCATAATCGTAGTTCGCAAATATGTCTGACCACTCGACGCCAACACCACGGAAATAGGTCGGGCACCTATCCTTGTTCAGGGGCAGCCAATCAGGACGGGGGCCCGGAGCGCGATCCGACCAGTGGAAGTTGGCGTTTTCGTCGTAGGTTCCGACGGCCATGTCCAAGCGGGTTGTGCAAGGGCCCTCACGTTCACGGACCCTGTAGCTGTAGTGACGAACATCCCAAACACGGATCGAGCGAATAACATCAAAATCTGCAGATGATAAATCAACGTTTGCAAGTGTTGGCGCGGGTAGGGCAGGGGAGTCGGGTCCGAGGTTGGTCCAAGACTCTAAGGCAAATGATGCTTCGATAACTACCGAGGGTTCTTGCTCTTCTTGGGGCAGTTCAGGGAGTGGCGTGGCACTGACTTCCCTGAATGCTTCCAGCCGTTGCATCGGTGTGAGATTGGAAGTGCCCAAGGCCGCGCCCATCGGACAGCGCCAAAGTTGCAATGGTGGTTCAACCGGCATGGGCGTGATGCGACGAATGAACTCCGCCCTTGCCGCGTTGCAGTCGGGATCGTTCGGCCATCCACCGGCTATACATAAGAAGATTGCACAGTCGATGGGATAGGCTTTGACCTCAGTGGCGGGCACACTTGCGACTGCGAGCGTACCAACCGCAAACAAGCTTCTAATCATGGGTGTCAAGTGTCTCATCGTGTCTCCTTTCATATATTGCTGCACACTATCAGTATTGACATGTTTTTCCAGTCTCTTCCCATATTAAGGTATCTGCGCAATTTATTAGATTGACACAACATAAGTTTTCCATCACAAATTTTGGGTGTAGAAGGCGGTCCAAGGGGGATCGCCATGGCGGACAATAAGAGACAGTACACCGTGGTAACCATTGATATGGTCCGGGGCTTTCTGGAAGATAACGTTCCCTTTACGTGCCGCTACGAACTCATCGGATTTGCGTCCCATGACCGGCCAAAATATCACTGCATTTACACGTCACCAGATTACGTTGGTGCGCTTTGTAAATCGAGGATCTCAAGGACAGGTGCCGTCCCACGCGAGCTTGTTCTTTGGCCCGGCCTCATCAATCACCACCAAGAATTCGGTGATGGTCGGTTCCTGTGCCTTAAGCCGGATTTCTCCATCGAGTCAGTTTCACCCAAACAACTCGAAGCAGTTCTGGCCATGGACACTCAGCCCTAACTCTATTCGAAGCCTGAACCGTGCCACTTGCCTTAGAAACTGTTCTAGTACTGCTTGCCCGGCCCGGCACGGGGCAGGGGGCACACCCGATGATGTCCATCGCCCCGTTGCCGCAGGGTCTGCCTTTCTCCTTCAGCAAGGAGGGCAGGGCGGATGAACAAACTCCTTCTGTCCTGCGCGGTATTGGCTGGTCTACTGACCGCAAAGCAACACCTTGGCTACACTGCTAAGGTTCTGAGTGCCACAGAGGTTTTTGCCATTGACGGCGACACCATCGACCATGGTGATGACCGGTATCGTCTCATGGGCTTCGATACGCCTGAGACCTTCCGGCCACAATGTGACGCTGAAAAGGCTCTGGGCTTTAAAACGAAAGCTCGGCTGGCAGAGCTCATCGAAACCGCTGGCCAAATCAAGTTGATCATAGAACCAGAACTGGACTTGCATGACCGTTTTCTGGCGGTCGGGCGCGTGGATGGGCAGGACGTCGGAACCATCCTGATTTCAGAAGGTCTTGCGCGACCCTATGACGGTGGCAAGCACCGGTCCTGGTGCATGTGAACGGAGAATAGAATGCAGCAAGAGGAAGGAAACTAATCGAGCAAGAAACGGTCCTGTCGGTTGCGCCAACAACCGACAGGGCCAGAAACGCCCAAGCCCAGGGCATTCCTCAAACATCAAGAGCTAACCGGAACGATGAAGCACACAGCAACCCCGATGCTGCTCCTAAAAAGGACAGCAAATGCGCCGGAGTCAATGGTTCTGACTCCGCGACGCAATAGCGACGTCTGAGCGGTGTTCGGGCGTCCAAACCTGTGTGCTCAGCGTCGCGGCAAACTGCTCGATAATGCCTATTATGTAAATATTACTGACCTATTTTCCGAAAGGCAGAAAATGATCGCCGTGACCTTCAATGCCATCGAACTCAGGTTGGATCGACACTGCGTGACCGTCTTAGCGGTCCGCCGTATTGTTCGGGTGGGCGCCCAATGACCCTGTTCCTGAATGGCAATCAGCTAGCGGTCGATAGCGAACAGGGACAACGCGTCCTGACGGCTGCGCATAGCGCTGGCACGCGCGTTGAATGCCGATGCCGGATGCCCACCCCGGAAATGTATATCGCGGCGACCGCTGGCAGGTTCATCGTCAAACGGATGCCCGGAACCGGGCCGGATCACGCGATTGAATGCCCGTCCTTCCTACCACCTGAAGAACTATCGGGACTGGCGCAGGTTCAGGCGTCAGCCATCACTGAAGATCCTGACGACGGCACAACCACGCTCAAACTCGGCTTTCCACTGCGGAAGAACAGCGAGGGCCGGACGGCCCCGGAAATGACCGGTGGCAAAGCGACCGAGGCCAAGATCGCCCCGCGCAAGCTGACGATCACCTCTGTACTGCACTTCCTCTGGCATGAGGCGGATCTAGGCAAGTGGTACCCCAAGATGGACGGAAAGCGGTTCTGGGGCGTGATCCATTACGCCCTGCGCCGGGCTGCAGCCGCAAAGATCGTCAAAGGCCAGGACCTGTCCCGCATTCTCTATGTCCCGGAATACTTCAAGCCCGGCGACAAGGCAGAGATAGCGGCCAGACGGAACCGGATCTTTGCCAACCTGCGACCGGTGGGGCGCGGTGCAACACCGTTCGGTCTTGTGGTCGCGGAATACAAGGGCATGGAACGCACGGCGCATGGCGCGCGGTTCACCTTCAAACATGCCCCCGACTGCGCGTTCTTCGCGGACGCGGATCTGGCAAAGAAGTTCGAGAACGTGTTCGGGGATCAGCTGCGCTTTCTCGAAGCGATGGGGTCTGGCCATGCCATCCTGATCGCCAGCTTTCTTATCGCCAAGGCGGGTTACCCGGTTCTGCATGAAATCGGCATGATGCTGGTGACGGAGAACTGGATTCCGTTCGAGGGCCTGCGCGAACTGGACGTGCTGAATGCGTTGACCGAACAGTACCGCGCTTTCCAGAAGCAATTGCGGTTCAACCTGCCAGCCGATGCGCCGATCGCATCGGCGGTGCTGCTGGATACCGCAGATCCAATAGCCCTGTTCGTTGCCGACAATCCCGACGATGCCGGTGCGCTGGCACTGCTCACCAAAGGCTCTGAAGAAAGCCGGTATGTGAGCTGGTGCTGGTTTGATGATGGGCCGATGAGCCCGTTCCCGGATCGCGGCGCGTCCCCCTCCAGCCTCCACTCACGGATACCGGAGGGGGGCGCGGTCGAAGCCCCGACGACCACACCCATCAAATCAGTCAACGAGGTTTCGCCCGATGAGGAATGAACAGCTTCAAGTGTTTGGCCGCGACCATAAAGCAATGATGCTGAGTGCTTTTGTGGCGGCTTTTTCCGGATTGGTCTTCGCATCGTCTGCTCAGGCGCAGAACGACGAGGCCGCAATTTGTGCGGGCCGTGATGGCCCGCTGTTGAGTGGAGGGCGCTTGCTGTGTGTGACCGCCCCCGCCCGCACCTGCCTGGAACCGTCATTCCGGGCAGGTGCAATGGTTTGCCTCAAATATGAGGATGGGGGCAATGCTGAACAGGTTGCATCCGTAAAAGCAAGCCCGCGCAGCAAAGGTGAATGGGCTGATGAAGCCGAGCGTGCCGCCAAACGCCACGGCGTTCCGGTGCCGCTGTTTCATGCGCTGGTTCATCAGGAAAGCCGCTGGAACGCTAATGCGGTCAGCCCCAAAGGCGCGCTGGGATTGGCGCAACTGATGCCACCCACCGCCGCCGCGCTTGGTGTTGATCCGCATGACCCGGTCCAGAACCTCGATGGCGGAGCGCGGTATCTCAAGGCCATGTTCCTGAAATTCGGAACGTGGCGGCTGGCACTGGCCGCTTACAACGCCGGACCCAAAGCCGTCGAACGCTATGAGGGCGTCCCGCCCTATTCGGAAACCACCCTTTACGTCGCAACCGTTCTCGAAGGGGCCGGGCTTCCGCCCGACGCCTGAACACCCCAGTCCAAGGAGACTATCTTAAATGAAGCGTAACCCTCAAAACGTCGCAGTGCTGACATTGCTGGCGTTCATGGCACTCAGCAACCCGGCCATGGCGCAATCGCTGTTTGATGCGCCGGTGTCCATCCTAACTCAGATCCGCACCTTTGTGACGGGCGCCAACGGTATTCTGCTTGGTGGTGCCGCCATTGCGCTGGCCGGTATCTCGGCCGCCAGCCCGCGCGTCCCGGTCACATGGGGCCATTTCTTTGTGATCCTCGTCGTGCTGGGTATTTTCTACGGTGCGTTTGGCATTGCCGAAGCCATTCAAGGTTTCGCGGCCTGATGAGCGACGATAACCGCATATTTCAGGCGATTACCCGGCCCTCTGAACGGGCCGGGATGCCGATGACGTTTCACATCGTGGCGATCAGCATCCCTTTGATGACGTTCATCATGACCCAAGGCTTTTTGGGCTTCTGGGGGTTGCTCGCCATCGCGCCGTCTTATGCCGCCGCCCGCTGGATCGTGAGTGTCGATCCGTATCTGCCGGATCACGTGGCGACCATGGCTGATTGCAAGCTGTTCACCAAAAACAAGCCCTTCTGGGGCGGCAATTCCTACGCCGGAGACTGACATGAATATGCACCCGGAGATTCAAAAGGCCATGCCCTCTGCGCGCTGCGCCGCGCGTGAGGTCCCGGCCACCACGCATATCCCGTTCGTGCGTTTCCTGCCGGACGGGACGTTCACAACGCGCAACGGTGATCTGGTGGCGGTCTTGGAACTCACCGGGTTCATCCACGAAACCGCTGACCAGGCTGCGATCAAGGCTGCCAATGATACGCTGGCCCGGCTTGCCTCCAGCTTTGAAGACAATCGGACGGCGTTTTACAGCCATATCATCCGCACCGAAGTGAAACTGTCCGACACGTTGCCTCCCGTGAACGGTCCCGCCTTCTCTGAAGACCTGGATCGTCACTATCGAGGCCAGCTGGACCAGGACGAGACGTTTCAGCTGCGCCACTTCCTGACGATCGTTCGTCGCCCCTATACCAGCGGCGAGCGGCTGCTGGATGCAGGGTTGCGGTCTTTCCGCGCGGCTGCATCAGATCCGGCAGCAACTGCCGCCCGCGCCAAGAACCGCAAAGCCCTGCATGTGGCCACAGAACAGGCGATGCGGGATCTGTCGGTGTTCGGCGCGCGCAGGCTCACGGGTTCAGAGGCGGATCGCAGCCGCACCTTGTCATTCCTCTCGATGCTGCAAAGCGGGATTTGGCAGAAGGCCCCGGCTGTCTGGACGCATCTGGCGGATGCGGTGCCAAACGGTCGCATTACCTTCCGCAAAGACCACATCGAAAGCCTGTCACCGGGCAGGGACAAGGACCGGTTCGCCGCCGTCTTTGCGGTCAACGCTTATCCCGAACGCTCGAAATACTATATGTTCGATGAATTGCTGGGTGAGCGCGGCGAGTTCATTGCAACGCAGTGTTATGCGCCGATGGACCGCGTGTCGGGTGGTGGCAAGATTCGTGACGCCAAACAAGGCATGGCCGACGCGGGCGATGAGGCGGAGTCGCTGCAAAAGGATCTGAATGAAGCGCGCGATGCGGTTGCCTCCCGCGCCATGTCCATTGGACGGCATCACTTCACGGTTTCTGTTCTCGGTGACACGCGTGACGAAATGGAAGACGCGGCCACGCGGGTGAATTCCTGTCTGACCGGCGCGGATCTGCGCACGCGGCGCGAAGACATCGGGTTGGAAGCGGCCTGGTGGGCGCAGCTGCCCGGCAACTTCGCCTATCAGACGCGCAGCAAAAAGCGCTTTGTGTCCGACAAGAACTTTGCCGATTTTGCAAACCTTCATTCATGGCCGACCGGATCGCGGGAAAAGCTGCGCTGGGGCGGGCCCGTGGCCGCGTTTCGAACGCTGGCCGGCACACCGTTCTGGTTCTCGTTTCACCGGGAAGGGTCCGACACATCCAAAGGGCCAGGCACCACGGCCATTTTCGGGGCGACGGGTGAAGGGAAAACGCTACTGGCAAACTTCCTGATGTCCTGCTGCTACCGCTTGCCCGAGCACCCTCACCTCATCGCCTTCGACAAAGACCGTGGCTCAGACACGTTCATCCGGGCCATTGGCGGCACATATCTTGAGCTCAAATCCGGTATGAACCTCGGCTTCAACCCGTTTGCTGTGGCCACGGATGAGGTTGGGATTGAATGGCTCGAAGGTTTTATTCACCGCCTGACGGGTGCTGAGAAGCTGACCCCGGAACAGGAGCGCCGCATTGCAACCGGCCTGCGCCGCCTCGCCGCCGGTGATCCGGCGCTGCGCACCTTCTCGGATTTTGTGACAACGCTGCGGTCTGTCGATGATGCCGACGCGCCAGTGCACCTGCTCGACGCGCTCAGCAAATGGTTCGGCACTGGAAACCGCGCCTGGCTGTTTGATAACCCGCAAGACAGTTTCAGCCTCGATCAGTCGGTCACCGCCTTTGACATGACGGCTCTGCTCAAGGCGTCCGACATTCGCCTGCCGCTGCTGGATTACCTGTTCTACCGGATCGAACGCAAACTGGCTGAAGGCAAGCCGCTGATTATCATGGTGGATGAAGCCTGGGCGCTGTTTGACGACCCAAAGTTTGGTCCCCGTATCAAGGATTGGATCAAAACCATCCGTAAGCTCGATGGCATTCTCGTGTTCATGACGCAGGAACCTTCGGACGCGGCCAAATCTTCCATCTCGGATACTTTGATTCAGTCCTCGGAAAACCGCATCTTCTTCCCCAACCCGAAAGCTGATCATGCGACTTATGTTGGTGCATTCCGGCTGACCGAGGCCGAGTTCAGCGCCATTTCAACGATGCCACCCAAGTCCCGCCTGGCACTGATCAACGATGGCGACGGATCAGCCGTGGTGTCCACGCGCCTCGACCTTCCCGAACCCTTCTATCGCGTACTGTCCGCGACAGGCGACAGCGTTGCCGAGATGGACCAGCTGCGCGCCGAGCATGGCGAGGACGGCTGGCTCAAACCCTTCATGACCCCCAAAGCCACTTAGGAGACCCCCCAAATGACCCGCACATGCTTGTTCCTTGTCTTCGGCCTCCCCCTGCTCGGGGCTTGCACGATTGCGGGTGATGTCGTCGATCCGCCGCGTGAGCTGAAAGTCAATTGCAACATCGCTGATGCAGAGCCGGTCCCACAGACCGGCCTTGCCACCACCCTGCCGCTCAGCGCGGGCAAACTCTGATCCAACCCCTGAAAGGACGAGACAATGAAGACCATTCTCAAAAGCACCGCCGCGGTTGTTGCCCTTGCACTGGCTGGAATTGTCGGGACGGCAGACACCGCCAGCGCCCAGGGCGTGCCAACCTATAGTGTGACCGAACATGCCGAACTGATCGCGCTGCTGAGTTCCAGCGGCGAAATGGTCGGTCTGAACACCCAGATGCTCGACAATGCCCTGCTGCAGCTGCAGGAGCTTCAGGAACAGCTGCGCCAAGCGCGGGCCACGCACAATGCCATCACCGGCGCCCGCGATACAATCAGCAACCTGTTCAGCGGCGATATCACCCCGCGCAAACTGGCCTCGTCTCTCTCAACCCTGTCCATGACAGGGAGTTCGGTGAACAACCGCCTTGGCAGGCACATGGAAGCGCTGAAAGTGGATTTCCAGCCCCTGAGCGGTTTGCAGGCGTTGGGCCAGGCCGCAGAAGATCCGGCCACCAAGTCACATGATTTGCTCTCGGGTTCGAGCCTCGCTGGCCTCGCCGTTGCCGAGGAAGGGTTTGCCGGGGCTGGGGAAGCGATGGAGCGGTATGACGGCTATCGTGAGCAGATTTCCGCAACCGATGATCTGAAAGCTAGCATTGATCTGAACACCCGCATAGCGATTGAGAATGGCATGATGCTCGCCACTTTGTTGCAGACCCTCTCCGCACAAGGCCAGCTAGACGCCGCAATCGTCAACCAGCGCCTGCGCGGTCAGGATATCGTCGCGCGCCAGGCCTACCGACCTGAAGGATCAAACTGATGCGCTTCCCCACCCCCACCCTCCTCATCGCAGCAACCGTCGCCACCACTCTGGCGGCGGGCCAGCCGGTGCTGGCTTTGACGGCTGATGAGAAACGGGAGAAATCTCGGCTAAGCAAAGCGTGGAACGTGTCAATGGCACGTAAGTCCGCTGAAATCCGCTTCACATTTGCGGAGAAATGCGAAGCAGCATTTGTAGCTGATGAACCCATGCCAGAGCCGGATCTGCGTATCACAGAAGAAGTTGAAATCGACGATGACCTGATCGGCATGACCGTCGAGGAAATCTCGGAACAATACAGGCTTTCCTCTGACGCATTCGATCAGTCGGACCGGGCGGTGAAAGACTGCATCCGCAAATTCAGAAAAAGGAACGATGGGTCATGAGCATCAGAGACTTCCTTGTTGGCACAGATCAGAGTTTTGACAACATTATCAACGGTGGGTCGCAGCAGGTGTTCCAGGCGCTTGCCACCCCCAGCGCCCAATTCCTGACACTGCTCGCCGGGGCCGCACTGGCGGTCTGGGCGGTCACGGCGGCGTACCGAGGCAGCTTCTCGCTTGATGGTTTTATCACCTTCGTTTTCCGATTTTCATTGTTCTATTTGGCCGTATCCGGCGGCGCCCTTTGGACCCAATACATTTTTCCGTTCATCACTCAGTTCCCCATCAATGTCGGCAATACAATAATCAGCGAGTTCGGTGGGACCGGGGCCGCTGGGGGAATTGCAACAGCCTTTGCTGAGTTTGCAAATACGGCATTCAGGAACATCGTTACAGCCATAGGATCATATGGGGTGGCGGACTACATCGCGGGCGACGCGCTAGGTGTGCTCCTCTTTGCCTTGTTGGCGGCTGGCGCGATATTGGCGATGATTATCATCGCACTTGCTCTGCTCGTAGCATCCAAAGTACTTTTGGCCATTCTGATTGCCATATTCCCGGTGATGGCAGTCTGGGCTTATCTCCGCAGTTCCGCTGAAATCTTCAATGGATGGGTGCGTGGGATTACGATGCTCATTCTTTTCCAGGTCTTGCTATTCGGTGTCATGGGCATCGCGCTCGCTGCAACTGAAAGTACAGCCGACGCAGTGTCAGCGGGTGTTGCTTCGGGAACAGACATACCGTTGGAGATGTTCAAATTAGCCGGAATGAGCGGGATCACAGCCGGATTGCTGCTCGTCTGCCCAATGATTGCACAACGGATCGGCGGTGCGGCACTAAGCCTTGGTGAATCTCAGATCAAAGGGGCCGGTGAACACGGGCTCAAACTCTTGGGTGGCAGGCTGACAGGTGGCGGGTCGGGTGGCAACAACCTGGGCGATGTCTCCAATCAGCGGGCCAATGCAGCGAATGAGGCCGACAGGCCATCCGCAACAGAGGCCAATAACCAGCGCATTCGAGATTCTGTCAGGCGCGGGGCCGAACGCATGGCCGAAGACGCACGACGGCGCGGTAGCTGATCAAATCCCATTGAAATCATTGGCGGGCTGGCCCCGCAACAGACGAGGAGTCACCAGATGCAACAGGCCACAGCAGATTTGAAGCCTGATCCGCTCAATCCTGACGGGCAGTATCAGGGCTCTCCCCTGCCCGATACAACCACCATTCATGACGGCCACGACCACTGGGAAGACGAACTGTATCTCTCGATGCGACGTCGAACGCGGCTGGCCTATGTCGTCGGCGGGATCGGCGCTCTGATCGGCGTCATGGGGGTAGTAGCGGTCATGGGTCTGACGCCTTTAAAGCAGGTCGTTCCAATCACCATGACCGTCGACAAGCATACCGGCCTGGTCAACGTGGAATCGCGTCTGGGCACTCTCACATTGGACGATGACGAATATGTCACCCAAGCGCTGATGTTCCAGTACGCCCGCGATCGCGAGACCTATGACGCCCATGATCAACGCGACCGCCTGAACGCGGTCTACGGCCAGACATGCGGCGGGGCGGCTGATGATCTGGCCGCCCTCTATGACGAGGAAAACCCCAACAGCCCTATGAACATCTATGGCAGCTATGGCCGCGTGGATGTGCGCATTCGGTCTGTCACTCTGCACAATGGAAACTCGGCGACGCTGCGCATGACAAAAAGCGCGCGGGCGCAACAAGGCGCACCCGTCTCAGAGCGGAATTTCGTGGTGACGATGGGCTACGAGTTCGACCGCACCGGAAACATGACGCTGGAAGAACGCTGGGAAAACCCAACCGGCTTCTGCGTCACCAATTACCGCCTGGATGAGGAGGCCGGCTGATGCTTCGTTTTATTCTAGCTGCTGCCGTGATGCTGGCCGTGGGCGCGGTCCCGATCTCTGCAGAACAGCAGGGGCGCGGCACACGCACCGATACCCGTATCCGGACGCTCAATTACCATCCTGACGATGTTTACAAGATCAACGCCTATACCGGCTATGCCACCACATTCCAGCTGGAAGAGGGCGAGGTGATGGTTGATGAGGTCCGTGGCGACCCCAAGACCTGGGACTTCATCCCCAACACTGCACGGGATGGGTTTGTCATCAAGGCAAGATACGCCACCCCGCAGGCCAGCAACCTCATTCTGGAAACCAATCTGCGCACCTACGTGTTCCTGCTACACGCTAAAAAGGGTGGTCCTCCAGCAGAGGTGGGGTTCCTCTACAGGTTCAACTATCCCGACCGGAAACGGGGATACAGACCCCGGCAGGCCGGAAACATCCAGGCGGCATTCAACACCACGGGGCGTCCCGCCAATCTCCAATATAGCGCCAGCGGTGACAGGCTGTTGCGCCCGGCGGTGGCGTTTGATGATGGCCGCAAGACCTACCTGCGCCTGAGAGAGCAAAGCGTACGCCCCTCGATCTTCGCAATGGGCGCTGATGGCCGTGAGCGCTTGGTGAACTCCACCGATCTGGCTGACGGCACCATTGTTGTGACCGGTGTTTACCCGCGCCTGGTGCTGCGTGACGGGCCCTATGTGGTCTGCGTGTTCAACATCCCGCTCTATGAGACGGATCAGAACCGAGACCCGAACCGCCCAAGAGCAAGCAGATCGCAACGGGCTTCTAATCGGAGTGGGGAGAACCGCTGATGTCTGAGCAAAACAAACTCCTGTCGGACCGCATCGACCCCGAAGAAGAGCAAAAGCGCGGCGTCAACCTGCCTATGATCCTGGGCGGGCTTGCCCTTGTCGGGTTCATTGGGGCGGCGCTCTGGATCAATCTCGGGGACGGTGAGGCTGGTCGTCGGGCCGGCATCATTCCCGAGGTCAACCAGACACCTGATCCGCGCAGTCGGGGCGGCAGCTTGTTCGGAACAGTCCCGACCCAGCCGCTGGCCCCGGTTGAGCCGCAGCAAGATCCGCGCGTGGCGGTGCTGGAGGCTGAACTGGCGGAGTTGCGT
Organism: Ruegeria hyattellae; assembly: GCF_041537925.1. Lineage (NCBI taxonomy): Bacteria > Pseudomonadati > Pseudomonadota > Alphaproteobacteria > Rhodobacterales > Roseobacteraceae > Ruegeria > Ruegeria hyattellae. The sequence goes on along the minus strand of NZ_JBGOSH010000010.1, from coordinate 86,764 downwards.
GAGTTGATAGCGGCTGCTCAGGCTCAGGAACCCGAACCGGCTCCTGAAGAACCGCAAGAGCCTGCGGCTGATCTGGATGCGCAAGCCCTCGCGGCTCTGGAAAAACGGGCAGAACGGCAAGAGGCGGCGTTGGAGGCCTTCCTGAAGAAGCTAGAGGATGACCGGCTGGCTGCAGAACGGCGCCAGCGCGAACTCATCGCGCGGATACAGGCGAACAGACCAATCACAGAGCCGGGCCAAACTGCAGAGACAGCACCAGATGGCGACACGGAAGCGCAGCGCTTGGAAGCGGCCCGTAAGGCCGAAGAGGAACGGCTGGCGCAGCCATTGACCAACAGCCTGGGCGGCAGTGGTCCGGGTGCTGGCGCGGACGACAACAACAGCAGCGGCAATGACTTCCTCGATGCCGCGGCCTCCCGCTCGGTACAGACGGCCCGGGCCACGCAGTTGAAAGATGTCCACCGCCTCGTGCCGCAGGGGCGCACGATCCCGGCCATCCTTGAAACGGCCATCTCATCGGATCTGCCCGGCGAGTTGCGCGGTCGCGTCAGCAGGGATGTCTGGTCAGCTGATGCAACAACAGTTCTGATCCCGCGTGGGTCAACAATAATCGGTGAGTATTCGTCAGATATCTCGCTGGGCCAGCGCCGGGTTCTCGTGGCCTGGAACCGGGTGATCACCCCGGATCAGCGCTCCATCATGATCGGGTCGCGTGGTGTCGATGCGTTGGGGCGGGCCGGTTTGACCGGAAACGTGCAGCATCACTTCGGGCTCAAGTTCGAAGCGGCGTTCTTCATCTCGATCTTCTCCGGAATATCGAGCTTTGGAAATCGTACCATCAATGACAGTGACGTGGCCGAAGGCACCGATGGGTTTGCAAATTCCGGCAAGGATGCCTTTGAGGAGTACCTGTCTATCCCACCCTCGATCTGGATTGACCAGGGCGAACAGTTCAACGTGTTCGTCTCGCGGGATCTGTACCTGTGATCCACTTGAGTTGATCCAATGCGAAGCTCAACGGCATTGGGACCGCATTGGTTTGAAATGTTCGAATACCACAAATTATTGCCCTGCAGGAGACCGTCATGAGCACAATACAGGCAAAAACTCACATTCCCTACACCATCGCAGTTGCCGTCATCAGCATCCCGCTCTGGGCGGCGCTTCTGATTGCGTGGAAAGTGAATGGCGACATCGAGACATGGCGGCCGTGGCTGCTGCTCAGCCAGCGCAATACTATGCACCCGAAGGATTGGAACCTGGTGCTCTGGGGCGGTATCACCCTCGGGCTGATGACTGGCGCGGGCCTTGCCTACCTGTTCGGCGGTATGGTGTTTGGCGTGACCGCAACTGACGCACATGGTGACGCCCGATGGGCTACAGCCAAAGAGATCCGCGCGGCGCGGCTGGTCAGTGACTGGGGCCTGGTTCTGGGCAAGCTGGGGAAACCGGAGAGAAAGGCCGCTCACCTGCGCGCCCATACCGATGATCAGGGCACGGTTCTGGTCTCGGGCCCGCCACGGTCCGGTAAAGGTGTCGGCATCATCGTCCCCACCCTTCTCGACTATCCCGGTTCGCTGATCGTTTATGATGTGAAGGGGGAACTTTTCGAAACCACCTCGCGTCGGCGTTTGGCAAAGGGCGACAAGGTGCGGGTCCTGTCCCCGTTCGATGTGCAGTTCCCCAACAATCCGGAGGGCTCGCTTGTCGGCCGGTCGCACAGCTTCAACCCGCTGATCGAGGTCGCCGCAATGGCGGACCTGGAAGATCGGCTTGTACGGATCTCTGAAATCAGCGCAGCGCTACTGGCCCCCAGAAGCACAACCGGCGCTGAAGCGTCCTTGATGGAAGATGCGCAGGAAATCTTTGAGGCCGCGGCGGCGATCGTCTGTAGCGAGTCGAAACCGTCGCTCGGGCGCGTCCTGCAGGTGCTGACGCCGGAAGTGGCAGGCGATGACGAGATACCGGATTATAAAGCCATGTTTGCCGGCCTCGCCCCGCGCGCGCCTGATCCGGTCTCGAAAGGCGCGATGCTGCGCATGGCCGGGCAGGACAACAAGCAGCTGGGCATCTATCTGTCTGTGCTGATGGGCGGTGGTCTGAATGCCTGGCGCAACCCCGCGATCGTTCGTGCGACCAAGACCAACGATTTCGACTTTGAATCGATGCGCTGGGAACCGCAGACCTGTTACATCTCGATTCCGGAGGCGCATAAGCAGGTGTCGCGGCCTTTGGTGCGTCTATTCATCCAATGCGCCATCAACGCGCTGCGTCGCCGGCTGATGGCGTCGGGTGAGGATTTCCTGCCGGTCCTGTTTCTGATCGATGAGTTTCATTCGCTGGGAAAAATGCAGGGCGTGCTCGATGCTGTGACCACCCTGCCCGGCTATGGCGGCCGTCTGTGCCTGATCGTGCAATCGCCGGCATCGCTGCGGGAACACTATGGGCAGGCCGGTGAAGAGATCCTGACGGAAAGCTCGCATCTGCATGTGTGGCTGACGCCCAATTCTGAGGAGACCAAGCAAAAGCTCTCTAAAGCGCTCGGCAACAAGACGGTGACGCAGAAATCCGTATCAGGCCGCAACTGGTCGAAAGAGCCCGGTCGGTCTGAGAGCTGGTCGGAGAAAAGCCGGGCGTTGATGACGCCTGAAGAAATCGGACGCCTGGGCAAAGAGGAGGTGATTATCACCGGCAAGGGAATGTTCCCGATCCGGACAAATCGGGTGTCTTATTATAAGGACAGTCGATTCAAAGCGCTCAATGACAGCCAGAATGGTAAGCCCTGGCCGGTTGTGCCGGTTGTCAAAGATGGCGTCGTGACCCGGTTCGATGAGTTCCTGAATGATGCAGGCTCTCCAAAATCGGCTGAGGCCGAAGAACCGGAGCCCGAGCCGGTTGCAAAGCCGCCTCTGTCGCAGCGCGCGGCGGTCTCGGTGCCGGCCGCGCCATCCTTTCCCGACGTTGGCGTGGCCGGCTATGGGTACTTCGAAGATCCAAGCGAGACGGCGGGTGACGAAGAAACAGCCGAGGACCGCCTACTAGCGCAAACAATCAAAATGGTGAAAGCACCAAGCTTTGCGAACAACCTCGGCAACCTCTTGAACCTGGCACCAGTCAGCCCGGACAGTGAGCCTGAACTTGCCGACCTGGCACACCGGCTCTCACCTGACGAGTTGGTCAACAGATTGATGCCGCTGTTCAGCGGCGAAAACTTGAAGATCAGTGGCCATTCGCTGCGTGGGGCATAAACTGGCAAGAAGCGGGACAAAGTTGCTGTAGGCTCAATGGTGGCTGATGAACGGTCTCAGCCCTAAGCGGAAGCGCTGCTCTTGGCAATAATCTGCAAAACTGGACTTTCGTTGCGTCGGTGGTGAACTGGAAAGTCGCGGGACACAGCCGCCTTTTGCCCACGCCGCTACTGCCGACGCAGAAAACTTTCGCACCCGCAGCGCCGAGAATTTGGCAGCGCGGCGATTTTCGCCAGAGCTGTCATTGATCGCCGGTCTGAGGCGCGAAATTCGAACCTCACTTTCGCTGCGGTCTGCTTCGAACATCGAGACGCGGGACTTAGTAAGCCTTCGCTGAGGCTGTTCCAACGGCTGGAATCTGCACAAAGCGCCCTCGCCAAAGCGCAGAAAATGCGAATTCTAACCGACTCCTGCTAACTCCAATGACAATAGATGGGCCGATAACCAGAGCGAAATTGATCGGCCAATTATTTGAATGCCAATCCTCATTTGATGGCAAGCCTTCAGTTTTTACGGGATTTTACGGATTCTTTGCGGCGCTCGCACCCTTGATCTGACGTTGAATTTGCGTGGCTGTGGGAAAAATTAACATCTCACCAAAATGGAGGATACAATGTTTCTAAGCAAACAAATCAGCACCGGAGCGACAAAAAGCAGCGCCAAGACCACCTTTTTCGGGATCATCAAAGAACTTATGATTTGGAACAATGCCTGGCGCGAATACTACCGCCTGCAAGAACTTGACGCAGATGCCATAAGCGACATGGGATTGTCCGATGAGTCCCGGGCATCCGTTACTGTTTCTCAAATTGCAGCACGGATGCGGGGTTGATCTCAGCCTTTCCATCCAGCCAGCCTTAGTCCATCTAGGATCGTCTCGACATGCTCGGGTCGGGCATAGGGGTAGGTTTCGCGCACATATGTCTCGTCAAAGTCTGGCTGCAACGCTAAAACCTTGGCCAGCACTTTGGCGGCCTCTTCGGTTTCACCGGCGTGACCTAGTGTGACCACCACTCGTTGCAGACCCCGACAATAATCCGGCGCGATGTCCCGAAGCTGACGCGCTGATTTAACAGCCGCTTCAATATTGCCCGCGAATAGCTCGCACGTGGTTATGTCTCCCAAAGCTGCCGCGCGATTTGGATAATTGGGATTAAGATCAAAAATTGCCTGGAGGTGAAGAAGCGCCTCTTCGGCGTCGCCGGTCCATTCCAACACACATCCGCAACCGTGCCGGGCATATGGCGCTGAAGGATTAAGTCGAACCGCTTCGAGCGCGTGAAACTTTCCCTGCCCAAAAGCATGTGTTCCAAAGATCAACGTCATTGCCAGAAGTGCCTGACCTTCCCATTCGGTAGGATCAGCTTTGACGGCGCGTCCACAGTAATCCAGAGCTTTTTCAAACGCGGCGTCCCGATCGTCTATCCATCCCTGCAAGGCGCTGCGAAAATAAAAACGGCCGAGCCGCGCCCATGCCCTCGCGTAGTTTGGCTCAAGCCGGATGGCCTCTTTCAGCAACGGGACCTGGGCCTGGTTGGATTCAGGCGAGCCATAACCTTCGCCCCCGGTTCGCTCCAGCTCATCGGTTTGAGCCACAAGTTGCCACGCGGCAATATTGGTAGGGTGCTGACGTACGATACGCTCGGATTCAGCCCTGCCGATTTCCGGTGCTACACGCGCAACGACGGACCGACCGATAGTTTCCTGCATCTCGAAGATATCTGACATCTCACCGTCAAATGTTTCCGTCCAGATCAGATGCCCTCTTTCCGTCTCGGTCAGACTAGCTGAGACCCGGATACGTTCTCCGGCTCTCTGAATGGAGCCGCTGATCGCGTAGGCGGCTCCGACTGATTTCGCGATCTCCCGCAAGTCGCCGTCCCTGTCCGTTTTCCAGCCAATCGCCTCCGGGGCGATTACGGGAAACCAGCGCCATAGTGAAAGCGAGGTGCGCAGTTCAATGACAAGACCGGTTGCGAAGGAGGCGTCCTGTGGTTCGGGACTAGCAGGTACAAACCCCATCACGAGAATCGATGGGTTATCGAAAATGTCATTTGCAGTGGTGTCCAGCACGCCGGGTTCGCTTGGCACTGGTTTGGTGTCAGGTAAACGAGAAGCTTCCGCGCGACGCCAGTCATCAAAGGGTTCCGACCGCAGATCGAGACCTTCAAGGAACTCACCATTTTCCGGTGCACCATGATTGGGGTTGACGGCATCGGCACTGATCCGAACACAGGTAGCGTCGGCCATGATCATGTCGGCGCCGTCCCCGAGAAGCCGGCGCAGGCTTGACAGTTCCTGCCTCAGCGAGGCACGCGCCTGTTCCTCCGCCCGATCCGGCCAAAGAGTGGCCGCTAGTCGATCACGTGCAACGGCCGACTTTGGCGCAAGGGCCAGCATCGCCAGCATTGCCTGAGACCGTCGCGACCCGATTTTGAGTTCGTGACCGTCAAGTGATGCCTGAAAAGGGCCAAAGAGTGAAAGTGACAAACGCATCGTCCTCACTGTGGCATGGGAACCTTGAACGGGAAAGTACCTGTTTTTCGCTGCAGCAAGGCGTTCGGCCAATCGCCATTCCAGATAAACATTTCGACGGCAGGTTTCCGTGGATTGCGCTCCTTCATCCCACGCGCAGCGTTTGTCGCATTGGGCTCTCACCAAGATTTCGCCGCCGCCAGGCCGAACCACGGCTTTGCCCGTGCGGGTGGCAGCGCATCACCGGAAACGCAGCAAGAACAGCCCCTTGGCCGGAACTGTCAATGGCCGGTCTCGTTCAGCCTGCCGCAATAGCATTGCCGCATGGGCATCAGGCCGTTCAGAGCCCAAAGTACTTGATGCTGCACTCGGTTCGAATGACTGCCATGCCGCTGCCTTGCCTGTTGAGTGAGCTTTCAAGAATAAGGTCAATACACCTGCGCCGACGGCGAGCCAGACGGTGCCTGTCTAATCAAGATCGTATGTCTGTATCACCGGAAATGGATCGTTCTAACCCTACCGGAAACAGGAGGAACTTTCTTCCGTGTTTGTCTCGGACAACGGGTGGAATAGGCGCCATTTCGATGAAGGCCTCATGCTACTTTATGGTGGTAATCGCAGCGGCAAGATCCATTACTGCATTGCCCACTGATTTGAATAAGGTGATTTCACTGTCCTTGGTACGGCCCTCCTTGCCTTGCGCCAGCGCATAAAGATCGCCCAGAATGTCTGCGTGTGTGATTGCGCCAGTTTCCAAAGGCGTCTTCAGTTCGCCAGCTTCGATGGTTGCGAACTCCGTGTCGACGAACAGTCGCGCGCGTTGCAGGGCGGTGTCATCCGCCTCGCGCATGGCTGGGGTGAAGGCGCCGATCAGGTCTATGTGCTGGCCGGGGATCAGCCATTCTCCGCGCAGCAGCGGCTCGGTGGCCAGCGTGGCGGCGCTGATGATGTCGGCCTGCGGCACCGCCGCTGCCAGATCGGTGATCGCCTGCGCCTCCCAGCCCTCCGCGCGCAGGGTTTCCGCCAGACGCTCGGCTGCCGCCGGGAACACATCCCAGATGCGCAGGGTTTCGATCGGGCGCACGCTGCGGAAAGCCTCGGGGAGTTGCGCGGCAACCTTTCCAGCTCCGACGATCAGCAGATGGCTGGCATCTTCCCGTGCCAGACACCGGGCCCCAAGGGCCGAGGCCGCAGCCGTGCGCCGCGCAGTCAGGATCGCTCCGTCGAGCAACGCCAGATGCGCGCCAGTCGCGCGGTCGAACACCAGCACGGAACCGGCAATGGCCGGTAGGCTACGGGCCGCGTTTCCGGGCGTCGCGGTCACCACCTTCACGCAGCCCACGGTCTCGGTCCAGGCCGGCATCAGCAGCAATGTCGCGTCCGGCTCCCCCTGCATCGGCATGGTATGGTGGTGGCGGTCCGGTGCAACTAGCCCATGGGCAAACAGCGCCTGCATCTGATCAACAAGAGCGGCAAAGGGCAGCGCGGCAGCGGTCGCGCGGGCATCAAAAATCTTCATAGCTCAGCTTTCGACACGAGAGGGGGCGAACAGCTCAGGCTCGACCCCCGCTGCGGTTACGTTGGCGGGCATGTCCACGCCGGTCAGCAGGGCAGCGGCGATCTGGCCAACGGCAGGCGAGGTCTGGATACCGTAGCCGCCCACACCCGCCAGCCAGAACAGTCCGGCCACTTGTCCGGAAAAACCGATCACCGGCAGCCGGTCGCTGGCAAAGGTGCGCAAGCCCGCCCAGCTATGGGCCACGTGGGTAACCTCCAGCGTGGTGCACTCGCTTAGGTAATGGGCGGCGTAGGCGATATCGAGTTCCTCGGGCCAGGCATCATGCGGTTCGACCGGGGTCTCATCCGCCGGGCTAACCATCATCTGGCCCGCGTCGGGTTTGAAATAGAACAGCTCGTCAATTTCGTTGACTTCCGGCATCATCGAAACGTCGTAGTCCGGAACCTTGACGCTGATGGCGGTGCGCCGGTGCGGGACGATCCCCAGAGGCGCTGCGCCGAACATCGCCGCCACGGGGTCGGCCCAGCCACCTGCCGCGTTAACAACGGTTTGCGCGCGCAACTCGCCGGACGTGGTTTCGAGTATCCAGTGATCGCCTTCTCTCCGGGCGCTGGTGACGGCGGCAGACTGGCGGGTCTCGGCCCCGTTGGCCCGGGCCTGACGAATGTAGCCCTGCAGCAGGTTTTCAACCTCCACATCCCAGCAATCCGGGTCGTAGAAGACCGCTTTGATCCAATTCGGGTCCAGAAACGGCATCTTCTCCTGCGCCTGCTCGATGCTCAGCATCTCAACCGGGGGTGCCCCTTTTGGCGTATTGGCCCGCTCGTGGTCGTAGACCATTTTCAGGTGATCTGCCTTATCAGCATCGGCGATCAGCAGGTTGCCGCGCGGACGCAGCAGGTCCACCTGCGCGAACCCTTCCGGTGGCCGCATCAAGAAATCCGTGCTGGCCTGTGTCAGACGCCCGACCACTCCGGAATGAAACCGCCGGGTGAACTCTGCCGCCGACCGGCCGGTCGCGTGATAGCCCAGCGAGTCCTCCTGCTCCAACAGAACGACCGAGCGCCGTCCGTGCAGGGAATGGGCGACAGAGGCACCGGTGATGCCGCCGCCGATGATGGCGATGTCAAAAATTTCAGGCATGGACCTCATCCAGCGGAAAGACAGGGCGGCGCAGACGGGTATAGCTGCGCCGTTTGACGTCGGGCGTGCACAGCCCGCCTGCGTCGGTGATGATGATTTCTGAGGCGATGGGGCCAAAGGCACCCTTGAAGTGTTGCATGGATTTCACGGCCAGCAACGTCTTTTCCGACGGCTCGATCCCCACCGCGCGGAACACGTTCTTGTCCAGCATCTGCATCCGGTCCGACACGATCATGATGTCGATCCCCTGCACTCGCAGACAGACGCTCAGCCCGCAGGAGCCCGGCAGGCCGGTGAACATCGGCCCCTCGAAGGTGAAGCTGCCATCGCTGACAGCCTGTACCATACCCGTCACCTGCAAGGGCCCGCCGCCCACGGACGCATCGGTTTTACCGCCGATCGAGAGCGTGACTTCGGCACCAATGCCATGGGCGGCGAGCTCGCGGGCGGCCTTGGGGTCCAGCAGCGCCCCGGCAGCCGCGTTTTCGATACCCGCCTCAAGCAGCGCCGCGATCAGCGCGGTGCAGTCGCTATAGGCCCCCGATCCGGGGTTGTCCGAAAAGTCGGCAACAACAACAGGCCCCTTGCCGGGATGGGTGGTTTTCAGGCGGGCGATGCAGTCTGCAAGCGGCACAGGCAGATCCCAATGGTCTCGGAACGACCAGATTCGGTCACATATGCGCGCAGCCACCGCATCGGCCCCCTGCACAGAGGTCTGACCGGTATCATAGGTCACAAGCACCGATGGCCCCGCCGCCTGAACATCCGCGTCGGTAAAGCCCGCGTTGACGGCCACGTTCAGGATGCCAGGTGCCTGTGCCTCGTGCGCGGCAAGGTCCAGCAGGCGGCACATCGGGCCGTCCTCGGTGGTGCGGCCATCATCGCAGCCGACCAGCATCGGGGGACGGCGGATCAACAGCCTGGGGGTGACCTCTCCTTCCAGCGCCCGGTGCAGCAATTCGCAGGCCTCGACCCCAACCTCGCGCATGTCAACGTGCGGATAAGTGCGGAACGAGACCGCGATCTGTGCCTGACCGGCCAGTTCATCAGCGATGTTGGCATGCAGATCGAGGGTGATTGCCAGCGGGATGTCATCGCCCACGACTTCGCGGATGGCGCGCAGGAACTGGCAATCTCCATCCTCGTCCGTTTCCGTGACCATCGCCCCGTGCAGTGCCACAAAGACACCGTCGAACGGGCCGTGTTCGCGCAGGCGACGGAGGCATTCGCCGGTGATCTCGACCCGGGCCGCCTCGGTCACGGGGCCGCCGGGTTCGGCATGGGCGGCGGTAATATAGACGGGGTTCCAGCCGCGCCGTTCTGCGACCTCGATGGCACCGCCGACTTCGGAGCCAGTGCCGCGAAACTTGTCCGGGATTTCGTCGCCCTGGAAGTAATGCGAGGCGAAGAAATCCGCCATGCCGGTGCGCAAAACGGTGAACGTGTTGCTTTCGTTGATGAATTCGATGATTGCGACGCGATGGCTCATGCGGCACCTTTCCGTTGGGCCGCGCGGGCGCAGATGTATTCCAGCGCCAGAGACGCCCCAAGCAATGCGGTGATGTCCGCATGGTCATAGGGCGGTGACACTTCGACGATATCCATGCCGACAAAGTTCATGTCCACGCTGTTCCGCAGGAACTGGATGATGTCATTCGGGGTCAGCCCGTCCACCACCGGTGTGCCCGTACCGGGTGCGTAGGCCGGATCAAGGCTGTCGACGTCGATGGTCAGATAGGCCGGACGGTCACCGACCACCACGCGCACTTTTTCAAGCGCGCCCTTCCAGCCGTGATCGTGCATCCAGTCGCGGTACAACACCGTGATCGGGTCGTCGTCGTCATAGAAGGTGCGGATGCCGATCTGCACGGAGTGTTCGGGGTCGATCAATCCTATCTGCATAGCATGATGGACAAAGGTGCCGTGATCGAACCAGTCGCTTTTCTGGGTGTCGCGATGGGCGTCGAACTGCACCAGCGCCAAAGGCCCGTGTTTTTCCGCATGCGCTTTCAGGGCGGTGTAGGTGGTGCAATGATCCCCGCCCAGCATCAGCGTGCCGGCACCCGCGGTCGAAATGTGCCGCGCCATGGCGATGGCGCTGTCGCGCATCTGTTCAACCTGACCGCGCCGGAACGGTACGTCGCCGCAATCCACGACTGAAAGAATATTGAACGGGTCAAAATCCCAGGGCCAGACCTCGCCCCAAGCCAGTTGAGTCGACGCTTCGCGCAGGGCGCTCGGCCCCAGTCGCGCGCCCGGACGGCCAGAGGTCGTCAGGTCAAAAGGGATGCCGTAAACGCCGATATCGACGCCCTGCATATCGACTGTAGGGCGGCGGCGCAGAAAGGTGCGGATGCCGGAATAGGGCATCTCGACGTGGGTGCCGTCCGGGCCGGTGGCCGTCTGGAAAACCCCCTCGTGTCCAAAGGTGGTGTCATCTGACTGAATTTTCATGATGTGGCCTCAATGATTGATGACTTGGTCGAGGAACTTGCGCGAGCGCTGGTGCTGCGGGTTGGTGAAAAAGCTCTCGGGGTCGGCAATCTCGACAATTTCGCCCGCGTCCATAAAGACGATCCGGTCCGCGACTTTTCGGGCAAACCCCATCTCATGGGTGACGCACATCATCGTCATGCCGCCCTTTGCCAGATCGCTCATGACGTCGAGCACTTCCGAGATCGACTCCGGGTCCAGGGCCGAGGTCGGCTCGTCAAACAGCATGATGTCGGGTTTCATGCACAGGCTGCGGGCGATCGCGACGCGCTGCTGCTGGCCGCCCGACAGTTGCGAGGGGTATTTATGCGCGTGCTGGTCCATTCTGACCTTTGTCAGGAACTCCATCGCGGTCGCCTCGGCCTCGGCCTTGGGTATCTTGTGGGTGCAGATTGGCGACAGCGTGCAATTGTCCAGAACGCTCAGATGCGGAAACAAGTTGAAATGCTGAAAGCACATCCCGACATGGTCACGAATGTCCCGCACCGCAGTCTTGCTGTCATCCAGCAGAATGCCATCGACGGTCAGCTTGCCTGACTGGTGCGGCTCCAACCCGTTTACGCAGCGGATCAGAGTGGATTTCCCGGACCCGGACGGGCCGCAGACCACAATCTTTTCGCCGCGCGCGACCTCCAGATTGATGTCTACAAGCGCATGGTAGCTACCGTAATGCTTGTTCAGAGTCTCGAATTTGATCGCGATATCGGTTGAAGACATGATTTCACCCATTTCGGCCCGTCAGGCCATCCATTTGATGCGCGCCTCGAGACGACGCAGACCCCATTCTATTGCCAGAACCAGCAGCAGATATTGCACGGCGGCGACGTAGTAGACTTTCAGGTCGAAGGTCTCGGAAAAGATGTATCGAGCCTGTCCCATCAGGTCGAACACGGTGATGATCGCCAGCAGTGATGTCGCCTTCAGCAGCAGGATGAACTCGTTCCCGATGGCGGGCAGGGCCTTGGCAAAGGCAATCGGCAGTAGGACCCGGCGGAACGCGGTCCAGCGCGTCAGGTTCAGCGCCTGATTGGTTTCCTGAATCGAGGTTGAGATGGTATCCAGACTGCCGCGAATGATCTCGGCCTGATAGGCGGCGGTGTTCAGCACCAGCGCCAGAAGCCCACAGTACCAAGCATCCCGGAAAAACCACCACAGGCCAATCGCGCGAAGCTCACGGTTGAACTGACCAACGCCGTAGTAGACGAGAAACAACAGAACCAGCAGCGGCATGCCGCGAAACAGGTTCGTGTAGCCAAGCGCCAGCCAACCCAGAATGCCCTTGGATTTCGAGCGGGCAAAACCGATGGGCAGGGCCAGGAGGAACCCGAAGAAAATTGCCAGAACCGTCAGCGACGCAGTGGTGACGAGGCCGCTCCACCAGAGTTCCCGATAGTCGAACCACAACTCAAGCATTGCTGGTCTCCACTTTCACGAAGCCGCGTGAGGCGCGCTGTTCCATGCGCTTCTGGGCGCGGGATGACAGCGTCACAAGCAGGATGTAGACGGTCGCGATGACCAGGTAGAAAAAGAACGGCTCACGCGTCGTGTTGATGGCCAGGGTCGCGACATGCGTGATGTCATGCAGCGCGATAACCGACACCAGCGAGGTGTCTTTCAGCAGGATCACCCAAAGGTTGCCGAACCCCGGTATCGCATGGCGCCAGAGCTGAGGCAGGATGACTTTGAAAAACGCGTTGAACGGCGACATGCCCAAGGATTGCGCGGCCTCAAGCTGCCCCCTGCCAACGGCATTGAACGCGGCGCGCACAACCTCGCTGCCATAAGCGCTGATCACCAGACTCAGGGCAATCAGACCAGCCAGAAACGGGCTGATCGAAAAGGTGCTGCCGGGCACAAGCCAACCGGCGACCCAGGAAATGATCACCTGAGACTGAAAGTAGATGATCAGCAGGGTCAGGATCTCGGGCAGGCTTTTGAAAACGGTCGCATAGCTGCGGCCAAAGATACGCAGCGCCTTGTAGGGCGAGACCTTGGCCCAATGGATCAGGAAAGAAAGGAGGATCGCGACGGGAAAGGTTGCAATCGACAAGGCCAGCGTGATGCCCAGCCCATGCAACAACTCGTCACCCCATCCGTTGTCCCCGTATGCAAGCAAAGAGAACACGTCCATGTCGTTCCTCGTCATTGAATCGGAAGAAAAAGACGGGCCGGGGGGAGAGAGCGGCCCGTCTCGGTAGTGACGCCCAAGTGAGTGGTGGCGTCGCCTTTATTGACTTTATTGACCGTAAAGCTCGCTCACGTATTTCGGCTGACCCATGATGTCGAAGGCGAAATAACGGGACCGGATTTCGTCATAGGTGCCGTTCTCGACGATCGTGGCCAGAGCCTCGTTCACGCGGGCCTGCAACTCGGTGTCGTCCTTGCGGAAAGCCAGCCCGGCACCAAGGGTTCCATCCAGCAGGAACTCTTCTCCGACAAAGTCACAGCAGTCGACGCCGTCGGCCATCCAGTCACCGATGGCGAACTTGGATTCCAGAACCAGATCAACGCGGCCGCTTTCCATGTCTAGGAACGCTTCGCCTAGCTTGGGGTAAAGCTTGACCTCGCTGTTGGAGAAGTGCTCTTGCAGCACCTTCCCGGCAACCGAGCCTGACTGGGTGCCGATGACCATGCCATCCAGCGATTCCGGGGTGGCCTCGGTCAGGCCCAGTTCCTTGAGCGCCGCGAACCGCATCGTATTGAAGTAGTAGGGGTTCGAGAAGTTTACCTTCTCCATCCGCGCTTCGGTGATCGCCATCGAAGCCGCCATGACGTCGAACTTGCCCGCATTCAGTGCCGGAATGATGCCGCCCCAGTCATGGGTGCTCCATTCGCATTCAACCTGCATCTCGGCGCAGATGGCACTGACGATATCAATGTCAAACCCTTCGACTGCGCCGCTTTCCGAAACAAAGTTGAACGGGGCGTATGCGCCCTCTGTGCCAATGCGAATCTTTTCGGCATGGGCCATCCCGACGCTCAGAACCAGACCGAACGTTGCGGATGCAAGTGATTTTGTGAGTGTGTGCATGTCGTCTCCTCCCACAGAGATTAGTTTTTCTAACCCGTCCAAAGGGTCACTGTTGCCGAGTACTATTATTCGTTGGCTATTGCCCTGATCAAAGCAAAAGAACTATTATTAGATATGAGGAAAACTAATGATATGAGTCGGCCGCGTGACTTGCGGCGGCTGCTGACCCATCTGCGGGGATTACGGGCGTTCGAGGCGGCCGCCCATTTCCAGAGCTTTACGCTTGCCGCAGAAGAGCTTGCCGTCAGCCAGGGCGCGGTCAGCCACCAGATCAAGCAGCTTGAGGACCGTCTGGGAACGCGTTTGTTCAGGCGCACACGAAACGGTGTTTTGCTCGAACCGGCAGGCGAGGTTCTGAAGGAAGTGTGCAGCAGAAGCTTCGATGAGCTTTCTGAAACGCTGGCTTTGGTCACCCAGCGGCACGAAGCGCGGATTTTGCGGGTGCGTTCGGGACCGTTCTTCGCGATGAAGGTCATCGCGCCGCGGATTTCCGAGTTCATGAGCGCCAATCCGGGCCTGCAACTGCATCTGAGCAATCTTGAGCCCGATGTGGCATCGCTGGGCGCCGAAGACGTGTTGATCAGATACTGCATTCACCCGCCCGCGAATGCAAAATCCGTAGAAATCCTGAAGGAGAAGCTTGTTCCGATTTGCAATCCCGCATTGATTGAAGAAGGCAGGATGGCAGTAGATATCTTATCTGATACCGGTATAGCCCGGCTTCACTACCGCGATATGAGCGATTGGGAAGAATGGCAGAAGAAATTCGGTTCCGAGGGCAAGGCACCTGTCCAGAATCTTATCTTCGATGACCAGCACACGATACTAGAGGCTGTTCGCTCCGGACAAGGTATTGGGATGGCCGAATGTTCACTGGTCAAAGGCGATGTTTCACGTGGCCGAATTACTATCCTGTCAGAGCAGTACATCCGCCCGGAAGCGTCTTACAAACTCATCTACAAATCTGAACATGCGGCTTCCAATCCCGCCATCGAACATTTCAGAGCTTGGTTGGAACGAGAAGTCTTTGAGCTGCAGAACATTTGACATGTTTCTCCAAACGGCCATTCGGCCAAGTTATGACCACAAGTGCGGCACAGGGTTTAGGCGTAATCCGTATCAGCGCGATAAAAGGTCGGTGCGCATCTCGGGAACTCAAAAGTCTAGTTGGGAATGCCTAGTTTGGGGCTGACTGCGACCCTCCGGAGCATACATGCGGATGTCCAGTTTGTCCGCGACCGGTTAATTGAGGTTTTCATCTTCGCTGCACCAACCATCAATGGCCGCTATTCTCGCTATCGTGCGGCGGTGTATCCAACGCGAGTGCGGCATTTTCCGTGCTGCGTGCGCGTGCAGCGAAGAATCCGAATTTACAGGTTGGGCTCTTTCGTTGAATCCGCTGCGCTTAGCGCTAACGGCGGCTAACCAAAAAATGCTTAGAGTGTCATTTCGCCCTGCACAGCAAAGGACCCCTCAATTGACTTTTTGACGTAGTACCCTGACCGCGACCGGTCGCCTTTGGTCCCCCGTTTTCCGAAACTGGACAATCACATCGATCATCGAGCGGCAGTATTCAAGGATCTCGGAATAGGTCAGGCCGGTATCCGCCTGCAGAACCATCAGAGCCAGGCGTGACAGGGCGGATTCCGGTGATGCGGCGTGCAGGGTGGAAATCCCGCCCGGATGGCCTGAGTTGATCGCGGACAGGAAATCATAGGCTTCGGCACCGCGCAGCTCCCCCATGATGATCCGCTCCGGCCGGAACCGGAGACAGGCTTTCAATAGATCGCTGCTCGATGCGTTCTTGTTCACCACCAGAGACACCGTATTGGGCTGGGCGGGCCGGATTTCCAGCACGTCCTCGATGGTCATGATCCGCTCTGAGTAGTCGACTTCGCCAAGACAGGCGCGCAACCAGGTCGTTTTGCCGGAGGATGTCCCGCCCGATAGTAAGATGTTCCATTTGGCCTTGACGGCCGCTCGCAGGAATTCGCCAAAGCCTTTGTTCTCGTATGCCTCGAAAACAGCCTCATCCGCAGGGTCGGTACCCGATTTCAGATCGTCCATGTTCGCATCCAGGTCCGGCAAGCCCTGCATCAGATCATCGAGCGACAGTTGCTTTGCCACGGCTCGACGCAGGGCAAATGCAACACCATCTTCAACAGCGGGTTTGACCGCGACCTGTGCCCGCCACAATGAGCCGTCGATTTCGAACTGCGATCCGGCCAGCGGAGTGTTTGCCGAGATGGGATTACCGCCGGCCAGGTCGTGCGCAAGCGCCTCTGCATCATCTTCACTCATGCGCTCGTCCAGCTGGCGCATGGCGGGCTCACCACTGCGCTCGATCCAGATTCTGCCGTCCGGATTCAGGACGATTTCAGACAAGAGTGGATCGGAGAGCAATTGCTCTCCGAACACCTTATTCAACGTACTTTCAAGATGACGGCTCATCGGCTCATACTCCGGTCACCCTTGGCGCGTTCCTCCCGCTCCCGGCGCCGCTGCTCTTGCACAGCCGGATCACGGTCAATCTGTCGATCGACGTTCTTCACATCCCAGGCCGTGCGGGTGACATTGACGCGCTCCGGTTCGTCGGTCTCCGGGTTCCGGCGCGAGCGGGTGACTTCCTCTTTGCCCGCTTTGACAAACGTGGCGGTGTCACCGATTGAGATATTGTTCCGCGCCATCTGGTCCTGCAGGGCGGTGCCCCAGATCCGTTCCGGCTCGTCTTTGCCCTCAACCTTCATATCCACATAGAAGGATTTGCTGCTCGGATCGTCGGGACGCACCAGGCTTTCTTTCGCGTCAATGATGACGCCTGTGACACCGGTTTGCGCGATCTGTTCGACACGCTCGGTCCCCTGCTCGATACGTGGGGGTGTTCTCGGCCGGGACGAGTCGCGCAGAGCATCACCATTGGGCTGCAGCTGGTCGCCCGTGTTCTGGGCTCTGTCTGCCTTACGCGACGCGCGCTCGATGTCGGTGGCTTTCCAGGCACGGCGGTTTGCCTCGATGGTCTTCTCTTCGCCGGTCTCCTTGTTAATCTTGCTGACCGTCACCCTCTTGTACCCGTCATGGGCAAGCGTGGCGGTGTCACCAATATTGAGGTTTTCGCGCTGCATAAGGTCGGACAGATCAACGCCCCAGACGCGGAACGGCTTGTCACGGCCCTCCACCTTCAGATCAACATAGGGCGACATGCTGTCTTTCTCGTCTTCTTTGAACAGCGCAAAACCGGCCTTCACGATCTGCCCCCGCACACCGGCGTCCAGATCGGGACGTTGCGGCGCAGACCCGGTGGCACGGGGGGGTGTGGCTTGGCTTTGCCGCTCTGGGCTCGGACGGGCGTCATTGTCATTGCGATCAGGTGATCGGTCCTGAACCCGACCCTCGACATTGGCCCGGTCCTTCAGGAACTCATCCCCCCTGCCCTCGGCAAAGGCGTGATTGATCGCGCGGATCTCGCCACGGGCATCTCGGTAAACCTCGGCTGCATCCTTATACGCGGCCTTCATGTCGATCCGCGCCTGGTTCTCGCTGAGCGAATATGCGTTTGCCAAGGTCCGCACGTCGCGTTCAAACCAATTCTCGCGCGTCTGGCGGTCCACGTCAGCACCATTGCGGATGCGCGACAAGACCAGATCACCATTGATACCCATCGCCTCGAACCGCTCGGCCACCTGCCTGTCTGCATCCTTCAGCACCGCGTTGGTGGCCGCGCGGCGCGGATCGTTTACATCGGCCCGCTCCCGGCCATCTGAGCCTGACCGTTCCTGTCCGATGGGCTGGGTGCGCGTTGGATCTGTTGCATCTTGTTCGGCGGCCCGACGCTGGCGCGTTGGATCGATGTCATCGCGGCCCACCTCGACCTCATCGTCCCGCTCCAGGCGCTTGCCGAAGAATGTCTTGGTCTCTTCATCCATAAGCGGCTCATAATCCCGCAGGACACGAGAGATCGCAGCTTCCGTCTGGATGCGCTTTTCTTCATCCTCCATAGCCTCGGCCTTGGCGTCCATGCCGGTGATA
This sequence comes from Ruegeria hyattellae, assembly GCF_041537925.1. Taxonomy (NCBI): domain Bacteria; kingdom Pseudomonadati; phylum Pseudomonadota; class Alphaproteobacteria; order Rhodobacterales; family Roseobacteraceae; genus Ruegeria; species Ruegeria hyattellae. The sequence continues at coordinate 68,829 of NZ_JBGOSH010000010.1, read as the reverse complement.
AACCCGCGAACATCGGTTCCAATGGCCCTCATCTCGCCGTCTATTCCCGACGCCTGGGCCGGGTCCATCTGGTTGGCGACTTGCGTATTCATGTCGATTTCCTTTGATCTAAGAACCCCGTCCGTCACCAGGATTGTTGCTGCGCCGAGTACAGCTTTGCTAAAGGCCCCAAGGGTCTCGGCACGCCCTGGGTATTGGGTTGTGAAAGTGCCCTGCGCGACCCCGGCGTGATGCGACCGGAGTGTTTCGCCCAGGGCGGCATATTCGGAATCGCGCTGATCCTTCATGACCTGCAGCTGATCCGGCGCGGCGGCTTGCTGTCGGCCGATCCCAAAAAACGGAAAACCGCTGCGCCGTTCTTGGGCTGGCCGCTCGCGCAGATCCCGACCGTCGCGCCATGCATGAACCCGCGCGTTGCTTTCGCGCTCGGGGCGCAGATTGCGGCTGAACCGGCTGGTGGCGGTCAGGACAATGCCAACGTCCCGCGCGGTCTCAACCTGCAGCTTTCGTAGATCCTGGGGGGTAATCCCGTACCGGTTCAGCTGAAGGGTCTTGCCCGACGTCCCTGCCCGGCTGATCACCAGATGCGTATGTGGGTGGCCAGTGTCGTCGTGATGGGCCATCACATATTTGTAGCGGTCGCCGTATTCGCCATTCGTCAACCGTTCGCCAAAGCTGCGCGCAGCCTGCTTGGCCGCCTCCCGGTCCGTGTCCTTCGGGTAAGACAGGATGACGTGATAACTGTAGTTCGTGACACGCGCATCCATCCGGGCCCAATCCTTTGCCCATTCGTCTTGCACGTCGCGCAGGCCATCCATCCCATGAGACAGTTCACCGGTATCTCCGCGCTCCATTTCAACGGTACCCTTGCGCGTGATATAGGACAGCTGCCCGCCCAGACGGCCGGATGCCGTGACGCCGCCACCGCGGACAATCTTGACCATCGCCTGATTGGTCAGAAGCGCATTGGCGATCATGCCAGCTGCCCCACTGGATGCGCTCGATCGTTGCGCCGGCCTCCGCTGAGAACGCGTAAAGTTCTGACCAGGCCGCGGCTTTAGGTCAGGGATCAGCTGAAACTCTCCAAAAAGCGCATCCCAAGCGGGATCATATGTGGTGGTCAGACTGGTCATGCTTTGGCTTTCGCCTTGGGCGAGACACGCGCCGCACGCTGTTTCTCAGCCAGCCGCTCGATTTCTAATGCATGGGTAAATGACCGCTCATGCGCGGCATCGGAATAATCCTCCAATAGCCGACGCAACAAACGTACCTCGACTTTCATGGCCTCGATCTGATCTTCAGTACGTTTATTGAGCCGAAACTTTCCGGCATTTGCGGCCCGGGTCATCTGGTTGAGGTTGTTCGCCATGCCGGCCAGCTGAACCAGATGTTCCTTGAACTGTAGTATCCGGAACTCTTCCTTTGACGGAATTCCAAAGGCTACGCGGATACAGACACGCACAAGGCCGGTCACACTGCGCAGCTGCATGGCCTTGCTGCGTTGTTTGAGGAACGCCAATTCGTCCTCATCAAAGCGCATGGTTGTCGTGACAGACTTAGGTACGCCTTGTGGCATCGGGGCTTTCTCCACGATCAAAAATCGTGCGTGGCCCCGTCAGACCGCGCGTATGGTGCTTCAAGTGTAAGTTGAATTGGCAGCCGACTGCAAGTCTAACAGATTGTCGATAGCACAATCTGTATTATCCCGCAAAGGAGGCGTAGGATTTAGCCGGTCTGTAGCGGGAGGCACGACCGTTTGTCGCCCGCCTTTACCCAATTGGCGTATGGGCAATGGCGCGCGCCACTCGCAGGTATGACTTCGCCACATGGTTAATGGTAAATGGCACGTGGCGACTGTCGGTCGCCTGTTAGCAGGCGGCACTTGGCTGATAGCCTTATGCCGGTTGGCGGGGGGCAAACGGTTGCTGCCAATAGGCTTTTGGCTTTCATGGTAGTTGGCGGTTGATGATTTCTTAGAAAAGCAATAGCGTAGATTTCAGCGCGGGTGCGGGATCGCGCGATAACTTGAAATCGCGAGCCCGGTTGTGGCACGCCGCTGTGCGGCGTGGCTTTCGGGCACAGACCCGGAGACCAAATTGAAAATCTATGCCGCTGTAAACTCCAAGGGCGGGGCTGGGAAATCTTCCATGCTCGTCGCCTTCGCCTCTGCCTTGCACCATCAGGGAAAAAGGGTGCGTATCCTTGATCTGGATTCACAAGGTACGCTCTCGGAATGGTTGACTCCGAACACCGGGCTGGAACCGATCCCAGCCGATGAACTTCTGATCGAGGCAGGGCAATTCGCTGCGAGCGATGCTGAGAATGCCAAACTTGCATATGCCCACATCCTCGAAGCCGAAAAGGCCGGGGGGTTCGACTATCTGCTGATCGACACCAAGGGCGAGCCCAGCATGACCGCCGCCGTGACAATGGCCGTGGCCGACATGGTGTTGTGCCCGTCTGATGGGTCTTCGGCGGAGTACAAACCGATCATGGTGACCTACAGGTCGTGCGAAGCTGCGTTGAAGCAAATCGGCAGCACGGCCGATCCGCAGGACAAGTTCCGGATCGTCTTCACCCGGCAATCCATCGCGCAGTCAGCCGGTATTCAGAAGGGCAAGCAGGCGCTTGAAAAGCAGTTCCGCTGTGTCGGCGGCATTGCTGACACATCCGCTATGGATGACGCGCTTAGAACGGGAACAACGATTGGACGGTTGATGGGCTTTGCTGACGTAGCCAAGGAACAGGCTGAGACGCAAACGGCCAGGTCGAATGCGCGCCGCATGGCGGATCGCTGTGGGAAGGCGCTGAGCAATGCTGATTATGTGCTGAATGCTCTCAATGAAAGCGAGGTCCAGCATGTCGCGGCCTAAGAGCATAGACAGCCTGCTAAACGGGCCCGCGTCTGAGATCGCCCCAACGGTTACGGATCTGAGCAAGCGGGAACGAACCGAACAGGCGGCTGAACCGAAGCCCGAACCTGCCAAAGAGGCGAAAACTGAACCGGTGGAAGACAAGGCACCATCCGCAGAATCCAGAAGGTTTAAACCAGTCGCGGCCAAGCCTGAGCAAGCGGCACCTGTCCAGTCCGAAGGGCAGAGCGTTGTAGGGCAACCGATCAGGGTTCAGATATCCACTTCAGACGGCAGTAAGATTGCGGCTGCGCTGGAAGAGGTTCGCAGCAACATACCTGCCGCGTTTCAGAAGAACTTTAATCTCGGGGCCTTTTTCAAAGAGGTCCTGCAGGACAACGATGCCGTCATTGCGGCCATGATCCGAAACAGCCTGAATGGGGATGCACAATGAGCAAGCGCAAAAAAGCCACGGGTGAAATCAGGAACGTCGTGCGTACTCCGATCCGATTCCAGATTTCAGCCCTTGAGGGCGGTGAGGTAGAAAAGGAAATACTGGACCTGCTAGAAGATGTTCCGCCTGCCTTGCGAGCGAGTGTGAACGTCGGAAGGTTGTTCCGACAAGTTATGTTGGAGAACGACAAAGAAATCGCAAAAATGATCAGAACGACGATAAAGGATCAAACACTGCATTGATCCCGTTTTGTTCTGTCCCTGCAAATCCCCAATGTCACGCTGGCGGTCGGGGCAGCGCTGGCCGAGGGTTACCCACAGGCTGACGCTGAGATATTTAGTGTCTCTGTTTACAGCCTGCTACCGTCAGGCCAATTTCGCCCAAGGTTGAAATTGACCAGACTGGACAACCCTCGGCCTAGCCAGCGGAGAGGGTATTCCAAAACTCTTGGGTCAATGTTTGCTGTTAGGAATGAGCAAGCCAAGGAAAGGGCGGACATTGCGCGCCTATGGCGGGCTGCAATCACATAAGGAAAGATTGCCAAGGCTGGGGTGAGCGCGCTTTAGCGCGTCGATCCCCTTGCCCTGTCCAATAATCAATGCGAGCCGCGCGCCCCGCGCGGATCTCACAAGACTGAACAGCGGCCTTCCGGCCAGGACGGCTGTCGCGCACGCGATGAGGGGCGGCGTTTCCGCCGCCCCCAGGGCCCGGTGGGGCCTAGATGTGATCACCGCCTTCCTCGGCGTCCCTGGCTTTGGGCTGGAAGGCCACCAGTTCGGTTACAGCAACGGGGAAGTCGAGCTTGATGGAGAGGAAGGCCTCGCCGGTGTCGGTCTTGGTGTTTTCGAACACGGCTCCGACGCGGCGGTAGCTGGTGTGCTCCTGGTTGTCTCTCTTGTAGGTGACGGGAACTGTGAGGACGTAAGTGGTCATGTCGTGATCTCCTTTGTTTCGATGGCTTGAAAAGAGCCGATCGCACCAGGACAGGGCGCAAGCTGAAATGCGGAGGGTCCGCGCGCCGCGTGGAAACCGTATTTCTGCTTGCCGGAGCGAGAGCGGAGGGAACGCACTGGCCGCGATCTGCGACAAGCCCATCAATAAGAAACAAAGGCGGTCACGACATGACTTGCGGCATACGTCCCCGCTCCCGGCTATCTGAAAGCCCACCGCACAGCGTCCAGTTTGGCCGTAAAAAAGGGGGACGCGGTCGCCTGATCGGTAGAACCAAAGGCGGCATGAATACCAAGTTGCACGCCATCTGTGACAGCAAAGGGCGACCTTTGAGTCTCTTTGTTACCGCCGGGCAGGTCAGTGATTACATCGGGGCAAAGGCACTTTTGAGCAGCCTGCCCAATGTCGAATGGCTGCTCGGAGATCGAGGTTACGACGCCGATTGGTTCAGAGAAGCCCTGAAAGACAAAGGGATACGCCCCTGCTTCCCTGGTCGGAAGCAACGCAAGGCCACCGTCAAATACGACAAACGCCGCTACAAGCGGCGCAATCGGATCGAAATTATGTTCGGCAGGCTCAAGGATTGGCGGCGTGTGGCAAAAGAAAATGAGATCCGAATGCACTGATACAGACGCCAACGATTTCGAAGCCGCAACGCTCCTACGTAGTCGGATACATGCACAGGAGACAGAGATCGGGATCGAGGATCTGTCGCTTGTTGAGAAATATGTCATCTGTGCCGCTTCGGAACTTGATCAACTGCGCGGCTCGATCAGAACATCTGATCTCGAATCCCATGATCTGTTGAAACGCGTCTCCCGCCCGACATTTTACCGTGCACTTACGCGGCTCATTCATTCTGGTTGGTTGACCCTGTACCCAACTCACTTGCGCGGCCGCTACAAGTTCAACTTGCCGCACAAGAGTCGACGCAGAAAAACGACCTAAAGGGTTCGCAATGAAGCGCTGTAGGACTTGCCAGGCTGATCTGAGCACTGAAGAGGCGCACCACTACGGAGACCGTTGCGAGACCTGTATCCAGGCTGAATGCGAACGCATTAGAGCGTGGCGGCTGGGCGCAGATGATCCTGAACTGGATAGCCTTTTTTCGATCAAGGTGGTGGACGACGGTGCATACGCACACTCATCGCACCCATACTGGGACTCGTGGCTATGTCGAGCGTCAGTCCGCCGCTCTCTTCGCAGAAATATCGCCAGGCCGATGTCGACTTCTGAAACATTGAATTGTTGTTGTTGATGATTTGCCCTGTTGGCATCCGCACGGTGACACTGATCTTGGGCCCATCACCAACGTGACAGAGGTTCAGGGTATTGGGACTGACAGTCGACCAACACCCGCGACCACCCGTGGTCTCGCCATCACCGGTGGCCGTATGGCCTGATGCACTGACAGAGTAGGTATAGGTGTAAGGCTCCATCACGAATTCACCGTCGGGATGAAAGGTAATGATGTATGCGGACTCGCCGGTAATGGTGAAAGGAATGCCTCGGGCGCGCATCCAGGCCGCTGGTCCGTTATGGGAGGCCTCCCAGCTCTGTATAAGGCATTGGTCGAGAAAATCAGACCCGGCGCACTGGCCGCAATTATCCGGGTCGACGGGTTGACTTGCTACCGGAGCGGCCAAAGCCATCAATGATGCAAAGCAGAGAGGACGCATACCGTATACCTCCTGAGGAAATGGTGTGTGAATTGCGCGTTGGCGCAGCAATATCACACCTCTGTCTGTTCCGGGCTCAGTGTTGGCATTCACCTTCAAAAAAACGGCCCGCCTAAGCGGGCCAGTTGTTCTCGCCACGACCGAGAAAAGCGGTGGCGGGTGCAGATACCCGTTACTCGCTCCGAGATTTGCTGACCACGCCATCCTCGGTGATGGCGCCGACATGGGAGGCTGTGCGGCGGGATACATTAACACCGTCGCCGGACATATGGGCTTCCGCGTAATCGGTCCGTTTGAACACCGACCCATCGGCGTCCACGGAGGTTTCGTCCGCCTCACTCTGGCGCGTGACAGATCCGTCATATCCAATCTTGATATAAACATCATCGGCCGTCCGAACCATAACCGAGTACGCCCAAGATCTGCGCACCTTTGCGCGCTTCACCAAAGACCATCAGCTCGCCGACCCACTGTCGAAAGACGACATCCTCGCCTACCATCGCCATTTGCGCGATGATTTGGACGCTAAGCCCGCGACCATCGAGCGGCGGCTGGTCACCCTCAAATCGTACTTCGCCTGGCGCGCAGACCGGAACAGCGCCCTGCCCTCGCCCTTCGCCGACGTCCGCATCTCGGTCCGGATTCCGCGTCGCCTGCCGCGCCCGATCGACCGTGAGACACTGAAAGCCGTCTTGCATGCGGAAACCGGACCGGCCAATGTGCTGCTTACTAACCGAGCATTCGCCACCGATCACGCGATCACCATCTTGATGATCAAGCTGCTCATCGTGACTGGCCTCCGCATCAGTGAACTTACCAATCTGAAGATCCGCGATGTCTCCACCGACGCCTCCCAAATAATCGTGCACGGCAAAGGCAACAAGGAACGGATTGTGTTTGTGCCGAATGAGGAGCTGCAGGACGCGTTTCGGCGGTACTGCACCGACCGCGCCATGCAAGGATCTCCAAAATCGTCGCTCTTCCTGAACGCAGTCGGTCGTCGGCTACGGTCGCAAACCTTTCGAAAGCGGCTCCGCGCGCTGTCCCATCGCTTGGGCATTGCGCCACATCTGACCCCGCATCGGTTCCGGCACTCGGCGGCAACGCTGCTAGTCGAAGAAGATACAGATATCCGGATGGTGCAGGCCTTGCTGGGGCACGCCAATCTCAGGACCACGGAGATCTATGTGCGGGTTTCGAACCATGCGTTGCGACGCGCGGTGGAGCGGGCAGACATTCTGAGGACGCTAGAGTAGGCGTTGCCTAGCTCCTGCACCGTCAGCGTTTATCCTGATTTATAAGAAAGTAGGCGGTGGGATCACCGCGTGGGCTTCTCTGGCGGCAATCGCTTCGTGACATTTACGGGTATCATACGCCCCATCGGCGGTAACGCTGCCGATGTCTTGGTCGGGAGGGATTTGGTTCAGGAGGTCGGGTAACATGGGAGCGTCACCGATGTTGCTGCTGGTGACTTCGACTGCCCGAACCTCTAGCGGTTCTTCGTCGATACCTATGTGTATCTTGCGCCAGATGCGCCGTTTGGGGCCGCCATGCTTGCGGGCATTCCACTCGCCTTCTCCCTCGGCTTTGATGCCCGTACTATCAATCAGGAGGTTCAGCGGACCAGTGCCGCCACGATACGGCAGGTTCACGTTCAGCGTCTTCTGACGGCGGCACAGCGTGCTGAAATCAGGCACTGCCCAGTCCAGTCCGATCAGCCGCAACAGGCTCTGGACAAACCCAGTTGTCTGCCGCAGCGGCATACCAAACAAGACCTTCAGCGTCAGACAAGTCTGAAGGGTGGCGTCACTGAATTTCTGTTGCCGACCGCGCTTGCCGCTCGGCGGTGGCACCCAAACCATCTCGGGATCAAACCAGATCGACAACGATCCGCGCCGCTTTAAGCTGTCATTATAAGGCGACCAATTCTTGGTCTTGTACTTTGTAGGGGCCCAACTGCTCATGCCTGCAGCTATCACGCTGGATTCATACAGTGAATCCCATCACGCCATTTGTGCAACAAAGCCCATAGATGGCGATAAGACTACGAGGTTCACTCTGGCTTGAGAGAAGTTGAGACTGGATTTTTCAACAAAGCGGCGCGCAAATAAGAGCGCAAAGCCAACACAATTCGATTCTGTTCGATATGCAGAGCATGGACATTGAATTCGACTTCGGCTGACGTAGTGAATAAATCTGTTACATGTTTCCACACTACCTTTTTGTCTGCGTCCAGAGAAAACATGGCTGCATCTTCTCTATCATCACGAAAATTAAGAGCAAGAGAGACAAAAAAATCTTCTTCCGTTCTCACTTCAGGTGGTCGAGAACCCGAGGGATATAGACCACCGGGCGGCACCACAAAGATCACCTTCGGAAGCAAACCCATTTGAGCAATCTGCTCAATCTCCCAACGCAATCCATCGCCCGGATAAGGGATGGCAAAAATTACGGCTGCATCTCGTATTAGGTGTCGAACCTTATCCTTCCAATCGTCTTCGGATAAAGTCACAGCGCTCGGTCCTGATTGAGAAATTTTGTTGTCGACGGCGACAAGAGGCAAAACTTCAAAAAGAGACTCGGCAAGTTTCTTCTCAAACGACTTTTGGTCGCGTCCCAAAATAGAAAATAGGTGTTCGTTTTGCTGCCCCTCTGAGAATTTGACAGAACTGTCAAACTCAAAAGGCCTCAAGAGAAGAGAATACCCAAAGAATGTTTTATCCTGATAAGCATCATCTTCAATGTGACGTTGGAACATTTTGAGTATCTCAGCGCTGGTCGGCCAATAATTCGTCCCACTCGTGTTGTCCCATTCGGCGTCAGATTCCACTAACTTCGCCCAACCATCGGCCACATTATTCGAGATATTCAGGTCAACGTCATAGGGGCTATAGATCAGAAAATGATATATTACTCCCCATATCAATGAGGGGAACCACAAGAGGACACCGACAAGAATCACCTCGCCCCCGCCCGCTACACACCCTGTAACAAACAACAACAGCGACACGATAAAGGGTCCCGTACCCCAGATTAGCCACTTAGTCTCTTTGTCTTGATGTATTTGGAAGTGATCCTTTAGCCTGAGTGCTTTTCCTTTCATTGATAGATCCCTTTCAGTCTCCAGTTCTCAGAAGACTTTCAAATCCAATTGAAGAAAGCCAGCAAACGGCATTACTGGCAGTCTTATTCTATTGATGGCACGGTAAGGTGCAAACAGCTGGCCGACAAGCACATCAGGGCCCCAAACAGACGGATGAGCTTTGTAGCCCCGACATCACCTCGGGGTGTTCTTGCAGCGGATCCGTTCGATCATCATCACTCACGTTTACCCTTGCGTTCTTTCGCGGCGTCACCTTGTCGCCGCATCTGTCTTCTTCAGTCAGGCGGCTGGTGTGGCCCTGTGGGTTAGCGCCACACAACATTGGCCCGAACCGCTCGCCACTCCCTGCCCCAATCGAGACTATTACAATTTCGACAAGCCCGATGATTTAGTTCCAGAATGCGGTTCCTGACTGCGTGCCAGCATAAACGTCTCAGTTGAAAACCCTGAACAAGAAAAAGTAGAGACACGCCCTAAGACGCAACTTTAAGATGGCCTCGACCAAATCGGTGCATCCATACTGAGTCGCATTTGATGGAGAGTGGAAATGCCTCATAGCCGAGATCGTATATTTGTTTCGATTGCCGTCTCAAGGCCTGACGGCGGACTCAGCACACTGCCGGGGGCGATCAAGGCATCTGAGCGGATGGCGGCTTGGGCTGAGGCCAATGGCTATATTCCGCTGCTGATAAATGATGCCATCTTCACAGAGGTTACGACAGAATTACTACGCACAGAAATTACCAAGGTTATTGAGGAGGTCACAAACAGGGTTGTGCTGCGCCGACTGATTATCTTTTTCGCTGGTCATGGTGCGGCCCTTGGTATCGACGACCAGAACTGGATGCTCAGCAACTGGGACAACCGCCCAACCGAAGCCGTTAAGGTTTCGTCATTACAGCGCATGCTTGAATATTACGGTCCAGAACAGGTGACTATAATCGGCGATGCTTGCCAAGAATTTTCGGCCAAGTTTATCGAAGTCGTCGGCAGTCCAATTTTCGACAAGCTCGAAGAAGACCGCCGGGACTACGAACTCGACCGTTTTTTTCCAGTCGACGCCGGCAGCCAGGCCTTCATGATAAAAGCGAAGGATGAGGAAGACGCTTTTTGTCTTTTCACCGAAGTGATGCTCGACGCACTGGAAGGCGATGCCCCTGAGAAATACTTCGAGAAGATCGACGGTAGCCTTCATGTCACCAGCCAGACATTGGCAATGTATCTGAAGGACAATCTCGCAAACGAAGCAGGCAAGTACGGCGTTCGCATGGAACCGCGCCCACGACCAGGTTTCTACACTGATCGAATTTACTACTCCTCGCCAAAAACCGGAGGGCCAGCCAAGCCTGAATCGTCAGGAACGCGCGGATCAAGGGGGGGCAAAACCATTTCGTTTGCTACAGACGGTGCGGGTAGTTCACCAGCTCGCAGAACTGTGCCTAGAGTTAAGCTAACCGCGAGTACTGAGCAACCGCTTGTTAGCAATCTTACTGAAGAGCTTAGAGAAAATCGCCTTGCGACTCAACGAGCCTACGCCGCTGCGGCCGAAGCCGAGGTTCGCGATCACTTTGAGACCGGCTGCGGGATCTGCTTCAGTGGAGCCGAGATCCGCAAGGTTCGCGCTTCAAAGGGCTCGCTCTCGCAGGATTTCCTACCTCCGAATTGGTATCGTCTCGAGCTTAGTGACGAACATGATCCAATGTTGTGGGCGGATGTCGTTGTCGAGCTCGCCGACGGCAACTTTGCCTATGCTTGCATCGTTCAGAACTTTGTCACCGCAATGCATGTCTTCGAGCACGGGGCTACCAATGTACTTCATAGAAAACTATTCGCGCCCGCGTATGAAGGGAGGGACGTTATTGCTCTGCTTGGCAGGTTGCAAGCGGGGTTGATTACCGAGGGCGAGATCGTGGATGCCGCGGCTATGTTGCGATTGGGTAAGCATGAAGTGATCACACTGGGAGCGGTTGTCGCGCAGTTCTACGATTCAATACGCGATACCAAGGGTCTGCGCTCTATTGCGGCTTTCTACGCACAAAACGGTCAACCTATCCCGCTCGATATTGTTTTATTCGGTGGGGGGCGCCTTTTTGCCAAGAAAGATGGCCTATACGCCGACGTCCCTGCTACCAAACCTAGAGAACCTCGTTCGGAAGTCGAGCGTGAGCGGAACTACACTTTCAGCGCGACCCAAGAAGTAGTTAACCATCCAGTTGCAGGACGAGTCCCTTGGTTGCGCCAAGCTTGGAGCGCAATCGAAACAGCCGATTGCGACGAAAGCGCCGAAGAATGGCGTGGTCTCGCCTTGAAAACACTGCCACACCTTGGCGCAGGGCCTTTCAGCTTGGTGAAGCGCGAAGGACGAGACGCACTGCTCGCGCTCGCTGAGATAACCGATAAAGGGCAAAATCTTACCCCTGACGGGGCAAACAACTAGCCCCGATCCACTTGAAGGACAGCACAATGCGAATGATACTGGTTCACGGCATTTCACAAGAGGGAAAAAGCGAACAGAAGATTCTCGATGAATGGCTGACACCGTTACGAACAATCTTGTCAAAATTAGACAACGATCCCCTCGACCACCTAAGCAGGATCGAAGCGGTTTTTTATGGAGACTTACTCGGCGCAAACAGTTCACCATGGCTGAAATCGGAGACCCTCGCGATGGGTGCTGAAGATGCGAGCGACGATTTCGATGAATTTGCTGTTGAGGCACTGGAGGAAATGGCCAGTATCATTGGAGTTACTAGGGCAGACATCGAGGCAGAAGCAACCGAAACGACGGTGCCAATGGGCAAAGGACCACACAAAAAATGGCTGAAGGCCATTGCTCGCAGTATCGAGAACGTCTCGCCCATGAAGGGAACCATTGCATTGCGTATGCTAGGTCAAGCCCACGCGTATATTCGCAATCAATACGTACACGATCTCGTAAACGACAAGGTGCGTCCTGTATTCGAAGACGACGAACCGGCAATCATAGTATCGCACTCGCTCGGGACTATCGTGTCATACGCACTGTTGCGCGAGTTTGCTAGGAATGGTCGACCAAGGCAGTCGCCTCTTTGGCTCACGCTGGGATCACCACTTGGAATCGACGTAGTTCGTAAAGGCTTTACCAAGCCACGAGTACGCCCGGCGGATGTCTCACGATGGGTAAATGCTGCCGATCCTGAGGATTTTGTAGCGTTGCGTCCTGCCCTTGACGCATCGGACTTTGGTCCTGATGTACAAAACATCTCGGATGTTGAGAATGGAACGGAAAATCCGCACAGCATCGCGGGCTATCTGAGCGACATGCGGGTCGCCAAGGCCATCATCGAAGCGATCCCTTAGCGGTGCATTCGCTCTGACCGGATCGTGAGTAGCTTCGAGCAAGACGACTCATGAGTTGTTTGAGAAAACCCTCTGCATTACGCTTCAAGATTTGGGGGGGGGGGTCCCTCCAGTTGGAAATTCGCGCAGCTATGAGGTGGATCGCGACCTGTTCGGACGCCCGCACATCACGCAGGCCAAGCGGGATGATAAGACTATGTCTGACCCAGTGTTGGAGGTGCTGCACGACAATGCCGAAAGCGGGGTCGTGCCTGATGACTTGGATGCGCGCGGCAAGCTGTCCGATCATCGCTCAATCGGTGCGCATATCGGTGAGGCACCGTTCAAGGGCTTGTAGCAGCGCCACAGCAGAACCAGTGCAGCAGTCGCGTCTCGGTATGGCAGAGGTCAAGGAAGGACCAATGCCGCAAAACGTCGCCGCCGTAGGCCCAAGCGTTGTTGAGCATGGTCAATAGCGTTCCGAACAATATATCGCTGTAGCCCAGCGCGAGACCACTCGCTATAGTAGTTTAAGATTTAGTAACTTTAATCTATGGCGAGGCGACGATGGCACGGGTTTTTATCAGTTTTGCAGTTGAGGATAAGGTCTTGCGGGATTTTCTGGTGGGCCAGAAGAACAATACGCGGAACGCTATAGAATTCACTGACTTTTCAGTGAAGCAGGCATGGGATTCTAGTTGGAAAACTAATTGCAGGGCGCGCATTAAAAGCTGTCGCGGTATGATTGGTATCATCACGCCCAATACTCCCAAGGCCGATGGGCAACTTTGGGAGTTGAAGTGTGCAATCGAAGAGAGCGTTCCTTTGATGTTGATTCACGGCTACACTGCGCCAGAACAGAAATTGCAAACTCTGCCGTCTGTCATTTCTGGGCTGCAGATAAATCTCTGGTCTGAGCCAAACATCGTAAACTTCCTCAATCGTCTCGGGTGACATCATGAAAAAGGCAGTTGTTGTTGGCATTGATGCCTACCCGCATCCAAATGAACTTACCGGTTGCGTGAATGACGCGATTGAGTTTGCGACCTTGCTGGAAACCGACGGTAATGGCGATCCCAACTTCGAAGTTCAAAAACTAATCAGTAGTGAGGTGGAAGTAACGGCCAAATTGCTCTCCGATGCGATAGGTAGGCTTTTTAGCGGTGAAGCGGAGACGGCGTTGTTTTACTTCGCCGGGCACGGTATCCTTAATGAGGTAACGAACAATGGACACTTGGTGACACAAGATGGAAGTGACCCGCACTGGGGAGTTAGTCTTGTAGATATCCTTCAACAGGCGAATAAAGCGCATCCCAAAATCAAGTCATCAGTTATTCTTCTCGACAGTTGTCAATCCGGCTTCGCTGGAGAAGTGACGGGCCTTGGCCGAGAAGGAGTGAACGCCATTGGGAATGGCGTCACTATACTCACAGCTTGTCATAAAGACGGCGTTGCGGCTGAGGAGGGCGGGCATGGTAAATTTACTGACATCATGCTTGACGGGCTCAGTGGTGCGGCAAGCGATGTCCTTGGCAGGATCACGCCCGCTTCACTTTATGCTCACGTGGATCAGACATTGGGGGCTTTTGAGCAGCGGCCAATTTACAAGGCCAACGTGCAGACATTCATAACACTCAGATCGGTGTCACCCAAGGTCCCGAAGGAGGTTCTTCGACGGCTACCTGACTATTTTCCAAGCGCGAGCCATGTGTTTGCGCTCGATCCGTCGTTTGAACCGGATAGGGGCGAAGAGGCTGAGCGCCTGAAGAGCATCCCGATCAGCAAGGAAAACGTCAGAGTCTATCGCGAATTACAGCAGTGTAACCGCCACGGGCTAATTGCACCAAGCGAGCATGAGCACATGTGGCATTCGGCTGTTTTCTATGGAGGCTGCAAGTTGACGGCAACGGGTGCACATTTCAGGCGTCTTGCGGAACTCCGGAAGATTTAGAGTAGGGCTGGGCTTTGTTGCACAAATGGCGTGATGGGATTCACTGTATGAATCCAGCGTGATAGCTGCAGGCATGAGCAGTTGGGCCCCTACAAAGTACAAGACCAAGAATTGGTCGTCTTATAATGACAGCTTAAAGCGGCGCGGATCGTTGTCGATCTGGTTTGATCCCGAGATGGTTTGGGTGCCACCGCCGAGCGGCAAGCGCGGTCGGCAACAGAAATTCAGTGACGCCACCCTTCAGACTTGTCTGACGCTGAAGGTCTTGTTTGGTATGCCGCTGCGGCAGACAACTGGGTTTGTCCAGAGCCTGTTGCGGCTGATCGGACTGGACTGGGCAGTGCCTGATTTCAGCACGCTGTGCCGCCGTCAGAAGACGCTGAACGTGAACCTGCCGTATCGTGGCGGCACTGGTCCGCTGAACCTCCTGATTGATAGTACGGGCATCAAAGCCGAGGGAGAAGGCGAGTGGAATGCCCGCAAGCATGGCGGCCCCAAACGGCGCATCTGGCGCAAGATACACATAGGTATCGACGAAGAACCGCTAGAGGTTCGGGCAGTCGAAGTCACCAGCAGCAACATCGGTGACGCTCCCATGTTACCCGACCTCCTGAACCAAATCCCTCCCGACCAAGACATCGGCAGCGTTACCGCCGATGGGGCGTATGATACCCGTAAATGTCACGAAGCGATTGCCGCCAGAGACCCGACAATTTGGCCGATACGGCTATCGTAGGATCGCGGCGCTGCTAAGAGATGCAGGTTGGTCGGTGAACGACAAGCGTGTCGAACGTCTGTGGCGACGTGAAGGGCTCAAAGTGCCAATAAAACAGCCTAAGAAAGGGAGGCTCTGGCTGAACGATGGCTCATGCGTTCGTCTACGGCCAGAGTATCGCAACCATGTCTGGTCGTATGACTTCGTGCATCACCGAACCGATGATGGCAGGGCTTTCAGGACATTGAACATCCTGGACGAACACAGCCGGGAATGCCTGGCGATCCGGGTGAAGCGGAAGCTGAACTCAACAGAGGTAATTGATGCCCTGACGGACCTGTTTATCCTGCGTGGCATCCCTGCTTACATTCGTTCTGACAATGGCCCGGAGTTCATTGCGGAAGCGGTCAGAAACTGGATTGCAGCCGTTGGAGCCAAAACCGCTTACATCGAGCCAGGATCACCTTGGGAGAATGGATTCTGCGAAAGCTTCAATGCTCGGTTCCGCGACGAACTGCTCAATGGCGAAGTCTTCTACAGCTTGCGGGAGGCCCAAATCCTGATTGAACAATGGAGGAAACACTACAACTCTGCTTCATTGCGCCCATCTTTCTATGTTGTTGAAGAAAATAGGTTTTGCTGATCCGGGTGCGATACCGCGGGGTGTTTGGGGTTTTGTCGGGCCCGTTTCTTGAGTTGTTGTGCCTTCGTTTTTGACAGTTCCGCGCGCTCGAATACCCATGGCCCGTCAGTAAGCGGGTGGTCTGCTTTGATATCACCTGCTTCTGCTGCCAACCGCAATGTTTTTTGGCGCTACTCCGATCAGTTTTGCGGCGCCGGAGAGAGTGAGCCAAGGGTCAAGACCATCGGGTTCGGGCTTGTATACCGGGATCTTGCGGTAGGACCGCAATGCCGTGACTCGCTCCCTGGTCCAGCGGTTGCCATTTCCTGTGGAGAGCCCGTTCCGGTTCAGAACGCCGGCGATGACATCGTCGCTGGCGATCCGCGCAAGCTGGCGGACGGCCTCGACAACATCCGGCGGTGTTGCATTGCGCTGTCCGCGGCGGCGTTTTGGCAGGTGGATTTCCGTATGTGCGCCACCGGCCCAATGAACCATCAAAACGATCTCGGAGGCATCATCATCAAGATCTGCCACCACTTCCCGTATGAGTGCCGGACGTAATCTCCCCAAAACCGCCGTTTGAAATTTCCCCAGTCGTGAGCGGTTCTGGCGATTTCTGAACCTCAAATATTCAGAAATTGTCGGGACCGCGGGAACCCGGCCAGATGCCCCCATTTAAGAGCAACAGGGGCAATCGGGTGAAGGGATTGAAGGAGATCGTTTTGATCCAGGATTTACACAAACAAGGTTTGAGCGTGTCCGCGATTGCGCGGAAGGTTGTCTGTGACCGGAAGACCGTTCGCAAGTATTTGGTACGTGGTTTGGAGATGCCGGTTTACGGCCCGCGTGCGCCGAGAGACCGTTTGATCGACCCGTACGAGTCATTTCTGCGCGAGCGCGTTCTTGCTTTTCCGGATCTGAGCGGTGCGCGTCTTTTGCGTGAGATCCGCGCAATGGGATATGAGGGCAGCTATACAGCGGTGACGGATTTTCTGCGGGAGGCTCGCCCTGCCAAACAAACGCCGTTCGAGCGCCGCTTTGAAACCCCGCCAGGCCAGCGAGCGCAGGTGGACTTTGCCGAGTTCAGCGTTGCGTTTGCGGATGAGCCTGGCGTGACACGCAAGGTCTGGCTGTTCTCTCTGGTGCTTGGGCATAGCCGCTGGCTCTGGGGCCGGTTTGTATCGAGCCAAAACCTGCAATCGGTGATGCGGTGCCACATCGCGGCGTTCGACGCGATGGGAGGTGCGCCCGAGCACATTCTCTATGACCGGATGAAGACGGCAGTGATTGGCGAAGATGCTGCCGGGATTGTCACCTACAACACGTCTTTGGTGGCATTGCTCAGTCATTACGGCACGTTGCCACGCGCGTGTCGGCCGTATCGCGCTAAAACGAAGGGCAAGGTTGAGCGGCCCTTCCGCTACATCCGTCAGGACTTCTTTCTGGCGCGGACGTTCCGCAACATCGACGACCTGAATGCGCAGTTCAATCTCTGGCGAGTGGGCATAGCGAACCCGCGCGTGCATGCCACGACTTTGTGCGTCGTCGATGAGGCCTTCGCCGAGGAGCGCCCCAGCCTGAAGCCACTGCCTGCGATCCCATACGATGCTGTCCTCACCGTCGAACGGCGTGTGAGCCACGAAGGCATGGTCTCTGTCGCAGGCAATTATTACAGCGTCCCGGACACCACGAGAAAACGGGTCGTTGAGGTGCAAAACCACACCCACGAGGTTCGGATCTTTGAAGAAGGGACACTCATAGCCCGCCACCCATTCCTTGAGGGCAAGAACCAGCGGCGCGTTGACCCGGCGCATCGCAAGGCTGTGCCCATTCAACGCGCAAAGCCCGTAACATCGCCGGACATCGCACGCCGATCCTTGGACTTTTACGGTGCTGTTGGTGAGCGCATGGCGGCACAGGGGGCAGCGAAATGACGGAGGTTCTGGACCGGATCAGGGGCGCGATGGTTGGGCTGAAGATGCCGCGAGCCCTCGAAGCGCTTGACCACACAATGCAGAAGCTGGAGCAAGGTGAGATCACTGCGATTGAGGCCATCGACAGCCTGCTCAGCGAAGAATACAGCACCCGGGAAACGCGCCGCATCGATGTCGCACTGCGTACATCCAAGCTGCTGCCGATCAAGACACTGGAAAGCTTCGACTTCACCTTCCAGCCCTCTTTGGACCGTGAGCGCATCGCGGCTTTGGCCCAGCTCGACTTCATCCGCCGCGCCGAGGTCGTTCACTTCCTCGGGCCACCGGGAACCGGCAAAAGCCACTTGGCCACAGCGCTTGGCGTTGCCGCCGTCAAGGCCGGCATGCAGGTTTATCGTGCGACTTTGGCGGAACTGGTCGAAGTTCTGGCCAAGGCCGAGCGGCAAGGTCAGCTGGCCGAAAAGATCAGGTTCTACGCGCGATCATCACTGCTGATCGTTGACGAGATCGGATACCTCCCGATCACCCAGGGTGGGGCAAACCTATTCTTCCAGTTGGTCAACGCGCGCTACGAAAAAAGCGCCATGATACTAACATCCAATCGGGGCTTCGCCGAATGGGGCGATGTCTTCGGCGATCCCGTCGTGGCCACCGCCCTTCTAGACCGGCTGCTGCACCATGCCGTCGTCGTCCAGATCGAAGGGGCAAGCTACCGCCTGCGCGGCCACTCAGACCTCATTCCAGAACACGCCCGCACCAACGCCCCGATCACACCGCCACCCGCTCCAAAGCGCCGTGGCCGTCCACCCAAAAATGGAGGCGCAAGTCACTGAAAACGGCTGACAACCGAAACCGCCAAAGTGGGGAATTTTACTCCGGCACTTTTGGGGATTTTTGCTCCGGCGTTGACATTCCCGGATCACCGTGCGAACGATGCGCTTCTTCAACCTGGCATCGGTGGCCGGCGCGAACCAGACGCGTTCGAGATCGGCCCCCAGGGCCGCCAGATCTTCCACCGGCAGCGTGGTCCCGTTCGGGCTGACCGCGTCATGGTGAACGATCTTGTTCTCGATCTCCTGAACCTGCTGAAGTGCCCGGTTCCACCGGGCTTCCAGTTCGGCGGTCACGAGGCGGTTCTCGGGATCGGATGCATCATATTGCCGGAATGCCCGATCAGTCGCGTATTGAGCCGCTTCCAGATCACGGCAGAGCGCATCGCGAACCTGATCCCGCTGGCGCAGTGCTTGCCTGGCGGCCACCTCTGCGGCGGCAATGGCGCCGGGTCCGACTACCTGCAAAAGCGCCTGTTCGATGGCATCGTCGACCCGCAATCCGCCGAAGGCGATGCAGCGCGCTTCGCCGTTGTCCAAAAGGCCGCGCCAGCAGGAGTAACGCGGGATGTCATGCTTCTTGCCGGTATAGCGAACCGTAAGCTTGCGGCCACAGCGTCGGCAACGCAGCAGCCCGGCCAGGAGGGCAGAGCCATGTTTGGCCGCGCCATGATGCCGGCTCTGAGGAACATTGTTGCTGACCATCTTGCGGATCGCCTCTGCCCGTTCCCAACTCACATAGCCTTCATGTGCGCCCGGCTTCAATGCCAGCCAGTCGTCGCGATCTTTCCTGCGAATGGCGGTTGCACCGAACCCCGCCGCTGCCTGGGTCTTGCCATAGGCATAGGCCCCGCCATAGGCATAGGCCCCGCCATAGGCCGGGTTGACGATCATGCGATGGATGGTGGCGTATGTCGGCCGCCGCCAGATCACATCACCCTGTTTGCGTAGCGCTGGCAATTCAAGGCCATGTTCGAGGAACCACATGAGAGCCTGCCGCGCGCTCCCCAGCTCGGCGACCTTGTCGAAAACCAGGGATATGGCCTCTTGCACGCGGCGGTCCGGATCCTTCTCAAGCCGGTCCCCGGTTTTTACGAATCCGACTGGGGCAGCGACGACAAGTTCGCCGCGCCGTGCTTTCTCGTGGCGCGCGGCGAGGGATCGTTGTCGGAGAAGGTCGAGTTCGTATTCGTTCAAGCTGCCCTTCAGGCCCAGAAGAAGCCGGTCATTGCCATCGCGCGGCGCATAAACCGTTTCCTGGTCGATCAGCACTGTGTCGACGACGCGGCACATCTCTATGAGGTGCTGCCAATCCCGGCTGTTGCGTGCAAAGCGGGACACTTCACGCGCTGCGACGGCGCCGACCTTGCCGAGACAAACATCGGCGATCATCCGGTCAAAGCCTTCCCGAGCAACACCACCCGCCGCAGAACGGCCGAGATCGTCATCCACGGTCTCGATCCGGCTCCAACCCAAATCCGCCAGCCGCTCCCGCATGGCATATTGCAGGGCGCTGCTTTCCCGGTTGTGCAGGACCTGGTGGGCCGATGATTGACGGACGTAAAGGATCGCCTTGCGCTCCAAATGCTGCGGACCAATCTTCTCATGCTTCATGATCATTCCCCCCTTCTGCCGCGCCTGCATGTTCCGCCATCAGGCGTGCCATCAACCGTGTCAGCGTTTGCCGCGTGTCGTCGGGGAGGCTCTGCCAAAGCGGGGTTTGCGTCGCGGTCGTGGACCGGATGTCCGGGAACAGTTCGAGTTGCGTCGTCGTCATTTTGCGCGGCATAGGCCAACCTCCGAATCTCGTGTTCAGAGTCCAATGCTGCGTCAACGCGGGATGGGGGGTCGGATTTATTGAACGACTTACAGTCGATATCGCAAACAAGCCCCGCAAGAGCCTTCAGAGCGTCCAGGCCCACATGCGCCGTATCGACCCGACAGCAGGCGGTACATGCAGCCCGGTCGAACATCCATATCGGGACTTCCAGAAGCCGGTCCGACCGGCGGCCTGTGAGATTGCACCGAAACACGGCTTCGCCGGATTTATCGATCACCTCATGGACATAAACCGACCGGCCAAACCAAGGATGCCATCGATAAAGAACCTCGCGCCGGTCGGTAACGTGGGTGTTCTGGCGTTCAGTTGTACAATACAAAACGACCCCACAGTGCTTTGGGCTATCGTCCACCGGCTCCGGAAACCATCGTCCAGATGGACCAGAGACCGGTCATGCACTAACTTTCAAATTGGACCACTCAAGTGGGGCTGATTAATGTGTGGGTTCAAATCGTTCAGATCCGCATCAGCTACTTTGGACGGCATCGAGGTCGCCAACATGATCCGGAAGCGGCAATTTCCCAGCAATACGACGTCTGGCTTCCAGCTATTCGCCGAGATCGCAGGATAGGTGTATCCAGTAAGTCGCTGACCTTGGCCGTTCCAAATGTTTGCGACACATCCGATCACCGCGGCCTGGTCTTTGTGCCATGGTCGCCCACGACGCGGTGATCTTGTCGGTGGCCGGCCCTGCCGGCGACCGACTAGCGCGCGGTCATGCCGCCCAGGGGGGTCGGGATTTGCCCGGTTTAATAAGCCCAGATAGAGGCTTAGGAGAGAAAAACGGCGGAAATATAAGCATCCGTAGCATGAAATGTGAGTACCAATGCGTTAAAACCCTTGAAGCCGCCTACCGTTCAACCAAACTCTAATAGTATGAGGACATGGTTGGGCTGGGGCCCAGACATTTTTTAAGTGCTGCCCCACACAACCCCAATAGAGGGGAGTTTAACTTGAAACCCCATTCTTACGATGACCAACGTATCATACTGAATGAGTTT
The DNA here is from genome assembly GCF_041537925.1 of Ruegeria hyattellae. Taxonomy (NCBI): domain Bacteria; kingdom Pseudomonadati; phylum Pseudomonadota; class Alphaproteobacteria; order Rhodobacterales; family Roseobacteraceae; genus Ruegeria; species Ruegeria hyattellae. The sequence goes on along the minus strand of NZ_JBGOSH010000010.1, from coordinate 47,579 downwards.
TTGGCTGACCTGCTGGCCGAAAAAACCCAGCCCGACGCATATGCGTCAAAAACCGAGAAAACCAAACCGCCGTCAGCGGTTTCCGTATCCCCAAAGGGTGGGCTCCAAGTGGTTGGGAGCGAGCAATTCGTTATAGTCGCCATGACAATTTTCTTCCTCGGCGCAGGAAGCCTTATGTCGCTCGGCATAGATCTGATTGAGCCACCTCTATCGCCGACAATCCAAAGAGACGGCGAGCGACCGTGATAGGCCGGGGGCTGTCTGCCCCCACGCCTAGCGGCGTTCCCCCGAGGATATTTGGCGAAGGTGAAAACTGGAAACTGCTATGTCCGGCGCGGTAGTGTGAACTTCAGCTTCAGGAAGATGAGGTTGATTTTAACGCTCATGCTCAAGTCGATCTTGCGCAGCTGCTCTCGGATCGTTTTGAGGCGACGGGCTGCGCGGCGGCGAAGGCTGGTTGATCTTTTACGAATGTATTTCATGGGAATCTCCTTTGTGAATAAACGAGCTTTCCAGACACGGCGGGAAAGGGGGCCAGCCAACACGCGCGTAGCGCGACTGTGTTGCAGGGATCGGTCGCTCAAAGTATTCTCAGCGTTTTCTGTGACGTGAGCGACGGTCGATGCCCCACAAATTCAATGATGCCCGTCGCGACAAGTTTCCCAAAGCTAAGTACCGGGTCTCGAACTGCCCGGAATACAATGAAAGTCTCCGGCGTCGAGGTGACGTGACGATCTGGGTTTCTGATGATGTGGTGCAGAAATGGAGATCGCCGCGCCGCAAGACACGCGGCGGTCAGTCGCGGTACTCTGATCTGGCTATCGAGATCTGCCTCACTCTGCGCGTCGTGTTTCGGCTCCCGCTCAGGCAAACTCAGGGCTTTGTGCGGTCGCTTGCCAAGCTGATGGGCATGGCCCTTGTGGTGCCGGACTTCTCGACCTTGTCGCGGCGCGGTAAAGGGCTGAAGCTCCCCCAAAACCGGCGAGCTGCGAGCAAACCAACCACCCTCATTGTGGACAGCACGGGTCTGAAAGTGCATGGCGGCAACGACTGGCATGAAGAGAAGCACGGCACCAAGAAGGCCCGCAAAACATGGCGCAAGCTCCACATCGCCTTCGATCCGGAAACCGGTGATATCGCCGCGACTGAGTTGACCACTGAACATGTGGGCGATGTAACGGCGCTACCAGCTTTGCTAACAGACATGGATGCCGATGTGAGCCGGTTTCTGGCAGATGGTGCCTATGACGTCCAGGGCGTGGCAGACTGCCTGATCGAGAAGTTCGGGCACGGGGTTGAGATCATTATTCCTCCGCCGACAACCGCGGTTCACGGCAAGAATGCACAACGCAACCACCACATCGACGTCATCGCTCAAAATGGTAGAATGAGCTGGCAAACGAAGACGGGATACAACCAGAGATCACGGGTCGAAGCCCAGATCGGAAGATGGAAACAAGCTATCGGCGACCGGCTGCAAGCGCGCGACTTTGACAATCAAATTGCCGAAGTGAAAATGGCATCAAAGGCGCTCAACCGCATGACTGGTCTCGGTCGTGCGGTGTATGAGCGCGTCGTCTGAAGTGATGGGGTAAGGGGCCAATCCGCCTCAATTCTGATCCATGCAACACGGTCCTCGCCTGGCAAAAGCAGGTGCAACTGAAGTCAATGGATACTCTGCTAGGTCGCATCGAAACAAAAGACCATCTCCCGCGACGTTCTTGTAGATGGTTTGGCTGCGAGTAAGACTGGCTGCCCCGCCCGAATTGTTTGCAGGCCAGGCCTGTACCGACGGTCTCGACCCTGCCAGCGTTGCCGAATTCATGTGCCACGCTACATAGCCAATCGCCTCGACAACCTTTGAGGCGTTTCTGTAGCTGGCGACCTCCTCTTGGCGGTCCTTTGCAGCGGAAATTGCGAAGGACAGCTGTCGAAACCGAGTTTGCGGGACCAGATGCTACAATTGGCAAGAAGAGTTCATTTGACGCGCCCAGATCTCAAAGCCTATAGCTGCGACCAGCCAGTGATTGAACCTTTGTGTGTGAGTTTGGGGGAGTGTTGATCTTGGTCAGGGCCGGAAGGGCGTGTGTTTGCCCTCCAGCCCCTCAAAAGCCCAAAAGGACGGAAATTTCTGACTCAGTGACGCCTGAACGGGACAATCGAGTCATTAGTCATGAATGTGATGGCGCCAGCTTCCTGCAAGGCGTTCACGGCCGCGTTGCGGGCGTCTTTGTCTGAGGCAAACTGCTCATCCCAGACATGCGATGTCCCGTCCTGGTCGACGACCTCAAGTGTCCACCCTGTCTCGAAGTCCAGCCGGTGAATCTCGATGTCGAAGCGATAGCCATCGACAATAATGGATTGGCTCTTGGGTGAGGAAACCAGGGCTGGTTCATCGGTCATATCGGGGTCTATGCTCTTGGGCTCAGATCAGCTCTGGTTTTAGCAGCGATGAGAAGCGTGGCACAAGTTCGCAGTGATGCGCATGGAGTTGACGCGCCCAATAGGCTTTGTCAGTAAGCCATTCCAAGCGTTTCGATTTCTTACCCGAACGAGAGTTTCCATGCCCCATCTGTTCAACTTACTCGTCGCCATTGGGGTGGCCCTGTTCCTCGCCACAACTGCGGTCGCAGACACTATCTCGCCTAAAGAGACGTCTCAATATGTAGGCGCCCAGGCGACGGTTGTCGGCGTTGTCAGCCAGGTTTCAACAAGCAGCGGTGGAACCACGTTCATCAATTTTGGGGGTCGCTATCCCAACCATGTGTTCTATGCGGTCATTTTCAAAAAACACGCGTCAAAGTTTCAAAATGTCCATAGTCTGAAAGGAAAGGCGGTTGCGATCGCTGGTCCAATCGAGCTCTACAAGGGCAAGCCGCAAATCATAGTATCCTCGCCAGGCCAGATCGCACTACGCTAAAGGGGCGGGCCATCACGGGGCACTTAAATGGGCAGCATTGAACTAGGATCGCGTTAGAATAGATTGAACCGGAAATCTCCCGCAGATGATCGGAAAGAAACAGTTTGAACTGGGGTCGATGGGACCGCGCAGTTTGCATCCCTCGCAGAAGAACTGTGTCCAGCCGATAGAAAGCTCCTGGACCAATTGAGAGTTTTTTACCAAGGCCCAATCGCATCGATGCTCATGATGTACAGACCAGACCGTGCCGTTCCGTTTCGTCCCTGGCAGTGGCGTTTAATTGCTCGGTGACGCCACCACCCTTGCGTCACTCCCGCTATTGGTGTTGTTTAGCGCCCAGTTTCAAAAAAGAGGCAGGGACATGAAAATTGATTTGAAGAAAATGAATGCAGCAGACCTCAAAGCTCTCGCGAAGGACATTGAGGAGACTCTTGTGCACGCCGAAAAAGAGGCACTGTCAAAGGCACTCAAAGAGATCCACAAAGTCGCCAAATCTCATGGTGTTACACTTGAGGAAATAATCGCGCATTTCTCCGGCCCAAAAAAGAAAGCGAAAGCCAAAGTCGCCGCGAAATACCGCAATCCGGACGATCCGAAACAAACCTGGTCCGGTCGGGGTCGTAAGCCAAATTGGGTCAATGACGCGATCAAAGCCGGAAAGTCCATCGACGAACTGGAAATCTGACGCCTGGGAGTCACTGCTAGCGGTGAAGAGGTGCCCGATTTGGACATCCCCTCCGTGTTTTTCCACCGAAGAGAGGGCGGGCCTGTGACTAATCCTGCAGCAGTGCAGTCCTCTCCAAAATGCGGCCAGGTCTCCCCTGCGCACGCAGTCGGACCTGTTCCAACAGTTATGTCGGTAAACGTCTTCATTTTGCACTCTTCGACATCGAACAGTGTCGAACGCTCAATCAGACCGTCGCGAACCAGAAATCCCCAACCTCGATGAAGCCCGGATTGCACGCAGTAAATCAGACTGCTCTGGCCGGATCGGGGGTTGACGGACCCAGTCCTGGTCGCGTCCGATGTGGTCATGGATATAGATGAGGACAAGGTGGATGACGCAGTCCTGGCGTTGCTCTGGCTGACGTTGCATGGCGAGCGCCGCGCCTGGAAGGGTTTTGATTGGAACGCGCTCGACCGCCTGCACCAAAAAGGGCTGATCCTGGATCCGGTTGGCAAAGCAAAGTCGGTGGTGCTGACCGAGGACGGGTTGCGCCGATCGGAAGCGCTCTTCAAAGAGCTTTTTGTTCGGGCACCCCGGCAATAATCTTCCCGCAACGAGACCACCGAGACGAAATACGCCACCGCAAACCTGACATCTGGCTAACAGTCGCGCTCTGCGCTAGATCGCCCCTGTCCGACACACGATGGAGAAGGATGCAGGTCGATGGGACATGATCTTGAAGGGCTCATCGGGTTCATCACCCGCGACGAGACCTGGCACGAGCGACTTGCAGATGTTCTGGATGAGCATCTCCTGCCAGCTCTTGAGGCATTCGATCTCGACTTTGAGGACCTGGGGGATTTGCTGGGCGAGGACTGGCCAATGATCCTGTGGGGCGGCGGGCTGGAGGATCTGCTGGGCAGGTCATTCGGGCCGAATGGTGAAAACGCAGGCGATGCGTATCTCAGGCGGCATGGATCAAAGGAGGGTGTTCAGACCCGAGCCTATATCACGGGATTGCGGGATGCCCCCATCAGCCTCTACGAGGTCAGCGCGATCGTGCCGGGAAAATCCATGGCTCTGCGGGACATGCTATCTGACGCCAAGCCGGTCACCGTCAGGGAGCAAAGCGCCACGCGGATGTTTCAGCAAGGGGATCGCATTTCCGTTCGGGTTGTTTCGCAGGGCGATCACAACGTGATTTCGGGCGCTCTGCTGCCGTTCGATCCGGATGCTGTTGCGATGCTCGAAGATGGGCTTCGAACTGTCCTGAAACTGAACGCAAAGGACGAGCTTAGGCTGACGCAGGATCAGTTGCGGCGCTCCGCCCCACTTTTTGCCAATGCCTGGCTCTTCGCACATCTGCCAGACCTGCTGGACCCGGAGGTGCCGCAGATCAGCAACAGCGATGGCGACGACCTGGTCTTCCATGAGATGCGCTTCCCGCTCGCAAATGGGGTCACTCAAAAAAAGGTTGCGCAGACGCTGTCTCAGGCCGCGGATCTGGTCGCCACGGGCCCGAAGGGCTGGACCTGGCTTGCCCTGGACAACCGGGATGGTACCCGGCGTGGCACTGGCCTGGTGTTGGACAGCTCAATGTCGGGCGCGTCTGTCCTCGGATCCCTGACCCTGAAAGGCAGGGCGCTTACACTCTCCGTGAATTCTGCGGCGCGCGCCGTACGCGGCGAAGCCCTCATTCTTGAGATGCTGGGTGATTTGGTGAGACCGCCGCTGACGGCGATCCAGACCGTCGAACAGATGATGGCAGAGGACAACCCGGAAACCGAATCCGCTGCTGACAAGGACATCCCCCCTGCCCTTGCCCGCCAGATTGCCCATGAGCATCTCGACCACCACTACCGCGACACGCTTGACCAGCCGATACCGGCCTTGGGTGACAAGACCCCCCGCCAGGCTGTTCGCAGTGCAAAGGGCAAGAAAGAAGTGATTGACTGGCTGAAGACCATCGAAAATCGCAGTGCCCGTCAGACAGAGTCCCACGTCGCAGAGTATGATTTCGGCTGGATGTGGGACGAGCTCGGCCTGTCGGAGCATCGGAAATGACTCGGCGCGCTGATGAGGTCGGGTCAGTCAACGGTATCCCAAAAGCATATGCTCGATCTTCTGGAATTCCACTCGGTGCAGGCAACAAGGACTTTCGTCATCGCGCAAGCAGGCTAGAAATTGAGCCTTTTGCGACAGGCATGGGCCAAGCACAATCCGGGCATTGCGAATTGCTCGATGCAATTATCCAATTTTGCCGGTCAGGAAGTACACGTCGATTTCGCCTTTACCCTTGAGTCCGATGGGTCCGCGCGCCTCGAAAGTGTAGGTGTCTGCAAGTATCCGCCGTGTCTCTTCGCTGACCTGTATGCGCCCGGGTTTTCCTTGCGCTTCCAGGCGCGAAGCCAAGTTTACGGTGTCGCCCCATACATCGTAAAAGAACTTGCGCGTCCCGATGACACCCGCAACTGCCGGGCCTGTGTGGATGCCGATGCGAACCGTCACTTCGTCATGCAATTCCTTGCTAAGCGCATTCATGACAACAAGCATCCCAAGCGCCATATTAGCAACTGACGAAGCGTGATCGGCGCGTGGCTCGGGCAGTCCACCAGCAACCATATAGGCGTCACCAATCGTCTTGATCTTTTCCAACCCAAACTGGTCAGCGAGCTTGTCAAATCGCGAAAACACACCATTGAGGAACGCCACCGTCTCGGGCGCAGACATTTTCGATGCGCGCGGCGTAAACCCTACGATATCAGCAAACAGGACAGTTATTTGTAGAAGGTCATCAGCAATGATTTTTTCGGGCTCTCGCTTCAATCGCTCGGCAATTGAATGCGGAAGTATGTTTTCGAGCAGCTGTTCAGCGCGCGCGTGCTCCTGTTCGATCTGCTCCTTTTGAACGCGGATCAAGGCGTTGGCATTCTCAAGTTGCTTGTAGCCGGAATAGGTCAGGAAATAGACAAAGAAGACGCCGATTGCCATGGCGAGCCCCTCGCCGATTTCGATGGGGCGGCGATACGACGAGTCGAACAGCGACCCTGTGGGATTCAGGACCGTTTGATGGGCGGCCATTGTGAACTCAGGCAATGCCACTTCAATAAATGGAAGAAGAAGCATTACCACCATCGAAACCGCAAACCAGGCTCGCGACCGGTCCGGACCGAGTACCACCACCGCAGCCGCGGGGATGACGATAAACGGCAGTATATCGCCTTCTCGGTTTCCATTCAGCAGCGTAAAACCGAATTGAATGAACATGAGCATCGGGCAGAAGAAATAGAACAGTGTCTTGGCACTACGACTGACATGCAGCACCACGAGTGCTGCGACTTCAGTTCCCAGCGCCGCTATGTCAAAGCTTCGCAGCAGTACCGACCGATCCGGTTCAAAGAAAAAGAAAGACAACGACATCGCCATGATCACAAGAATGATGATGGTTAACACGGACTTCAGTCGCCGGGTGGCGAGATCGTCATCGGCAGCGTAGCCGATGCGGAGGAAATCGAGAGACATGATCAGAATTGGTCATCAAACAGCTATGATGGAAATCGTAAGACGCCCCTGCACTTTGGTCAAATTGGCCTTGTCGGGACCCAAGAAATCGGCATCCACCGCAAAACACTAGACGGTGAAGTCTGCTTTGTTGATCCTATTCGTATGGGCTCGTAACTTTGGGCGCGGAGCCCGATGTCGAATTCAACGCGATCACTAATGCTCACCGGCATAGGTCGTCTGGGCTATCCTCAGCGAACGTTTCTCGACCGGCGGTCCACCAGAAAGAAACCACCAACGGGCGCACGCACCATGGCAAAGCGCAACATCATCATACTTCTTGTTGGGCCGAAGGGCGCAGGCAAAACCTATCTTGCCTCGCGTATGGAGGATGAGATTGGCATCTCATTTCTGAGGGTTGAGCCAATCTGGCTGGAACTGATGAAAGAGATGAGGCCTGGCTCAAGCGACTTCGACATCGAAGGGTTGTCTCGGGTCATCGAGGGCGTCCGCGAGCGCTTGTCTGCCCGTAGTAGTGTCGTGTTGGAGAGCACGGGAACCGCCCCATGGTTTTCCGAGATGCACAACGCGCTGGATGCGATGGGCGAACTTATTCTGATCAAAGTCAGCGCTCCCAATGAGATGTGCCTTGACCGAATTCGTCAGAGGGACGCGTCGCAACACATCCCAGTTTCGGATGATAGGATCGAGCAAATCAACATGCTTGCCGAACGGGTTCAACTTCCGTGGAGCGTTGAAATTCAGAACACAAGTGAAACGGAGGTTGTTGAATTTTTGGAGTTCATCCGAGCCCGCGTCTCCAAGTGCGCGTCAGATCAATTTTGAAGTTTTACAGTCAAACCAAGTATCGCGGAGGTATTGCGGTCACTATAATTTGTGGCGGTTGCACCGATGACAGCCCCTCGGCTTTTCTATGCAAAGCATGGCGATCAGGACGCGACCGCCATGCTGTGATGTTTCGCCTATCGGATCCACTGCATAGCGCAACGAACAGGGGCACCCGTTTTGACGATCAAGTTTGGATATTCTACACTGCGAGACCCTGTTTGGCCTTCTTCAGTTCATTGTCCAAACGCTCAAAGCCGCCGAGGCAGATTTCCATCAGCCGGTTTTGATAGTGGGCGCCGGAATGGCAGTTTTCGATCGTCTCCCTGGTTTCTGCAGCGCTCGAGGGATCGGATCTTACCTCTTTCTCAAACAGCGCCCGCGCCTTGATCGACATTTCTGCTTTGGTTCGACAAACGGCATAAGCCTCAGCGTAGATCTGGAACAAGCTGTTGTATTCCTTCGAAACTTTTTTGATCTCTGGGCGTCTGTCTTTCTTGATGATGACCAGGATCTGCGATACCTGTTTCTTAACCTTCATATAGTGCGCCAATTTCTTCTTGAGAAGCGGCGCTTAGTCGGGGGTTGACAGTTTCAGATCGATCTTGGGCGCTTTCGCTGCTTTCATCAGCTTCGGCAGTGTTTTCTTCCCGACGATGCCGTCGACTTTAAGGCGCTTCTTCGACTGGAAAGCCTTCACCGATTCCTCAGTCAGAGCATCAAATGTCGCATTTATCTTGACCTTTGGCTTCGTTCCTGAAGCGATAAGTGCCTTTTAGATCTTCTGAACATCCGGGCCTTTAGCCCCCTTTTTGAAGCTTTTCATAATTGTCACCTTTTCAGTTCCGTGAGGGCCGCAATCGCGAGTTGGCCCGAGTTGTGTTCAATGCTGGCCGATTATGGCGCGGGCAGGTTGCCCTCCCCGATCAGTCCGAAAACCCTAGCTCTGACGTCTCCAGGATGCATGGCGAAGATCGGGCGTAAATCTGGTGATGAGGGGCTGCGATCTGCTCTTTGGTGCGCGCAAAACTCTGATGTTCAAAGCAATTACCTACGATTGGGCCGATGCGCTCGATTATGATCCCCCGAAAACCCCCAGAATTCCCGCAAGTCTGTTCAGGTGACCCCCATGGTGAAGAAGAGAGACCGCATCACATTCCAGTGCACCGAGTGCGGGCTCCCGGTTGCTATCAGCGAACTCACCCCGCCGAAGAGCGACGAGGTGATATCGTGCTTCGACTGCGGGCACGAGTTCGGCACCTATGGCGAGGTCAAGACCGTTGTGATGGAGTTGGCCAAAGGCGAAATCGACGCTGTGATTGAAGAGACGTTTGGCAAGAGGCCAGATCGGACGAGGGCGTGATAGCTCCAAATGCGTTGTTTGAATTCGCCCGCAGGGGCGTTATATTCCAAAATCTCGCCGCATTTTCTTGCCATCTCTGCACGCATGCAGATCCCGCCTGACCAACTCAATCTGATCCAAAGCAACATCGCAAGGGCACTCACCTCGGTGGGCCTGAATGAGTGGGAGCGAAAGTTTCTCGGTGATATGCATGCCAAGTTCCGCCGCCATGGCACCAGGACGCGGATCAGCGACAAGCAATTCAGCCATCTGACGCGGGTGCTAACCAAATGCAGCATTGACCACCGCACCCGAACACCAGTCAAAAAATCACGTGCCCGCAGGCGCAAGAGCCGTAGATGGCCTACGCGCAAAAATAGGTCGTCCCTTCTAGTTGTGACCATTCTGCTTGTCGTATTGGCAGTAATGCGGTTTCCCGAATTTGTTGGCGCTTTCTCAGAATACCTGGCCGGGCGAAACCTGGAGGGCTTGGTAACTCATGTGCGTGATGCAGACACGATCGAGGTAGATGGCACCCCTGTGCGACTACAGGGCGTAGATGCCCCGGAACTGGACACACAGGCCGGGCAGTCAGGCAAGCGATGGATGGGGAACCATCTGCGCGGCAAGGCCGTCTCCTGCGACCTGACAGGCGAGAAGACCTATGACCGGTACGTCGGTGTTTGTTACGCGGACGGCCAGGACATCGGTGCTGCAGTGATTGCCGCCGGATATGCTCTGGATTGTCGCCGTTACTCAGGTGGGCGCTATGCCCGGTTTGAGACGTCTGCTGCCAAGTCTCGGGTGAAGCGCGCACCGTATTGTTGATTTGATTGACCGCCCTGTTCGTGTCACGCCCATGAGTGGTGAGCGACTAACTAGTTCGTCCTGAACAACCGGTATGCATCTGATTTTGTTGATAAACGGTCCAATTTTATTGGGTAAAAAGTGCAAGGTTTGATATTATCTTGGTAGGAACCCTGCAATTTTGAGCCATGATATGAAGCCGAGAAAGCCACCCCCGGACCAAGACGATCTCCTGCGCGCCCGATTGGTCGAGATGATCGACATGCGGCATGAGTTGGTGAAGCTGGAGGGCTTGATCGACTGGGATGTTTTTGAGCGGGAATGGCTCGGTTTCTTTCCGTCCCATACCGGTCGACCGGCGACCTCGCCACGCCTGGTGGCTGGGCTGCTGTATCTTCAACATGTCTATGCTCTGTCGGATGAGGCGGTGGTGGCCGGTTGGGCCGAGAACCCGTACTGGCAGCATTTCAGCGGCGAGACGTTCTTTCAACATCGACTGCCGCTTGATCCGTCATCCATGACGCGCTGGCGAAAGCGGATCGGAGAAGAAGGTGTCGAGTGGATGTTGACCCAGACGATAGATGCCGGGAAGCGCGCCGGGGCGGTGAAAGGCAACGATCTCAAGCGGGTCACGGTCGATACCACGGTGATGGAAAAGAACATCGCCCATCCGACGGATGCCCGACTGTATGAAACGGCGCGGCGCAAGCTCGTCGGGTTGGCCCACGAGGCCGGGGTCAGTCTGCGACAGAACTACAATCGCCTCGCGCCTCGCATTGCCAGTCAGGTCGGTCGTTATGCCCACGCCCGCCAGTTCAAAAGGATGCGCAAGGCGCTGCGTCGCCTCAAGGGCTACACTGGTCGCGTGCTACGCGACGTTGGGCGGCAACTGGACAAGGTTCAGGAGGGCGCATTGAAGGCGCGCCTGGTGGAGATGATCGCGCTGGTGAACCGACTGCTGGCGCAGAAGCCGAAGGACAAGAAGAAGCTCTACAGCCTGCATGAGCCAGCGGTGGATTGCATCTCCAAGGGCAAGGCGCACAAGCGCTACGAATTCGGTACCAAGGTCAGCGTCGCCACGACCAACCGGGGCGGCTTTGTGGTGGGGATGCGGGCGCTGCCGGGCAATCCCTACGACGGCCACACGCTGGACGAGGCTCTGGAGCAGGTCGAAATCCTGACAGACCAGAAACCGGAATTCGCGTTCGTCGACCGCGGATACCGTGGCCATGGCGTGCAGAATGTGAAGGTTTTTATCAGTGGTGCCAGGCGCGGCGTCACCAGGACGATTGCCAAACTCCTGCGTCGGCGCAGCGCAATTGAGCCGATGATCGGGCACATGAAAAACGACGGCAGACTGACACGAAGCACCCTGAAAGGAACCGAAGGCGATGCTCTTTTCGCTGTGCTCTGTGGATGCGGACACAATATCCGCATGATCCTCAGGCACCTGAGAGCCGTCTTGCACTATTTGATCCGGCTGATCCGCCGAGTTTGTACGATCATTGACGCCGAAATGGCATTCGGTCGAAGTGATCGGGTCGACAAACCGACCGCCTGAAGGCGATATTCAGGACAGACTAACTATCTTCTTGGCGGGAAGGGATGCTTTAAAGCAGAACGCGGGCAGGATTTACCCCACCCGCTCTCCCTGAAACTAATACCGCGCCAATGGGTAACATCGGACATTCGTTTCGCAGCCAGTTCAAAGACTGCATGGATTTTGGCAAGTAAGGACCGCAACGACAACACATGCGACCCAATCAAAACAAGCTCGCTGTTCGTTGCCCGCTCTTTCCTGCATTGAGGAAATCAATCTGGCCACTGCTTAGGTGTGAAGAGCGGCTGAAACGCAAGACCCCCGCTGCCATAGAACAACGGGGGTAATTTCTAAAGCATCGAGGAATGACCTACATCAACCTTCGCGTTCCAACTTCTTGCGTGCCAGCTTACGGGCGCGGCGGATCGCTTCGGCTTTCTGGCGCGCGTTCTTCTCGGACGGCTTCTCAAAATGTTGCTTGAGCTTCATTTCACGGAAAACGCCCTCCCTCTGGAGCTTTTTCTTTAGAACCCGGAGGGCCTGATCGACATTGTTGTCGCGAACACTAACCTGCATGTGGTTTTCACCACCTTTCTAGTCTGAAGTTGCATTGATTTGCAGGAATTGGCCAATTAGCAATCTTGTCCCAGTTTGTACAGTCTAACAATTGCGGGCTGCGCTGACCGGGATGAGTGGCGATGATCCAATGGAATTGAAGGAAACCGAGCTTGATCAAAACACCCAGTTAGAGAAGCTGCCTTTAACCCTCGGATCAATATGCTGTAATGCGGCCCGGGGTTCCGGCCATTTTTTGCAGAGCGCATCATTTTGGCTTCACCAAGAGTCCGCAACGCGGGACTGTGCTCGCCATCAATCTCATGTTTGGGTTATCCCGTCTGCAATCCTGAGTCTGCTGCAGCTCGCGATGTTGCAGACCAATCAGTCCGGCATGTTTGCTATTGCCACTCCGTCGATACAGTCTCTCGCCAATTCAACCAGATGGACATGATGCGTAAAGAGAATTGCCTGCCCGTTCAGGCCGATCTCGGAGCAAAGCTGCAGGGCCGCCCGAGCACGCGTGTTGTCAAATGTTTCCATGATGTCGTCCAGGATCATCGGCAGTGGTCCGGGCTCACGGGCAAAGCTGCGATATCCAGCGAGGCGCAGCGCAAAATACAACTGACCCATCGTGCCCGTTGACATCTGTTCAACAGGAACCGTGTCGCCGTCAGGTTGGACACCCACGAGCTTTTCGCCTTCGGCCTGGCTCCAGACGTCAACACCTGTCCACGCGGGGGAGGTCATCGTGACAAAGGCCTCTTCGACGTCGCGCAACATGTCACTGCGCCGCTCTGCCGCAAGTCGACGCAGCGCCCCACGCGCCGCCAGCACCCCAAGCCGGGCTACAGCCGCCTGACGCGCGCCGCTCCGGAGTTCTTCGAGCAGAGTCGCCCGTTCTGTGGCGAGATCGCTGCGGTCGGCGGCCTCAAAAGCTTCACGATACAGGCGGGCGGCCTCGCGCTGTGCATCGCGGGCGGTGTCGCGGGAGTCCTGAGCGTCTTTCAGAGCCTGTTCCAGTTCTGCCGCGCGCGTTGCGTCCGGCATCTGCTCCAGTTCCTCAGCAAAGAGATCGGCATCTACGCCATTACGGGCCTTCTGCCGATCGCGGTCCGCCGTTGCTTTTTCGATGCGCAGACGATCACGTTCAACCAGCTTTGCGATCCGGTCGCGCGGCGAGAAGTCTCGCCCACCCTGTCCTTCGAAACAACCGTCTAGATCGTCGATTGCTGTCTGAAGTTCGCTCTCTGCGCGGCGTTTCGACCTGTCCGCTTCATCCCGCCGCAACTCTGCTTCGGTTCGTTTTTCGTCAAGCCGCGTCGATGCCGCCACGCGCAAACGCGCACGGTTGATAACTTGAACGGGAGAGATATCAGTCCGGTCTTCTTGATCATCCGTCACTCGAGCCAGGCTTTGCGCGCCCTCGGCAAGGGCAGCGATCGCCTGCTCGAGGGCCTCGATCCGGGAGGAGAGCTTTTGATGCTCGCCATAGAGCTGCTGCAGGCTGCGCAGACGCGGTAAGGCAGCTCTAATTCCCTCGAGCGAGCGATCCGGTAAAGGCAGGGCGGAGGTGAACCGGTCGAGCTTTGCCTGCGCCGTTTCGCAATCGGTTCGACATTGCTCCGACTTGCTGACCAGCTTGGCGATGGTTTTCTCGCCGTCCTGCCATTTTGCCCAAGCCCGGAGATCGCTGTCCTCCAACGTCAATGCGCGTTGCACCTGAGTGGGCAGATCACCCTTCGCTTGGCCAAGTCCAAGGGGCCGCGCAGCATCCATCAATGCGTTGTAGGCCGCCTCCTGATGGGCAAGACGGGCTCTCAACGCTTCTTCAGCGTTGGAAAGATCAGCGGAAGATTCGGCCGCTGCGGCCAAAGCCTGTTGGCGCACACTGAAAGCAAGTGGGGTCGCGTCTTCTTCCAATCCCAGCGCAAGCGCCAATCTGGAACAGCGCTCCGACAGGCGGTCCCGGCGATTGACCAGTTCGTCGTGACGCGTCTTTGCGGTTCCATGCCTTGCGTCGGTGGTCCGCACCTGGCCTTGTGCCGCGAGCAACCGCTGCCGCGCCTCTGCACCAGTAAGGTAATGCGCACGTGCGCCATCATCGGCATGCATCGCTGTCTCGAATTGATCCGCGCTCTCGGAGGTCAGATCGTCGCGATGTTGCTGCCAAACAATGTCACGCCGACGCCGGGTCTCTTCAATCTTGACGATATCGACGGCGCCAGGTGCGGCTTCATGCGTGGAGAGGTCAGCCCGCGCCACGGCCAATTCTGCCGCGCGAGCGTCGAGGTCACTGCGCGCCGACGCTAGGTCGGCGGCCATGGCCGACCAGTTCCGGGCGACCTCGTCCAAAGTTTCGGGCGCAGGTAAGCCCGCGGCAACAAGGTCTTTCCAAGACCTCGGCAGGCCAGCGGAAGCCTTGGTCGAACGCGCCAAAGCCTGACCTTGGCTTGCCTCAAACGTGGAGACATCCGCGACGGTCTTCCAAATATCGAAGGCGGCTCGCAGAGCAGTCAAATCTTGTGGTTCAGCAGGCGCTTCGCCAAGTTGGGCGCGGGCTGCTTCTATGGCCTCCCGTGCGGCATCGGCTGAAAGACTGGCGGTCGAGCACGTCTGCGCCACAGTCGCGAGATCCTCAAGAACGCTTACCTCCAGGGCAACTGTGGATGCCGACGCGTCTGGCACCTCAAGGTGCCCTAAGATTTCGTCCATTTGGCGACTGAGTTTATCGCGATCTTCGCGGCGGCGGTCCAGATCGGCCTGCGCGGTGCTGGCCCTCTCCATCAACGGCGCTCCGTCAATGGCCAGTTGATTGAGCCTTTCCAACTCTGCTGCCAAAGGCTGGGCCAGCTTATCGACCGGGTGGGCTCCAATGATCTGTTCTTGTTTGATAACCTCTTCTTTCGCCTCCGTGACCCGAACCGTCTGAGACGCGATTTTTTCGACAAGCCCCGCCACCCGCTCTGCCGCACCGGGAGGAAGGTCAGGGCCGTCGGGGAAATTGGCCAGGGCCTCTGTAAGTTGCTCGATCTCCTCGGTCCGATCATACCAAACCTCTGCTGCCTTGGAGGCAGCCTGTCTTTGATAGGTCTGTCGGAGCTCGACATCGGCAGCTTCGAACTCTGCCGTTGCCTGGTCGCGATCATGACGCAGGTTGCGCTCTCGCTCTGTCGTCAGGCGATCAGCCCGCAATTTCCGGCCAATCTCCTTCAGTCGATCGCTACCGGTTTTCAACACGGTGCCCCGGCCACGTTTTTTATGGAACCTGTCGGCCCGCTCCGCCAACAAGTCCAGCGTTTGTGCCATGCCTGTCAGGCCAGAGAGACCCGCATGCAGAAGCTGGCCAAGGTCCCCTTGCGCCCCGGCGATCCGTTCGCCACCTTCCTTCAAACCGTTTTCGTTGAGCGAAAACCGTTCCTCGTATGCATCTCGCGTCAGGCCGTGCAACGCGCCCGATAAGATTGCCTCGTTTATTGGGCGGTCATTTGTGTCCAACAGCGATTGGGTCCTCTTGCTGTTGCGGCGCAAAGCCATGACCCCCCGCCCAGGCAGGTCGAGCTCTGCCCCCACCACAAGATCACTTCGGTCGAAACGAAAAGCAAATGGATGCGCCCCGCCCTTGAAACCGAAGATCAATTCCAGAAAGCCGTTGAAGGCGGTGGATTTGCCTGCCTCATTTGGACCATAGATCACCGTCACGTCGGGCACGCCCTCGGCACGCTTAGGAAATACAATCTCGGCGTCCTTGAAACGGCCGTAGCGAATAAGATCCAAACGGTTCAACCTCATTGCAAAGCACTCGCGTGCAGTGTCAGAGACACTTCGGCAATCGCTTCCTCGAAAAGCGCATCCAGCCCGTCCTCACCAAACTCGTCCATGATTTCGGATGGCAGGGCGAGGCGCAGTTCCTCGAGCTGCTGCAGAGCGACCTGTCGAAACCCCTCTTCGACCAGTTCGTCCTGCATGAGGCGAACAAGGTCGTCGGTCTCGGCCCCCTGTTTGCGGGGCGGCGGGGTAGATTTTACCTTGTCGAGGAACACACCTTCGATGCTGTCCAGCACTTCTGCGGCCAGGTCCGCCACCAGCTCCGTCCCGTGACGATCCGAGGTGGCGTGCAGGCGGACTGCCATATCGTGACCCGGCACTTGCGCCGACATCAGCGCGTCGCGCAGGTTGCGCAAGACCTCCTGCTGGTCAGAACAGGCGCTCAAGTCCAGCGCGCATTCGGAAAAGCCAAGGTGGCCAACAGTTCGACGTTCGAACTCTGGCGCACCTTCGCCCAGAGACACCAAGGTCACGGTGCCACCGTTGCGCTCGCCAAAGTGACGCGGCTGCGGGATACCGGGCATGACCGCCAGCACCGGTCCGTCGACCCGCTCAAAGGGCGCATGAATGTGCCCGAGGCACCAGAGGTCGTACCCATGCGCCATCAGGTCCCGTTCAGCGCAGGGCGCATAGGGATCATGACCCGGGGCACCGTCAAGCGAGGTATGCATCAGCCCGACGTTGCGCTTGCCCGGCATCGGCTTGGGGTAGTCAGGTAGGAAGCTCTTCGCTACATGCGCCGCGTCGAAGGAGAGACCATGGAAAGCCGTGTCGCCGATCTCGACCGTCGGTGCGCCCTTGTGCAGCAGGTGGATGTTTGGCCCCAAATCTCCATGCGCCCCATGGTCTAACAGCGCATCATGATTGCCCCTGATCAGCACCGTGGGCAGACCCACCTCCGAGGCACGCGCCAACTGGGCAATCAGGAAGGCACGGGATTTCAGATCTGGGTAGCCATTGTCAAAGATGTCGCCCGCCAGCACCAACGCATCGACCTGTTCCGATATCGCCAGATCAACGATCTTGGCAAAGGTATCGCGGCTGGCCTGTTTCAAGCGAACCCCGAGGTCAGGATTGCGCAGCGCTACGGACCGGATGGGAGACCCGAGGTGAATGTCAGCTGAAACGAGGAGGCGCATCATGTTCCGTCCATATCCCCGCAAATGATGCGGCTATCGCGTCGATACAACAATTGAGCTGTTGGTCTACTCCATTTTGCTGTTCATCGATGAAGAAACCGGCCCCAACCAGACATTTAGATTTGCGCGAATTAGGGACTGTCCTGGTTCTTCATACCGGACGTTCGCAAGGTCGCGCAGCATTTTGAGATAGACCCCGCAATGGGCTGCTCAAAGATAACCGTGGACCGACCAGGGAAAAGAATCCTCGTCAACGCCCTTGCAGCAACTATGCTCTAACATGAAATGTAACCGCTAGTTCAGAAGCAAGCGCTCGGCTGCAAGAAGCAGCAAAAAGCGCTCATTTGTTGCGCAAAAGGAGGGAGATGCTGGGTCACTGCCATGTTTTCATCATCGACCCCCGCCGTTGCACCCTACAAAACTGACCCATCGTCACATCGTGATTACTTCGCAGACCGCCGAGCGAAAGTGGATGAGTTTGTAGCGAGGCATTTCACTTGGCCCGGAACGCTTCATCTTCACCGAGCGGCGCTCGGCTTGGACGTTATTCGAGCTCCAATGAATGTGGTGTTGTCACCGGCATTTGTGCTGACACGCATCGGTTCATTCCTTTGTCGTCGTATTGGGTGGAATGACGGCGCGGACTTCTTGGCGTCACGACGCATTCTGCTGCGTACTAGCGTAGCTCGCAGGGTAGAGGCCTGCATAGTAACCGATCTGCTGCAGCTGCCTTTGGCCCGGGGGGCGGCACATGATCCTGATGCGCTGTCGCACGCCGTGCTTGCCGCGCCCCAATTCCGCGAGATGATACGCAAGCGCAAGGACACAGCGGATACTGAGGCCCTCGGCCATAGAATTGCATGCGCGATTTCTGAGTATGTGGGAACGCGCTCCGCCGTGGCCGAGATGACCACTGTAATCTGCACGCTTAGTATCGGTGCTCTGGTCTTTCAGGCAATAACGCCAGGTGCGCTGTCTATGGCACCAGGTGTTGCCGAAGCCATGGCTAGTTCCACAGCGATCGCGGAATTCCCGCTGGGCCAAACAATGGGCGGGATGTGGTACAGCCTTTTCCCGGCGGGGGCATCGCCTGAATTGATCACCGCTACGGTGGCCGGGCTTGTCATGACCGGGTCGGTTGTAGGCGCGTTTGCGGGTGTGCTGGCCGACCCTATACAGAGCCGCCTTGGTATCCACCGCAGACGCCTTTTGCGCCTGATCGGCACGCTCGAGGTGGAACTTGCCGGGGCAGGCTACCGACCCTTCGTCGCACATGAGCACTTCTACGCCCGGCTTCTGGACCTTTGGGATGCCGGAACGAGCGCATTTCGGTTCTTTCGGAACTGACACGCAGGCCCGCAGGAAAAGTTCATCTTAGTCGCAGCATCGGCCCACAGGAGACATTCGCAAGTTTGCGAATTCGACTTGTACGCTTTCCAGAAGCAGCCGCTCGTCGCCCGCGCAGAAGCTTTGTGTCTGGTCGGGCGGCTTATTGACTATGGCAAATTGTTTTGTCTCGGCGTCATCACTTAGGAGCCCTTTTTTGAAACCCACCAAGGATTGACGCATGACGTCCGTCTAACGAACGTGATGCGGATGAACACAAGCGAAACGGACCTAGCCCTCGCTGCTGCGGGCGGAGACGCTGCGGCATTTTCGGCATTGTTGTCGCTGTGCTATGACGGGTTGTTTCGGTTGTCGTTTCGGCTGACCGGGTCGCAACACGAAGCAGAGGATTTGACCCAGGATATCTGTGCCAGTCTGCCCGCCAAGCTCACGGCTTTTCGGGGCGACGCGCAATTCACGACTTGGCTATACCGCATCGCGGTGAATGCTGCCCATGATCGTCGCCGCCGGACGGCCAGTCTCATGAAGGCGGCTGAAGGTTGGGGAGATTGGGAGCAACACAGACAGGCGGCTATTGCAGAAGATGCCGCACTGGTCGGTTGGCTAACCACAGCCATGGCAAGCATGCCCGAGGACCTGCGCGATACGCTGGCGCTTGTGCTGGACGATATGACCCATCGAGAGGCCGCTGCGGTGCTCGGGGTCTCGGAAGGGACAATCAGCTGGAGGATTTCTGAAGCAAAAAAACATCTGCGCATCCTACGCAGAACGGAGGATCAGACATGACCGACGATCTGAAAGATCTGAAGCTGGCGTTGAAGGCGGCCACGCCTGACCCCGATCCTTCGACACGAGCGGCGCATCTTGCACTGGCTCGCAAAAGTTTTTCCGATCTCCAAGGATCCCGCGATGGCATGCGTCCTACTTCCAATCGCCCCAACCGGGGCTTTTGGACAGGAGCACTTTCAATGCTGAACACTTTCCCTTCCCGCACCGCCTTGACTGCAGCTACCGCAATCGTCGCCTTTGGGTTTGTGGTTTTGCATTATTCGGATCTGGGCAGGTCGAATTTTCCAAGCCGTGATACGCCTGCACAGCAGGATATCCAACAGGAAGAAGCCAGTTTTGCTGACCTGAGCCGGACACCGAGGCCGAAAAGCCGCGCAGAATCCCGTGAACTAGACGGTGCAGCACCATTGGGAACCAGCACCGCCAACTTTGGCCTCCGATCAGAGGAAAGAGCCACCGGCATCACCAGCAGACTTGTCGAGGGAGCAGTATCGGATTCTGATGCGGCTTCCCCAACTGGAATACGGAAATTGGCCGAACCGGTGGCTCCACCGCTCGCCTTGGATCGCGAGGAATTTGCCAATGCAGACCCCGGCCAACTGCTGATCACGTCGGAAACACCGGTTTCAACGTTCTCGATCGACGTCGACACGGCGTCCTACGCGGTCATCCGCAGCTCTTTGATGAGCGGCCACCTGCCCAGCCCTGATGCCGTGCGCATAGAAGAGATGATCAATTACTTCCGTTATGATTATCCCGCACCTGATGAGGCTCCGTTTCGACCGACAGTGTCTGTTGAAGCAACGCCCTGGAACCCAGATACCAACCTGGTTCACATCGGCATCCAGGGCGCGTTACCGGAAGTCGAGGACCGTGCGCCGCTGAACCTTGTGTTCCTGATCGATACATCCGGCTCGATGAAGCAACCCAATAAACTGCCGCTTCTCAAGCAATCATTTCGCCTGATGTTGGGTCAGTTGCGCCCTGGCGATCAGGTGTCGATTGTCACCTACGCGGGCAGCGCCGGTCAGGTTTTACCCCCCACAAACGCCTCGGACCGCAGCGTGATACTCAATGCGCTTGAACAGCTGGATGCAGGCGGATCTACGGCAGGCCAAGCTGGATTGCAGCAGGCCTATGCAACGGCCGCAGCAATGGCTGAGGACGGTGAAGTGTCCCGGGTGATCCTGGCAACGGATGGGGACTTCAATGTGGGCGTTTCAGATCCTGACGCGCTAAAGAGTTATATCGCCAACAAACGAGACAGTGGTACCTACCTGTCTGTTGTCGGGTTCGGGCGCGGAAACCTGCAAGATGCGACGATGCAGGCTTTGGCGCAGAACGGCAACGGGCAAGCGGCCTATATCGACACGCTGGCCGAGGCACAAAAGGTGCTGGTGGACCAATTAACCGGTGCTTTGTTCCCGATCGCCAATGACGTGAAGATCCAGGTTGAATTCAACCCGGCCCAAATCGCGGAATACCGGCTAATCGGCTATGAAACACGTGCCTTACGACGCGAGGATTTCAACAATGACGCCGTCGATGCAGGTGATATCGGTGCAGGCCACAGCGTCACTGCCCTCTACGAGATCACACCTGTCGGATCTCCAGCGCAGCTCAGCGCACCGTTGCGATACCAAGCTGAAGCAACGGGTCACGGCCGTGAAGAGTTGGGATTTCTGGCGCTGCGCTATAAAGCACCCGGCGCGGCGACCAGCCAGGTGATCGAAATGCCAATCACACCTGACATTGGACCCAGATCGGATGCCGGGTTCGCAACCGCGATAGCTGGCTTCGGGCAATTGCTTCGAGGAAGCGACTACCTGACCAATTGGACCTTCGATGACGCGATCGCGCTGGCCTCCCGGACAAAAGGAGAAGATCCTTTCGGCTATCGTGCCGAAGCAATCCAACTCATGCGACTGGCAGCCAGCCTTTCTGAAAACTGAACAACGGCATCAAAACTGCCGACAGCGGTTCAACGCCAAAGGTGATCTATTGCCAAGTCGGCCCTAACCGGACCTTGACTTGCCGTCGGCATTGCTGTGGTGCGGCCCGTCATTTCGGACTTTCGCTGCACGGGCGAAATCAGGCACAACCCGGATTCACACAATGCGCAACAATGCTGACTTTCGTTTTCTTCTGCCGATGGCTGCTTCTTGCTATGTTCGCCTGCCCAACATACCGTTTCAAGGCAATGGGAGGAATATGTGCCACATACTCAAAGTGAACTGGACGATCTGGCCAAGCGATACACAGAGGCCTGGAATTCAAAAATCCCCGAGAACGTTGCTGCCTTTCATGCGCCAACCAGCAGTATCGTTATCAATCGCGGCGAGCCCTCTGTTGGTCACGAGGGCCTTACAGCGATGGCAGCGGGCTTTCATGCAGACGTGCCGGATTTGCACCTGACCTGTGACGGCATTCGCGGCGCGGGGTCGCATGTCGTCTACATGTGGACCTTCACTGGACATCATGCGGAGACCGGCAACGCCTTGAATGTTAAGGGCTGCGAAGAGTGGGAACTGAACGACGATATGAAGGTCACATCCGCCTTAGGTTGGTTTGACGGTGAAGATTACGAACGCAAAGTTGTTGGATGATGTCCGGCGTGCTGTCAGGCAAGCGGGTCATCGTCTATGGCGTCGGTGCGATGGGTGCAATTATCACTCGCCTGCTTTTTGAAAAGGGCGTTGAAATCGTCGGTTCCATCGGGCGTAGCCCAACAAAAGTCGGCCGTGATCTTGGAGATGTCGCAGGGTTGGGAAAAACCCTAGGCGTCGAAGTCGAAAACGATCCCGACCGAGTTCTTTCGCGTGGTGCTGACGTCGCAGTTGTTTGTGTGAGCAGTTACCTTGATGCTATGCACGACCATTTTGCACGCTGCCTCAAACATGGCGTCAATGTCGTCACCATCGAAGAAGAAACTGTGTTCCCTTGGACAACAGCGCCAGAGCATGCACGGTCTCTGGATGCTTTGGCCAAGGAAAACGGCGTTACCCTTGCTGCCTCAGGGGCACAGGACGTGTTCTGGCTCAACCTTGTGACAACCCTCTTGGGCGCATCTCATCGGGTAGACAAGGTGGTTGGTCACTGCACCTGGAATGTCGACGACTACGGGCCAGAAGTCGCCAATCATCTTCATATCGGCCACGCGAAAGACGAGTTTGACCGGTTCGTGGCTACCTCCGGGTGGCCAGAGTTCGTTGCGCGCCAAACTCTTGAAGCCCTCGTGTCGCGTCTCGATCTGAGCGTGAAGTCCATTTCATCGGACGTCACACCGATCGCGAGGAGCGAAGCGATCTATTGCGGTAGCCTCGGTGTTGAAATCCCGCCTGGTTCAATGACCGGAACTGTTGATAGGACCGTTGTCACGACGCGCGAAGGCCCGCAGTTCGAATTCACTATGGAAGGTCGCGTGTATCGTGATGGTGAAACCGATAGCAACCATTGGCAGGTTTTTGGCGAACCGAACCTGCAACTGAGCAATAGTGAAGCGTCCTACCGTTTCACCACCTGCTCGACGCTGGTCAATCGCATCCCTGATGTTATTGGCGCGGCTCCCGGATTATGTTCTCTCGATAAGATGTGTACACCAAGTTATAAGCATCGGTGAGACCCCCAGACTTTGTCTTGAGTAATCGTTTCTCGTGGCTGGACTGAAAGCGCCTGTCTTTGGAAATTACACCCGCGCAAACAACCATCGCGGCCATTGGTGCATAGCGCAGTATTCGTCGCGAAGGGCGCAAGGCTGCCGTCGGAGGCGGTGCAGGAAAGCCCCCTGCCCCTCCGCTGACAGATCTCGAGGACGGCCCAAAGCGGTCACTCGACATGGGTGGCAGATGCTGTGGTCTCAGCTCGCATTGCAGACATTCACAGCGCAGACAAATTCGGCAGCGCATCAGCTGCCTGAGTTGGCAAAGGAACGTTATTCACACAAAACTCCAGTGTAAATCGGAACGTTCGCGGTCAGTTACAGTTACTGCGAAATCTGGCGCACCACTTTTCCACTCCGAACATAGTTCATGGTAAGGTGTATTGTAGAATGCCCTAAGAACAAAATTGAGGAACCTGTGTGGGGTCAACGCCCCAATCACTGGTATCCGACAGTTCCGGAACTGACCAACCGTGAAATGTGACGCCGGATGAACATAGTCTTTAAATGCAGCGAGATCGAAATCGAACCTTACCGGAGTTGTCACAATATCCTTCATTACGACCTCGGCAAAAAGTATATCGGTTTCATAGACTTCGGGATCATTTTGATATTCAAGCAGGTCAGGCGACGGATAAAAAGAGAGTACGTGCTTGACAAGTTCATCCTTCCGAAAGCGATACCGAAACTGGATCAATGCACCATCAATGAGCCGCATGTTGAACGCACGTTTTTCCCGAAGAACTTCATATGTCTCAGAGTATGGCCTGTTTCTAAGCGCGACAGATGCTTCTTCCAGCCCAGATATCGAAACCTCGTTGATAGCACCATCGTCTGAGGCGAAGGTTGTCTGCCTGGGGAAATTTGACTCCACGCACAGTCCAACCTCAATCATCTTTGAGGTCAAATCACGGATTTCTGACGCTACAGATTTTATGTCTGCCATCACTGCTTGCCTAGCAGGTCACGAAGAGCCTGGAGGTCCCCTTCCGGTAAGTCGTCCAGTTGAACATCTCCCGCCGCAAGTTGCTGAACCAGCGAGGACATGGTTTGCTTGGCCGATTTCACCTTTTGCTTTTCTTCTGCGGACATATCCCGATTGACGACACGAAGTCGCGCCCTGAGTTCCTCATTCGGATAGACAAAGTCTAGACAATAGTCGCTCTTTGCAATTGCTTGATATTCCCTTGTGAGTGCCTCCATATTTGCGCCGTGCCCAACGACGCGTACCCAAGCCTTACTTCGGGTCATCGCAGTAAATAGCCTATTCCTGACCTTCCCGATTTCGCCAAACGAACTGTAGCAATCTTGAGCATTGATGACGTAGACCATCCCAGCTTCGTTACCCTTTGCTCGGAAGATTCCAGTGAATGCGACGGAACCTTCATCGGGCTTGAAAAAGACATCTCCTGATGTGTCCACGCCCGCGAGATGCGAAGGGATTCCTTTGTCGAATAGGATCTTTCTGATCGGTCCAACCTGTTTAGCGGTGCTTACAGGATCAGGGTTGATAACGATAATATCCTCTGGGCGAAGCTCGTCCTTTGTCAGGTTTTTGATAATTTGATCTGCGATCCATTGAGCCTGTTCATTCGCGTTGTTGAGGTGGCCAAAGACAATCAAGTCATCGACCTCACCAGGGTTCTCTAGGAAGTCTGGGCTTGCCAGCTTCGTTCGACCCAACCTCACCCTATGGTCGTCTGCAAGTTGACCATCAAGGACCTCATAGCCCACATCTGTCCAAAGCTCTGCTCGATCAAACATTTGGGTTAGACCGGTACCCAGCTTCTTGTCTGGTTCACGATATATGCCAAACCCTAGTGCATGTGCCGATGCCAATACTGGACGCGAATTGCGATAGCACTTGTCCAAGATGATATCTTGGCTGGCTACTGAACCATCAAACGTCACAAGGGGCTTACCTTGGGCATCGACACCAAAGATCTCTTCAGGTGCGGGGAGACTTGCGTCGGTCAATGATTGCAGCTCGTCATATGCGTATACCAATCGTTTTTCAGCGGTCAGCGAATGGTAACACAACTGCAAGAAAGATGGATCAAAGTCCTGTGCCTCATCGATTAGGATGGCGTCGTACATCGGCGTAATTGTCTTCACCTCAGACATTGCTGACGAAGTTACACCAGAGAACGCATTCCCGTAGCCATACTTGTTCTTGGCCTGCTGGAAGTCGTAGTAGGTGGCTCCGTTTTCAACACAGAACTGGTAGTATACTCCTGTGCGACTTGCTCCCCCTGGGGCACCCCATGCATTGATGACCTTGATGTTATCGTTGGGTTGCTCACCCGTTTGCTCGACGACAAAAGTCTCAATCAATCGGAGGAACTGTTCTTTTAGCGACCTAGTATTGAAGGTTACCGCGATCTTCCAATCAGGGTTTTGCGAATGAAGGTAGGCAGCCTTTAGCGCCAGAACGATAGTCTTTCCCGATCCCGCAAGCCCCCGTATGCGTTGGACGCCCTCGACAGTCTCAATAACTGCCTTGCTCTGCCGTGCATCAAGATTTGCTATCGAGTCCTCCAGAGCTTGAAGAGCCGCGCCATGCGAGTCCGGTCGTACATTGGTTCGACGACGCCGGTTCCTGCGAATTGTGGAGATTGATTGAATGACGGATAGAACTGACTCGTACAACTGCGGATCAGCCCATTCAAAGGATTTGATCGCATCGACAATATCTGAGTCATTTACCAGCCTATGAAGATCATCATCCTCGTCAGGTTCAAGCAGAGGTGCATAAGTGAGCGTCTCAGGTATGGCCAACAGCTTCCGACCTTTGCGCAACGCTTTGTGCTGCATGAATTTTGCATCCAGCAGGCTGGCAATATCGTCCTGCAATTCGCCGTAGCCCTCGGCATCCTTGCCTTCAACAAGATTGATCGCAATCACTCCATGATCCCTAGAGATCAACAGTGCATCGATGGATACAGATTCATCAGAAGACGACAGCACCGGATATCCAACGTATAGGACACCTTCTAGATCGGAGAAGCTGTCTTCAAAAATCTCCACAAGCCTGTCGGTCGAAACAGGTTTTCTCGCTGACCCCCTGATGATTTCCATACGATCTTCTTTCGATTTCTTACGTTTTCAGCACCTCAGTAACAACAATCCTCCGTTCCTGAAACCGCGAACAAGACTTTGATCATCGAAGTCAACATTCTTTGTAACTTCATCTTCTCCAATCTTTCCGAAATGGCATCTGGGAAGAGGCCTAATACGCTTCCCAAAGGGGAAGAACCATGCGAGAACATTGTCATTTGATGGAGAGTTTCCATGGGTGCAAATTCAAAGATCGAGTGGACTACCCACACCTTTAACCCGTGGTGGGGTTGCACAAAAGTCTCTGAGGCCTGCAAACACTGCTACGCAGAGACTTGGGCAAAGCGCGTCGGACAGGACGTCTGGGGGCCGAAGCCTCAGCGGCGCGTCATGAGTGAAAACCACTGGAAACAGCCACTCAAATGGAACCGCGAGTCAGAGGGGCTAGACGAGCGACCACGCGTGTTCTGCGCTTCGATGGCCGATGTCTTTGAAGACCGTGATGAACTGCTTCCACATCGCTTACGCCTCTTTGAGATGATTGAGCAAACCCCACACCTTGATTGGTTACTTCTCACAAAGCGCCCTCAGAACGTCGTCAGGATGACGAGTTGGACAGGCGAATGGCCCAGTAACGTTTGGCTTGGCACTACCGTCGAGATGCAGCACCGTGCTGAAGAGCTACTGCCGTTTCTTGAGGCAATTCCAGCTAAGGTACGTTTTATCTCGGCCGAGCCTTTACTCGGCCCGCTCTCGATCGAGCCTTGGCTCGGCACTACGATCGATTGGGTGATCACTGGCGGTGAGAGCGGCCCGAAAGCGCGACCGGCTTCACCCGAGTGGTTCCGTTCTCTTCACGCACAGTGCATGGAAAATGAAGTTGCCTTCCACTTTAAGCAGTGGGGCGATTGGGCTCCAGGACAGGGAGAGAACCTTCCAGCGCGTCGAATGAAGCGCGCACAAGATGGTACCGAGATGTTCCGCGTAGGCAAAAAGGCCGCCGGCCGAACATTGGATGGCCATCAATATGATGGCTTGCCGAGAGTGCGGCGGTCTGTCTAACTACTTTTGGTAGAGTCAAAAGGATTCAGTTTGCCTAATTTGTATGACGGGCGCGAACAAAGCCGCGCAAAGCATGATATCCTACAGAGATATTTGGAGCCATTTTCCAATAAGATACTATCGAAATGGAAAAGCATCGATTTCATAGATGGTTTCTCCGGCCCATGGAAAAACTCTGACACAGAGAACTTGTCGGACACTTCAATTGGGATATCCCTTCGCACCCTCTCGAATGTCGCTGAGGCGCGTGGACATTCGCCGCGTTCTCCCCAAATCAGATGCATCTTTAATGAGAAAGACTCCAAGACCTACGCTCGTCTTGAGAATTACATCAAGCGGTCTCGCGACGCGTTTCCCTTAATCGAGGTTACGACGTTTCAGGGAGAATTCTCCGAGAATGCGGCTGCGATCCGAAAAGCCGCTAACAATACATATCAACTGCTATTTGTTGATCCTACGGGCTACACAGGTTTCCCTCCAGCCGCTCTAAAGTTGTTTGGCAATAGATCCAGCGAAATCATTGTAAACTTCATGCGCTCGTTTATGGAGCGGTTTGTTTCAGGCGATCATGCGGACAAAGAAGCGGCTCTTGTAGGGCTCGTAGGAGCAAAACGAGCTCAGTATCTGTTAGATACGGGAGCTGACATCGAAGACGTAGAAGCAGAATACCTGAAGATGTTGCGCGGCGATTTGGGCTATCGTTTTGCTGGCTTCTCACCGATTCACAACCCAGACAAGGAGCAAATCCACTTTAACTTAGCATTTGCGACAAACCATCCAATGGGCATGGAGACTATGCGGACAGCCGAGTTCAAGTCCCTTTCAGACTACGATCGCGCACGGTTTAACAAGAAACAGCCGCCTGAAGATGACCTATTTGGATGCACAGGTGAACAGCTCTATGTCAGGGGACCTTACCTAAGAACACGTGAAAGTCATTTGCAGCGCGCAGCAGACGAGGTACTCGCGCTGCTAGCAGAGAATCCAGGTGGACTGAAATTTGATCTACTATCTGCTCTCGCACAACAGGGCCTCTACCTGCGGCGAACTGACCGCGAGCGCCTTTCTGGTCAGACTTTGCGGGTTTGCTGCGGTGCAGGAAAGATCTTGGCCAGTTTCCGGAGGTTTTGGGCGGTGGCGGCGAGGAGGAATTCGTCATTTGCGCCGCACGGGCCACGTAATCGCAATCGCCCCAGCCCGAGAATACGCTTGAGGTGGGCGAAGAGCATCTCGACTTTCTTTCTGAGCTTCATCGCGATCTCGTATTCTTCGGTCTTGGCCAAATCCCTGGCGACCTGACGCGCATCTTCGTGCTCTTCACGAGTGATCGATCTAGCGTCGGCGTTGGGGCAGCATTTGGCTTTCGAGGGGCAAGCCTGGCAGACATCTTTCAAGGCGCGATAGCGAGCTGTGCCTTTGCCGGTCGGCCCCCGGTTTGGATCAGAGTAATTCCGGCGGAACTGTTTAAGCGCGTGACCCTCTGGGCAGATATATTGGTCATTCTCAGCGTCCCATTCGAAATCTGTGCGTGTCCAGGTGCCGTCGGGGCGTCCGGCCTTGTCGATTACCGGGATGTAAGGATCGATTTCGCGATCTACGAGCCAGCCGAGCATCGGGCCAGAGCCGTAGGCGGTATCGGCGATCATCCAGTCTGGGATCAGGCCGAACTTGTCTTTCACCCGTGTCAGCATGGTCTCCGTCGATCCTACCTCAGCTTGCCGGATCGAACGAGTGCCTTCGACGTCCAAGATAACACCATGATCCGTGTCGATGAGGTAATTGTCGGAATAGCTGAAGAAAGCAGGCCCTTTGCGAGCCGCAGTCCACTGACTGGCCGGATCGGAATGCGAGGTGAACTTGGGTTGGACATCGCTGGCAGCGCCAAATGCAGCCTCGTCCAGCGTATCGAGATACTCACGAACTGCGCGGGGCGTGTCGGCGGGATTGATGGTCGACGCATCCCAGTCTTCCTTCGGCGTCGAGTTCTGCTTGTTGGCATCCGCCTCGATCAGGCTGGCATCGACCGCCATGCGCTGGCCGCTGACCAGACCTTCCGCGATGCAGCGGGCAACGGTCGTCTCAAACAGATGACGCAGCAGTTCACTCTCGCGGAACCGTCCATGTCGGTTCTTCGAGAATGTTGAATGATCCGGGATGCGGTCATTCAGGTCGAGGCGGCAAAACCAGCGGTATGCCAGATTCAAATGCACCTCCTCACACAGCCGTCGCTCGGAGCGGATACCAAAGCAATAGCCCACCAGAAGCATCCGGATCAGCAGCTCCGGGTCGACCGATGGACGCCCGGTGTGACTGTAGAAGTCAGCCAAATGGGCGCGAATGCTGTTCAGATCGACAAACCTGTCAATCGATCGCAATAGGTGATCTTGCGGGACATGATCTTCCAGCGAGAACTCATAGAACAGCGCAGCTTGCGCCTCTTGCTTCGGTCCCAGCATCCTCAATCCTCCCGCTCGATACGGGAATTGAATCAGCAGTCCACCTGTCGATCAAGCAGGAGTTTTTCAACAAAATACGCCCATCTTCCGATCGATATGCATTACCAACGCGCTCAATCCGCTAGGAAATCTGACCAATTTCGCCTGCTGTGAACGATACGAAGGACATCAACTACAGTCTCGTCAGATTGGAAGATGATTAGGTGCTTCTTGTAAGGATGAATCCGTACCGCAGGTGTGAACTCCACTCGCAATCTGGCCAAATCAGGGAACTCCGCGATCAACTCAAGCGAGGCACCCAATCCGGTCAGATAAGCCTTCGCTTGGGCCACAGACCAGGCTTCTACTGTATGGGCCCAAATTTCATCCAGATCGGCCTCAGCTCTAGGACGCAGTTCAACCTTGCGGATCAATTGTCGCGTTCAGCAATCTTGCGTTCGACGAAGCCCGACATGTCGAACGGTCGAGGTCCACCGCTATTAGTCCCATCTTCGATCAAACCCTGAAGTTCCATTATCGCCGTTTCCCGCTCCTGATCTTTGCGGATCAGGTCACGGACATAGTCACTGACATTGCTGTAGCGGCCGTCTTTTGTACGGGATTCGACCCAGGATTTCATCGGGTCTGGTAGGGATACGTTCATTGTTGCCATGTGGGTAATCTGGTGGTTTTGGCAAAGATTGTCAATCGCCGAACGCGGAGCTCTTCCCACATCGTTATCTGCAATATCTGGTCTCCTGCCCCGCCGTATTCAGACCTCGTGCAACAGATAGTGAGCGAGATCGACTGGTTTTGGCCGGATATAGTTATGGATCTTCCTCCAGGGCGTCGCGCAGAACAGCTGTAGTGCAATTCCACCCGCCCTACCCGGCTTTGTGTCGCCCCAGCAGCGCTGTTGGCTTCATCTCCCCTTCCTCAATTTTGCTGATCAATGATGTGAAGTACGCTCTGTGGCTTCGAATTTCCTCTGCGCGTTGCAAGATGTACCCGAGAATAATGAAGCGCATCGCTGGGCCGTGTTCAGCTTTCATTGAATACCAAGTCTCTCCAAGCAGCAAATGGTCAGCTAGCTGGTCCATCAGTCGATCACAGTGTGCCTGATCTCGTGCAAACCGCAATTCGGTGCACAGCCGAGGGAATGCATGCTCCATTTGGTCTTGGGTCACCTGAATCTGAGAAATTTCTCTCTTTTTACACTTCTGATTCAATGAATGCTCTTTATGCCCCTCAATTTCCCTGTCGCCATCCCTCAATTTGATGGGCTCATGGATTTCTGATGGATGGATTTCCACAGACGCAAGTGCATTGATATCGTCCAGCAGGCCCTGGAGCGCATCTTGTTTTGGCTGACGGCGTAAGATGCGGCGGGCACGATCCAGTAGATCCTGAATACCCTCTGTGACGGTCTCCTGCAGGCGTCCGATTGCAAGTGTGCATTGATCTCGCAACAGTTGGAGTGCCTCCTGTGAACGGTGGTATCTGGTTGCCAATGCTGTGAACTCAGCGTGACGGGTGGCGAGCGGTAATAGTGAGAGGCCGCTGACCAGTGTTACCTGCCCTGCCCTGTTTCTTCGGACCCAGCGTTTGCCATTGGCTGCTGCGAAGCGCTGGATCACGCCAATACTCACCAGTCTTGCCACATGGCGCTCAACGGTTTGGACACTAACATGAGCGCGCTCGGCTATTGCGGCGTTGCTGGCATAAACGATGTGGTGATCATCCGCTATCTCACTGACTCGATCAGCGGACATGAAGCTGAGCATGGCCCGCAAAATCGAGATGCTTGTCGCTCTCAGCCCAAGTGGTTCTCTGGCTTCCTCAATTGCGCGGAGTTGAAACCACTTGGGCGCAATACTTCCGTGCCCGGCGGTTGGCCCGGCTGCTCCATTTGGAGCGAAATTTTTCACTGTCTTCATGGATTTTTGCCAGCAGACCAAGAAATCTCGTTCGCCCAAAGACGTTTTTTGTTGTGAAGTGATTCGTGGGCTGCTAAAAATTAGATGCTTAGACTAA
Organism: Ruegeria hyattellae; assembly: GCF_041537925.1. Taxonomy (NCBI): domain Bacteria; kingdom Pseudomonadati; phylum Pseudomonadota; class Alphaproteobacteria; order Rhodobacterales; family Roseobacteraceae; genus Ruegeria; species Ruegeria hyattellae. Next base: position 16,052 of record NZ_JBGOSH010000010.1, on the reverse strand, counting down.
TTCCACAGAGATGTGGTGCAACCCTCGGAGCCTCTGGTTTCGAGGGTTTTCTTTTTCCGCAATCTCCTTTCTGCTCGTTGCCTCATTCGGACTTCACAATTGTGAAGTCAGTTCTTCCCAGGGTTCTCAGCTTTGAACCTCTTCAGGGATTCTTCCATAATTTTCTCGATGTTCAAATCGAGCCAATCAGCGAAACCTGCCGTGGTTTTTGTGTCGGTTACTGTGAGTTTCAGACCCGACGACCCCCTCTGAACCTTCGCAATTCCGTTAAGTGTGCGCACCTCCTGTAAGATCTTCTTTTCTGATTTTCTCTTGATTTCAAACAGGAGAGTGTTGAGGCGGTCATCAGATGTGCGTGTGGGGCCCATTTCCTTCAGCAGTCTTGTTGCCTCTTGGGCGGTGATGATTTTGTTTTCCAGTCCAGCTGCCAGGGCCTCCCATTTGGGTCGGCCGCTGCCGGATGCGGCTCCGATCATATCTCCTAGGGAATCGGGCACGATGCGAGTGATCTTAAGTAGGTTGGAAAGGTTGGTCGCTGACATGTTCATCATACGAGCAACCTCCTTCTTTTCGATACCGGTGGAATGAATGATGTCGGCAAAGCGCGCTTTTTCATATGCGGATAGGTTCTTTCGGGCCGCATTCTCAAGTGCCTGGGTGACAAGTGATTGGTTGTCAAAATCCTTGTCTGATTGCCCATCTGCCTTGGTTTCGATATTGGCCTTGATCCTAAGGTTTCTGTCTTCATCCTCCATGTCGATTCTCGGGTTAGCCCGAATATAGCGGATGGCTGCAAGTCTACGACGGCCAAAGATGACCTCGTAGCGCCCTTTTTCCTTAGTTGAGTTTCGTACCAAGATTGGAACTTTTTGACCATGAGTTTGAATGCTGTCGACCAATTGATCCAGCGATCCATCTTGATGGTCATCGTCCTGATCCTCGGTTATAGATTCAGTAGACTTCACAATTGTGAATAGCTCTAGCCGGTCGGTGAATGCAGAGTCATCAATTAAGTTTGGATCGATTTCTCGCACGGCATTGTACGTTTTTTCAATCAGTTGAATGCCAGGAGCGGTTGGAGTTTTTCTAGGCTCTTCTTTGGGTTTTGCAGCTAACATCTCAGCCGACGGAGACTGCAATGCACCCATCAGGCTCGCACCTGGGTTTCTCTTCTTTTTGGTGGCCATTATTCACGCCCCCATGATGCCAAGATCATCTTCTCTACTTCAGTGCCCACAGCATCCATGCTGGCCTTAGCGCGATCATATGTGGACCGTGTGATGTCACTCCGGTTCAATTCGTAGATGCTCTGCTGAAGCATTACGGCATCAGCAATCGCTGTAGATTTTAAGCTCGTTGCCATCATGACGCGCTCTTGGAACAGGGCGCGTAGGAATGAAACAATAGTTTGAGACGGGATGTCTGTTGGCTCATCCCGTGTTACCAGCAGCCGGAATTCATCGTAACTTAGTTCGGCGCCAATATCTTGGATTACTTCCATGTAACTGCTGGCCATTTGGAGGAATTGGGCGGTACTCGCCACATCCAGCATACTGGGGGTAAGTGGAACGACAACAGACGTCGCGGAGGCCATGCCTGACATCGTAATAAAGCCGAGGGATGGAGGGCTATCGATGATCACCACGTCATAATCAGCTTCGACACTCATAATCGCATCATGCAGTCGCATGAAGAATGGCTCATCAAGGCTGTTCAGTTTCGCTGCTTCTGTCTCGAATTCCGAGAGCATCAACCCACCTGGCGCTATTGCTAGGTTTGGGAAATAAGTCTGCCTGACGACATCAGTCATGGGGATCGGATCATTGTACGTGATCGCATCATAAACAGTCTCGATGTCCTGATCGAGTTCTGTCTGTAGACCGCACATTGATGTCAGAGAGGCTTGCGGGTCGAGATCGATTGCTAGCACACGATAGCCCTGGAGGGCGAGATAGTGCGCCAGATGAATGCAAGTTGTCGATTTGGAGCTGCCGCCTTTGAAATTCATCACCTGAATTCGTTGTAGGTGCTCGCCATCACGACGGCGAGGCACATAGCGACCGGGCTTCTTGGCGTGGCTATCCAGATCGCGCCGAAGCTGAATAATCTCTTGTCCGGAGTAGTAGCGACGGCCGCCTCTAATCTCCGATGCTTCCGAAACTTTTCCTTCTGCAGTTGCCTTTCTCAGGTATTGATGACTGATGTCGAGAAGGTCACAGGCCTCGGTTGCTGGAAAGAGTCTGAGTTGCTTGTTAGAGTCGGGCGCGTAGGCTGCAAGGAGATGTTCCTTGATCGCCATATTCAAGCGCGTGCTGATCTCAGCTGCGATATCGACTGGAGATGTCGACGCAATCGGATTGGTCGGGATCATAGTTACCTCAATCTGCTCGGTTTGGCGTTTGCCGCTCTACTATTAGAGAGACCCGATGAGGTGATTCATGTCAACGACTTTTTATATGTAGGGTAATGAGTTTATGAGTTGCACTACATGTTGATATTCTAGGCTTCACAGTTGTGAAGCGGTGAATCTGCGCACTTTCAGCCTATGGAAGCCCGAAACCAACGTCCTGGCGAGCCGAAAATGCCTGAAGAAGCGGATCTGGGATCTGTCGGTTGAACTCGAGATAGTCCTGAACTCGCAGACCGCGCCTCGCAGAAAAACCAGTGGGATCACGTCCATGTCGGAAAAGAATCCCAGGTTGACCTCCGTCAGCAGTGTGTCCGGCTGACGTGTTGTGCAGGCTGGATTTTGGCATGCAGCCAGCCGCCAGATGTTCTGGGACTTTGTCGCAATCTTTGATCGGCAGGTTGTGCCTTGGTGTGGTTTGATCCACTGGCTGGTTGGTATTTGACGGAGTTTAGGAATACCCGATGATCGACTGCAAAGGTGCGCACAATCCGCAATCGGTGATTCTGTTCGCGGTCTATTTCTACGTCCGGTACGGCGTCTCGTGCCGCGACCTGGAAGAGATCATGGCGGAATGTGGAGTGACGGTTGATCGCGCGACGCTGAACCGCTGGGTCGTGAAGTATTCACGTGAGGCCGCTTGCGAGGCCCAGAAACGGAAGGCTATCACCGCTGAATCTTGGCGCATGGATGAAACCTATGTCAAAGTCCGTGGTGAATGGGTCAATTTGTACCGCGCTGTGGACCGTGACGGGAAAACCCTTGATTTCAGGCTTTCAGAGAAGCGCGACACGAAGGCCGCAAAAAAATTCTTCGCCAATGCTTTGTCCAACAATGGCATTCCGAAACGGATCACCATCGACAAGAGCAGAAGCAACGCGGCCGGGATCAAGGAGGTGAACAAGATCTTCAAGCGATTGCAGATACCGGTTAAGATCGACACTGTCAGATCAAAGTACCTGAACAACATAATCGAGCAGGATCACCGGTTCATCAAGCGGCTCACGAGGCCGATGCTCGGCTTCAAAAGCTTTGCATCAGCAGCAGCGACACTTGCGGGGATCGAGGCAGCCAACATGATCCGAAAGGGGAAGCTCGGACCTGCGACAAGCGGATTCCGTCGATTTGCAGAGCTCACAGGATAATGACGCCCAGTCAAAGCGATGGCTTTGAACCACGCCAATGTTCGCGAAAGAGCAGGGACTTACGACTTGAACTATCCAAAGGCGCGGCAAAGCGAAGAAGGGTAGGGGGGCTGAATTTTGTTCCGTGTGCAGCCCGGCAGAACATGGGAAAACTACGGCACCCGCCTTTTCTGAACGTGGCGGACCCTGCGACCAGTATCTCATGTAATGCCTACTGAAAGCACTCGGTGGCACGCCAGCAGCACACAAGAAGCGAGGAGCTCGGCTTGGGCATAGCGATCTCTTGTACGCACGACCTTGCCCTTCTAGATTTCGGAGCAGCTTCTTCCAGCGTTTGGCTGAGGTTTGAATCTTAAGTTCAAAAGAGCCTTATTGTGAATTAGTCTCTTGAAGGAACAACACATGAGAATATGCGGGTGTGAAATATCAGCAAAGGAGGTTCGGCTTGCCGTCGTCTGCAAAAATGATGACGGCAGCATAGAAATGCTTCGACCAAAGACCACCCGGATAGAGCTCGAGGACGACACATCCGAGGCTGATCTTCGATCATTTCTAGCTGCTCTTCACGAGTTTTGCCGCGAAAACGAAATTGAAACATTCGTGATTAAGACACGTGCCAAGAAAGGTAGAATGGCCGGTGGAGCCGTATCCTTCAAAATCGAAACTCTGATCCAGCTTGTGGAAGGAAGTCAAACGAGGTTCGTCAACCCTGTGGCACTATCTCATTTTGCTAAGAAGGAAGTCGAAGCGTACCCAGAGAAGCTGCCTGTCTACTTGAAGAATGCCTTTCTTGCGGGCGCCTACGCATTGGCTAAGGGTTAGATCCCAATTCTGGTGCGCTGTCTCTCACAATACGCAGGCAGGCATTGATGAAGTGCATGACCCAAATCGGTCATCCGATCTATACGCGCAGTTCATAGCCACATGCGGGATGGGGACCTCTCATACCAATCTAGATCCGTGCAATACGGTCCAGCGGAGCAGGGCCGACGATCTTGCGAATTAGACACGCCTCAGATACACTCCTAATTCATACGGATAGTATCGGAGCCTGAAATGGGGCGTGTTAAAGTGAATCTAACCATCGATGCAGACCTGTCGCGGGAAGCGCGCAAACTCGGCGTAAACATGTCGCGGGTAGCGGAGAAGGCCATTGCCGAAGAAGCGCGGGAGGCGCGCAATCGCCGCTGGCGTGAGGACAATCGCGATGCCCTGGCGGCCTATGCCGAGGAAGTGGAACGCGAGGGGCTGCCCCTGGCACGGTTCCGATCATTCTGAACGGGAGTCTGCATGGCACAGTTCGACGTCTATCGCCTGTCTGATGGGCTCCTGGTGGTGGATTTGCAAACCGATTTGATTGGGATCGAGGCCTCTCGCATCGTTGCTCCACTGCGCGAAGAGGGGCGCTATGCAGCGTTTCCGGGACTGACGCCACGCGTTATTGTGGACGACGGAGCCTGGATCGTGCGGGTGCAGGAGCTGGCCGCAGTGCCAGGTGCGGAATTGCACGATTGCGTGTCATCACTGGCCGCTGAGCGGGACGCGCTGAAGCGGGCGCTGGATATCCTGATCGATGGGGTTTGAACCGAGGTTGGCACGTGGCTTTCTCCTGCCTGCAGCTCGCAGATTTCTCGGAAAATCAATGAGGCGCGATAAGCGATACTTATCGTATGTGATGAAGGATCCCACGAAAGAATCAGGTGGCAACCAAAATCGCTGAATTCTGCACGTCAGGAGGGTAGGGGCACGGCACAACGACTGAAATCAGCTGTTAAAGAAGACCCATCAAGGTTCGAAATCGCGACAAATCCTTCAGAGTATATGATTGCCGTAAGTGCCAGGGTATGGTGTTGGGAGAAGAGACGGGGATGACTTGATAACCCACAGACCGCAAAGCCAGAGCCCAGTGACATTCGCCTTTGATACGTTCTTAATCGACAAAGATACGCGAGAGTTAAGAAACAACAATCAATCGGTCCGCATCGAACCGAAGGTGTTCAACGTTTTGGTGCATCTGCTCGAAAATCGAGAGAAGGTGGTTTCCAAGGATGAGCTGATTTCCGTTGTATGGGATGGTCGGTTCATTTCGGATGCGGCTGTCTCAAGTAGCGTAAGCGCAGCCCGTAAGGCACTTGGCGATAACGGCAGCGATCAGCGATTCATTCGCACGGTTCACGGTCATGGATTCCGATTTGTCTATCCGGACGTTGTGCTGAGCACTGCGCAGCCCGTCGACCGCCTTGCGGGCCAAGGGACAACGACCTCCCAGGAAGTCCGCTTTTGCCAAAGCGCGGACGGGGCGCAGATCGCCTATGCTACTGCGGGATCGGGACAACCGCTCGTAAAGGCGGCCAATTGGCTGAGCCACCTGGAATTCGATTGGGAAAGCCCGGTCTGGAGCCATTACTTTAGCAGTCTTGTTCGAGGGCGCCGCCTTATCCGCTACGATGCACGAGGCAATGGGCTGTCAGACTGGAACGTGAACGATCATAGCTTCGAGCGCCAGATGGAGGATTTGGAGGCGGTTGTTGGTGCTCTTGAGCTCGAGAAATTCTCAATTATCGGGATATCGCAGGGATGCATGAGAGGCGTTGCCTATGCTGCAAAATATCCTGAGCGCGTCAATAAGCTGATCCTGTTAGGGGGGTATGCGCGTGGTTGGCAACTCCGCGAGGACGACCCGGAAGGCATGGTGTTTCGTCAGGCGGCACACGACATGATCAAGCACTGGTGGGGAAAGGACAACCAGGCCATCCGGCAATTGTTCACGAATATGTACATGCCCGATGCGCCAGCCGAAAGTCAGAGTTGGTTTACCGATCTGCAAAGAAAGACCACATCATCAGAAAATGCAGCCGAGATGCTGGTTGCGGGAGCGAGCGAGGACATTCGGCCGCTACTAAGCAAAGTCAAAGCTCCGACCCTCGTCATCCATGCTCGCGGGGATGTGGCCGCTCCCTATGACCAGGGCAGGGAATTGGCTGCAGGCATCAAAGGCGCGCGATTCGCGACGCTGGACACAACCAACCACTTGATGCCTGAGTCCGATCCGGCCTGGCAACGGTGCACAGAATTAATTTCAGAGTTTCTCGCCGAATGATGGGCTGCAGCGGTTTCAGCCTAAGCGAAAGTCAATTCATTGGTAACCGACGCGTCTCGTCTTTGAGACGGGCGATGTCCTGACGCGTGATACCCATGTCTTGCAGGGCCAGGTCGCTCATTCCTTCAAGCTTCTTACAATCGCGCATGTAGCGAAATTTTTTCGCCAGCCGGGCAAAGATTCCCTCGCTGCCTTGTGAGTCAAACTGAACCGTGCGTGCCATTGAAAACTTGGTATCTGTGGACATTTTCCTTTTCCTTCTAGTGAGCCGCAATCGGTAGATGACCGTTGTGTGTTTCGTTTGTTCGATGAATATGTTTTAGACCGCCGCGCGAACGGAATCTTTGAGACGGTATGGAGATTTCTTGGGGAAATCGCGTGGTTTCTGGAAGGCTTCCGATAAGCTATTGAATTGTAACGGCTTGGTGCACACAGATTGGAGGAAAACGACCTTGTTGCATAGATCGCAGAGCCGCAGTATCTCCGGCGTTCACTCTGACGCGAGCGACGGTAGATGCCCTACAAATTCAATGATGCCCGTCGCGATAAGTTTGAAAAAGCAAAGTACTGGGTCACGAACTGCTCGGAATACAATGAAAGTCTCCGGCGTCGAGGTGACGTGACGATCTGGGTGGCTGATGATGTGGTGCAGAAATGGAGATCGCCGCGCCGCAAGACACGCGGTGGTCAGTCGCGGTACTCTGATCTGGCAATCGAGATTTGCCTCACTCTGCGGGTCGTGTTTCGACTTGCGCTCAGGCAAACTCAGGGCTTTGTGCGATCGATTGCCAGGCTGATGGGTGTGGACCTCGTAGTGCCGGATTTCTCGACCTTGTCGCGACGTGGCAAGGGTTTGAAGATTGCCCAAGGTCGGCGAGCTGCGAGTCAGCCAATCACACTCATTGTGGATAGCACGGGTCTGAAAGTGCGTGGCGACAATGGCTGGCATACAGAAAAACACGGCATCAGGAAGGCCCGTAAAACATGGCGCAAGCTCCACATCGCCCTTGCTCCGGAGACAGGCGGCATCGCTGCCACGGAGCTGACCACCGAACACGTGGGCGATGAGACGGCGCTGCCAGACTTGATTGCTGACATTGATGCCGATGTGAGCCGGTTTCTGGCAGATGGCGCCTATGACGGCCAAGGGGTAGTTGAGTGCCTGGAGGAAAGGTTCGGGTCTGGGATAGAGATCATTATCCCTCCACCGAAGACCGCGGTTCGCGGCGAGAATGCACGGCGCAATCGACACATCGCTGCCATCGCTGAACACGGCCGAATGAACTGGCAAACGGAGACGGGATACAACCAACGATCACAAGTTGAAGCCCAGATCAGCAGATGGAAACAAGTTTTCGGTGATCGCCTGCAAGCACGTGATTTCGACCGTCAAATAGCCGAAGCGAAGATTGCATCAAAGGCACTCAACCGCATGACATCTCTCGGTCGTGCGGAATATCAACGCGTCTTCTAAAGTTATGGGGTTTGGGGCAATCTCGCCTCACTTATGATCCGTGCAACACGGTCGGAAGTACCGGAGTGACCGAGGCGCTGACGCCCCGGTCACTGACTTAGACGACTTTTCTACCTTCCTTTTTTGCCTGACGTAACTCGCGCAAGAAAGTTGTCACGATCAAGACCAAGACGACGGCGGAAATGGTCGGCCAGATAAGGATATAGAATGTCAGCATGGTATGTTCCTTTCGGTTTTCTCAAGTGTGTTTCAGTTGTTCATCCACGGCTCGGACAGCCGCCATCGCTGCGTCATCGTCAAAGCTCGTGACACGTTCGTTGATTAAGTCGAAATCGAACTCTTCCTTGCCCATCAGGCTTAGGGCAACGCAGATGATCGTGCTCGCTCCATAAGCGGTCAGTGACCCCAAAAGGACCGTGTAATCCCGCAGAAAGCTGTTGAAGTAGATGACGCAGACCACAAATCCCACTACGCCAACCAGCAACCCAACGATGCGGCCGAAGAATCCAAAAGCCATCAGGGCCAGAACCACACCACCGCCTACTGCCGCGACGATCTCAAAGAACGCGCCCACAACACCGACGAGTGGCAGAACTTCGAAGCGTACGATGGTGAACAGGATCAATCCGCCTACCACGGCCCAGATAAAGGCCGTATTGGTGACACGGTTCCAGTAGCAACTTGCAATAACCGGAAACACGATGGCGCCCCAAAGCGCGCCGACGAATACCAGCATCACCAGAATGTCGAGTGAGAAGCTCGCCAGGATCAACCCCGCGACGGTGGCCACGATCATCGTCAAGCGCCCCAGCAGCAACATCTTGCGCGGGTTTGGATTACCCTTGGCGAGATTGCGACCATAGATATCGGTCATCATGATCGCCGAAAGAGCCGACAGATCGGAATCCGCTGTCGATGACAGAGACCCAATCACCAGAATGAAGAACAACCCAATCATGACAGGCGGCAGATAGGCCGAAGCCATCTGGGGGATGATATTGTTCAGATCACCATCATGTGGCGCTACACTCAATAGCAACGCCATCAACCCGAGCATGCCAAGGCCGATGACGATCGAACCATAACCCAATGTTGCCGTGACAAATGTGGGTTTGATCAGGTCCTGCCGAACAGCGAAGAGGCGTTGTGCAATGGTTTGGTTGCCGATGGCGTAAGCCAAAACCGCCACAAAGAACGGTGCGCCTTGTTCAAGGATTGCCGTAGTCGAGAAGAAGTCAGCCTGCTGTTCCGTCACTTTGGCCAGTCCCGCAGACAAGGCCTCGCTTCCCCCAGCACTGAAATAGACCCAAGGGATGATGACTACCGCAATAGACATCATTGCGACCACCTGGGCGAAATCGGTCAGAATGGAGGCACGGAATCCGGACCATAGCGTATAGGACAAAACACCGATCCCAGCGATGAGCACGCCCGCTTGGAAAGAAAGCGGTGACAGCACCGATACCAGTGCGCCCGCGGCGGTGAAGTTTACCATTAGGCTGATCACACTGCCCAGAAGGTTGGAAATAGCCAAGATCAACTGACTGCCGGAACCGTGGCGGGCGTGCATGATCTCGGCCAGTGTATGGGCGTTGGGTGCAAGCTGCCTAAAGCGCAATCCGAACGGGTATATGAAGAGGATCATCAAGGCGCCCCAGAACCCATAGTGCATTGGTCCAGACAGGCCGTAATTGTAACCGGAGATTGCTGCGCCATAGAAGGACGCCGCCCATATCCAAGTTGCAGTCATACTCGCGGCAGAAATCCCAAAACCGACTTCGCCGCTGGAGACCATGAAGCCATCAACGTTCTCATCCTTTTCGTTGACATAGGTCGACATGTAGAATGTAGCGCCGTAGAAAACGGCCAATAGTATTAGGACAGTGGTCGTTGAAAACTGGAAAAATACCGGATCAGGCATCGGTCAAACTCCCTGTTGTTCGAGTTCCGGCAGGCTTGTGCCTGCCCTGACGGAACAAAGGGTTTTAAGAATCGTCAGAACGAGTAAGTTGAACCCAGCCCATGTTTCCGTGATTCATAAGTTAAAGTTGTGCTTGAATTCGCTCAAACGATTTAAACTGTGCTTATCTCATCAGGAAAGCTTATGGAAAAGGTTCGAAGTCAGCTACCTCCAATGACGACACTTGCGGCATTCGAAGCCTCTGCGCGTCTTCGAAGCTTCACGCGCGCGGCAGAAGAATTGTTTGTTACGCAAGCAGCGGTAAGTCGGCAAATTAAGATATTAGAACAATATCTTGGGGTAAAACTGTTCGACCGGACACATAGACGGGTTGAACTGACTGAAACCGGCCAAAAGTTCCAGCATGCTGTGTCCGTTGCGCTTGATCTGCTTGCAAATTCTGCCGGCGCGATACGCGTTGACGCAACACCTCATGACTTGACTTTGGGTGCAGACCTCTCGATGGCCCACTTGTGGCTGATGCCTCGGTTTCCAGAGTTTCAGGCACAGTTTCCAGAAATATCGGTAAACATAATTGCTTCAGATAGTGAGGAAGACAGCCTAAAACCTGGCGTCGACATGGCTCTGTTATACGGTGATGGAAATTGGCCTGGGTTTGACACCACGTTGCTGGTCTCCGAAGAAATCTATCCCGTCTGTGCGCCAGATTACTTGAAGTGCAACCCTACAATTTCGGACCCGAGCGATTTCCTCGAACACACATTGCTCGATCTTCGAGGAGACCGGTGGGATTGGGTCGATTGGCATCAATGGTTCACAAAAAAGAAGATTCCATTTTCCGAGAATATGCGGTCACTTGGGTTCAACAATTTGCCGCTTCTCGTTCAGGCGGCTTGTGCAGGGCAGGGGATTGCGCTCGGATGGGACAGATTACTGGACCATCAACTGGAAACGGGACTATTGGTGCAGCCCTTAAACGTATCTCTTAAGACCGGGCGTGGGTACTTTCTTGTGAAACGTTCAGGCGTAAAATTGACTCAAGAAGCAACTATCCTGGAAAACTGGATTCTTGATATGCCCTAAAGGGGACATGTTGCACGGATAGTGTGATCGCGGTTTCGCCAACGTTCACTCCGACGCGAGCGACGGTAGAAGTAACAAGGTCGGCCGCGCCGTATTCCTGTTTACGTATCACAATTGCATTCAACCGGGTCTAGGGTCAGGATTCAAAACCAATAGATGACGATAGCCGCGAGGGCGATGGCAGAGAGGAATACCTTTGGACAGCGGTCGTAGCGGGTTGCAACGCGCCTCCAGTCTTTGAGCCTGCCAAACATTATCTCAATGCGATTGCGCCTCTTATATCTGCGCTTGTCGTACTTGACGGTGACCTTGCGCTGGCTTCGGCTAGGGATGCACGACCGTATCCCTTTGTCTTTCAACGCTTCTCTGAACCAATCAGCGTCATAACCACGATCACCGAGCAGCCAGTCCACCTTTGGTATGCTGCTGAACAGAGCCCGCGCACCGATGTAATCGCTGACTTGCCCGGTGGTAACGAACAGGTTGAGCGGGCGTCCCTTGCTATCACAGATGGCATGCAGCTTGGTATTCATGCCACCCTTGGTTCTACCGATCAGGCGGCCACGCCCCCTTTTTTGGCGGCCATGCTGGTCGCCGTTCGATGTGCCTTCAGGTAGGTCGCGTCGATCATCACGGTCTTCTGTTCAACGTGCTTGGCGGCCAGACCCGCCATCATCCGCGCGAAGATACCTTTCTCGCTCCAGCGTTTCCAGTGACCGTAGAGCGTTCTCTGATTGCGGCTTTGTCAAGCGTGGGAGGGTGATGTCCGTCCGGGGTCATGGTTCTCTTCGAGGTCGCATTGAGCGCCTCATGATGGTTTTCGGTGGCGGATCGTCTCCAATGTCTTGTGCGGGGTGTGGCACCTGGCCATCCCATACTCTACAGCGAGATCGATCAACCTCCGTCCCGTCGGGACTGCGCTCCCCGCTTCAAGCGCGGGAACTCAGATCAGGCGGTGGCCTCCTGTGTCCATTGATAGTCGGTTTCGTTTTTCCACAGCGTCAGCATGATCACGGCGATTTTGCGGGCCGTCGCGACCGCCGCCTTGCGGAAGCCGCGCCGTCCGGCCAGTCGCACGGCCCAGCTCTTCAGCCGCGAGAAACGTTTCACCTGGTGGATCACGCATGACGCCGCCTCGAACAGTAGCCCGCGCATCGCGCCGTCACCGCATTTCGAAACGCGCCCCGACCAATCCACCTCGCCAGACTGATGCCGCTTAGGCGTCAGCCCAAGAAAAGCGCCCACATCCGACGTCCGGCTGAACCGACCGGGATCATCAATCAGGGCTATGAAGCTGAGCGCGTTGACCGGACCTACGCCGGGGATTGTCATCAGGCGGCGCGCGACAGGATGGGCCTTGGCCCTTTTTTCACCGCCTTATCCAGGTCGTCTGCCACTTGGCACAGTTTGGCATGGGCAGCGATGAAGGCATCGGCTATGGCCCGCAGAACCGGGTCGGTCTCGCCCGCTGCCGCCAGTTGATCGCGGAACGCTTGCCTCTGCCGCCCCTGGCCAATGCTGATCATACGGATGCCGAAGGTTTTGAGGACGCCACGGATGTGACCTTCGAGGTCCTTGCGCAACCGGATCAACCGGCCCCGCGCGCCTACCAAGCTGCGAAGCCGGTCCGCCTCCTCGCTGCGGATGTGAACCGGTGTGAACCAACCGGTGCGCGCAAGCTGTGCCAGACCTTCGGCGTCGGCGGCATCCGACTTGTTGAGCCGTGCCGACAAGCTCTTGTGCGCCTTGCGGGCATCAATGCAGGTCGCAGGCAGACCGAGGCCGGCGAGGCCGCGCTGCAACCAGATCGACAGCATTCCGCTTTCATGCACGATCCGTCGGGGCGTGAGATCACGGTTGCGAAACCAGCCCGCGACGCCCTCGGGATCGGCGGGACAGACGCCACGCGCCACAGTCTCGCCGTCCCTGTCTACAGCGCAGATCGAAATCTCTTTCAGCGACACATCCAAACCGACATAGTATTCCATAAGTCGTTCTCCTCGCGGCTTATATCTATGAGGCCAACATACCGGACCTAGTTCGCCCCCGGAGAGCGACCGCCGCAATCACACCATGTCTTGTGCGGGCCATAGGCTGCAGGGGCATCGCGCCACCTTAACCCATTGTGGTTGATGAAGATAATACCGCTCAGAACCCGCTTGTCATCAACCCGAGGCTTACCATGCGACTTCGGAAAGAAGGGGTTGAGACGCGCCATTTGCGCGTCGGTCAGCCAGAAAAGATCGCTCATATCAACGCTCCGTTTTCGGAGTCGTGAATCATGCGGCGCGGCGGAAATCAATGCGTCCTGACCCTAACTCGGGTGAGCAGCTATTCGGGCAGCCCCACCGCGCGCAGCCCATCCAGGATTGCGTCCCAACGTGTGGAGTCCTGAAAATGGAACCTGCGCACGCCGCTAATCCGGAAGTCCGGATCAGACGCCAAAAGGGCATCCCGCGCCCTTTCTCCTTGAACAGGTAGGCCAGCCTGACCAGCCGCGCTGGCAAGATACAATTGCGCAACCGGCAGCCCCGGCGAGTTTTGCAGCGCTCGGTTGGCGTTGGCGATGGCATTCTCGAAATCGCCCATAACCAGATAGGTCTGGGCTAAGGCTTGTGGGACACGGTGATATATCCGGTTCTTGGCAAGAGAAAACGACCCCTTTTTGATGGATTTCAGTGCGAGCTCTGGTTGGGCCATCAAGTTCTGGATCCAGCCAAGTACCATATGCCCCTGGGCAAACTGCGGATTGATTTCGAACCCACGTTCAACACATCGCACCGCCGCATCCAAATCGCCGGTAATGCCGTAGTGAAAAATCCCCCGGATCAGGTGCACGTAGTCGCTTTGGTCATTCAACGACACCGCTTTGCTCAACCCTGCGTCGGCGGCTTCGATATCCTCGGGGTTTATCGGACGGTAACCCCATACCAATTCGCCGATCAACGTGTTCGCCTTCATCCCAACGGCCATGAAATTGCGTGGCTGGACCGTCAGGATCCTGTCCAACAGACGGCCCGCCGCCTCCCATTCTTCAGGCTGCGATCCCATCATGTAGTGCCCTGCAAGGTTCAGCATTGCCTCGGGATCGTTTGTTTCTGTCTCAGCCGCGCGCTCAGCAATTCGTTGCAGAATTCCGTATCGGATCGTTGTCGCGATTTCCCCTGACAACAGATCCTCAGCTGCGAAGGGGTCCGAAAGATCACCGTTCATCCTCTGGGTCAGGTAGGTTGCCGATGTACTCGTTTCACGCAGCTTAAGGGTGGCTCGGACCTGGTTGCCAGAGGCTTGAAACACTGCGGTGGCGATATGATCCGGGTCCGCGTCGGGAGCGATCAGATCCAATCCCGTCAGATTGGCAAGCGCCGCCTCTACCGTGTGATTGCAGGCTTCGGCCAGCATCTTGGCATCGTCATTGTTGCCAAGCGCTTCGAACGCAGCGAGGGCTATCTTTGGTTTTTTGGATGTTACCCCGATGGGCGGTGTGGTGGCATTGTTCATTGCATCACGTTGGTCGGGGGGCCAGACAAATGCGCGGATCGGACGCGAGATATTTTTCAGCGTCAACTCACCGACATCCGTGAACAACTCGTCCATTACGCCAACGATCTGATCACGGACGGCAGCGGAGATGCAGACTCCGCCCGTCGGGGCTGCGCCTTCTAAGCGAGCCGCGAGATTCACACCATCGCCATAAATGTCACCGTCATCGACAACGACGTCGCCTATGTGAAGGCCCATGCGGTAACTGATCTGCCGATCTTGAGGCGCGGATTCTTCCTCTGCGCGAACCGCTTCTTGCGCCGAAATCGCGAACCGCACCGCTTCCACCACGCTTGAAAACTCGGCCAGAAATCCGTCGCCTGTCGACTTGATGATCTTACCCCCAGCATGCTCGATGCCGGGGTCAAACACGGACAGGCGCAGTTCTTTCTGACGCACCAGCGTGGCTTCCTCGGCGGCCTCCACAAGCCGCGAGAAGCCGACAATGTCGGCAGCCAAGATCGAAGTGAGTTTGCGTTTCACCCTTTGGCTCGCGTGTTCAAGGATATCCAACCGGTTCTGTCCGGTTCGGGCACAGCGACCCCATCTCCTCCGAACGATGTCGGAACCGTATTCCACTTCGGCAGGCCATCGGCCATGTCGAAAACACGCTCGCCGTAGAAGATGTGAAAAGTCGGCTCGAAGCTCAACCCGGATTCGGCCAGCGACATCGCGTAGACCGCTACAATGTCCTTACTAGGTTTGATGTTCACCAACGCCCCCCCGCATTTGCCGCAGGAAACACGATGGCTTTCATCATTATTGGTCGATTGAACCGTCGGTCCCGTCAACGAGACCTTGTCTGCCGACCAGAGACACCAAGCAGTGACCGGCGCCGAATGCCATTTTCTGCAGGAGTGGCAATGACAATAAGCCATGACCATCGGCTTACCGACGGTAGAAACACTACATGCGCCGCAATAGCAGATACCTTGGTAGGTTTCAGAACCGCCGCTCATCATCTTTTTCCCAAATCGATCAGGGGCGCTCTTTGTAACACACTAGGGACACCCCGCTTCCTCAATTCATTTCTACACATACATCCCAATTGTGCTGCCCCAAAGTGGCTTCTTCATATCCGCTGCTGAACTTCGAACGGTGTCGACTTGCGGGATGGGGTGGATGGCTCCTGCTCCACCGGCGTCGCAATGCGCCATACTGCAGTTGTCATGAACTGCTAGGAAAGGAGCCACCCAATGCAGCTTACAACAGTCGGCCTCGATCTGGCCAAGAACGAGCGTTGTTGCATGGGTCGCCGATTTCGTAGAGGAACCGCGTGCTGTTAGACCGAAGGTTGCCTTGTATGCCCCACAAATTCAATGCCAGCCGTCGTGGCAAATTCGCGGCGGCCAAGTACAAGGTGACTAATTGGCCGGAGT